>NZ_JBVFXI010000004.1:0-478950 GCF_055524595.1 Oceanobacillus sp. B139/18 | reverse complement strand
ATGACCTGGATTCTTCCTGTACATGCAGAGAGGGTGTTTCTGATGAGGAGTATACTTTTCGGAGACATATTCGGGGCATAAAAAACACATCCTTTTATTTTGATAAGGTGAGTTTCTGAGATGGCTATCTAAATAAAGTGTACAGAACAAACGTTCCTCAATTAAGTCCTTATTTATTTAATTTCCACAGATGGAATAGTCTCTTATTAACGTATGTTTCGCTTTCCCAAAGGCAAAACTAGTCATAACAGAATGGAAAAGGAGAAACTAAAAATGATCGCATTGCATACGAATTTGCCGGGTAAGCAAGGAGTTTTCCTAAAATTAAAGCTGTATTTAAAAGAGCTTGGATTTACGATAGCAGAAAATAGTAACTACCACGGATATTTTAATGGGCTGCTTTCCAGTCAGGCAGAGAGAAAACTATATTTGTATCTTCCCTACCGGGTGCTGCAAGAAGAACATAACCAGCCACCTGTTCAAATTGAATTTGGAAATCCTCAAATTATCCATCACGCTGACATTCGGTATTTCGATTCATTTCAAGCTTATCTTCATAAACCAGATTTATATGATTGGAAACTTAAGGGGGAACAGGCTGTGCAGCAGATTATCAACCATATCGATAACAATCTTTAGTTGAACTTTTCTTTTTCATCCAGCATACTTAAAGATAGATTGCATAAGGAGGAGCTTTATGTATCACTTTGTAGAAGAGCAAATTAAAAAGGCAGTGGATGATGGAGAATTCAATAATTTGCCGGGCAAAGGAGAGCGTCTAGATTTGCGGGATGAATTTGCAGGATTGCCCGAAGAAGTGAAACAATCTTTCCGTATTTTAAAACGGGCAGGCTATCTTTCTGACGAGCAGGAAAATCAGAAGCAGTATATATCGCATCACGACTTAATGAAAATAGCAACAGAAGATAAAATGCAGGCGGATTATACAGAGAAGCAGGCTGCATTTCAAACTTTAACCAAAGAACGAAAACTTGATAAAAGCCGTATTTTTCATAGATATGCAAAAAAGATCAGAAATAAACTGTTTCGCTAGAAGAGGGGTCAACCTGCTGTGGTTAATCCCTCTTTCTTTGTTTATATGATGCGCTCCATCTCTTTTAAAAGCTCATAAGCTCCCTCGGATTCGTTTGAACAAACAATCATCGTCTTCTTCTCATACGGATAATGAACCGCCCGGAAATTGACTCCCGGATCATAGCCCATTTGAATATGCTTTATAATGTTTTTATTGTCGTCTAATTCCATATAACCAGCGTAGCCGTAGAAGATGTTTTCTTCTGCATACACACATTCATGCGGCTGACACACCTGCTTCGTCATTTCTTCAGATAACAGCTGAAAGCTCTTCAAAGCCTTCCAGAACTTAGCCATATCAGCTACAGTAACATATGCGCCCCCATCCGGGCCGCCCTTAGCCGGAAGGGAATACATATTTGTTTTCCATTTGCCCTCTGAGTCTTCCATATAACCTAATGCTGTCCGTTCCGGCAAATCATCCATTTCAAAATATCCTGAATCGCTCATGTCTGCCGCTTTAAAAATATGTTCCTCTACAAAAGAAGAAAAACTGCAGCCGGCAACCTGTTCTACAATCAAGCCTAATAAAATATAGCCTGAATTATTATATTGAAAGGAATCACCTGGATGTTTCTGCATCCTTTTATGTTGAAAAAGCGGGAGAAAATCTTTTGGCGACCTGACTTTATACATTGGCAGATACTCCCACAGCTGCTCATAATCATCCATCTCTTCCTCATCAAAATAATCCGGCACACCAGAAGTATGCGTCAGTAAATGGTGAATGGTAATATTCTTATCAAAATAAGGAAACTCCTCCATTACACAATCATGCAGCTTTGTCGCAAAAGTTATTTTTCCCATTTCCACCAGCTTAGCTACAGCAACTGCAGTAAACAATTTGCACCCCGAGGCAATACCAAATCGTGTATCTGTCTGATTCTTTAGTTTCTCAGCTCGATTTCTATAGCCGCTGCTTCCTGTGATGACTTCAGCCTGTTTTTTAGCATAGAACGCTCCTGAAAAATGATATTTCTTTTGCGCTTCCATCAGTTTGTTCCGCTTATTTTCTATATTCATTTTTTGTCCCTCCTGAAATCTTTGTTTAATTATGATTTTAAAAGGGAGTCCGCTAAGATGTTCATACCATATAACGAATCATATGAGTTTCCTCCGTTCGTCTTAAGGTTAAGGTTATTATATACTTATTTTCTGAAAATTTAAAGAGGCGGCTGTTTCTGTTAACTTAACCAGAAGCATTTCTTTCTTGTTAATTCTTGTTTCGTAATAAAGTACAATATGTTGCAGCTCAAAAAATAACCAAATCTATGGTGGTTGAAACCTCATAAATTTGGTTATCTCTTTCATACATGTAATTAAAACAGCCCCAGCTGCTGTGAAGCCAGTCCATCAAATTCAATTCCTAACATCTGCTGCAGCTGCTTCGCGTTTCCAGCTGCATGTCTTCCAGAATTGTTGTTAAACAATACTATAACCTCTTCACATTGCTTTTCTAACCTTTTTACCTCTTCGGCTATCGTTGTTAATTCCTGCTCGTTATATTCATATAAATAACGGACCTTCCGCCAATTCACATTTCCCGAGTAATTCCAGCCGTGGACGTTTCTTCCGTGCAGCCGGATAATGACTTTATCTTTTACTGTCACAACAGGCACAAAAGGAACCGACTTTTCACCAGCCTGCGGTTCATCTGCAACAGTATGAATCCAGCCTTCTTGTTTCATAAATTGCAAGGTTTGCTGCTGAAATCTTTCCTCATACCAGGATTGCTGTCTGAACTCCAAAGCAACAGGAATATCCTTCATTTCCTTTTTACAATAGCGTAAATATTGCACATGCTCGTGTGTACAGTCAAACCACGGCGGGAATTGAAACAGCACAGCTCCCAATTTTCCTGCTTTTTGCAGCGGTACAATCGACTCCCTGAATGCTTGGAACATTTCTGCCTTCGTTTCAAAAGGGTTATCCTTTTCCTCCCGATCATGCCCGGTCATTCCCTGATAGGCTTTCACGATAAATTGAAAATTCTCCGGCGTCTCCCTCGCCCATTTTTCCATATTACGAATCGGCTGTACCGCATAGAAGGAGGAGTCTAATTCTACCGCCGGAAAATGACTGCTGTATTCCTGTAATTTTTCATGCGCTTTTGTATCATCTGCATAAATAGAATCGTGGTCTCCCCATCCCGTTAAGCCAATTTGAATCACTTTAAACACCTCTCTTACATTACTCTCTTACCTTCTTCATTTGATCCCGCCGCACCATATATTTAACAAATGGAATGATGATAATGGATAAAAATAAAATCCGAAACAGCTGAAACGAGGTCACCACCGTTACTTCCGCCTGAATCGAAGCAGCGATAATCCCCATTTGATCTACACCGCCTGGAACTACGCTCAGAAAGCTGGTCGCAAAATCCATAAAATAATGGGCCATCCATTCACTAATTAAAAAAGCCACGCTAATTAATATGACACACGAACCAACCGCATACACAATATGTGATTTCATTTTCCTCAGCTTATCCCGTTCTAATAATAAGCCTACATAAATCCCAATAAACAGCTGGGCAACATGCAGTAAATTTTCAGGCATCCTTGGGACCTGAATAGACAACAGATTGCATATCATGATAAAGAAAACAGGTCCTAATAAGTAGGCGGTAGGTACTTTGATCAGCTTGCAGGCCATTCCCACTATGTAGCATAGAATCAATAAACCAAATAAAATCAATGAATAGCTTTCTGTTGTGTTATCGGGGGCCGCACCACCATTATTACTGGAAACAATAAACGGAACCAATGTAATAATCGCCAGCAGCCGAATGACTTGATAAAACGTCACTACGGTTATATTCAAGGTTTTCTGCTCTTCCGCAAAGACGATTACCTGCTGCAATCCCCCCGGAGCACAACAAGCCATTGCTGTTCCAATATCCAGCCTCGCCCACTTTGAAACTGCAAAACTGACACCAATAAATAAAAGTAAAAAGATAATGTTAATAATAATCATCATTGGAAAATAGTTTACCATATCCTGCAGCGCTTCTAATGTAAAAGCATAACCAATCGTATATCCGGCAATAACCAGTCCGATATTACGAAAAGTTGAATCCCAAACGATTTTCCAGGATGATTTTAATTGGAATAATAGTGTCACGATCATAGATCCAAGCAGCCAAGGCAGGGGCAGGCCAATTACGGTAAAGATAACAGCTCCAAAGAGACCAATTGCAATCGTTCTCAGGAATAAAAATATCATATAATTCCCTTCCTTCTTTCTCTATTATAACGTTTCCACACAAATACGAAAATCGATTATTTCGAATTTGGAAGTAAAATTGAAAAGAAATATAAAAAAGCAGCAGCTTTCCACTTCAAAGCGAAAAGCCGCTACTTTTTCCGGTTATATGCTCTTGTCTTTTTTTGTACTAATAAAATCAACTTATTAGTATATCCGTTTATTTAATAGTAATAACTACATCCTCACTAGCTCGAACTTGCTTCACATCTTGTTTATCTAAAGTTTCGATATCATTCATATTTGTAATTAGCATTGGTGTAACAGTACTTGAAGCTTTTTCGCTTACAACTGCTAAATCTATATCAACAAGGGGATCTCCTTTTTTCACTTTATCTCCTTCCTTCACGCGAACGGTAAATCCTTCTCCATCCAATGCCACTGTTTCTAAGCCAATATGGATTAAAATTTCTGCTCCATTTCCAGCCTTAACTCCTACCGCATGCTTCGTCGGGAATACTTGTACAATGTCTCCGTCAACTGGCGATACCACCTTGCCATTAGATGGTTTAATAGCAATTCCATCGCCCATCATTTGTTCAGAAAACACCGGATCAGGTACTTCCTCTAAAGGAACTATTTCTCCATCAACAGGCGCAAATAATTCTATTTCGTTACTTCCTTTCTTTTTAAAAAGCTTTCCAAGCATAATCTCACCCACCTAAGTTTATATTGATTTTATTTCTTTAAAACAATTTATTATCATGTAAAATATATTTATTCAACGCAAATGCTACACCGTCATTGTTATGATCTTTTGTTACAAAGTCTGCTATTTCTCTAACACTTGGTTGAGCATTCCCCATCGCAATACCCAGCTTAGCCTTTTTAATAAGTTTGACATCATTGAGTGCATCTCCTATTGCCATGACTTCATTCATCTCAATTCCAATTTGTTTACCAACAAATTCAATACCAGTTGCTTTATTTATACCTAAAGGATTTAACTCAATATTCGTTGGCAGTGTATTTGAGACCTCATATAGATTCGTTTCTGTTAAATATTTGCGAAGACGATCGGCTTCTTTCTCTGTGTCCAGCCGAATCCCAAATTTCAACCAGTTTTTATCCATATAATTGACTGGAAACTGATTTTTAAAGAGTTCTTTCGTAGTTAATGCCCAATACCTTAATTTTTTTGTTTCACAAAAGTGAGTAAGTCTTAATAAATGATTGGCAGAAAGAAAGTGCTGGGAAATCACTTCTTTTTCCATATTTAATATTTGTCCCCCATTTGCTGTAACAAAAAAATTATTCAGTTTTAATTCATCCGCGTATGGTTCTACATGGCTAAAAGGCCTGCCTGTGCTCAGAACGATTCTAATTCCCTGGTCTATACAAGCTTTAATAGCGCCTTTATTTGCACTGGATATTTGTTTATTCGTATCTAAAAGTGTTCCATCCATATCAACAGCAACAAGTTTAATCATACTGCATACACTCCTAAAAAGGGACAGTCTTATCTTTCTTCATCAAGCATCCTGTTCTGGTAAATCTTTTTTAATTTTTTCAGAGATACGGAATGCTCTTTTAGCTTGTTCTTCAGCAATAATGTTTCCTGCACCTACATACCTTTCCGGAAGCAGCATACCTTTGATTTCATCCTTAGAAAACATTTGGTTTACATCCTTATCTTCTAATAAAGCATCTACAAATGAACTTCCCTCTGTCTGCACTTGTATCGCTTTGTTGTAAACAACCGTATGTGCTTTATCCTTTCCAAGCTTCTTTGCTAATTCCATCATAATAAATTCACTATTATCTAACCCTTTATTCAGAGAAGCATTTTCCTTCATTTTATTTACATGAACAGAAATCCCTTTCGTCAATTCTTCTGTCCGTAAAACCACTTCTGTAATTAATTCTATTGCTTCTTCCAGTGCAGCATCAAACACCATATACTGGCTGCTATCAGCTTCATAGGGCCTTGCAGCAGCATTTAAACAAAGCTGTGGAAGCGTATAGAGTTTTTGGGCGTTAGCGATAATCCCTTTTGACAGCTTGGGATTAATTTTATGCGGCATCGTGCTGGAACCAATCGTACCACTTTCAAAGCTTTCGGAAACTTCTCCGATTTCTTCAATAGATGTAGAATATACTTCTTCAGCAATTTTATGAAAACCATTTGCTAATAAAGCAAGCGCATGAATATACTCCGTTTTATGACTCGTTATATTTCTTGACGGTACCGGCATGGTATTCATATTTAACAGTTTAGCCACTTCTGATTGCAGTGTTATCCCCTTTTCTCCAAAGGTATTAAATGAACCGACAGCTCCACCCATCATTACTTGAAACGTCCGTTTGGCCGCTTCGGATAATCTCTCTATCGAATCAATCGTCTCACTAATCCACACAGAAACTTTGTATCCGTACGTAATGGGAATGGCATGTCTTCCATGTGTACGTCCAGACATTACTGTATTTTTATGTTTTTCTGCCAATTCTCCTAAATGAGATAAAATATCAGCAAGTACGTTCATTACGCGATCATGTATTTTTGATGTAACTAATAGCTGTGCAGTTTGTTGAATATTTTGCGTTGTAACCCCATAATGCACGTACTTCCCGCTTTCTTCATGACATGCTTTAATGAAAACTTTTAAAAAGGGTACAAAGCCATGTCCAACACTTTCTTTTAATCGTTCCATCTCTTCTAAATCTATATTTTCTATTCGCGCTGCTTCATTAATATTTTTTGCTGCTCTTTGAGGAATGATGCCCAATTCTCCTTGAGCAGTTGCTAAAGCTGCTTCAACGTCCAGCCACGATTGATACTTTTGGTTGGAATCTAATAATTCTCTTATCCCGTAATCATACATTGTTTTTGTTTTGGAATCATATAACGCTCTCATACTTCCTGCTCCCTTATGCTTTATTTTGAATATAGTTTTTCATCCACTGCATTTCTGACAAATTCAACGTGTGGTCCAAATACGACATGAATATGATTTTTTTGAGCCATAAAGGAGCCGGATGAACCAGAATCTTTTAATCTTTCCAGGTCAACTTTTTCATCGTCATATAAGTCTACTCTTAATCGGGTAACACAATTGTCTACATTCTTAATATTTTCTTTTCCGCCAAGTCCTTCAATAACAATTCCCGCAATTTCAGGGTATCGTTTTTCTTTTAATAGACTCACATTTTTAATTTCTGCTTCACGTCCAGGTGTTTTTAAATTCCATTTTGTAATCGCAAACCGGAAAACAAAATAGAATACAATAAAGTTTACGATACCTAAAAGAACAAGCTGGTACCAATTCGTTCCTTCATACAATAAGCCAAATATACCAAAGTCAAATATCGTACCCCGGATGTAGCCGATTGAAATATCTAGAAAGTTTAATGGTAACGCCATAATACCACTTAATATGATATAAACAACAAACAACAAAGGAGCAATAAATAAGAATGAGAACTCAAGCGGTTCCGTTACATTCCCTAAGAATGCTGTTAATACGACTGTCAGAATAGTTCCTTTAGCAATTGTTTTATTTGATGCAAAAGAGGTATGATACATTGCTAAACCGATGGCCGGAATCCTAAACAAGGTAATCAACATCTGACCAGACGCCAAATACTTTACTAAATCAGGCATTAAGCGATCCCATGCTTCATGCGATGGACCTAAATCAAATAAAATCTTATTTGTAGCATTTAAAATACCAATATAATTTTGACCGTCAATCAGGTAAACGCCTCCCGCTTCCGAAAAACGAACAACAGAAGCAAGTACGTGATGGAGTCCAAAAGGAATTAATGCACGATGCGCAAACCAATAAGCGCCGACGCCAAAATGCTGGTTCATAAATATAAATGAAATACTTAATAAAAATTGAGTAAATAATCCCCAGATAACAGGGATAATCAATCCGACTGGAATCATCACCAAAAATGTAATGATTGGAACAGATTTTTTTCCGCCAAAGAAAGCAAATGCCAGCGGTAATTCTAATCTATAGAAGCGATCCGCAATTTTGGCAGCTATTAAACCAGCGATTATCCCTCCAAAAGCATCAATTCGCAAGGTTTGAATTCCTAATACGACGCCTTGTCCTACTTGCGACATCGTTTCGGGATCTTCAGCTAGTGTGCCTGTCACTGTCAGATATACATTCATTACAACAAGCATGGTTAAATAACCTAATACAGAGGCAAATACAGCGATTCCTTTTTCATTCTTCGACATCCCGTATGCGACACCCATAGCAAAGAGAAGCGGTATATTTTCAAAAATAATTGCTGTAATATCCTGCAAACTATGAATAGCTGTTTGGACCACCGTATTATCTAAAAAAGGTAATCTCTCAATCATATAATCCTGTCCTAAAGCTCCACAAATCCCCATAAGCATCCCAACAGGTGCCATTACACCAATCGGTAATAACAAAGATCTTCCAAACTTTTGAATTGTATCTTTAACGTTATTTAATTTCATACCTTCTCTTCCTTCCTTATTTCTTAAACTAAGTGTAGAATTATATCAGGGGTATAACAAGGAAGTTTTTCAATAGAAATCTATTCAAAAAATTACCCCTCATTTTAAAATGGACAGGCCTAATTAACTTTCACCTGTGCTTTTAAAAGAAGAAAGAACCAATATACTTTTTGAAGATACTTCATGAGGAGGAAAGGAACTATGGACTCACTTGATTTAAAATTACTTAATCACCTTCAAGAGCATGGTGAGATTGATTTATCAAATACAAAAGCTTTCAATCGAAGCGAGGGAAGTATTTATAGAAGAATTGATTTAATTAATGCCTATTTAGCCAAGCATCAGCAGCTTGTCCCTAAAAACCACAAGATTCAAAGTAAGATGACGTATAAAGAATATATCCAAATCGTTCAAAATATTCCTTTTTATGAATATGTCCCATCACAAAAGGAGCGATTATCTTTTATTATTGTGCAATCCCTTTTAAAAGAAGTTGTCAATACCTCCAGATTATATCAGCATTTAGGATTAAGTATGAGCACCAAGAAAAAAGATAACCGTCATTTGACAAATCAACTAAAACAAGCAGGGCTTTCCAAAGAAATTGTTCGTAAAAAAGGGATTCGTATTACTGGTCAAGAAACCCTAATTCGTATAGAAGGCACAAAAATTTTAGTCAAACTATTTGAGCTGGATGAGAATAATACGTTATATCTTCGGCAAGCTAATAATCCAATGGAAGTATTAATTTCAGAATACGTTTTAACCGAAACAAATTTTATTCACAGCCAAGTTAAAAATATGATTGAAAATATAATCCATCAACAGAATATAGAATTATCTTATCCTTCTAAGAAGTTTATTTTTCTATATGTAATGATTGCACTTTATAGAAATCATCTAGGTTACTATGAAAATAAAAAAGTTCATACAAGCCTGACCTTCTCGTCACCATTTAAATTGGTTGAGCATTCAACGGAGAATCAGGTTATGAATCATATATTATTCTCTTTGGATACCATGAACAGGGAAAATAACGTATCTATTCAAATCCGGTGGCTGGAAGAAAAAATAATACAATTTGTTTCCGGCATTCAATCAACTATTATTACAGATATATATTCGTACCATGAATTATTCCAAGAAATATACCAGTTCATCTTTAAATGTATACTGCGTTCCGATTATCACTTTGATTTTTATGATAATAAGCTGGATCAAACTGCAGAGAAATTTCCAAATTTATATCATTTAATTGAACAAGATTCATTTATTTCCAATGAGCTTCAATTATCTTCAGATCAGATAGCAACACTCACGCTTATTTTCCGAAAACATATTAATGAAAATAAAATCTTGGGTAGAAACACAAAAAGAATTATCGTTGTTACGAATTCTTCCATCGAAAAAGCAGATTTTTTTGGAGCTTCCCTAAACCATTTTTTAGATATTAAAATTGTTAAAATACTACACATTAACGAATTACATGAATTAGCTAAACTTGATTATGACTACGTTCTTACTTTTTCCAACCGGATTGCTACGCTTATTGAGGAACAAGGATATACATGCCTAAAAGTAAAATTCTATATGAATGATGAGGATATTAATAAGCTGTTGGACATCGGTTTTTCCAGCAGTTCACGCAGAAAAATACTAGCTGATGATATTGTGCCTGCTTTGCAAAAGAAAACAGCTGAGGAAATGAAAGAGTTCTTGATTAAAAACTATCCTTCTCACTTTCTGTAAGAGTAACCTGCATCGCTTATAGAAAAATATTTATACATACTTTTTTATATTTGTGGTTTGATTATTTTTAAAATGGGTATTATGATTTTAAATAAATTTCTTTTACAGAGATTGGAAAGGGTGAATATTCATGAAAAAAATGTTACTTCTATGCCTGACACTGCTTCTTTCCATTACTTTAGCAGCCTGCGGGACAAGTGATGACAGCAACACAGAAGATAATGCAGCAAATGATTCAAACTCAAATGAGACCGCAGAAGATAATAATGAGGATACAAATTCAGAAGGGGAAAACGAAAACACAGATACGAATGACAACACTGACACAACAGAGAATAAGGATGATTTAGACTTAACAAGTGTGTCGTTAAGCGCGGAAGATGCTATGGACGCCTTTCTTGAACATTTCCCTGGTTCAAGTCTTTCTTCTATTCAGTTGGATGAAGAAAATGGAGAGCTTGTTTATGATATAGATGGTTATGATGATTCGATGGAATACTCTGCTGAAATCGATCAAAGTGGTGATGTTATAGCAGAAGAAAGGGAACAAATAGAATCAGATGAACAGTATAACGAATTAGTACTCGGCGATTATATCACTGCTGAAGAAGCACTATCTATAGCTTCCGAAGCTTCCGAAACAGAAGGCATAACCGCAAGAGGCTGGTCCTTAGAATTTGAAAACGGCAGCCCGGTATATGAAATCAATTTTGAAGATATGGGGTCCCAAGAAGTAGATGTTTATATTGACGCAGAGTCAGGAGAACAGCTGCACGTAGAAGTAGATGATTAATGGTTTTAGAAAGCAGGCTAAGCCTTGGGCTTGAGCCTGCTTTTTCACGTCCATCCTGAACCCTACAAACATCATCTTAAATACATTCGTTAAAATACTTTTCGCTGGTAAATAAATTGGCTGACTGTCCATGACAAGATATATAAACTGATGGCGATAATTGCACCGCTAAGATAAAGTGTTAATGTTGAAAAGCCTGCTAGAAATTGAATGATTACTGTGAAATTTTCGGTCACAAAGGGTACAATAAAGGATAAGGCAAATGAAAATACGAGAAATCCAATCATAATTGCGGTTCCTATATAACCAGGCCTCAGTATATAAAATAACGGAAAAGTGAAAGCAGCAAAAATGAAGAATAACCCCGCACCAATCGCCATATCCCTTATTGTATAGCTATAATTAAAGATATATAGAATGATACCAGCTGCTCCGATTGATAAAATCATAAATAGCACTGCTCCAAGATATTTTGCAGTAACAATCTCTTTTCTTGTGTATGGAAGCGAGTTCCATAATATATTTATTTTTGTCTTTTCTTCATTTATATAAGCATTGAGCGGCAAAAAAATACTCGCCACTAAGAAAAGAAAAAATGGACTGAGCTGCCTGCCAAAGATAGCATAGAAAACAATAATAGCAACAGATACAAGCAGCTCTCCCTTTTGTATAATTAAATCCTTTTTTATTAAGTTAAACATATTCATGTCTTCCTTCTCTCAAATTGATTGATATGGCACGATATATCAGAATACTTTTCGCTGATAAATAAATTGGCTGACTACCCAGGATATCAGATATAAACTAATGGCAATAGCTGCACCGCTAAGATAAAGTGTAGAGGTTGATAAACTTGTTATAAAATCCGTAATGGTTGTAAGGTGTTCTGCTAAAAACCGAAAAACTGGCGGTAACATAATGGTTGAAGCAATAAATCCAATAAAAGCTGCTATAAAAATATACTCTGCTTTTAAGAAATAAAATAATGGAAAAGCAAAGGCCGCAATGAGACAGAATAATCCAGCAGCAATTGCTACATCCCTCATGGTATAGTCAAATTGAAATACATATAGGATTACTCCTGCCAGAATAATAGATAGAATCATGTATACAATTGCCCCAATATATCTGGCAGCAACGATTTCTTTTCTTGTGTATGGCAAAGAGTTAAGAAGAATATTTGTTTTAGATTGCTGATCAAAGATATATGCATTAAAAGGGATAAAAACACTAGCCATCAGAAAAATAAATGATGGGTGCATATCCTTGATGAAAATGGCAAAGATCATAATAAGGGGAACAAGAAAGCCTATTTGTGTTTTCTGTATAAAAACATCCTTTTTTATCAGATTAAACATATTGCTTCTCCGCTCCTTTTGCATAGAACATAATATCTTCTAAAGTAGCAGGTTCCATAGCAACACGATCTCCAAGTACCGCCTTCACCCCAGCTACATCATTTGTTAAGGCTGTGAATCCATAGGAGGAACGCTCTATCTTGATAAACATTTTTTCTACATCCCGATTGATGACATCCATACTTCCTTTAACTAAAGCATAACGATTCTGTACATCTTCTATGGAATCATTAAACAGAATTTTTCCCTTTTGAATAAACGTAATATAATCGGCAATCCGCTCTAAATCACTCGTGATATGCGTAGAAAAGAATAATGTTCTTCTTCCATCTTCCATGATCTCCTGCAAGATATCCAAAAGCTCTCTCCGGAAAACGGGATCTAACCCTGCAGTCGGCTCATCCATCATAATAAATTCGGCATCATGCGATAATGCCATTGCCAACGAAGCTTTCATCTGCATCCCTTTGGAGAAGGTTTTAATCCCTTTATTTAAAGGCAATTCAAACTTCTTGATATAATCGTAAAATTGCTTGTCATCCCAATTTTTATAAGCTGGTGCAATAATCCGCCGGATATCTTTTAAATGTAAACTTTCATAAAACACATTGCTATCATAGACAAACCCCATCCGCTCCTTAATCGATTTCTCGTTGCTGGCATAATCCAATCCAAATACATTGATGTCTCCTGCATCAGCCTTTAACAAATTCATCATCAGCTTCATCGTTGTTGACTTCCCAGCTCCGTTGGCTCCGATAAAACCAGTTACACAACCTTGCCTGATTTGCAAATGAACATCTTCTAAAGAAAAATCTTTAAAGTGTTTGGTTACCCCTTTGAATTCTACTACATTTTTCATATTTTTCACCCCTTCATTAAAATTCGTAATAACTTAATCCGATTCATTCCTATCCATGAACTTCTGCTTTCAGGATCATTTCTTTATTTACTTTTCTTAAAAATAAAACTCCAGATATCCGCAAACACACATAAAATTACCGAAATCAAACACAGAAAAGTGGCGAAATTAAAAATGGATAATCATAAAAATGGAAATACTCCGTAAATAACTTCGCGTTTAAGATTCGGTTGATGAAATCTGTATCACGAACCTTTGGCTCCCAGCCAGTTCCATCCAAAAGCATAAAAATAATTTGGGCAAGGAGAGAACCTCCTATAGTTATTAACGTTTGTTTCCCTGTTCCTTTTGTTTTTTCAGCCTTCTCCGTCATTCGAATTCCCCTTTAGATAATTCTTATATGATAACTAAATATTGTATATATACTATATTTACACTATATACAATATTAAACCATCTTTTTATTATCTTTTCAACAGTTAAAATGATTTTTCCATAAAGAAAACTTGGCAAGCCAAGCCTAAAAGGCGTAAGATTGCCTTAGTTACGCTTATACTTGGTACCTAAAAATTTTTACTACGTCGAAATTCTTCTTCGCTAAAATTTTATACTTTCCTAAAGTGCAAAAAAAAGAGACCTTAGCTTTATGCTTAAGATCTCTAATCCGTATCTCTTCAAGATTTACTATAATTTTTAAAAAGCTTTCCGCTGATAAATCATTTGGCTAAATAGCCAAGAAGCTGCATATAACATGATAATGATACCCGCACTGCTTATATAAAGCGCAGGGGTGGACGCACTGGAGAGAAATTGAACAATGGAAGTCAGATGCTCTTCTAAAAATGTCATTGTCACCTGGCTTAAAACAACCACCAAAACAAATCCTATCACAATCGCCGTTCCAATATGTCCCGGCTTCAATAGATAGAACAACGGAAACGCAATTGCAAACAAAGTAAGTGTAATCCCTATCCCAATTCCAATATCCGCCCATGTAAAAGCATGATTAAACAATGAAAAAAGGACAATTGCTATGCCGATAGATACTGCCATATAAAAAATCGCACCAATATACCTAGAAGCAATAATTTGCGTGCGTGTATACGGTAATGAATTCAACAAAATGTTGGTTTCTGCCTTTTCATCATATGAGTAGGCATTTATCGGAATGAAAAATCCCGCAAATACAAAAATGAAAAAGGCAGGTAAATGGGTTCCTGCAAAAATAAAGAAAAGAATACATGGAATAAATAAATATAGCTGAGATTTCTGTATAATCAAATCTCTTCTAATTAAATTAGTCATACGGGTGGTCTGCTCCTTTCATATAGAACATGATTTCTTCTAAAGATGCTTCTTCAATCACAACATGCTTGCCAAACACTTCTTTTACAGTTGCTACGTCCTTTGTCAACGCCTGAAAACCGTTTGGAGAACGTTCTATTTTTATAAAATAAGCTTCCGTATCTGCGTCTAGCAATTCGGTGCTTCCCTTCACTACCGCATATTGTTCTTGCAGCTCATAAACTGGTTTATCAAAAAGAATTTCTCCTTCATCAATCAAAACTATATAATCAGCAATCCGGTCCAGATCGCTGGTGATATGTGTCGAGAAGAGAATCGTTCTTTTCCCGTCTATCATTACTTCCTGAAAAATATCTAATAGCTCCCTGCGAGATGTCGGATCCAGCCCTGCTGTCGGCTCGTCCATAACAATCAACTCCGCATCATGCGAAAGAGCCATTGCAATGGAAGCTTTCATCTGCATTCCTTTGGAGAATTTCTTCATTGGCTTATTTAAAGGAAGTTCAAACTGGTTCACGTACGCTTTAAATTGCTTTTGGTTCCAATGCTTGTATGCAGGTGCCACAATCCTGCTGATATCCTTCAGGTTCAAGGATTCATAAAATATATTGCTGTCGTAAACAAAGCCGATGCGATCTTTTATTTCTTTTTCATGATTAGCATAATCCAGTCCAAATACACTTACTTCTCCATTATCCGGCTGCAGCAGATTCATAATGAGCTTCATCGTCGTTGATTTACCGGCGCCATTCGCCCCAATAAATCCAGTTACATATCCTTGCTTTATCTGTAAATCCATATGATCTATCGTGAATGCTTTCAACGATTTAGAAACATCATGGAGCTCTATCACATTTTCCATCCCCATCACTCCTCATACAACAGCTTTAATAATTCCTGCAGTTCTTCATAAGGCAATCCGATTTCCTTACTATTCGAAATAACCGCACTCAGCTGCTCTTCAATCACTCTTAATTTCTTCTCCCGGATAACATCTAAATTTTGCTCCGCTACAAACGAACCTTTTCCGACAATGGAATAGATGAACCCTGACTTCTCCAACTCTTCATAAGCCCGCTTTGTTGTAATAACACTTATTTTTAAATCCTTAGCCAGCTGTCTGATGGAGGGCAATGCATCGCCTTCTGCCAGTTCACCTGAAAGAATTGCTGTTTGAATTTGCTTTAATATCTGCTCATAAATCGGCTCTTTAGAGCTGTTTGATATGATAATTTGCATGTCTATACCTCATTTTTCTGATTGTATATCTTCATTATACACAATACAAAAAGTATTGGATAATCTCGTAATGCTAAGCTCCAAGAACGTCGTTTCATTTAGAAAATTTGGGAGAGAGTAATTTTATTCGCTGCAGGATAAGTAAAAATGATGATGAATCAGTCTCTTTTCAACACACTTGAAAAAAGCAGAAAAACCGTCTGCATCACTATGATAACTATACTAAGAAGGGTAATAAAATTATAGATATCAGATGTGTAAAAGTTGAAAATATCGGTAAACCATGCTGACTCCATGATACTGTCCCGAATTCGCATCAAAAGCGAATTATCATCACGCAAATTCGGGCTCCATCCTGCCCCATCAAAAATAACAAGCAAGATTTGTATTCCAATTAAAACACCTACAGTATTTAACCAGTCGCCCAGTGCTTTATGTTTTGACGTTTTTTTCATTAGAACACTTCCTCTATCAGTGTATATATACGATATAAACAATATACACGTATTAAACCATCTTTTTATACTTTTTTCAACCATAGAAAAAGACCAGGAATTCTCCTGGCCCTCACATTTCTTTTTTTCAAGCTGTAAAAAAATGAAACACCATTACAAGCAAAACGATTCCTGAAATCTCGTGGTCTCAAATTAATGATTATATCTCGTGTTAAATACTTAAATTTTCGGGGATTTTTACAGGAGAGTTAGTCATTCCGGCGTTTGTTACGAATTATACAATAGTGGGAATACGGTGATTCCATCCTTCTGATTTAGACGATGAAATAAAGGTTTCATGTTCTTATTGATTGAACTTTTGTGGGGAAGTTAATGTGATTACGGTTATATCCGTATAATCTCGCAAGGCCGCAGCTCAGCAGTATATTCTGCTGAGCCGATTAGCACTTACGCTTACTTTTGCCTGCATCAGCAACTATTCTTCCAGCTTAAACACTCTTGTCGCCTCTACAGCTTTTTGCCATCCTTTATATAATTTTTCACTTTCATTATTATCCATTTTATCCTCGAATGTTTTCTCTACTTTCCATTGCTTCGCGATTTCCTCCTGGCTTTCCCAGAAGCCGACAGCTAACCCAGCCAGATAAGCGGAGCCAAGCGCGGTTGTCTCCTGAATTTCAGGGCGTTCTACAGTGACGTCCAAAATATCGCTTTGGAACTGCATTAAGAAATCATTTTTCACAGCTCCTCCGTCTACGCGCAGGGTTTTTAATTCAATATCTGAATCTGTCGCCATCGCTTCCATCACATCTCTGGTCTGATAAGCCAGTGACTCTAATGTCGCGCGGATAAAGTGCTCTTTTTTTGTTCCTCTTGTCAAGCCAAATACGGATCCGCGAGCTTCACTATCCCAATATGGCGTTCCTAAACCAACAAAAGCAGGTACGACATAAACACCATCTGTTGTTTTGACCCGTGTTGCAAAATCTTCACTTTCCGGACTTGATTCAATCATTCTTAAACCGTCCCGCAGCCATTGAATAGCAGAGCCAGCTACAAAAATACTTCCTTCTAACGCATAGGTTACTTTTCCATCAACGCCCCAGGCAATGGTTGTTAATAATCCATTTTTTGATTCAACTGGTTTTTCTCCTGTATTCATTAGCAAGAAGCCGCCGGTCCCATACGTATTTTTTGCCATTCCCTGTTCAAAACAAGCCTGCCCAAATAAAGCAGCCTGCTGATCACCGGCAATGCCGGCAATCGGAACTTCCTCTCCAAAGAAATGATAGGATACGGTTTTTGTATATTCCTCAGAAGATGGACGTACTTCTGGAAGCATCGATTTCGGTACATCTAAAATGTCTAGCAGTTCTTCGTCCCATTCTAAATCATGGATATTAAACATCAGTGTTCTGGCAGCATTAGAATAGTCTGTCACATGAGTTTGTCCGCCTGAAAACTTATAAATAAGCCACGAATCAACTGTTCCAAATAACAAGTCTCCTGCCTCCGCTTTTTCTCTTGCACCTTCTACATTATCCAGAATCCATTTAACCTTGGTTCCTGAAAAATACGGATCAATCAGGAGTCCTGTCTTCTCCCGGAATGTGTCCTCATAGCCTTGTTCTCTTAACTCCTTGCATATAGGCTCTGTCTGACGGGATTGCCAGACAATCGCTTTATAAATTGGACGTTTCGTGTTTTTGTCCCACACGATTGCGGTCTCACGCTGATTGGTAATTCCAATCCCCTCTATTTGATTCGCTTCAACACCTGTTTTATTTAAGACTTCTGCGATACAGCCTAATACAGATGTCCAAATCTCATTGGCATCATGCTCTACCCAGCCTGGTTTTTCAAAGTACTGTTCAAATTCTTTTTGTGCGGTATCGATAATTGCCCCTTTATTATCAAATAAGATCGCACGCGAACTCGTTGTTCCTTGATCAATTGAAAGAATATATTTCTCTGCCATCCCTGTTTCCTCCGTTTATTCATTTAAAATTCACCTGTTCCAAAAGTTCAGGCGTAGTGATTCCATTTATTGCATACCCTAAAATGCTATCTTCTATTCTTATTTATGAGACAGCATGCTTATCTCGATGCTGTTCAGTTACAAAAGCTGTTGCCAGAATAATGGCTACTACAGCAGACATGATCCAAAAGCTTGCACCCATATTTCCATCAAAAAAAGCATGATAGAAAATGGCACCGTATACACCGCCGATAATCGGACCAATCACAGGTATCGGTGAATAACTCCAATCCGATCCGCCTTTGCCTGTAATCGGTAAAATAGCATGTGCAATTCTTGGACCCAAATCTCTGGCCGGGTTGATTGCATAACCGGTCGGTCCTCCCAGAGACATCCCAATCGCAACAATTAGTAAACCAACAACTGCCGGATTTAATCCTTCTGTGAATTCGTTTGCACCAATAAATAATAAGCCCATAACCAAAACAAATGTCCCGATTATCTCACTTACTAAATTGGATGGATAGCTTCTCACAGCTGGACCTGTCGCAAATACTCCCAGCTTCGCCCCTTTATCTTCCGTTTCTCTCCAATGTGGAAGATACTGAAAGTAAACAATCATTGCGCCGATAATAGCTCCGAGTATTTGACCAGATATATATGCCGGCACCTTTGCCCAAGGAAATTCGCCAATTGCAGCAAATCCTAATGTTACCGCAGGATTTAAATGGGCATCGGAGATATTCCCTGCCGCATAGACTCCCATCGTCACACCTAAACCCCAGCCTATTGTAACCAATACCCAGCCGGCGCCTGCAGCTTTCGATTTTTTTAATTCTGTGCCAGCGACAACTCCTGCCCCTAAAATGATTAGAATCATTGTCCCAAGCAACTCAGCTGCAAATTCAGACATGTTTATATCCCCCTTGTTAAATAGAATGTTCTATTGATTTTCAACAAGTATGAAGTAAAAATGACAAATAAAAAAGTCCACACAGATACAACCGTCCCTTCTCTTACGAAAAAAAACGATTTACTGTGTGAACTTTATCTCCGACACAATCCTTAACTTGTCATCCAATACCTTATAACAAAATTAAAACGCTGTCAATAATTTCAATTTTTATATTTGGCAGGCATCATCATTATGTTAATTAAACGCTATCGTCATTTGTCCCAAGTAAATCGCTTTTGATTGGTCTTTTCCGTCTTCCTATCATACATTTCTGTATAATATCTTATTTCATAAGGATTCCCTATAATTTAATAACCATTCACATTTTATGAAACCTTTAAGCAACAGACTTGTATTCCTTTTCATTTTACCCTAATTCAATAAATTAAAAACGCTCCTGCTTTCCTTGAAGAAAGGCAAGAACGTTTTTTACTTTTATTTCTATATTCATCAATACCTGTAGATTTCTTAATTGACGCAAATTACTGCCTTCAGCTACTCTTTTTCATCCCGATTGTCTGACTCCAAATCAGCTTCATATAAATGACTGCGGATTTTAAAGAACTCAAAGGCATGCGTCACAAATACTTTAAGAAGTGCGTAGCCGGGGACAGCTAACAGAATACCAACGACACCAAATAAATTCCCAGCCGTCAGAATAATAAAGATAATCGTAATCGGATGCACACGGAGATTTCTTCCCATAATCTGCGGGGAAATAAATTTCCCTTCAATAAGCTGTACAATGGTCCATACAATAATCAGCTTGATTACCATAAATGGAGAAGTCACAACTGCAACAATCAATGCTGGAGTAATCGCAATTGCTGGTCCGAGGTAAGGAACAACATTTGTAAAAGCAGCAATTAACGCCAACACCGGCGCGTATTCCAATCCAATGATGGTAAATCCGATATACATCAGTACACCTATACAGAAAGCAACAATAATTTGTCCGCGAATAAAACTGCTGATTTGATGATTCATTTCTTTCAAAATCACGTAGGTCGGTTTTCTCATGGAGACTGGTAAAAATTCAAGAAAATAGTGTGGCAGCTTTTCCCCATCCTTCAATAGATAAAATAAGATGAATGGCAGCGTGACAATTGCTAAAACAATCTCTGTGACGGCACCGATTACACTGCCAATATTGGAAAAGGCGCTGTTCACTAAATCAAGTGAACGGTCAGATAACTGTGTAGCAAATCCTTGCAGATCAATATATTCTACTAATTGAAATTGATTAATGAAATTCCCGCCAATAAAATTATTTACCATTTTTTCAATATCTGAAATAAACGGCGGCAGGCTTGTTATGAAACTTGTAATCTGCTCTCTTAAAAAAGGAAAGACAGAAATGATTAAAATCGTTAAAATGCCAGTAATAACCAGATACAGCATAAAGATAGAATAAATCCGCTTCACATTTTTCTTTTCTAAATAATTAACGATTGGATTTAATAAATAATATAAAATTGCTGATAAAATAATCGGCAGCAATACGGTTTTTAAAAGTACAACAAATGGTGTGAATACAAAGGAAATATGCGTGAAAATAAGTATGTTTAAGCCAATCAACAATAAAATGACTAAAAACACAACGAAGCGGTTATTTAAGAAAAAACGTTTAAATAAATCTATTTTATCGTTAACGGATTTCAATGCAGCACCTTCTCTTTTCCCCATATTTCTAAGTTACTCCTATTATATCGCAAAAACTGACAGGAATCTCTACCCAGCTCACCATTTTTTGCATATTTAGATACGTTAAAATTTTAGTAAACGTTTTTCATGGAGGCGAATAAAACGCAAAAGTTTTTTGATGGGCGAGTAATCCCGGTCCCATCCTCATCTTATCAAAGGCATTCACCGAATTGGTTGATGAATGCCATCATGCCTTAATCCCCATTCTCTAAAACTACCAGCTTTTCATAGGCGTGTTGTCTTTCACTATCTTTATTTTCCTTCTGCTCTTGTAACCTTTGCAGTTCTTCTGCATCAGCTATTCCTGCCATACGCAGCTCTATCGCATAAATTTCCGCTTCTAACGCTTCAATATGCTGTTCCAGCTTCTCTAACATTATTGACGGGTCTTCTATGGTTCTATACGATTTTTTCATTTTTTTATCTGTTTTTTTGTCAGAGGAAAAGAGCGTTTCTTGCTTTTCCGATAATTGTTCTTTCCGTTTTTTCTTTGCCCAAGAATAATTCCCCAGATACGTTGATATTTGTTTGTTTTCTATCCAATACAGATAATCAAATTGTTTATCTAAAAAGTAGCGGTCATGGCTGACAGCAATCAGACTTCCTCCAAACCCTTCCAACGTCTCCTCTAATACTTCTCTGGAATCAATATCTAAATGGTTCGTCGGTTCATCCAGTATAAGCGTATTGATGTCCTGATGCATCAGCTGTGCTAAGCGCAGACGCATTTTTTCACCGCCGCTCAATTGTGTAACTTTACGAAAAACATGCTCTCCGTAAAAAAGAAACTTTGCCAGAATATGTCTTGCCTTTCCCTCCGTAACGGAAATTGCTTCACGAAAGGTTTCAAGCACCGTCTGATTCGGGTCAATATCATGAAATACATGCTGTGACAGGTAACCAAATTTCACATTGCTGCCAATCATGACTTCTCCACTATCTGGAGATACATTGCCGAGCATCAGCTGAATCAGCGTTGATTTTCCTGTTCCATTTTCCCCAATAATGGCAACACGATCCTGATAACGAATATGCATAGATACATGATTAAAAAGCAGTTTTTCTCCAAATTGCTTCCGCACATCGGTCATCACAACTACATCTTTACCGCTTCGATCCGAGCTGTCTAATTCCATTTGCATCTTTTTTCGGTTTAGCCCCGGCTTATCTATTTTTTCCATTCGCTCCAGCGCGCGTTCCATATTTTTTGCCCGCTTATGCAGTCCTTCATTGGGCGGATTGGCCCGGTTCGCCCACTCCTTCAAACGCTTAATAGCTTCCTTCATTTTCTTGATTTTCTTCTGTTGTTCTTCATAGGCCTGAAACTCCCGGAGCAGGCGCTCTTCCTTTTCCTTCACATAACCGGAGAAATTCGTATGATACACAGCCAGCTCTCCATCCTCTAAATCTAAAATCCGCTCCACGACTTCATCGAGAAAATAGCGGTCATGGGAGATGACAACCACAGTTCCCTTATAGTTATTTAAAAATTCACCAAGCCATTCCACTGCCTGCAGGTCTAAATGGTTTGTCGGTTCATCCAGTAATAGTAAATCTGGATTCTGAAGAAGAATCTTCGCTAAGCCAACCTTTGTTTTTTCTCCGCCGCTGATTTGGTCAAAAGGCATTTGTAATAAATCATGAATGTGCAAGCCCGTCGTAATCCGATCAATATTTGCCTCTAATTCATATCCGCCAAACACAGTGAATCGTTCCTGCGCTTCACCATATGCCTTAATAGCTGCAGTCATATCCTGTTCTGATTCCGGGCTCTGCATCGCCTGCTCCAGATGCTTCATTTGTTTTTCCAAAGCTACTATTTCCTCATTAGACTGTTTTAGCACTTCAAATACACTGATGCCTTCCCCCGGATGAGGTATCTGTTCTAAATAACCGATGGTCGTCGCTTTTTTCCAATGAATATTTCCTTCGTCCTGCTTTGTAATTCCTGCCATTAACCGTAACAGTGTCGTCTTGCCGCCTCCATTCCTGCCGACAATTCCGATTCGCTCCTTTTCTTTTACTTCCAATGTTAAATCTTCAAATATGATATTTCCTCCGTACATTTTCTTAACCTGATTCATTTGACAAATCATTATTTATTCCCCTTTACCTTCTCTGCCGAAGATAAAGACAGCAAAAAGCACACAAAGAGCGTACCTCTCTGTGTGCTTTCAGACGTCACTTTATTTCACATAACCGTACTTTATCCGATGCAGAGATGCTTTTTTGCTTTCGTATTTGCTATTAAATTGCTAAAAAAGGACAGACGTATCCCGCAGGCAGCAAATAGCGCAAATTTCGCACGGCAGTAATATAAGAATTCCATCCAGTCTCCGCACGATTTCTCAAGCCCTAAAAACATCTCTACACCTCCATTTCTCTCATAAATTATATTCATTATATAGAATTTTTGTGCTCCATGCAAACTTTTCCCAGTGTATTGTTTCACAGTTCAGGATCCATTGTGAAATTTATTAAATTTAGATTAACCATTTAAAATAATTTAAAATTCTAATATTAGTATAGATATTCTCTTATTTTCAGCTATACTCAGAATAGAAGGAGGCTTTTAAAAATGCTGACACCAAATAAGACCATTCAGGATTCCATTGTATTTATTCAGCAGAATTTAGATCAGGACCTCTCACTCAACGTTCTTGCTGATGAAGCAGCTTACAGTCCATTTCATTTTTCCCGTATGTTTAAACGGCAGATCGGCGTATCACCGATGTACTTTATTTCCAGTTTACGCTTGCAGCTTGCCAAAACATTATTATTAGACACCGCTTTTCCTATCCGGGATATCGGTCTTGAAATCGGCCAGCAAAGCCTCGGTACCTTTACAACACGCTTTACCAAAAGTATTGGAATGACACCTGCCTCCTTTCGTGCTTCTCTTCAGCACCCGGAAGCATATATGACTGATTTAAAGCAAAATAAATGGCAGCCTCCATCCATGCATACTGCTTCTGCCCGCCAATTATCTGGATCGATTCAGACAGATGAACCAATCAACGGTATTATTCTGGCGGGGCTATTTCCAAAGCCGATTCCAGAAGGACTGCCAGTCCGCGGCACCTTATTAATACATTCTCATTCTTTTCATTTAACGAATATTCCTGTTGGCACCTATTTTCTGATGGCAACCGCTATTTCATGGGAAATGGATTCCAAAAAGATTCTTATCCCGCAGGAAACATTACGTGCACGCCATCCCTATCCCATCAGTATTGATGGAAAACGTTCACTGCCCGAAACCCGCCTGATTATGAGAAAACCGGAAATTACAGACCCGCCCATCCTTATTTCGTTACCATTACTCATGAAACATTTCCTGCAGCAGTCACCGATTTCACATTAAATTATTTTAAATGGAGCAATCGAGAAGAAATCAGTGTAAACAACTGCTGTTATACTAAAAAAAAGAGAAAAGGAGTGAAGAAAATTGACCGTTACTAGGCAATTAATGGAAAAGTTTAACACTGCTTTCGCCAACGGAAAAGTTGATTTTATTTTTGAAGCAGCCGCAGACGATATTATCATGAATGAAGTTGGTCAAGGTATTAGTGAAGGAAAAGCAGCTTTTATTGAAAAAATGGAGCCGATGCGCGGTTATAAGGCAGATGTCTATAAAGTTTACCGAACACTCATTGAAGGAAATACAGCTGTTGTGGAGGGTGAAATGCAGTTTACAGATGAAGATGGGTCTGTCACTTATTATTTTAATGACTGGTATACGTTTGAGAATGAAAAATTAAAAAACCTTACTGCCTATATGATTAAACAAACCTAGGAGGAGAATACGATGCCTGCAGGAGTATACGCTTATATAACAATGGATGGTACCGGAAAAGAAGCAATCGATTTTTATAAAGAAGCACTGGATGCTGAAGTATTAGGGGTACAAACATTTGGCGACCTGCCTGAGAATCCGGAATTTGCTCTTCCGGTTGAAGCAAAGAACCGTATCCTGCATGCCCAGATACAAATAGGAAATACGTATTTTATGCTGTCTGATACTTTTCCAGGGCAGCCCCTTGAGACGGGTTCACAGGTCCACGTTTGTGTTACATTAGAAGACGCCGGCAAATCTAAAGATACATTTGAGAAATTGCAGCAAGGAGGCAAGGTGCTTATGCCGCTTCAAGAGACACATTGGAGCCCTGCTTATGGACAGGTGCAAGATAAATTCGGGATTACCTGGCAAATATCAACGAATCTGCAGGAATGCATGTAAGTTAGATTCTAAAGCAGATGAAATGTATCTCCACCTTCTCTTACCTTTATCAGGTAGGAGTTTTTTCTTTAAGGAGAAATTTTAAAAACAACGGATAAAAAGTGGTTACCGGATAAAATTTTATATTGTTCAAAACAGGTGAAAAATGCAATAATACCAGATAAATACTATTTATAATAAACGAAAAAAGGATGGGAAATCGTTGGCTTTTATTGGTTTATTGCTTTGCATTGCAGCTTTGTTTGTTATTTTCTTAAAATTAAAGAGTGTTTTAACTGGTGAATTAGTAGAAGGAAAAATTGTAGGATATAACCGCGGTGCGAAAGGCCGCTATAGCATCGTCGCCTACAATTATAGAGTTTTACTGGAATATAATGACGAACTGTATTATGTTACCTCTATTGATACTTTTACTGCAACAGACGGTGTAATACCCAGAAAGTATTTGGGAATGTATTGCTGGGCTTATTTTAACCCGAAGGCACCAGATAAAAGAGTGGCTTTAAAAGGTTTTCATCGTTTAGAATGGATGGCCTTCTCTCTATTTTTGCTGGGAGCTTTGATTATTATCATCGATTTGGCCAGGATGCTTTAAACCAAACGCCGCCGAATACATAGATGGAAACGATTGAACGGTAAAGACAAATTGTTTGAATTTTCCGGAGCAGACAGGTAGGATTTTAAGTATAAGCGAAGGGAGAGTATATACAGATGACATATCAAATTCCAGAAATCACATTACATGACGGTGTTCAAATTCCTGCTGTCGGCTTTGGTACGTACAAGCTGAAAGGACAGCAAGGCGCACAAGCAATCAATACGGCAATCACAAATGGCTACCGCTTGATCGATACAGCGTACAACTATGAAAATGAAGCTACCGTTGGAGAAGCCGTACGTCGTAGCTCCGTACCACGTGAAGAATTAGTTATCACATCAAAGCTTCCCGGACGTTATCATCATTATGATGATGCCATTGTTACGATTCAAGAATCCTTATTCCGCGCTAATCTGGATTATTATGATTTATACTTGATTCACTGGCCAAATCCCATTCAGGATAACTATGTGGAAGCCTGGCAAGCGTTAATTGATGCACAGAAATTTGGTTATATCCGTTCCATCGGTGTGTGCAACTTCTTACCAGAACATTTAGAGCGGCTTGAAAAAGAAACAGGGATTTTGCCGACTGTGAACCAAATTGAATTACATCCGCGATTCAATCAGGCAGAGCAGTTGAAATGGGATACGGACCATCAGATTGTAACAGAATCCTGGAGCCCTTTATCCAGAGCAAGCGACCTCCTGCAGGATGAAACCTTACAAAAAATTGCTGAAAAGCATCACAAAACAATCTCACAAATTATTCTCCGCTGGCACTATCAGCTGGGAGCGGTGGCAATCCCTAAATCAGCGTCACCAGTCCGCCAGAAGGAAAATATTTCTATATTTGACTTTGAATTAAGTAATGAAGAGATGACGATAATCAACAGTTTTACCAAGACAGATGGGCGTTTGAAGGATCAAGACCCGGCTGTTTATGAAGAGTTTTAAAAGATTAAAAAATAGAAGACAAGTTTCACCTGTAAATAAAGAAATCACTTATACGAAAGGAGGCTGTTGTGCAATGAGGTAATCGATTGTACGGCAGCTCTTTTTATTTCTTACTTCCATTTATTCATTTCATAAAGGAGTGGCTAACTCATGGCAAATTTGACACGCGGTATTGACCATATAGGAATTACAGTACCAGATATTGAAGAAGCAACAACATTTTTCAAAAAAGCTTTCCATGCAAAAATTGCTTACGATAATAAGAAATTAGGCGACGAACCGCAGCAGGGAGAAGCTGTTGAAAAAACGTTAGGTCTGAAAAATGGGGCGAAGGTGATCCATATACGGATTCTTTCTTTTGACAATGGTTCCAACATAGAGCTTTTTCATTTTAAAGATACCGAACAAAGAGAACCTGTTATTGCCTCTGATTTTGGAGTCCAGCACGTTGCATTCTATGTTGATGATATCCAGCAGTCAGCTGACGCTTTTGTGGAAGCAGGCGGCGAATTATTAACAGAACCTGGCGAGCTATTAGGGGATGTAGAAAACGGATCTGGAGAATTTGTTTATGGCCGTGCACCATGGGGCATGCTGATTGAGTTAATAAGCTATAATCCGAATCAATTGGATTATCCTGAAGATAGTGAAGCAAAAAGATTTACACCGTGAAAATCTTTTTACATATCCAGTCTTTTTGCAGCAACTTAACTAGACCATGCCCGGTATAAAACAACATAAAAAGTTCCAGTCATCAAAAAGAAGGATTGGAACTTTTTTATGTTAGGTGATAAAATCTCTGGGCTGTATTATTCATCAAATTCATAGCCATAAACACAAACTTTAATAGTAAACCATAACTTTTCTATTCACCACCACTAAATCAACAGCAAAAACACCAAATAAACAATCGGAATACTGACAACCGAAAGAAGTGTAGAGAAAAAGACAACTACCGCCGAAAATTCCATATCTCCTCCATATACTTGTGCGTACATACTTATTGTTGCCGGACTCGGCGTCGCGGAAAGCAAACATGCTATCATAAATAATTCAAATGGAAGCTTAAATAACAGCAATGGCAAAAAAAAGACAATGGGATAAATAAACAATCGAATCATTACAGCAATATAAACAAAAATATCCTTCATATAGGCAAGAACTTTAGCATACGTTACGGTTGAAATCATCATGCCAATCATAATCATGGATAAAGGTACTGTCATTTGTCCAATCGTAGATATAGGATCCATGATAAAAGCCGGGATCTGAATAGGAGAAATAAATAAAACAAAACCAGCTATTGTTGCTAGAAAGCCGGGATTTTTTAAGATAAACATCGTCTTGGACATGGGAAGTCCTTCTGGATTCATAATATAAATCGCATATGTCCACATCAGGACATAATAAATCAGATTAAATACCGAAGCGAACAGGACTCCCTCTTGCCCAAAAAGCTGCAGGATAATCACCATGCCGATAAACCCTTGATTCCCAAATAAAATTACATTTTCGAATACAGCGCTTCGGTTCACCGGCAGCGTTAGTTTTTTCGTGATAAACCTGCTTACAAAAAGGGTCCCTCCCATGATATAGATGGAAAGGACGAACATAATAAGGGCGCCATAAGCTTGTTCATATTGGAAGGGCATATGCATAGAACTAATTATTAGACAAGGTAAAGCAATATATAATAATAAGGTCGTGAATGAACGCTGACCCTGTTCAGAAATCAGTCCCTTACGTCTGATTATCCACCCGATGGCGACAATAATATAAAGCGAACCAATTTCATACGCTAGTGTAAATAAAGTATCCATGCCCCTCCGCCTTCCTCTTTAACGTATCGTTACAGATTATTCATCTAGAGAGGAAGGTGTGATAGGTGACTATGCTTTACCGCTATTCCGGTATTGCATTAAATCCTTATTTACTTGTCTCGTAGAACCATAAACAGACTTATACAGTTTAAACAATTCCTTATACTTCTCTACATTTTCCGGAATAGGCTCCACCCTTTTTGCATCCTCCAGAAAAACAGAAGCACATTCCTGCAGTGTTTCAAACCACCCTGCTCCATAAGCTGCCAGCATCGCCGCTCCCATTCCCGGTCCTTGCTCACTATTCGGCTTTATTACTGCAGCATCGAATACATCTGCCTGAATTTGCAGCCATAGCTCACTTTTGGCTCCGCCGCCAATGGCGATAACCTTATCAATCACTTTTCCATGCTCCCGGAAAATTTCTACCGATTCATTTAAAGAAAATGTAATTCCTTCAATTACTGCTCTGGTAAAATGCTTGCGCTCATGTGAGCTGTCCATGCCAATAAAGCTGCCGCGTATGGAGGCGTCCACATGGGGTGTACGTTCTCCAGCAAGATAAGGTGTGAATAAAAGTCCGTTTGCTCCTGCCGGTACATCCTTTGCTTCCTTTATAAGGTCGTCAAACGTCCGTTCTTTTGCAAAGGTGTTCTTAAACCAGGATAAACTGTGACCTGCAGAAAGTGTCACCCCCATCGTATAATAAGCATCTGGAGCAGCATGGTTCATGTAATGCACTTTTCCTTCAAACGATTTATCTCCATTCGCTTCATAGGAGACAACAACACCGGAAGTACCGATACTGACCATCGTTTTTCCTTCTTCCAATATACCGGAACCAATCGCTCCACAAGCATTATCAGCTCCTCCTGCAAACACTTTCATTTCTTCTGACAAACCGGTTTTTTCTGCTATTTCTCTCTTGAAGCTCCCAACCATTTCATGAGAAGGAACCAGCTGCGGACACAAATCAGGATGAATATCTAAGGCTTCACAGATTTCCTTGCTCCATGAGCGCTTCTTTATATCTAATAAAAGGGTGCCTGCAGCATCTGAATAATCCATATGTAATTGACCAGTCAGGCGAAAACGCAAATAATCCTTCGGCAATAAAAACAGCTTTGCTTTTGCGTAATTTTCAGGCTCATGCTTTCTAACCCATAAAATTTTAGTTAATGTAAAACCTTCTAAGGCCATATTTTTTGGTATTTCTAAAAGCGTATCCTCTCCAACACACGTTGTAATTTCCCGGCATTCTGCAGTAGTGCGCGTATCGTTCCATAAAATAGCCGGGCGGATTACCTCGTGACTATCATCCACTAAAACAAGACCATGCATTTGCCCGGAAAAGCTGATTCCTTCAATATCAGATAAATTCCCAGAAAATCGATCTGTCAGCTCCGTCAGGCCGGCTATTGCCTGCTCTACCCAGTCTTCCGGATTTTGTTCACTATACCCTGCTTTTTCCTGCATCAATGGATATTCCTTCGATACCTCTTGAACTACTTTTCCCTTCTGATTGACCAAAAGCAACTTTACCGCACTGGTCCCTAAATCCACACCGATAACATACTTCACTGCTTCATCACCCTTCCTCTCCCTTATAACAAAAGCCACTTCTTTATTAAAAAAGAAAAAAGGACGAATCATTCATCCGCCCTCTGCAATTCTTATTTCCACCAATCATTATAAATAGAAGCAATCGGCTCCCGCTTATGCATCGTTTTGATATAGTGGCCTTCAATAACTTCTCTTGCTTCTTGAGATATTTCTTTTCCTTCTAAATAATCATCCACTTCTTCATACGTAACACCTAATGCTTCTTCATCAGCTAAGGCCGGACGGTCATCCTCTAAATCTGCAGTCGGTTTTTTCAAATAGAGATGCTCCGGACAGCCTAACGCTTTCAGCAGTTGTTTTCCCTGACGCTTATTTAACCCTTCCAGGGGTGCCAGATCACAAGCTCCGTCTCCATGCTTGGTGAAGAACCCGGTAATTGCTTCTGCGGCGTGATCGGTTCCTAATACAAAGCAGTTATGCACCCCTGCGATGCTATATTGCGCCTTCATGCGTTCTCTTGCTTTTTCATTCCCTTTTAGAAAATCGCTGATAACGACTCCTCCAGCACGCAATGCTTTTTCACTTGCATCTACTGCTTCCTTAATATTAACTGTCAGCACTTTCGAAGGCTGAATAAATTCAATCGCATCTGCTACATCATCTGCATCGCCTTGCTTTCCATATGGAAGCTCCACACCAATAAATTGATACGTTTCTCCTTCCTCTTCCTGATTCAATTCATCTATTGCCAATTGAGCCAGTTTCGAAAGCAAGGTAGAATCCTGTCCCCCCGATATTCCAAGGACAAAGCCATTGGCAAAACTAAATTTCTGCAAATATTCCTTCATAAAATCAATACGGAGACGAATTTCTTCCTTCGGGTCGATTTCTGGCTTTACATGTAATGCGTTGATAACGGATTGCTGTAATTCACTCATTCCTAAACACTCCTTTATTCGAAAACGTCGAATTCACTTATTCTTAGCAAACCAGCAGCTTTCACTTGGCATACAAACATTTCACTGCGGTAAAAAAACAGAAAGTTTATCCGTATTCCGATAAAATCAATGATTCTAATCTTGTTTTAGCTGTTTCTTCACATTTTCAATATGCTCCATCTTACTATTCCATAGTTTGATACTTAAATCGACTGGATATTCAGCCGGATAGTTTGTCCGCTTATATTCATCCCAGAAAAGCTGAAGCTGGCTCTTTGCGTAATTCTGTACTTGGAGAAGACTTGGACATTCATAGACAAGGTCACCGTCGACAGCAATATCAAGATGCAGGTTTACTGCGTCAAAATTAGAAACCATTTTTTTATAATACGTATGAATCGGGTGGAAAAGCATAATTTCCTCTTCCTGATTCGGATCTTCATCCTCTAATGTCAGGTAGTCCCCTTCTGTATGGTGGTTTCCCTTATTAATAATCCGATACACTTTTTTCTTGCCTGGTGTGGTCATCTTTTCCGGGTTTCCGGACAATTTAATGGTATCTACCATTTCTCCATGCTCATCCTCAATCGATACAAGTTTATAAACCGCTCCCAGCGCAGGTTGGTCATATGCCGTAATCAATTTTGTGCCGATTCCCCATACATCGATTTTCGCATGCTGAGCTTGCAGACTGGCGATGGTATATTCATCTAAGTCATTGGAGACGTAAATTTTTGCATCCTTGAATCCAGCCTCATCCATCATTCTTCTGGCTTCCTTCGACAAATAAGCTAGGTCGCCGCTGTCAATCCGGATCCCTTTAAAATCAATAGTATCCTCTAATTCTTGAGCAACTTTAATCGCATTCGGCACGCCCGAATTGAGTGTATCGTATGTATCTACTAAAAAGACACATTCACGATGACGCTCTGCATATTTTTTAAAGGCGGTATATTCATCTCGATAAGCCTGAACCATCGAATGGGCATGTGTTCCGGATACAGGGATTCCAAATAGCTTGCCTGCCCGGACATTACTGGTTGCATTGAATCCGCCAATATACGCCGCTCGCGTTCCCCACACGGCTGCATCCATCTCCTGTGCTCTGCGTGTTCCAAATTCCATCACCGGGTTATCTCTGACCAGCTGCCTGATGCGCGAAGCTTTCGTCGCAATCAGTGTTTGGTAGTTCACAATGTTTAATAAAGCAGTCTCTAATAATTGTGCTTCTGCTAACGGCGCCTCCACACGGATAATCGGCTCATTCGCAAAAACAACCTCTCCTTCATGCATGGATTTCAACGATCCGGTAAAACGAAGCTGACGCAAATAATCGAGAAAATCTTCTTTATAGCCGAGTTCCTGTAAATAGGTTAAATCCGATTCACTGAAGCGGAAATTATGTAAATACTCGATAATTCTTTCTAAACCGGCATATACGCCATAGCCGTTTCCAAAAGGGAGCTTGCGAAAGTATAAATCAAACACAGCATTACGCTGATGTACATCATCATACCAATACGTTTCAGCCATGTTTATTTGATAAAGATCTGTATGCAGCATTAAGCTGTCATCTATATAATTCATTTCCGATTTCCTCCTGTGGTTTATCACGGATGACTGTCCGTAAATCTCCCTCCTCCAAGTAGAAGGGGAATAATTAAATCTGCTTAGGCGAGACCTCATTTTCTGAACAACTCCGCCTGATCCAGTGAGAGAAAAGCAAAGCTCTCACGGAATGAAGTTTCGTTTTATACGTCTTCTATTTTATTACCAAATAGTTGAGAAAACAACATAATCGTTAAATTGATATAACTGGGACGGCCTGAATGAATTCCGTTCCGTTTTCTTTAAGTTTCCATGCTGATCGACAACTTTTTCTAAAAAAGGTAATTTGGGAGCTTTTCCAAAAAATACAGATGTGTTTGTGATTCTGGAATGATTGGATACCGTCATCAGTACACGCTGTAATTCAGATAAAGTAAATTCATTAGGCAGAAAGTTTTTAGCAATGGTGGAATGAAGCATATCCCATTCAATTAAGGATACAGCATCTGCAATTATTTGTTCGTGATCGAACGCTAATGCAAGCTCACCTATCTCATCCAATGAGAACAACCCAACTTCCGCTGCATCATCCGCCGCTTCTCGTTTTTCAAGCTGAAATTCCGGTACAATGGCATAATGCGCATTGGATATAATCCAGCCGCGCGGGTCTCTTCCCCATGCATCGTACGTGCCGAAATGCTTTAAGAATACATTTTCTACGCCTGTTTCTTCCTTTAATTCTCTCGTTGCTGCCTGTAAAGCAGTTTCCCTTTTTTCCGCATCCACAAACCCTCCGGGCAACGCCCATTTGTCGGCTTCAATATTAGGTTTTCCCTCTGCATTCATTTTAGCCCGTTTGATTAATAAAAGCTTTAATCTTTTTTGAGGCGGCTCTTTTTTGCGTTGTTCCCTGGGTTCAGCATTCTCTGAAACAATGGTAAATACGGCAATATCACTCGTATAACCGTCTGGTGTAATATACTTTGATTTCTCCTCCACCATCATTTTTCACCTCCAATGGATATCATTATCAGTAATTTGTAATTTTATAATTACTAAATATTATAGCTAAAAGAATACCGATGTCAACTGTTGAAGCTCCAGACTTATTTTCCATAACAAAAGCTGAAAAGAATGGCCCCTTCATAAGATCCTGCTTCATTCTCTCCAGCTTTTTTAATTATGCTTTCGTTTTTTTCGGGAAAAAGGTATACGACCAGGAATAAATAAAATCAACGATAAAGATAAGCCCCCAAAGCTTGGACATGCTAAACGCTGTTTCACTGGCATACGGGGACTGCCGATAATCATCCACTTCCACCCAAGTCAAATCCGTTAAATAATCCACAATTCCTGCTGTCCCACCCAGTCCATAAATCCACAACCCTGCTTGTACAATGATAAAAATAACCAGATGAATCATTGCACTCATACGATTTTTACGGGCAATATATTTTGTATCCTGCTGGCGCTCCATTACCTGCATATCTTTTTCCGTTAATAAGGAAACACCGCGCCACTTACCAATCGTTTGCCGCATCCAGCGGTCAAGACGTTTAAAATCTGCGATACCAAAAGTACAGGCATAGAGCACAAAAAGCATAACGATAATCTGGAAAGTGCTGATTTCTCCGGTGATTTGATAAATGTAGAGAGCCAGCCCTGCTTCAAAAATAAACAAAGCTAAAAATAAACTGATGAAGATGACGCTTAACTTTTTCTGATTCAGCAAGTATCTCGTTAATCCAAATAATAAGAGCATAACAACAGAAAGAATCTCCGCTGCGATAAATAATTCCCACTGGTAGGTTAAAAGTGCTTCTTGCATGGCTTATCTCCTTTTTGTAAATACCTTTTATCACGAGGAATCGTCCGTAAAATTCCCGCCTCAAAATACAGAGTAGAAATCAATTTATTCTGACGGGAGATGAACAGCCTCTGAATCACTCATCTACTTTCTGTGAGAAAAAACCAAAAATTCTCACAGAATAACGTTTCGTTTTATAGTATTTACGCAAGAGCACCAGAAAAGATTCATGTATATAAAAAAATCGGGAAAACGCTTCCCCGATTTTTTTCAGCAGAATCAATCCGCTGCATATTTAACTACTGCATCATGCAAGAGAGAAACAACCTCTTTTTTCGCACGATTATTATAATATTTCGCAAATCGTTCATCTGCCATATACATTTGTACCAAGCCTTTATGAGCCTCAACGGAATAATTCGGCCAAGAATACAGCAGCCATTCTTTATGAAGTTCATACACTTCCTTTGCTTCTGGTGTATCTAAATCCTTCGTCTCTGCCAGCTGCTCCAGCTTCCTAAATAATTCATCTTCTATCCGCTGCATTTCCTGAAAATCTGTCTCACTGAGGTTCATAAATTTTTTATTCGATTTTTCTATTGTTTCCTCTCCATATTTTTCTCTGATTTCTTCGCCATATAACCGTTCATTCTCTTCCAGGCGTTCTTTCTTAAATCCTTCAAATTTTTCTTCCGCTGTCATCGTAATCTCTCCCTTTGTATGTTGAATTGTTTTTTTCACGGTAGCTAACAATCGGTTTATCTTTTCTTTTTCATCCTCTAATTTTTGCTGATGCTCTTCCAAGGCAGTGAGCGTATGAAATGCAGGATTATCTAATACAGATTGAATCTGCTCCAGCTTCATCCCTAAGGAACGATAAAGAAGAATCTGCTGCAACCGATTTAATTCCTTGTCTTCATAGAGACGATATCCTGCATCCGAATGCTCCGCCGGCTTTAATAAATCAATTTGATCATAATACCGGAGTGTGCGTGTGCTGATACCAGACATGTCAGCTACTTGTTTGATGGTGTATTTCATCTCGTTTGCCCTCCTTTCATTTTTTAGTATAGAGATTTACGCAGCGTCAAGGTCAATACCTTTTTTACTTATTTAAAAACCCATCTCGATCAATTTGAGATGGGTTTATCTTACCTTATTTTAGATGATTTCATTAAAAATTTGTCCGCCATTTAAGTCAATAATCTTTAAACGGCTTGTTTCTTTGATAAAAATTGTTTTGTATTTTTTCTGATTAGCGTCATCACCAATAAATAGAATACGCTTATGCGGGTTATCCTCCACTACTTGGACAGATTCATTTCCAGATGGAATTTGATCCTGGATAATATCCATTTCTTCCTGCGTATTTGCACCTGTTTGCTCTTCCATAGTCACTGCTTCCTTATCTGCTGTGACTTCTTCCGCTTCTCCGGTATTAGCGTAGATTCCACTAAACAGTAATGCTCCTGCTACCGTTGATAGTAAAATTGTCTTCATTGGTAAAAACCTCCTTAATTTCTTAACAATTACCAGTTTACTTGATGACTGCTTATAATGTCCTTAGAGAAAAATGAGAATTTGATGAGAAGCCTCAGCGTTTATTTTCATGGGGATAGGGGAAAAAAGATAGTAAGCTGCTTTTCTTTAACAAGCTTTTTATGTAACAGTCCTCTCAACAAAGCATAATTATTTCTTACGTACCAAAGCGATATAAATCATTCAAATTAAAAAATACAATCGGAGGAACGACAATGAACAAAGTATACGATGCAGTCGGTATTGGAATTGGTCCATTTAACTTAAGTCTTGCTGCTTTAACAAATGATCTTCAGGATGCAGACATCTTATTTTTGGAACAGGAAGCTTCTTTTGACTGGCATCCTGGAATGTTGATTGAGGGGATGGACCTGCAGACACCTTTTATTGCAGATCTGGTAACTTTAGCAGACCCGACCAATCGTTTTTCTTATTTAAATTATCTCCATGAGCATAATCGGATATATCAATTTTACTTTTTTAACCGTTTCACCATCCCAAGAGAAGAGTACAATACTTATTGTAAATGGGTCTCTTCCAGACTAGATAACTGTCAGTTCGGACAGCGTGTAACGGATGTATCAGCTATGCCGGATGAATCTTGTTATAAGGTTACAGCCCGATCTACAGAAGATGAAAGTGAACGAAGCTATTATGCAAAACATATTATTTTAGGGACGGGCAGCATCCCGAATATTCCAGAAGCGCTGCAGGGCTTTCCAGAAGAGGATATCACACATACCAGCCGTTACATGTATCTTAAAAACACCTTAAAGCAGGGGAATTCCATTACGGTCGTCGGTTCTGGTCAAAGCGCTTCAGAGGTGTTCTATGATTTGTTACAAGACCAAAAAGAAGGGGCTTATGATTTAACCTGGTTTACCCGTTCCAGCGGAATTTTTCAAAAAGAGGATACAGGACTCGGAAAGGAGGTATTCTCTCCAGAGTATGTTGATTACTTTTATAACCTGCCGTTAAGAGACAGGATGGAGTCGCTTGAAAATTTAAGCACTATCCGAAACGGCGTCGATCCTAAACTCTTAGAAAAAATTTATGAGCTGCTTTATAACCGTTCCATCGAATCGCCTTTACAGCAAATCACGATTCAAACAAACACAGCAGTAAACACGATGGAGCCCGGCGACAATTCTCAAAACAGAGCCTATAGCCTGCAATGTGAACAATGGCAAAAAGGAGAAAAATTTACTTACCCGGCGGATAAAGTAATTCTGGCAACTGGATATAAGCCGCATCTTCCTGATTGGCTCGAGAACTTCTATGAATACATAGAGTGGGAGGATGAAAAAAGATTTCGTGTAACTGCGGATTATCGGCTTGTTTTTAAAGACTCCCGTAAAAATCAAATATATACGTTGACCAATATTGAACATTCTCATGGTTCCAGTGCAACAAACTTAGGTTTATCGGTATTGCGAAATCAAAAAATCATTAATTCGATTGCCGGCAAAGAAATCTATCCTATACCGCAGCAAGCAGTCTTTCAGCAATTCGAAATGAAAAAATTATACTAATATCAAAAGATGCCAAACGCGTTGGAACAGCGTTTGGCATCTTTTTCACTGCTCCAAGTCCATTTCCAGACGTACCATATCGATGACCTGTATCCCATTTTCAAAAATCGGCTCTTCATAATGCCGCAAAAAGAAATTACGGTCAATGGAAACCATCCGGAATCCGCATTTTTGATATAGTGCCAGCTGCGCAACTCCTGAGTTCCCTGTTCCAATTTCTATCGTACGGTACCCTTGCTGTTTCGCTGTCTGAATCGCATGCAAGACCAGTTTCTTTCCCAAACCTTGTCCATGACAAGCTTCCTCCACAGCAACATTGACTAGCTCCGCGGTATCTGGTCTGGTCGGCAGAAGAACGTATACACCAACCACCTTTTCCTCTTTCTCCAGCACATAGCAAGCTCCTCTGGTAGTATAATCACGGATCAGCCTTTCTGATGGATCCGCAAGCAATAATAAGTTCATAGGCAATGCTTCCCCGCTATGCAATAGACGAATCATATTTTCACTTCCTCTTTTGATAAAATAAGCTTGTTTCTTTCTTGTGATTCTTCTAGTATTAAGAATTATACACTGAATTTAAGTATACCAACTTTTCAGATTCAAAGGAGATTAAAATGGATGTCACCACTGTCATATTGACCGTCATAATGATGGGGCTTATTTTATTTATTGGAGCCTTGGTAGCTCTTAAAAACACGATTACATATGAAGCAAAACAGCTGTTCATGAGCGTAATTATCAATGTCGCCGTTCCATTTATTATTTTAAACGGCGTCTTCAATACCGATTTAACAGACGATGTATTGCATCAGGTTATTCTGATGTTTATTTGCAGTGTCAGTTTTAACGTTTTGGCTGTCGGTATTTGCTTTTTGTTTGGAAAAATTATCGGCTTTTCCATGACAAAATCAAAGCAGCTTGCTTTACTTGCGGCTATTGGAAATTCCGGTTTTATCGGCATTCCGTTATGTGCTGCCATCTTCGGTCCAACCGGCGGGCTGCTTGCTGCTATTTTTGATGCAGGACTGGACGTTGTTGTCTTTTCGCTGGGAATCTATCTATTGCAAAACAATAATCATTTTGAATGGAGACACTTAAAGGCGCTCGTGAATATGCCGTTAATAGCTATCAGCTTCGGGCTTATTTTTGCCTTCAACGGCTGGGGAGCCCCTGTTTTATTTAAAGATTTAGCCAGCATGCTCTCTGCACTGGCGGCTCCCATGGCGATGCTCTATGTCGGTTTTAGTCTGCCAGACCTTTTCCGCAGCAAGCAGCCGTTATTTTTTCGTGAATTATGGATGCCTTTGGTGTGGAAATTGCTTATTCTTCCAATCATGGTGATGATTATTCTGTCCTTCTTGCCACTGGAGACATTACTCAAAAATATCTTAGTCATCCTTGCTTGCATGCCAACCTTTATGCTTTCTGCGGTTCTCTTTTCCCGCTATACGGATAAAGAGCAGGAAGCTGTCGTTACATCGGTATTTTCTACCATACTCGCTTTAGGAACAATTCCGTTTATCGCCTGGCTGTCCGCCTTTTGGATTGGTTGATACGCAGGCTAATATATACTGCAGCACCTAAAATAAATGAAAGCAGACGAATATGCCTCCATGGACGTCTGCTTTCATTCTATTTTTTCGTCATGATAAACCAATTGGAAGACACGATGAGGATGATGAAAATACAAATCAATCCAACCACATGAAAACCGGGAACCTTCGATATTATGCCCAGTATAATAGCAAAGATTCCAACGATATAAATAGGAACACATTTCGGATTTGCAGTCACTTCTACGTTATCTCCATCACTTACCGTCAGAGGTTTGCTCCGGAGAAAGGATTGATTAACAGCAATTTCCGCTGTATCTCCCTCGAAGATGGCAACAGTAATATCATTGTTTTTTAGTTTGCCCTGAAATTCCCCATTCACTTTTACCTTTACACTGGACAGTCCGCCCAATAAACCGGTACTTCTACTTATGTAAACCTCCATTCATGTACTCCTTCCACTATTTTTGAATATACTGGGAATTCTAACACGGAATACATGTCGTCAACAGGTACAATAGAACTAAGCTCTTTCTCTAGAATGCAAAAAATAGAAAGCCGCTCTTTGAAAAGAACGACCTTCTAAGTTTAAAAAATTAGCAGGCTTACGAAGACACCAGCTCTAACCTTCCGCCTGCATCGCCTCTTCTTTTGTAGCTTCCACCGTGCCAAACGGATGATGAGGCGGGGCATAAATCGTATAAAGCTTTATAGCTTCATCCCCTGTATTCGTAATATTATGCCATGTGCCAGCAGGAACCATTATCGCACTGTCTTCTTCCACCTGCTGTCTAATTGTCAGATTATCCTGCCGATTTCCCATCTGTACCGTTCCGCTTCCTTCTTCAATCCGTATAAATTGATCGGTATCCGGATGGACCTCTAAGCCAATATCTCCTCCTGCCGGGATGCTCATTAATGTAACCTGCAGATGTTCTCCTGTCCACAAAGCAGTCCGGTAATTCGTATTGTCTTCCGCTGCGTTTTCAATATCAATCACGAAAGGATTTCCGCCATGATCAGTAACTCTGGAAGCTATTGTATTCCCTTGATTATTTTCTAAATATCCGGCTAAATGGCTTGCAATTTGGTAATCTGTCATCGCGAGCTGATAAAGCAGCTGCCGGGAATACGGTTCATTTACTTGCCCGCTTTTATGATAGTTTTCTTCATAGCCCTGCCTGGCATGATCATACACGTCCTCGATATGATTATTTCTCTCCTGATGATGCTCTGACTGTCTCCTATCTAGCTGTTTCCCGGTAAAATAGTGATAAACCTGCTCCAGACCTGCAGCGATTTGATTTCTGGATTGGACAGCATACACAAGTCCTTGTGCCGATGCGTCATTTCTAAACTGATCTGCTATTTGAAAATACATTGGTAGTGCTGATGCCTCTCGCTGTAAGGTTTCCTCTATGATATTAGCTGTCTGTTCATCATACGGATGTCCTTGGTTTCCATTCGAATCCATTCGATCCATTTGCTGCTGGTAAATAGGGTGATAATACATATGGGTCTGTTCCCTGCCTTTCCTTAATCTCCTATCAGCATATGACCATAAATGAAAAATGGAACCCAAAAAAAGAAGACATTGACAAATATCTTCTTCATCCATATTTCATTACACTATACCCAACTATTCTTTATACGCTCTGCTTTGCTTTCTTCTCCGCAGCAATCATCAAAAACATCGGTCTGCGCCATTCATGCTTCATCGCCGGCTCCCTCTCAAGCATTTCCTTTGAAGGTACTGACTCTTCCACACGTAAAATCTCAAATCCTGTTTGGATTAAATCGTTCATAAAAACAGACATCGGACGATGATATTTTATGACTGTTTCATTTAAAAAAGATGCTTCTCTTTTTCCTTCTATTTGATAATTATCCACTGGCCAATATAATGGATTCTTACTCGTTTGATCATATATCCAGTCCTGTTCTTTTCTTGCCGTAAAAATGGGATGCTCCACAGAAAACACAAAGCTTCCGCCTGGCTTCAATATCGTATGCACTTTTTCACATACACTGGAAAAGGACTTAATATAATGCAGGGCAAGCGAGCTGATAACAGTATCCATCGAGCTTTTAGAAAAATCGATGTCCTCTATAGCTTGATGCAGATATACAATCCCTGAATCATTGGTCAGTTCCTCTGCATGCGCAAGCATCCGTTCAGATATATCTGTTCCTGTCACAGATGCTGCGCCCTTCTCCCGTGCATAACGACTATGCCAGCCAAATCCACAGCCTAAATCTAAGACATTTTTTCCCTGGAAATCCGGCAGCATTTCTTTTAATATATGCCATTCACCGGCTCCTTCCAGCCCTTGTTTCGACCGGTCCATTTCCGCATATGCTTGAAAAAATGATTTATCATCATATTTGTTTTGTTTCAACGTGTCACTTCCTTTCCACCCTGTATATTATAATCGTCTATATAACGAAAAAAAAGCATATCTATTTAAAAACATGCTTTATTCTTGAAAATTATGTACCTGACAGCAACCTTATACAAATCTAAAAATAGATAAGGTGTACCGCCAGATTAAATATATTGAAGTTAATTGATTCTTATGAAATCCAAGAAGAAAGTAATGAGGATGGAAAACAACGGTTACAAATTATAAAATCTTTTCATACCTGCAATGATCATGATTTGTGCCCTTATAATCATAGCCAAAGTTTTTATAAATTTGGTTTAGTTTCTTATTGCTTTCTACACAGTCTAAACGAATCCGGCGCATTCCCTGCGTCTTCGTATATGCTTCCATCCATTCGACAATAGGTCTTCCTAAGCCGCGTCCAATATGATCATAGTCTACGGACAAGCGGTGCATATAAAACGCATCTTCGCTGGATTGTCCCCAAATGTTTTTATCCCAAGGGGTCTGCATTTCATTTAGTGTGAACGTAGCAATAATCTCATCGCCTTCTTTAACAACAAAGGTAGCTCCATCTTCAACAGACTGTCTTACTTCCGGATCTTCCTCATCCTGATCAAGGAATTCCCACTGCTTTAAACGGCTTTTCTTCAGCCATGTTGTTACACCCTTTAGCAGGCGGAGTATAGCTTTCATATCTTCCTTTTGTGCAATATACACATCTAGCTCCTGATTAATAGATCCAACTTTATTCGACATACCTCTACCTCCTTATACCCTTTGCTATACATTCGACATGAAAATTAAAAATTCCTCCTTTTTTATAAAAAAAATTCAAATTAAAGTAATCATTATCTCTTTCCAGATATTCCAATCCGTCATTTATCCCTTGGTTTTATTGCGAATCTCAATTTGTTTAGCAATACAGAATTTCACAATATGTGACCTGGTTCCTTCTCGCATATCAATAAATTGCAGCGCATTTTTATACATGCTATTCGATTGTTTTATCACATTCACAACACTGCCTTTGAATACAATTTTCTGCTGGGTATCCTTTGTTTTCAAATACAATGTTCCTTCGACCTTATCGCCTATTTCAACGATTTTAGACTGCGTCAGAAAAGCAGCTCCCCCGCCGCTTATATCGTGGGTAGTAACGGTTATACTTTCCCCTTCGGCTTCCTCTTCGTTCGGATTTGCATCTTCTGCAGAAGGCAGTGTCAAATCCATATCCAGCATGACTTTCACACGGAAAAATTGCCTTCTTTGCACTACTTTAATTGCATCTAAAGAGGGGTTCGTAATGGCGATTTTTCCGTTTTGCTGAAGATGTAATTGGGAAGAGAAGTTACAGAGCCCTTTTTTATCATCATGAAAACAGACTGTAACCATCATGCCGTTTTCAATCAGCATAGGTACATTCTGTTTATTGACAGGTCTTTGAATCAGCAGCTCAGACTCATTGCGAATGAGCTGTGTATAGTATGTTTTTCCCTCTGATGTTACCAGTTCAAGTAATTGGCCATTCCAAAATTCTGTATATGCTTCGTTGCTCATAATAAATCCCCCTTTTCTCCGTTACTTTAAATAGATCATGTTCATCCTTCAATTCATTTCATTCTATGTAGTCATACAAGGAAACATTCAATCCAACCAAAAACCAATTTTTGTATTATTTTTAGAACTAATAAACGAATCCTATTTCTTACCACTATTTTTACCGAACTTTTCTATGTGTTATATCTATCATGGTGCCAGCGTCTGTTTTCTCCTCTGTTAAAGGGGAGACGAAAATAATTATATCCAAACAAAAGAGTCCTCCCAAAATAAAAACCCATACTATATTTAGGTATTTAGACAGGACTACTTTATCCTAATTATAACGTTTTTTCTGATTTTTGTAATGGTAATTCTTATTATTCTTGATAAATATAACTCTTCCAGCTTAGTAATCACAAAAAAAAACACCTTTCCGTTCCGCGCGATTAAAAAACGCTTAACAGAAGAGATGTTTTTTTGACAGAAGCGGCTGTTTTAATAAAAAAGCTGCCATAAAAGCTATATTAATCTACTACAATATACGTTACCTTTACCGGTCCATGCACACCAACAATCAGATTCATTTCAATATCAGCACTGTTACTCGGACCTGTTACAAAACAAACACTGGAAGGAGGAGCAATGCCTTTTTCATTATCCTGATGAATCTTACCTGCTGCCTGTGTCATCCTGGGCACAATTGTTTCTTTAGGGATAATGGCAACATAGCATTTCGGCATTAAGCTGATGGATCTGCCATTATCTTTATTCGTCATCAATGCGACTGTTCCTGATTCAGCAAGCGTGATATCACTAAAGGAAATACCGACATCTGTTCTTTCGGCAATCACTTGGTTTTCCTTACCAAGGCTTGCATCCCAGATATGGACATCGACCTCTTTTGAAAATTCCTCATAAGCCTTATCCAGTCCATACTCCTGGTTACGCTTATCATTCGATGCAATAATCGAAGCTGCCTCATATCCATCTAATACTCTTTTCAGTGTTGCTTGCAAATCGCTTTTATCTGTCCGGACAAAATCGGTATGGATCACCTTACAATGCTCCTTTAGCACTCCAATCAGCTCTTCGGCAGAATAATCTTTAAAAACCTCATGCTGCGGCTGAACACTGTACTCCGGCCGGCTTACACCTTCTCTTCTTTGCGGACGTCCCAGGTTTGCGGCAAGATTGCTTAAAAAGGAGTCACGGTTTTGAATAGCCATTATGCCTCTCCTCCCTTCTGACGTTTATTCCACCAGCTGCGGAAGGATTGTTTCCCCGGTGCCGGAAAATCTCGGACATCCGTCCATTCTTTTAATGGTCCCGGACCATTTTCAACGTATTCCTCTTTTATCCACGGTTTTAATGCGCTTCTAGCAACTTTTGTACTTAATTTATACGCCGCCGGATTCGATGCCCATTGCGCAAAACCTTTCATCATGATTTTTTCAGAAGCAGGAGATTTTTTCTCTTCTTCTACAATAATTTCACGATGACGGATTAACTGTTCATGTAACGGAATTTTTACCGGGCAGGCTTCCGTACAAGCAGCACATAAAGAGGATGCATACGGCAATTCTTTATGATCCTCGTAGCCGTCAAGCAGCGGGGTTAATACAGCTCCAATCGGTCCCGGATAAATCGAGTTATACGCATGACCGCCGACATGACGATATACCGGACACACATTAATACAAGCTGCACAGCGGATACAATGAAGTGCAGACTGAAATTCTGTTCCCAGGATTTTAGAACGCCCATTATCCACAATTACCAGATGATAATCATCCGGGCCGTCGATTTCCTCTTCTAAGCGCGTTCCTGTAATGGTTGTGATATAACTGGTCAGCTTCTGCCCGACAGCAGCTCGTGTCAATAGGCTGACTAATACTTCCATGTCCTCCCAGGTTGGAACAAGTCTCTCCATCCCCATGACACTGATTTGTGTATCAGGAAGGGAAGTAACCATTTCCGCATTCCCTTCATTGGTTACCAATGTAACAGAACCAGATTCTGCAATCGCAAAGTTACATCCGGTAATCCCGACATCTGCGGTTAAGAAATCCTGCCTCAGCTGTTCTCTGGCAAAGGAAGCCAGTTCCTCGGGAGTATCTGATTTATCATAGCCTTTTTTATTTTGAAAGGTATCTTTGATTTGCTGCCTATTTTTATGCAAAGCCGGGGTGACAATATGGGATGGAGGATCTTCATCTAATTGCAGAATCCATTCCCCTAAATCCGATTCGACTACCTCTGCTCCGGTTTCCTCTAATGTTTTATTTAAACCAATTTCTTCGGTAACCATGGATTTGGTTTTCACGACTTTTTTCGCGTTTTTCTTTTTGACGACATTTTCAATATAGGCATTTGCTTCTTCTGCCGTCTCCGCAAAAAAGACATTGCCGCCGCGTTTTTCCACTTCCTCACTGAGCTGATATAAATAATAATCAATGTTTTCTAATGTATGGGACCGTATTTCCTCTCCAAGTCGGCGCCAATCTTCCCAATTGCCGAGCTCTTCCGCCTGCGTCAGGCGGCCATTTCGGAACCTTCCTTGTGCAGAAGAAACGGCCTGCCGCATAAAATCATTGTCAATCCCTTTTCCAATCCGTTCTTTATAAGGAGTTTCGCTAATTTTTATGCTCATACGGTTACTCCTTCTTGTTCTTTGACATGTGTATTTAAAATTTCTGTGATATGCATGACTTTTACATGTTTACCTTCCCTGCGCATACGTCCGCCAATATTCATCAGACAGCCCATATCTCCGCCGACAAGGTACTCTGCTTCTGTTTCCGAGACGTGCCGGGATTTTTCTTTTACCATTTCTGCGGATATATCTGCATTTTTCACAGCAAATGTACCGCCAAACCCGCAGCAGTCCTCTTTCACCGGCAGCTCAACAAAGTCAATTCCTTTGACATTTTGAAGCAGCTTGGTGGGCGCTTCCTTTACTCCTAAAATACGGGTCATATGACAGGATGGATGATAGGTTACCCTTCCCTCAAAGGTAGAACCGACATCAGTGATCCCTAATACATCCACGATAAACTGGGTTACTTCATAGGATTTACTAGCCAGCTCAATCGCCGGCTGTTCCCACTCCGGGTCTCCCTTGAATACGTTCGGATATTCTCGCAGCATCCCGACACATGAACCAGACGGGCCGACCACATACTCCGAATCTTTAAAGGCCTTTATCATCTGCTTCATTGCTTTTTTCGCTTCACTCAAGTAACCGCTGTTATATGCGGGCTGCCCGCAGCAGGTTTGAGCTGCCGGGAAATCTACTTCACAGCCCAGCCGCTCTAATAATTCCACCGTATTCTTACCTACATCTGCAAAAACAATATCACTTACACATGTAATGAACAAAGATACTTTCATTTTTTCCACCTCTTCTATTGATACCGGACATGAACGAGGTACTTAATTTTTATCAAGCTCCTGAAACAGCAACTGCTCTACATTCTCCAAATGCTCATACATTTTTTCTCTTGCCTGATCCGCCTGCCTATTTTTGATTGCTTGATAAATACGTTCATGCTCTTCATATAAAATATGTGACCGGTCTTCTGTATATAATAATATCCGACGTGCTTCCCGAATCGTCTCTGACATTAATTCGGAAACACTGCCCATTAAATGAATCAATAAATTCATCTGCGTTGCCTGAGCAACAGCCAGATGAAAATCGGTGTCTGCCTGCTCAGAAAGCTGATCATTCCCTTTCGCATCTGCCATCAGCTGTAACGCCGCTTCCATTTTCTCAAGGTCTTTGTCCGTATAGCTTTCTGCAGCATATGCGGCAGTGCCGACTTCTAAAATTTTGCGGACCTGATACAATTCTTTAACGTCATTCTGTTTCATTAAAAATGCCGTGCTTACAGGCAAGGTGAAAAGCTCTGCATCAAACGCTTTTACGTAGGTGCCTTCTCCCTGCCGCATTTCGACCAGCCCCATGGAACGGAGTCCGCTGAGCGCCTCTCTGATTGCGGAACGGCCGACGCCAAAGCTTTTTGCCAACTGCTCTACAGAATCCAGCTTGTCTCCTGACTTCAACCTTCCATCCTTAATCATGCCAATTAAGGAATCTGCTACTTGCTCATATATTTTTTCGGTTTTTATACGCTTATATTCCATCATGTCAACTCCTCTAGTACGTGAATCTATTTTAATTCATTCCCAGAGGTTTTTAAAGCCCATCAGCTTATCAGTCGAAGAATTGAATAGCAATAAACCCAGCCAATCCAATCATCAATCCATAGACAACGGCCGGAATCAGCGTTTTCCGAATAATATCCCCTTCTTTACCGCTCAAGCCAACGACCGCGCTTGCTGCAACGACATTATGCACACAAATCATATTTCCCGCTCCAGCTCCCATTGTTTGGGCAGCTAAAACCGTATTTATATCTAAACCCAATTGATTTGCTACGCTGTATTGAATAGGTGAGAAAGTTAATGTAGAAACCGTCGCACTTCCAGTAATAAACGATCCTAACTCTCCTAAAAAGGGTGCGACAAACATCCACATAAACCCTAAATGCTCCGCCATGCTTACGGCGATATACTGCGGCATGCTGATTAAATCTTCTGTATTTATTCCCGAATTTGTAAACACATGCACCATCGCTAACGTTGCCACTAAAGCAATCGCGGTTGACCGCATCGTCATCAGAGAATCCTTGGATGCACTAAAAAACGTGCCAATTGATTTTCGATGAACAAATACAGATAAAACTGCCGCAAATGTTAGAATTGTTCCTGGCGAATATAAAAACTCCCAGGCAGAGTCCACACCTTCTACACCAAAAATAGTTGTCCAAGAGAAATCAATGGCTGTCTGTGTGAACTCCTGCAGCCAAGGTATAATCCTGGTCATTAACAACAAGGCAACGACAATAACATAAGGTGTCCAAGCCGCCCCTATGCTCATCTTTGACTTCTCCGTTTTTACTTCAAAACCAGGGCGCAGCGCCTCTTTCCATGTCGTTTTTGGTAACAGCCAGCCTTTTTTAGCTGTGATTGTTGCTACTACCAATCCAGTTAAAGATGCTAAAATAGAGATAAATTCCTGACCAAATACCGAAGCATAGAATAAAGCAGACAACGTATAAGTAAACCCTATAAGAATGGTCCACGGAAGCATCGGCAAGGCATACTTAAACCCTCTTTTTTTACCAAAAAATAAAGTCATAATAACAATGACAATAAACGGTATAAATGATCCGGCGAATATATCTAACGTGGTTATCCGCACTCCAATTGCATTAAAGAACTCCGCATCTGCCCCCGGAATATTACTTAACCCTACTGCCAAAGGTGTCCCTACAGCTCCAAAAGCCACCTGTGTGCTGTCTGCAATCAACGCCAATGTCGCAGCAACAATCGGACGAAATCCTAAAGCTACCATTAATGGAGCTGTAACCATTGCCGGAGTTCCGAACCCGGCTGCCCCTTCAATCACTCCGCCAAATAAAAAAGCAACAATGACAACCTGAACACGCATATCTTCAGAAATGCTCTGAAAACCTTGATTGATTCTGTCCACTGCTCCTGTTTTGCGAAGTGTATCCAGTAAAACTAATGCCCCAAATAAAATCCATAGAATCGTTAATGTTTTATGGGCCCCTTGAAAAATCGATGATAGAATAACATTTCCTTCCATCCCCCAAAAAATCATAGCTATTGCAATAACGATTGCTGCGCTTAACGACATCCCCTTCATTGCCGGCATACGTAACAGAACTAAAAACACAAACGGCGCAATGATTGCACTTAAAGCTAATAATAAATACAAACGAATCCCCCCTTGCCGCTCTTATAAAACGCTTTCATTAGGTATGTATAAGTAAGGTCATCAGATGACCTTACTTATACATACTACTTTATAATTCTATTGATGACAAGATAAAATTATAAATTTTATCAAAATGAAAGAGAGAGTGCTCCATTGTTGTAGAAGCACTCCCTTTATTCTATTTATAAATAAACCCAAAATTGTAAAACTAAACCCTACTAATATCCAATGTTACACTATATTGAATTTGTCAAAAGTCTTAGTTAGATATCATCATTCTGCGTATTATAACCAAGCTATTTTATTTTTACAAAAATTGAATTGTTCTCCTGAGTATCTATTCAGTAGCTAAGCTTACAACTATTCCATTCCTTATCAAAAATTTTCATCGAGTAACAAAAAAACAATAAAATACAATCTTTCAAGGCTAAGTCAAAAACGCTTTTCCCCAGCTATGATTCTACTTATTTTCATCTATTCTAAATAATTTTTTTAGAGTTAGTAATCAAGCTTCTTCTTTATTTATTTGAGTTAAAACTTCTTCAAGATGATTAATTCTCCTTAGTGTATCTTCACTTAACCCCCCGGCTCTCCAAAAAGAAAAAGTATAATATTCTCCTTCCTCAGCCAATATTTTCGCCCATTCAGTCAGTGTTTCAGCATCTGCATACCATACTTCCACCTCTTGTTTTTCCTCTTCATAAATAAAGGTTAGGGAACCGCTCGCATGATCTCTTACCGGTGTTACATTATTTAAACTAATCAAATCTTCTACTTCATTTTCAGTTAGGGAAGTAACGTGATCATCTTTCCAACTGAAACCTCCTGTAGACAATGCAAATTCTATACTTGCTGCTTGATTTGAACACATGTCAGCTAAACTTTTTAAAAAATTTATATCAGTTTTAGGGCCGGGTCCACTGTGCATTCCATATAAGTTATATGTCATTATGGAATAATCTATATGCTCTGGTAAAGTATATTGTTCAACAGGGAACGATGGTTCAAGCACCACTCTTAACGCTAATCCTTTTCCTGAGAGTTGCTCTGATAATTCTTCTAAAAATTGCAGGTATGAAGATATATTTTCCTCAGGTATTTTTTCATAATCAATTTCGACACCATCTATAGGCATACTTACCGCATAGTTCATAATTTCTTCTATATGTTTTTTTCGCGTTTCTTCACTTTGCATCAAATTTTTTATAAGGTCCGGACTTTTTGGAATGGTAGAGCCATCTTCTAAAAACTGATCGTTCACCAGTGAAAGATATACCTGCTTATTCGCTCTTATCGGCTGTTGCAGTAATTCATCAATTAAATATTGGCCTTCTAGTGTAGTAAAGAGCTTTTCATTTTCATCAAAATAATTTCCAAATAATATAATGTTATCTACATTTGAAAGAGAGGAACTTACATCATCCAGACTCTTTTCAGCATCCCAGTCTACTATCCAAATAGAGGTTTTAACTGAAATGTCATCTACCCCTTCACTCGGTTTTAACATAGGTGTAGCTTTTTCCTCCTCAGCTGCTGAACACCCTCCTATAATAAATATGAAAATTATAACAACAATTATGTTTCTTAGCGGCAAATACATACCCCTCCTTTAAAAAACTATTAAACTATTTGGCATTCGACAGAACACGAGTTGAAATTTATATTTATAGATATTCTATGAAAAAGTCGATTATCTCATCTGTTTTATATTTTATATCTCTTTTCAGCTTTTTTTCTACTGGCGGTATAACCTGATAAATTATATCATCTTCAGAAGTTATTTGAAGCATATTAACAACCGAATCATAGATAGTATCAGTATTTTGTTGATGCTGCGTATTTAAATCTACAATTTTACCGCCAACTGCAAATTGTGTTAAGCCTTCTTCGTTTATCCAATCTATCTGCATCATATTTTTCCCCTCAATCTCAACAGTAATTTCCTGCTCATTAACATCCAATACTATTTGGCGATTATTCTGCAAAGTAACTGGATATTCATCATCATCTACTCGAGACCCTTGTTGTGTGTCTTCGTACGTATAAACCATGGCTTTATTAAATGCATAGTCATCTTGATTCCATTTAATCCCGCTTAAATCTGTTTCAAACAGTACCTCTTCTTTATCTGATTTCCGCTGATAAATATATAGTTTATTTTGTTCTAAACTAAATTTCAGCTCTTTATTGTCATTAGACAAATAAAAAGTCTGTTCTCCCATTACATTCCCTTCAAGGTTCATAGAAATACGATAAGATTCAGGTAATACTTCTTTTAAAGTAGCCACTACCTCTTTTTCCGGTTGAGAAGTTAATATAATCTTCTCTCCAACAAATTCTCCAACTCCACCATTTATTGACCACAGGTTTGCAATAGATTCATCACCGTTTTCAAATTGAATACCCCAGTCATAATCCTCTTGTATTTTCATTAAAAGATGGTTAGTCGACCACCAAGGAGCTACTTGCAGTCGATTTAGATTATATATATCTGTTTTTGGACCATTGAAAGAGGTTAAATCACGATTAAAATGAAGAGAAAAATTATCTGTTATCATTTTCTCATTGATTGATTCTACAGATTGATCCATATTATTGTACATTGAATTCGCGTGCATGATTGCATAAGCATTCGGAATTTCATTAAAATGTTCCGTATAAGATTCATGCATTTTATTATACTGATTCAAAATTCTCTCTTCCATTTCTCTACGCGTCTCTTTTGGAATCATATATTCATCTCGAAGATAGTCCATTAAGTAATGATTATAATATTCAATATCTGGGTGGTCAGGAATTGGTATATTATCTAATTCTCCCAAAGACTCTCCATTCTCATTAAATGTATTGATATAGGATAATTGATAACCATTTGTACCAAGTTCCCAGTAGCCGCTTCTCATCATTGTTTTTAAATCGTTCGGTTTTAAAAACTTTGTATCTCGCTCTTCAAATTTATTGGCGTAGGTATACATCGTTGCTTTATAATTCAGTTCCTCCAATAAAGATTGAGAAAAAATACTTGAATCTGTCCGCCCGTCTTCAAACGATAGATACAATGCCTTTTCTGGCAAAAGTTTTCCCTCATGATAATACTCTAGAATTTGCTGCAGAGAAATCGTTTCAAAGTCCTGTTCTTTTAAAACTGTCAGTTGTTTCTCTAATTGTTCTTTTGATACATGCTGCGTAGAGCCGCTTCGATCTACTCCAAAATATGAGATAGCTAGAAAACCTTCTTCATTTACCATAGTGTCAGAAGACAAAGTTTCATACCTTTCCGTAATAAAAAGTGTACGTATCAACAGAACGGCAAGTAAACTAATTACCACAAACTGAAATAAAGATTTAATCAGTTTAAACGTATTTTTTCTTCGCACATTCAATTTATTCTTATTTGATTGGGACGGCATATGCCAACCTCCCTAAAGTTATTTACTTTTGGCGGTATATAACTGCCATCTATCATTAGGCTTTGACACATTATATTATTGGGCTTTTTTTTGTTTTTTTTCTAATTTCTTTTCCCTAGCTGATACGTCTTGTGGCGTATCTCTTGTCCCCCATGTCGATTTCCAGAAGGTAACCCATGCAACTGGCATTTGCCAAAGTAAAATAAACTCATAGTACATGACAAACACAAAACCAAAAAACCACAGTTTACTTCGTCGAAAAAGAAGGTGTGCAAAGCTAAGCATAAGTGCCATCACTAGTAATCCAATTATGAAGGTTAATGGGAATACTCCATAAACAACCGGAACATATACAAGATTGTAGAGCACAATAATAGGTGCTAATACTGGAACAATAAAGCCTACTATGAAAAACAGCACCATAAATAGCTCTTTTTTAAAGATAAAGGTCATCGCCCTTAATGTTTCTCTCAGCCATGATCTTTTCCAGCGCATCTGTTGTTTTAAAAACATGCTAAATTCTGAAGGAACAATGGTAGAACAAACTGCTCTATCCTGATAGCTTGTTCGATGCGTTTTCAAAATCAAATTAGTCATGCTCCGGTCGTCTCCAAATGTTGCAGGATGCCCTAAAAAGCGCTGGTCTAACCAAGCATCTGCATGCTTTAAAACTAATTCTTTACGATAGCAAGATAAGGGGCCTGACAAGCAAGTAACACAATCAAAGGTTGCTTCTGCCGCCTTCATGATTCGAAATGCAATATAATATCTGACGGTTTGTAATTTAGTCAGCGTATTAGTGAATTTATTCTCTACTTCGGTTCTTCCTGCCACGCCACCCATTTTAGGATCTTGAAATGGCTGCACAATGTTTCGAATTGCATTTGGCTCCAAAAAGCTGTCCGAGTCAACAAAAGCTACTAGTTCATGCTTTGCTATCTTTACTCCTTCTACAAGAGCCTCTCTTTTTCCACCGTTTTCCGGAAGTTGAACAAATTTTAAACGGTTCTTTGTTTTAAATCTTTTCCCTTCTTGATACATCTTAGAAACTATTTTACGTATTTCTTCCATAGAACGGTCAGATGATTGATCATCAACAATAATTACTTCTAATTTATCAATAGGGTATGTCTGATCAAAACAAGTTGTAATTGTCCGCTGAATCCATTCTTCTTCATTGAATACAGGAATGATAATTGAGACTCCGGGTTCAAAATCCGGGTTTACTTTAACATTTCGATATAACATTCCGAAAATATATCTAGATAGCAAAAATGTTGCGGCTACTAAGCTATATGCGTAGAGAATTTTATTAAACTGAAAATATATGATACTTTCAGCACGCATAAGCATAACAACTAGCGCCATGAAGAATAAAAGAATGCTGGCTACAGCAATGGATAACCCCCATCTCCTACTCCGATGATAGCTTTCCATTGATTGTAAAAATTCAAAAGCATAATAATGTTCCTTTTTGTTTTCTTCTTCTTGAAATTGCCGGACAAGCTTTGCTTTAATATTCACCCTCATTTCAAACCCTTCAGGCATGGCACCTGAGGGTATTTGAAATTTTAACTTTATTTGTTCCCCTTTTTGTAGACCAAGATCTTCAGTGCTGCTCGGCAGTTGAACTAAAATTCCGGTGTTAGATATATCTACACAGTTTGAAGTCTTCTTTTTTCTACCTATTCTCATCACTACTGGAAATTCCGCTATATAACGTTGTCCATCCATTCTTGCTTTATATAATTTATTCGTATCTTGCTCTGCAATTTCTGTATCTGAACCACGGCGATCTAGATTTAACCTGATTCCATCTGGATCAGGAACGTTTGATAATATTCTACGGTCTTTTTTTGGATTTGTTAATATTTCTTTTTTCTTCATTGATGAATGTAGCTGTTCACACAGCTCCCTCCCCTACTTTCCAATTTTTCAATCTCCAATCATTTCCGAAACAGTCTTAAATGTGTATCCACGCATTAGTATATTTTCAATAATTCTAGGCAGCACCCGGATTGTATGTGATTCATCTGAAATGTGCATTCCAATAATACTTCCGGATTCTACATTATCTACAACACGTTTATAAATCTCGTCTTCTGATCTGTTCAAATCCCAATCGAGAGAAGCAATGTCATAAAGGACAATATAATCTATTCCGGTTGCAGCAATTGTATTTGCTGATGAATCATCTAAAAGCCCTTGGGCAGGGCGAAAATAATTCTTCGGTTTTTCTTGTAACGCATTAGATATAACTTGATCCGCCTTCACTAAATCCTCCTGTAATTCAAGGGAATTCATTTCTGTTACAACAAGGTGATTGTAGGAATGGCTTGCCACTTCATGTCCTCTATCTATAATTAAACGTGCAAGTTGAGGATTTGCTTCTACTCCCTTTCCAATAACAAAAAATGTTGCCTTTATCTGATAATCATCTAGAATATCTAATATTATTGATAACGTTTCATCACCTGCCCAGTCATCGAAAGTTAGAACAACTTCTTGTTCATCGGTTTGAAAGTTTTCAATAACCTGAGGGGAAGCCTGATCGTAATCTTGATTAACAGCTAACTTATTTGTTTCAATTTCCTTATTTGGATTAGTATAAGCCGATTCCACAACGGCTTCCAAAGTTGTTAATTCATATCCCGCTTCTTCGGCATCTTTTTTAATTAAAGAAACAGCATCAATAATCTCTGGATTCAGATAAGTATTCAGTTGAATAATGGCTCCTCTGTTCATAAAACCCCTCACATATTCAGCAATTTCTTCTGCACTTTGCATGTCCCCGTCCCTTGGATTGATTGTATTAGTAACTACCTGCATATCTAGCTGTGCAGCAGCACTTTCAAAAAAAGGGGAAGTGTCTCCAGAACGGCTTCTTGCAAATTGTGGAGTAATATCTAAGTTTTCTTGGATTACTTTATTAGTCAAATATAATTCCGTATAAGCTTCTTCATAATCTATCGGTTCAACTAATATATGATTTAAAGTGTTATTTTGAATCGTATGTCCATTTTCTAAAATCATTTCTGCTATTTCTGGTTCCTCAGCTATCTTTACCCCCTGAACAAAAAAAGTGGCATGAATTTGAAGCTGATTCAATCTTTCCAAAAGACTAGTCATCGTTTCTTCATCTGCCATTCCATTAAACGTTAAAGCTATTTTTTTATCTGTTGTCATTATTTTACTTATCGATTCCTCAGACTCTATTTCATTTGGAGGAATTTCAATTTCCGGTTTTACAGCTTCTGCTTCTTCTGCTTTATTACTGCATCCCGTTATAATAACCAATACTAAACAGAGACTCCAGAAAATATACCTTTTCACTACATATCCTCCTTCTTTACTAAACAAACATTCGAAAGCACTTATGTATATTATAACAAATTTCTTATTTAAAAATTAAAATATGGAAAATATTATAATTATATTTTTAATAATCCACTTTTATAATGGAGTCAATTAACAAACTTCAAGGGACAAAGTCTATTTAAAAGTAAAAAAGTTTATTCACTCATCTACTAATAATTCTATATATACCAGTTATTTTATATTTTATGTAATTTTCCCCAACCCTTTTTTCATAGCCCATTATCATGAAATCCATTACATCTTTCAAGCAATTTCCACATTCATATTTAGAATTATCCTGCACTTTTTGAATCTTCATCGCTAAAAAGGAGTATTTTCATAAAAATAAGCTGCTCTTCCAAATTTTTTAGAATGTATTTATAAACCTTCGCATATTAATTCTATAGCTTACAGAAAACGTTTACATCAGAACTTCTTCATTCTATTCAATTCTACATCGACTGTACATTATTTGTTCTGAAAGAGGTTGTGCCATGGCAAATATACATCAGGTTGCAAAACAGGCAGGTGTTTCCATTGCTACGGTTTCGCGTGTTCTAAATAACACATCCAAGGTCTCTGAGAAAACGCGACACAAGGTTGAAAAAGCCATTCGGGAGTTAAATTATGCTCCCAGTATGCTTGGCAGGAATTTACGAAACTCGGAAAGCAGATTACTTCTTGTTCTTATTCACACGTTCTCAAACCCTTATTACACAGAAATCATTAATGGGATTGAGGATTATGCCATAGAAAACAACTATAATATTCTGCTTTGCGAAACAGATGATAACCTGCAGCGGGAAGATATCTTTCTTCATATGGTTCGTAATAAATTGGCGGACGGTATTATTTCCATGAATCCTACCGTTCATGTTGATAAGCTGAAAGAGCTTTCTGAGTCCCATTCTATCGTGCTTTGCAGTGATTATTATGAAGATGCCAATATCCCTTATATTGCAATTGATAATACAGAGGCTGCTTATCGCGCGGTAAAGTATCTGATTACGATGGGAAATAAAAAAATCGGCTTGATCAATTTCAATGAAAATCTGCTCTATGCAAAGCAGCGGCGCATCGGATTTGAGAAGGCCTTAAACGAATTTCAATTGCCTATTTGTGACGAATGGATCCATTACACTGACGGACTCAGCTTCCAGGACGGTGTAGAAGCCATGCGGCAAATGCTGCGTTCTAAAAACCGGCCAACTGCTGTATTTATTATTTCAGACACTTTAGCGATTGGCGCTATCAAAGAATTACATGCTCAGGGCATTAAGGTCCCTCAAGAGATGGCGATTATCGGATTTGACAATATTGCTTTTTCCAGTATGACCACACCTGCCCTGACAACAGTTTCTCAGCCAAAATATCAAATGGGCTATCGTTCCGCAAAAATGGTCATTGACCGGATTCAAGGGCTGCCTGTTGAAAATGTCATCATGGATTATGAGTTGATTATTCGAGAATCAACATTGGGTTAGGAGGGATCTAAATGATTGTAGGAATTATTGGCTGCGGCTCGATTACACGCTTCAGGCATGCTCCCGAGTATAGAGCCAATCCATCCGTAAAAGAGATTGTTTTCTATGACAGAAATCCTGAACGCGCAGAGGAAATGAAGCAATTATTTGGCGGCAGAACCGCTTCGTCACTGGAGGCATTGCTTCAAGATTCGACCATTGATGCCATTAGTGATTGCTCTTCCAATGAAGCACATTATTTTCATACAACAAAAGCTTTACAAGCCGGTAAGCATGTTCTTTGTGAAAAACCAATTTCCGCCACTGTGGAACAGGCAGAAAAAATGGTACGTACTGCGAAGGAAACCGGAAAGCTATTAATGGTGGACCACAACCAACGCTTTACAAAAGCACATCAAAAAGCACGTGAAATCCTTCGAGCGAAAGAGCTTGGCGAGATTCTCTCCTTTCAGACAACCTTTGGGCACAGCGGCCCCGAAGATTGGGGAGCAACCAAATCAAAAGAAACCTGGTTTTTTAAAAAAGACCGTTCTCATTCAGGGGCTGCAGGAGATTTAGGCATTCATAAGCTGGACCTGCTCTTCTATCTGTTGGATGACGATATTACAAATCTCCATTCCTATACGGCCACCTTAGATAAAACAGATGAAAACGGTCAGCCTATCGAAGTAAATGACAATGTCGTCTGTATTTTAAAAACTGCTGGAGGAAGCATCGGTACTGCCACTTTCTCTTGGACCTATTACGGGGAAGAAAATAACTCTACAACGATTTACTGCCAGGAAGGAATTATGAAAATATACCAGGATAAACACTATCCACTTCTTATTGAAAAGAAAAACGGTGAAAACATTTACTATGCATTAGAAGGAATTCAAACCAATACGAATCAAACAAACTCCGGCGTAATCGATGCCTTTATCCATTGCATTCAAGAAGAAAAAAAGCCCATTGTCAGCGGAGAAGATGCATTAAAATCATTACGACTGCTTGAAGAAATTCTCCAGCAAAACGAGGAAAGGATGTAATGGATTTCATGAAAGCAGCTGATTTATCTCTCATAGGAAGGAAAGGAGGCGTTTTCCCCATCTATTTTATTTATTTCCATCATTACCTCGTATGCTAATTGCAAACGGTTATTCTGTGCAGAGCCAGTCTATTTTATAAGATTCACTAAAAATCGGGGAGGTTTACAATACGATGAAGAAAAAAAGTTTTGGCTTTTTAATGATTGCTGTCCTCATGCTTTTGTTGGCTGCTTGCGGCGGTGGAAATGATTCTGGTAAGGCTTCAGAGGAGAATAATGCGGACAGCGGAAATGGCAGCGAGGACACTGAAGAACACTATAAAATTGGCATACTTGCGCCAGAAGTGACGCATGGCTGGGTTGCGGCAGTTGCTTACCACGCTGAAGAACGCGTAAAAGAATTAGGAGATCAAGTAGATTATCAAATTCAAACCAGCAGTAACGCGGAACAAATGACTTCCCAATTAGATGATTTAATGACATGGGGAGCTGACGCCATTGTTGCTTTTCCTCAATGGGAGGGCATGGAAGTCCCGATTCAAAATGCCATTGACAGTGGTATAACCGTGGTTAACTTTGACATCGCGATTGATGTAGAAGGAGTTTACCGCGTTGCAGGTGATAATGAAGATATGGGTATCCAGGGAGCGAATTACATTGTAGATAAAATTGGTGAGGAAGGGAATGTTGTTGTACTGGAAGTGCCTTCGTCCGGTTCTGTATCCGAGTTACGGACCAAAGGCTTCGAGGAAACCATGGCAGAAATTGCTCCAGATATGAATCTGATGACGTATGCAACAGAATTCACCAGAGAGGATGGTTTAGCTGACTTCGCTGATGTTCTGACTTCTGTTGAGGATATTGATGCCGTTTATTCGATTGATGATGAAACCTCTGTCGGTGTCTTACAAGCTATTCAAGAAGCTGGAAGAACAGACATTCAAGTCGTCACAGGCGGCGGTGGCATGCAGGAATATTTTGAAATGATGCCAGAAAACGAAGATATCTGGATTCAATCCGCATTATACAGCCCTGTTATGGTAAAAGATGCTGTTGACATTGCGATAGACGTGCTCAACGGAGAAGACGTGGAGGAAGAAACCATCATTCCAACTACTGTCGTTGACCGGGATAACTACGAAGAATTCTTAGATGAAAATTCACCATATTAAGCAGAGGGGAGCAGGAAAGTCTGCTCCCTTTCCATCCATTTCTCAGAGGTGATGACATGCTTGTGGAGTTAAGAAATATCCAAAAGTCCTTTGGCAAAAATCATGTTCTAAAAGACGTTTCCCTTTCTATTAAAGCAGGAGAAATTTGTGCATTGCTTGGAGAAAATGGAGCGGGGAAATCAACCCTGATGAACATCTTAGGCGGTATTCATCAGCCTGATAAAGGCAAGCTTTATATAAACGGGGCCGAGGTAAATCTGACCGGTCCGGAGCAATCTATTAATATGGGAATTTCTTTTATCCATCAGGAGCTGAACTTAATTAATGATCTGCCCATCTATGAAAATATGTTTTTAGAAAGAGATTATAAAAAGGGATTCAAGCGCGTACAGCATCAAAAAATGATTCAAGAAACAAAGGAGATATTTGAACGCATGCATGTAGACCTTGACCCCCGCATGCTGGTCAAAGAGTTAGATTCTTCCTATAAACAAATTATTGAAATCTGTCGCGCGATTTCGATGAATGCTTCTGTCATTATCATGGATGAACCAACAACATCGCTTACCGATTCTGAAATCGAACGTGTATTTACGATGATGCGGCGTTTACGCGATCAACAGGTTGGCATTATTTTTATCTCTCATAAGTTAAAAGAAGTCATTGAGGCTTGTGACACATATGCCGTACTCCGGGATGGCAGGCTTGTTTCTGAAGGACAGGTCAGTGATGTAACCACAAAGGAGCTTGCCCGCTTTATGGTCGGCTATGATGTCCGGACAGATCAACTGGTCCAGCAGCGTGACCGCGGTGAAGAAATCCTGCGTGCAGAAAAATTTACGTATAATGCTGCTTTTTCCGATATTACTTTTTCCATTCATCAGGGAGAGGTTGTCGGATTCACCGGTCTTTTAGGGGACGGACGCAGTGAGCTGTTTCAATCCATTTTTGGCGCAAATGATATTTCATCGGGCAAGCTGTTCCTTTACGGCAAAGAAATTAATATCCATACCACGATGGACGCTGTTAAAAACGGAATTTCCTACCTTCCAAGAAACAGAAAGGAAAACGCCATTATTAAAGATATGAACATTCTCGAAAATAGCGCCATTGCTTCTTGGAAGAGACATGCCAAATGGGGAATCATCCAGCATTCCATCCATCAAGAGAAGCTGGCTGCACTTCAAAAACAGCTGAAGATACGGATGACTGATTCCTCAAACAGTATTCTGAATCTCTCTGGAGGAAATCAGCAGAAGGTCGTTTTAGCTAAATGGCTTTCCACAGATCCCCGTATTTTGATTTTAGATAACCCGACACAAGGGGTAGATGTTGGAGCGAAGGAAGATATCTATGATATTATCCTTCGTTTAGCTGATGAAGGGATTGGGGTTATTATTCTTTCCAGTGAAGCAAATGAAATATTAAGGCTTTGCAATCGGACGTATGTCATGTACCACGGACAGCTGCAAGGAGAATTAAAAGGAGAAGCAATGAACGAACAAGCAATAATGGAGCTGGCTACAGGCGGAGATGCTTTTATTTCAACGTCTTAATGGACTGTCCGCCATCACTTAGGCGATAAGTAACAGGTATCCCGCAGGTTGCAGCTTCTTTTTATCCGGGATCGAAAAGGGGTGTACCTTTTGACAGAGAAAAATATCAATTACTTTCACCAGTTTATCCTTTGGTTCAAGAATCGATGGTCTACTAGTCCATTGTTTAGTATTTTTATTGCGTTCATCGTAATGGTTATCTTACAAACGATTGTATTAGGCTTTGATTATCCTTCATTTGGAGAATGGTTTACGTCTTGGACTAATAACTGGATCAATATTTTACGAAACAATGCCAGTGTAGCAATTGTCGCACTGGGAATGACGTTTGTTATTATGACAGGCGGAATCGATTTAGCTGTTGGTGCAACGCTTGTAGCAACTGGCGCATTGACAATGACATTGCTTGATATTGGAGCAAACGGTTTTTTTAATGCGATTGGAATCACAGGCTGGACAGCTATTTTCATTACAATCATTGTTGTGATTCTTTTTGGATATTTGCTTGGTTCCTTAATTGGCGTAACTGTTACACGGGGAATGGTTCCTCCTTTTATAGCCACCTTAGGAGCGATGATGGTCTTCCGCAGTGTCACACAGCATTTCATGCAAGGAGCTGCACCGCGTGTACCGCCAGAATTTTTACAAATTGCCAATTTCAAAATCGGGAACTATATGATTATGCCCATCATCTACTGGATTTTGATTGCTGCTGTTATGTATTATATTTCCAAGCGCACCATCTTTGGCCGGCAGATTATTGCGGTTGGCTCCAATGAAAGAGCTGCCAGACTATCCGGAATTAACGTGAAGCAGGTTAAGTACCGGGTTTATGCGCTTTCCGGAATACTTGTAGCCATTGCTGCAATCATTCAAGTTTCTCGAATCGGCTCGATGGATTTTGCCGGTTCAGGACGGGGAATGGAAATGGACGCTATCGCTGCCGCTGTTGTCGGAGGTACAAGTATGATGGGCGGAAGAGGATTTATCCTCGGAACGGTTTATGGAATGTTGATTATTGCTGTGCTGAACAACCTGCTCAATCTCTTCGGGGTTCCTCCATTACTGCGGGATGCATTTAAAGGGATGATTGTCATTGCAGCTGTTCTGTTGCAGCGGAAGGAAAAAACCGCATGAGTCATTTCATGCGGTTTCTTTATCATTAAAATATTGAAATCCTCTTAAAACAAATTCAATAACCTATCCCAAAACCCTTCGTTCTCTTCCTCTTCTTCTGTCTCTTCGGTATCCTCTTCCGGCTGAATACTGTCTGTTTGAATCACAAATTGAACAGAATTTGTGATCTCATCATTTTCTCCCGATACGAAGGATACAGGATCAAAATCAGATTTATCATATTGTGAAATCATCTCATCAATTTCTTCCTGCATCTCATCAGGGATACTTTCAGTGGCATCATATAATTCACTGGTTCCATCCTGTAATTCATCTGCTCCGTTCGCAAGTTCATTGGAACCGGATGCCGATTCACTAATTCCATTATGAATATCAGCATAGGAAGTACTGAGCTCATTTACGCCATTGGTATAAGAAACCAGACCTTCATGGAACTGATTATAATTTTCAGCCATGGTATCTACACTTGTAATAAATTCATCCAGTCCTTCATCGATATCAATTTGGCCGACAGATTGCTCTAATTCATCGGAAAACGTACGGATATTGCTGGCAATGTCACTGGCAGAAGTTTGAAATTCAGATAATGCCGGCTCCACCGCATCAAATGATTCTACGGATTCATAGTAGACAGCTAATGCACCTTGGGCAGCTTCATAGGTGCCAACTAATTCATCAACAACCGCCGGATCTACTGCTTCACTATCATATAATGCTTGAAAATCCTCTTCTGTTAAGGTGGCTTCTGGGATGCCCTCCATAGCTGTCTGCAATGCTTCTTTCGCATCTCCATAGCCTGTTGACAGCGAATCTAATTCGTCAGCCAATGCTTCCATTCCTGCAGCCATATCTGATGCAGCTTCTGTCATCCCGCTTAACTGCTCTATTCCATCTATCCCTGTAATTTGGCCAACTTCTTCCTGTACGGTTTGAAAAGCATTATTGATTTCTTCCGATGCACCTGTTAATTCACCGCTGGAATTATTTAACTCATTTAAACCGTTCTGAAATTCAGAAGACCCATTCTCTAATTCACTTAATCCGCCAGACAGCCCGCTGATTCCATCACCAAGCTCACCTACTCCCTGGTTGATTTCACCAATGGCATCGGTTAAGCTCTGAAACTCCTCTGTGAGCGCATCTGTATCCGGACCGTCTACAGAAACAGAAGACGGCAGGCCGGAGATTTCCATTCCTTCTAATTCAAATTGATCGGTATCTGCTTGAATCGTCAGCGTCTCTTCTTCTCCCGGCATCACCGTAAATGCCACCTGCCTATTTTTCCCGGCATTGGCTATCGTTGCATCCTCCGCTTCAATATTATAAAAGTAATCGGTATTCAGCGCCTGTGATATTTGCAGCATATAGTTATCAAAGAAAGCAGTTTCTGTTTCTGCATTCTCTTCTACCTTTATTTCGATTTCTACCTGTCCGGATTCCCCAATAACCGTTTGCGGATCTACTTCTTCCCCGTCTAAATAATAGGAGATGGTGAATTTCCAGGGCAGCTCTTTGGAAAGGTCTCCTTGATAATAAAACGTATCTGAAGCCGCGTCCATACGGATTGTATCTCCGTCCTGTTCTATTTCACTCGTATCTGTTAAATTCTTGATAGATTCATAGTTTCCGAAATCCTCAATAACACCTGATTTATTCAATTCAAACGCATTTACGACATAGATATTTTCTAATGCGCCGCCTGCTTCTAAATTCGCATAAATAACCTCGTTCTTTTCCTCAATTTCCGCATCTCCCTCAGACGCAGAATCCTCAGAAGCCCCCTCTGCAAGAGCTGTATTCATAAACGGAATAAAGAACAGAGCTAAAGCGAGCCAGATCCATTTAATTGTTGTCCTCATGTTTTTCCTCCTTGCGAAACTTCATTCCTAATGATGTCTTTTGAAGCAATGTATCCCCATATACAAGCAATGCAGGCAGTAAGGTGATAACCAGAATAAATGCCAAGAGCGCACCTCTCCCCAGCAGCAAGCCGATAGACCCGACAACCGGATTAGATGATGTCATCCATAAAACAAATCCGACGATGGATAGAATCGATGCAGAAACAGCAATGGAGAAAATCTTATCATCCAATGTCATTTTTATTGCCTTCCATTTCGGCATATATCTTCTGTAATTTTTATATGTCTCCGTTAATAATATGGCATAATCCACCGTTGCTGCCAGCTGAACCGTACTGACAATTAAATAACCGATAAAGACAAGCGGTGTTCCTGTAAAATAAGGAATAGCTAAGTTTATCCATACGGCTGCTTGGATAACCAGTAGTAAAATAATCGGGAAAGAAATCGATCGGAAATTAACCAAAATCACAATCCCTACCCCAAGAATGGTTAAAATATTTACAAGCTGATTATCCTGGGACACAATATTCTTCATATCATACAGAGACGCACTTTCACCTAAGGTCAGCGCCTCCTCTCCATAATAAGCGGAAGCAATTTCCCGTATATCTTCTATCACTGCAAAAGGAAGGTCTCCTTCTGTTCCAGCTTCCGTATTAATAATAATCCGGCTGTAATGATCGGAAAGAAATTGCTCTGTCGCCTCTTCCTCTAAAAAGTCCTGCGGAATAACACTGCCGACCATGGTTGCATAGCTGATAACCGAGGAAACATGATTTACATTGTCCAGGACCTGAACCATTTCCTCCTCTTTCCCTATATCATTATTAGGAATAAGCAACACAACGGAAGTCGATTCTCCAAAAACTTCTTCAATCTGTCTCACATCAGTTCCTAGCCGGGTATCCTCCGGCGGTTCTCCCATCCCGTAGGTAAAGGTCGTGCTGCTCTGCGCCATAAAGCTGGGAACAAGAAGCAGCAGCACCAGAATAAGAACAGGAAGTCTTAATTTCAAGAGCTTCTTCCCGACTCCCTCAAAACGAGTCGGAACAAACGCACGATGCTGCGTCCGGTCAATCCAGCGATAAAACACAAGTGTAAAGGCTGGCAGAAAGACAATCACACTGATAAAGCTTAAAATAATTCCTTTAACTAAGTTCAACCCCAGATCGGAACCAATCTCAAAACGCATAAACATCAATGCCATAAAGCCAAAAATAGTTGTAAAAGCACTTGTGCTGATAACCGGCCATGATTCTTTAATAGCTGATTTCATTGCTTCTTCCGGTTTGTAATTTTTATTCCTGTAATCCTGAAAGCTATGCAGAAGAAAAATAGCATAATCCAAGGAGACTGCAAGCTGCAATATTGGTGCAACCGCTTGGGTAACAAAAGAAATCTCGCCGATAAATATGTTCGTCCCCAGGTTAATTAATACAGATACCCCAATGGCTGTCAGGAAAAATACCGGCTCCACCCATGAGCTGGTAGACAAGATAAGAATAATGATAATAATTGGAACAAGCAAGGCCGCCGCGTACATGCTCTCTGTCCCTGTCATTTCCTGTTCTGTTGCTGTATTGACAGCCTCCCCGGAAACGGCATTTCCCTCACCAATCAAGTCATAAATAGCATTGGTGGCCTCTACCTCTTTTTCATTGGCAATCGTGACAGAAAAAAGGGCATTTTCATCCTTATAGTATGTCTCCACTGTATCCGTGTCAGTTACTTCAATCGGTGTCCGAATATCAACAACATCATCCAGCCAGAGAACCTCTGTAATCCCATTTATCTCTTCCAGAGCATGTTTATACTCCATCGCTTCCTGAATCGAGACATCTCCTATCATGACCCTGGCATTTGCAATACCGCTTGAAAATTCCTCCTCCATCACCTCTAAAGCCTGCGTAGATTCTGCATCATCCGGTAAATAATCCTGCATATTGTAATTCACATCAACAAACAGAATCCCCGCTAAAGAAAGGATCATAAGTATGATAAAAAGTGTTACCACTGTCTTTTTAAAACGAATAATTAAATTTGCCACTGTCATTCCCCATTACCTTGCTGATTTCATTCATATAATCTATTATTATAACTACACACTGTCAGTTAGACAACAAACAGTTGTTTAAAATATGTACGTTTCGCAACAAATAATCATTATCTGTTGGATAACAGATAGAATTTCATATTTTGTTCATAAAAGGAGCTTATTTATCATGGCACAAAAACTAGATCGCAGAAAACGTTATACAAGGATGGCTCTTAAAAATGGGCTGATGGAGCTTTTAAAAGAAAAACCAATTTCTTCGATTACAATTAAAGAAATTTGTGAGCAGGCTGATATCAACCGTTCCACATTTTACAGCCACTATGCCGATCAATATGATTTACTGACCAATATTGAGGACGAAATTATCGATGAATTAAATCAGGCACTGCTTCAGTATGACTACACGCAGGAAAAAGAAGCGCTGGCGATGTTAAATTATTTACTCAAATATGTGTACAGCCGTCATGAGCATTTTCGGATTCTGTTCAGCGAACACGGCAATAAAAGATTCACACATAAAGTCATGTTCGCCGCACAAACGCATATTATGAATGACTTTAACGGACCAGAACATAAAATGAGCGAAACCGCTGCAAAGTATATGACAATCTATTCTATCAGCGGGAGTATTACGGTAATTGAATACTGGCTGGAAAATGGAATGAAGGAGTCACCGGATGAAATGGCAAGAATTATTACGGAAATAAGTAAGCCTTGTTGAATTCAGGGAAAGTCAAACTCTTTCACTAAGCTTCTTCCATTGTACGATAACATCGAAACTTGTCCATTTTCACACCAAGAACAAACGATTAAATAAGGATCAACACCAAAATCTATGGTTGGAAAATATAATTAAATGTGATAAAAGCAACTAGCTAGCGGAGAAAATACACGGAGACTCCTATGGGAAAGCGCAATGGTCTTCGGTGGGGCGAGTAATCGCAAAAGCTCTTCGATGGGACGAGTAATCGCTGTCCCAGTCCCAGTGGGAAGACCCCGCAGAAAAAAAGCGAACTTCTTTTTTTCTACCCGCAGGGCATAAGTGCGACTATGCTTCTGTCTGCGCCTGACGGCTTGCCAATCAGCAAGTCTTCTTTAAAGGAGATGAGCTTGGGGCTCATGGAAAGCGTAGTGTATTTCCGTAGCGGTCGCTTACAGCAAATTTATATCTACTATGTCACCCATAGATTTTGGTGAAGAGCCTTAAATGATCATTTTTCGTTCTGTATAAAAAAACATAAAAAATGCAATATGAACATCCTATTGTCATTGAAAAAGGCACAAACCTAAGTTAAAACGTCATTTATACAGCAGATTTTCACGCAGGAAATCCTATTTTACCGTTTTGCATCCCCCACTCATAGCCGCTATGATTAAAAGCAAATTTAATATTACCTGGGGGTGTGATAAAATAATGATAACCACAGTAAAAGAAAATACCGACAGCTACGATGCAAAGGATACGGATTATGACGGGCTTTGGAAAAATTTGATTGAAGAACTGTTTCAAGAATTTATGGAATTTTTCGCACCCGAGTTATACCCGGAAATTGATTTTGAAAAAGGAGCAGATTTCCCGAATATAGAACTTCTTCAATTTGTAATTAATTCAAGAAAAGGCAGAAAATATTCAGATAGGTTAGCCAAAGTGACGCTGAAGAACGGGGAAGAAAAATACGTCTTCGTCCATATTGAAGTGCAGGCTATTGGAGAGCAAGACTTTGCTGAACGCATGTTTAAGTACTTTTATCGAATCTATGACAAATATAAGCATCCGATTTATTCCATCGCCCTCTTGACGGATGCAAGTCATCAGCATTATGAAGATACGTTTCGTTATTCTTTCTACGGAACAGAATTAACTTATTTATACAATGTCTATCGTTTTTACGGAAAAGATAAGGAGAAGCTGAAAAAATCTGATAATCCATTCGCTTTAGCGGTACTTGCAGGAATCTATGTTAGTGAAAACGCCGGCAGAACAAAGAAAGACGACGAAGAAAAGTTCCAATTTAAACAGCAGCTTATCAGTATGGCACTCGAAAAATATTCGCACCGTGACACCTATCTGTCAGCCCTATTGTATTTTATCGATTATATCCTGCAGGTCCCAGCGGAATTACAGGAAAAGCTGTATGAATCATTACCAATCGCAGAAAACGAAAAGGAGGAAGGAAAATTCATGGGAATGGAAAAATTGAGAGATACCCCGACGTTTGGAAGACTGTTTAGAGAAATCGAGGAAGAGGCGACAAAAAAGGGCTTAGAAAAAGGCATGGAGAAAGGCATGGAGAAAGGCATGGAGGAAGCGGAACGGAATTTTGCCAAAAAGCTTTTAGACAGGAACTATTCAGATGAAGAAATATCCGAATTAACAGGTCTCGAGCTTAAGGACGTAAACGAACTCCGAAAATCGCTTGAAAATTAATGTAAGGGTAAAACGAGCAGCTCTTTTGTTTCTATTTTTATACAGGGGTAAGTTTAAACTTACCCCTGTATAAGTGTAACTGAGGTTGTTATTTAAAGGCTGGGTGATAACCCATTTTCAAAATAACAGCTTTGGTTACATAAAACGAAACTTCACTCAGTGGGAGTTTTTCGACGCACAAATGTTTCCGATGGGGCGAGTAATCGCAGTCCCAGGATGTGCTAGTGCAGACGTCGCGAACTTAGTCTGTTTCCTTAGTTCCCCACTGAGTGTTAGTCGAGTGATTCAGGGAGTTAGCGTCCGTTATCTCCCGCCTAAATAAATTTATTTTTACGCTTTATTTTGAGGCGGGAGTTTTACGGACGGTTCTCCGTGATAAATTTGCTTAAATCCGGATAACCTGTCACTGCCCAGCCACCATCTACAAGTAAGCTGGCTCCATTCACGTAGGAGGCTTCCTCGCTGACAAGGAACAACGCTGGACCTGCTATTTCTTTCGGGTCCCCGGCTCTTTCCATTGGGATACGCTCCAAATAAGCTTCATTGATTGCATCAACGTCTGTTAAGCCGGAGGTTAACGGCGTCGATACAAGCCCAGGCAGAATGGCATTGACACGAATATTGTGCTTGGACATTTCAAGCGCAGCATTTTTTGTAAGCATCTCCACACCAGCTTTCGCAGAGGAATAAGCTGCTCCGTAATGCATTGGAACATGCGCGTTTAAAGATGAAACATTGACAATTGCTCCACCGCCATGCTCTTTCATATATTTTGCTTCATGTTTTAAAGATAGGAAGACACCTTTTAAACACAAGTCAACAGTGAAATTCCAATCCTCCTCCGGCTGATCAATAATTGCTCCTGATTTCGATGCACCAGCTACATTAAAAGCTATATCCAATCCGCCAAATGCTTCTACCGTCTTGTTAACAAGGTTTTTAATATCCTCTTCTTTGGTTACATTGGTGACGACACCAAGCAGCTCCCCTTTATGCTGCTGTTCCAGCTCTTTCAGCTTTTCTTCATTTAAATCCGCTACACCTACTTTTGCCCCAGCTTCCAGCAAGTTCTGTACCATCGCATAGCCAATTCCTGAAGCGCCTCCAGTTACAATTGCAACTTTACCTGCTAATGTTGTCATACTTACTTCCTCCTTCTTTCTACCTTAAGCATACGCTTTTGTTTTATTATTTCAAAGTTTGCAGCTTTTAAACTTCAATTTATCGTTACATTTTAGGTGTATAAATAATCACTGAAAAATTACCTCTTAAAAGGAAACATCTTTCTAAAGATTTCCCAAAAACTTTTTCTAATTATGCATGTTTTAAACTCCTTAAAAGAGGAATAGTATAACTAGATGCAAAAAACTACATCTAATTATTTAAAGTAAATTTATTTGGAGGTCTTTTCTATGTCAAAAGTGGCAATTATTACAGGTTCTGCAGGCGGTTTAGGAAAAGGTATCGCAAAACGTCTTGGTGAAGATGGTTTCAAAATCGTTCTGCATGATATTAATAAAGAGATGCTGGACAGTACATTAAAAGAATTTAAAGATGCCGGTGTAGATTCCATTGCCGTTGTCGGAGATGTGTCTAAACGAGAGGACCAATTTAATCTTGTCAAAGAAGCTGTAGATGCTTTTGGACAGCTGGATGTTTTTGTGAACAATGCTGGAGTTGATGTTGTTTCTCCATTCCTTGAAATTGACGAAAATCAGCTGAATAAAACATTTTCAGTAAACGTAAATGGTACAGTATTTGGTACACAGGCTGCTGCGGATCAATTTATTAAACAGGATACAAAAGGGAAAGTCATTAATGCATGCAGTATCGCCGGGCATGAATCCTATGAAATGCTGGGTACTTACTCTGCAACTAAACACGCGGTCCGTTCTTTCACGCATTCCGCTTCAAAAGAGCTTGCACCATATAACATTCGTGTCAATGCATACTGCCCAGGTGTTGCAGGTACAGCAATGTGGGATCGTATCGATGAAGAAATGGTGAAATACTATGACAATATGGAACGTGGAGACGCTTATAAGCAATTTGTTGACGGCATCTCCTTAGGTCGTTCTCAAGAGCCGGAGGATGTCGCTAACCTTGTATCCTTCTTAGCTTCAGATGATTCCGACTATATTACCGGACAAGCTATTATCACAGATGGCGGAATTGTGTATAGATAATAGAGGTCAGCATTGAAAGCATTAAATGTATATAAAAAGCAGCCGTATCTGATCTAGATATGGCTGCTTTTAACTACTCAAGGATAGGAATAAAATACATAACAGGATAATCACTCGGGTGGATATCATGGATGATTTTCTTTACCTTTTCAATCTGGTGAATCATACAACGAAACTCCGCCTTATAGAGAGTTTGAAAAAATTCGCTTTCTATCGGCAAAGCCATTTCCAAAGAAGCTAACTCCAAAGGACGGGAATAGTGATTGTATTTTGTATAAGAAAGTACGTTATCCTGATTGCCGTAGTGCAGAAACCCATGTTCATGAAGCTGCTCCCGCAAACTGCTGATATATTCCTCTGCAATCAGCACCTCTACCTTCACAAAATTCATTTTCATCCATATCCCCCCTTTTTTGAACATCTCTCTATTTTAAATTGATACGTTTTTTATCGCAATGATTACTCATTTACAGGCGTAAGATGGTCTGTATTATTATAATCAACCACACGCCATTCCCCTTTTTCACAAGTAAATTTTGTAATCGATGTATTTTGGAGAAAGGTAACCCCTGTACCCAGCTCTCCTTTTGAAATCACAGACAACAGACTATTGATTAATGCGCCATGGGAAACGATAAGAACACGTTCGTCCGGATATCTCACGCACACTTCCTCTAATCCTTTTATCCCTCTCTGCTTTAAATCTTCAAACGTCTCCACATTCGGGATAGCCTCACGATCAGGGAAATAACGATTTCTATCCTCTATCGTCATCCCCTCCGCATCTCCATAAGACCGCTCTACAAAAGCCCTCATTTCATGAAGCGGCAGCTGCAGTTTCTGATTAATAATTTCTGCTGTTACCTTTGCACGAGCTAAGGGACTGGTAATTAATACAGTCGGTTCAAATTGCATTGCAGCCGCGCAGCAAACTCCCGCTTGCGATTTTCCCGTTTCATTTAAAGGGATATCTGTCTTGCCTTGAATTCTTTTTTCTTTATTCCAATTTGTTTCTCCGTGGCGTATCATACAAATCTCTGTCAAAGTCATTTCCCCACTTTCGAACTATTTTTCCAGTTACCCCTATTCTAGCACTATTTCTATCTTTATATCTATTAAGTTGTGCTTGGTTGGCATGAAAAAACAGGCTCAAGGGTTCCAATCTCCCTCAGCCTGTTTGGTTGTTTATTTATTTTCCATACAATGTGATAACGCATTTTTCTTTATAAACGTGTTTTTTATTCTCCCCATATTTCTTTAGCCGTATCCACGATATATTTCAGCTTGTTCCATTGCTCTTCCTCTGTTAACAGATTCCCATGATGGGTCGATGCAAAGCCGCATTGCGGGCTGATGCATAGCTGATCTTTTGGAACATACTGCGACGCTTCTTCAATTCTTGCTTTAATATTTGCTTTATCTTCTAATTCCCCATGTTTTGAAGTAAATACACCCAATACTACACGCGGTCCGCCATTTGGAATGTAATCCAGCGGTTCAAAACCGCCAGAGCGGTCATCATCATATTCCAAGAAGAAACCATCTACTTTTTCTTTGGCAAATAAAGTAGGGGCTATTTTTGCATAGCTTCCTTCAAATGCCCATTTCGAACGATAATTTCCACGACAAAGATGCGTGGTAATCATCAAATCTTCTGGTTTGTCTTCCAACACGCTGTTTAGTACATACAGTGCCAAGTCAATAAAATACTGACGGTCCTTTCCATCTTCCGTTGTCGGGAAATTCTCTACATTTAACCCCGCAATATACACATCATCCAGCTGAAGGTAGCGGCATCCCGCATCATAAAAAGCTTTGATTGCATCACGATAGGTTTGGATGACATCCTCTGCATATTCTGCAATACTTGGATAAACCTCGGGATTTACAATTCCTTTCCCAAATAATTGATTCGGACTTGGAATCGTTTGTTTGGCAATCGCACGGTCTCCGACGATTTCTTTGAATTCCACAAACTCCTTAACATGCGGGTGATCCGGATTAAAGGAAACCTTTCCTGTGACACGCACATTATAGCGTTCTGTTTCTTCTCCAACAAATTGAAATCCTGTATCCGGCACATATCCTTCCACACCGTTTAGATGCTCTTGAAAATCCGTATGCCAAAAGCGGCGTCTGAATTCCCCGTCCGTAACAGCGCTTAAGCCGACTTCAATCTGCTTATCTACGATACGTTTGATTTCTTCTGTTTCAATCTGATGAAGATCCGCTTTGGAAATAGCTCCTTCTTGAAAGTTCTTTCTAGCTTGATGAATCCGTTCCGGCCGCAATAAACTTCCGACATGGTCTGCACGAAATGGTGCTTTCACTGCTGTTTTTGTCATGTTATTCCTTCTCCCTTTTTGGTAGATAGTATTTATTATGGCAAAATGGCAAACGATCGAACTGGAAAACCGCTTGCTTTTTCAGGCTTGGGACTAATATTGAAAATCACAGCTCCTTTTGCCGGCAATTGATCCAGATTCGTCAGCAGCTCTACTTGAAAAGTATCCTGCTCTAATACATAATACTCGCCGATCAATGAACCATTTTTTCTGGCATCCACAGCCGCATCCGTGTCAAACGTTTCATGACCCACTGCTTTAATCTGTCTTTCTTCAAATAAGAACTTCAGAGCATCGAGCCCCCATCCGGGTAAATGACTGTCTCCATTCTCATCCTTATTCTCAAATGCACCTTTATCCGGCCAGCGCTTGCTCCAATCTGTCCGTAACGCGACAAATGTACCCGCTTCAACCTTTCCATGCACCTCTTCAAAAGCTAAAATGTCCTCCACCGTTAAAATATAATCATGGTTTTCTCCGGCCGCTTCTGATTTATCAATCACAACGATTGGGAGGACAACTTCTTTTAAATCCAGCTCCTCTAAATAGCGCTGATCACGAACAAAATGAATAGGTGCATCAATATGTGTGCCATATTGTCCGGAAACACTGAACTGCTGTGCGAAAAACCCGTCATCATGCGTATATAATGTTTCAAACTCGGCATCTTTAAATGCGGCAAAATGCGGCGAATTAGGACCGAATGTATGTGTTAAATCTACCCATGTTTTTGATTTTAGTGTTTCTAACGCGTGTAAGATTTCATTTTCTTTGGTAACTGTCATGATAAGCCGCCTCCCAATATATTGTTTTACGCTTTTGTTTTGTAATCTGTGATATGATCCTGCAATGTTTCATCTTCACCAAATAAAAAGTGTTTATGCATATCTGGAGAATAAATTGAATTAATTGTTTCGATGCCGACAGCTTCCGCAACCGCACGCAGCATTGCCGGTGAAGCTCCACAGCATAAACCGATATAATTCACGCCGATGCTATGTGCTTGTTTCGCCCATTCTGCCAGCTCATAGCGGTTATGATATAGCGGATCCAGAGAAGTCGGGAAGGTTGTTTCCGTTGGTAAATGACAGCTGCACCCTCCATCCGGCAAGTTAAAGAAGGTTGGATTCTCTTCTGTTGTCCGGTATGGAATCGGCAGTGCTCCAACATACCCGTCTACTTTGTCACGAATCTTTTCTAAATACGGCTGCATCGTGTCCGGCCCCCGGAAACAGTTCATCCCAACAACCAAGGCGCCGTTATCCTCTAAAATCTTACATGACTCTTCCACTGTGTAACCATCACGTAAAATGTTTTCACCCATTAATCCCAAGGTAATAACTGCCGGTAAATCATATTTTTTAATTTCCTCTAAAGCAATCAATGCTTCTTCATGGTAATAAAAAGTTTCTCCGTTAATATAGTCAACATCCTCATCCTTACACCATGAAACCATTTCATTAAACATCGCTCTGACTTTATCCTTGGATTCCTGATCTTCCGGATTAAAAATATTGGTGTTCGATATATTTCCTGCAAACAGAGCTTCCTCTGTCGGATGTTCCTTTGCTACTTCCTTCGCTAATTTAATAGCATTTCTATTTAGAGGCTCTAATAAGTCCTCTTTACCGATAATGCGCATTTTTTCTCGGTGTGCGTTGTATGTAAAGGCAAGCACTACATCGGAACCTGCTTTCATGTAATCACGATAAACTGCCTTTAGCGTTTCCGGGTTATCCAGCGCTACTTCGGGTACAAAGGAGCCCGCCTGCAAATACCCTCTGCGCTCCAATTCAAATAAATATCCTTCCCCTGCAATAACTGTTCCTTGCTTTAATCGCTCTTCCAAACTTCTTTTCGCCATCGTTCCATTCCTCCTGTAAGCTTTTAATTATTTGGTTCGCTGCGGATAAGTCGATATAGACACGAAAAAACCTCTTCTTTCAGAAAGAAGAGGTTTTGAGTACGATATCAATGTCTCTTCTTATCTGCTAGCTAACGCTACTGGAATTGGCACAGTTCTTTTATAAGTCTGTTGCCGAGGCTTCGAAGGGCCAGTCCCTCCACCTCTCTGGATAAGAAAATGTATTGCTATTTATTTGTTGTAGATAACTATATATCTATTTGAATTCCATGTCAATAAGAAATTTTAAAAATATTTCAGCGGTTTTTGAATCGGTTTGAATGAATCTTGTAAATATCTCATATCATAGAGAGAAGTTCCAAACACGCACGGCTTTATATCTCTAAGCAGATGTTTAAATTCCGTAAAAAAAAAAGGAATGTTAATTTCATGGAGAAAAATTCATAAAATGTTCAAAAAGTATAGACACACCCGAAAAATAAGCATATAATACAAATTAATTCTAAAACATGTAGACATTATATTGAATTTATTCTTCATTATTGGTATAATTAATTCTTTCGCTTTAAGAAATCGAATCAAAAAATATATTTATCATACGGAAGGGGGCGTAGATGTTGAATAGATATTTGATGATTGCTTTAATGATTATCCTTTTGCCAATGACACAATTATTCCCAGGTGTACATCACAGCTACGTTCTCACCGATCATGAAATGCTGATTGATTCCCAATCATCACCTGATTTAGGCGTTGGCGGAAATGACCAGCAAGATAAATCATTTATAGCAAGTCCAGGTTTAGTCATTACCTTATTCTTATTAGGCAGTCTCTGTTTATTCACTACGATTGTGCGGGTCAACCGTACGAAACAGCTGCTGACACCTGTTTTCTATCAATCCAATTTCGTGGTTTAAGCCTCTTTTAATAAAAAAATTAAAAATTAAAAGAGGAGGCAAAAACTATGATGATTTTCAGATTAATTGTTATTGGGTTCTTTTCACTGACTGCATTGTCCGTTTTCACTTATCAAGGTGTTGAGGTATTTCATGCAGTTGCGGATATATTCAGAGCAAAATCATAAGCTATCGTGTACCCCTTCGTACAATAAGCTTTTTCACCCTATACTAATCAAAAGGCAGCCAATGAAATGGATTCATTGGCTGCCTTTTTTGATTTAAGAGAAGTCGATGCTTTATTTAAAATTACCGCCGCGTACTTCTGACACATCATAGACAGTTACAAATGAAGTGGCATCGATATCTTGAATCGTTTCTTTCATTTTACTTTCTTCCAGTCGTGTAATCACACATTTAATTTGTTTAAATTCCTTTTTGGAGTAGCCGCCTTCTACATGCTGTAATGTACAGGCACGTCCCAGCCGGTCGCCAATTTCTTTCATCATCTCATCTGCATGCTCGGTAATGATATAAACTGCTTTTGTACTGCTTAATCCTTCTTCAATAATATGAATGACCTTGGAAGCTATGTAATAAGCAATACCGGACATCAGGGCCCCTCTTAATCCAAACACCGTGGACACTACGATAAATACAAATAAATTCAGAAATAATATTAAGTCACTCGTTCCAAAAGGCAGCTTTCGGGATAATAATACAGCAAGCATATCAATCCCATCCAACGCTCCTCCATTACGTAGTGCCAGTCCCATGCCAAATCCAATAATGATCCCGCCGACAACAGTGACAAGCAGGGTATCTCCTTCGATTTCAATAATAGTTGGAATATGATGCATCAGGCTGGTGCTTATAGCCAAAGAAGCAATACCGAGGATAGAGAAGATTGCAAAACTCTTGCCGATTTGTTTATATCCTAAGTAAATAAAGGGAATGTTTAAAATAGCAATCAGGATTCCTAATGGCAATCCGGTCCACTGCGAACCGACAATACTTAACCCGGTTACACCGCCATCAGAAACATTATTAGGTATCAATACAGCTTCTAGTCCATACGCAGTAATGAACCCGCCGATGATAATAATCAATCCTCTTGAAAAAAGCATTGCCTTTCTTGTTTTTTTCGATTGTGCTTTCTTCATCCAATGTTCCTTTCTTCGTCATACATTTTGTTACCCTAAATTCCAATGTGTTTAGGTTCCCACATTTCACATGGAATAACCTGTACTTTTTTTAATATTATTTATTATACGCTTCTCGATTTCAAACTCAACTATTTTGCAGGTGAAAAATGTATAACGTGATAAGGACATGCTCTATCATTAAAGCTCTTTTTTAAAAACATAACTCACCTTCGAATACCCCATTCTTTTTTGATAAAACCGATGTGCATCCTGACGCTGCAAGCCTGACGATAAAGCAACAGATGAAAAATTATGTTGCTCTGCCCATTGATGGACAAATTTCAAGAGCTGTTCTCCATACCCCTTCGAACGACTATGTTCATCTGTTACTAAATCACATACCCATACAAATCTGCCATAATACAGTGTGGTCATTGGTTTAAACCCGACAACAGCAACCATTTTCATTCCTTCGTACAAAGCGGCTAAATGGTAACGATCTACCTCCACTGCTTCTTTTACAAGTTCCAGATAGCCGGATTCATCAAGATGCACTCGCAATTGACGCATTACCTTATACGCCTCCCGCCATGCTTGTTCTGTTGTTAATTCCTTTATTTCCATAAATAAAGCCCCTTCCCCATAAAATAAGCTTTGATTATTCGATTGATAATTGCTGTTTCTCTATATGCATCCCTTGTTTATCCGTAAAAAGAATAATATCTGCCTTCTCTTTCAATGGATGCATAAAATGGCTGTATTGTATTCTTCTTTCCTGATGTGATTTTTGTATATTCTCCAGATTTCGATTTCGTTCCGTAGTATCCCGACTGGAACGACGGGTTAATTCGGTCTGTCCATCCGTATAAAGGTAAATTTGCAAATCTAAATAATCAGGGTTTATAAATGCCACACTCATCCCTTCAAAAATAGTAAGTTTTTTATTTGGATCGATTAATTTACTCGGTAGATAATCTCTATCGATTGTGCTCCATTTCATACCTGCAAGCGTCATTTGTATATCACGTTCCAACGCTTCTGTATAATGAGCCAAAGGATGGCAGGCCGTCATCTTAGCCGTACGGACTTCATTTTGAAAAGTATACGTAATTTGAGTGTCTCTTCGAAGCGCTGAATGGACGATATACGGATCTGTACATATCAAATTTGCATCCTGGCAGAAAACTTGCTTCAATTGGTCTGCAAATGTCGTCTTTCCGGCTCCTCCGTGCCCTGTAATACCGATAATGATATGTTTTTCCTGCCTGTTTATCCATTCCGTCAAATCTTGTATGATATTATTCATCGTTTTCCCTCTCCATCCCTACATTTTATTTTTAGTCATTTCATACATCTCACAGCCAAACACAACGGCTAATTCATTTTCACAATACTACTGATATCCTTCCATTCATATACAAGTAAATCAAGCACGTCATCAGCAATTTGAATATTCTTTTTTTCAATCATTTCTGCACCGAACTGTTCATAGAACAAACGGCTGTCATTTTCCGACAGAACTTCAACTCGGACAGTATAGATAGACTGCTCTACAAAACATGTAAAGCCAGTTAATAATAGCATTTTCCCTATTCCTTGCCCTTGCCAGTTTTCCAGCAAGTAAACGGCTGTAATTTCACCGATACGGGCTGAATCAGCTGATTCCTTTACCGCTATATTCAAGAATCCGCCAATCTGTTCCTCCGTATCTACAGCTACAAATGTAGTGCTTTCATCAGCTTGAATGGTATCTTTCCAATTTTCTACCCTATCTTCCACTGATAATCGTTTTAAAACCCTATCTGCCATAATTCCCCGATAAGTTGTCTGCCAGCTTTCTACACTTACTTTACCAATTGCGCCTGCATCCGTAACATCTGCTTTTCTAATCAAAACCATCCTGCCCCTCCCTTAATCGCTTTACTCATTACTTTTCGCTTGCCGTACAATAGTTAGAAACATTCTAAGTCAGACTCTAATTATAGCAAATATTTTTATTTTTCCGGTAATAAAGTACGTTTAAAGGAGGTGAAACCAAGGAATAGCTTTATACGTATAAATTTATTGAAGAGGTGATGAAATTGAGAACAGGTGAAGGCTGTATGAAATGCGGAAGCCGAAATGCAGATAAAAAGGATGTATCCATGACCGGTTCAGGTTTATCCAAGGTGTTTGATGTGCAGCATAATCGATTTACGGTTGTCTATTGTCAGGATTGCGGTTACTCCGAATTTTACAATACAGAAAGTTCTACAGCGAGCAATGTATTTGATTTATTTTTTGGAGGATAATTTACTCGGAAAACAAGATAAGATAATTAAATTTGATTTCTTTCTAAGTTTTTTGCAGCAGAAAAGAAGCATGGTTCCTTGAGCCATGTTTCTTTTTACGCATAAACGCTTTATCTGCTGTTCTATATAAATATACTGTACAGACGAAAAGCATCTCTTTACATTTACTAATCTCTTTTGATAGAATGATTCTCTGTATGTTTTTAAATACATTATAAAGGAAGCCTATTTATTATGCATTTATCAAAAAAATCTTTTGCAAAAAGATACTATATCGTTTTATTACTCTTGGCAATTTTATTGATTGCAGCCACATTGCGTTCACCAATCACGTCTGTTGGTCCGCTTATTCCACTTTTCCGCGGAGAACTGGAAGCTTCCAATGCCATGATTGGACTGGTAAACACGCTGCCATTACTTGCTTTTGGCTTGTTCTCTCCCTTTGTCCCAAGAATATCTGGCAAACTTGGAATGGAAATAACACTATTGATTGCGATGGTTTTCCTGTCCATCGGTGTATTTATTCGGGCAAATGGCGGAATGGAGTTGTTGCTTTTTGGCACAATTTTAACTGGAATGGCAATCGCAGTTGGAAACATCCTGATGCCAGGGTTGATTAAGTCTACTTTTCCTTATCGCATGGGGCTGATGACTGGGATTTATTCTGTTTCAATGAATGCATTCGGAGCACTTGCCTCTGGTATTTCCGTACCGATTGCTTCCATATCCGGATTCGATTGGCGACATGCGATGCAAATATGGAGCCTCCTATCCGCAGCCGCTGTCGTCGTCTTATTACTGCGGCTGCCTGCCAGACGCTCATCTGGCAAAAAAGTGTTTGTCGACGTCAAAAGCCAGCCATCGAAAGCTATCTTCAAATCAAAGATTGCCTGGGCCGTCACCTTTTTTATGGGACTGCAATCACTGATACCATACAGTTTATTTACGTGGCTTCCGGATATCTTTATTTCGAAAGGGTTTGGGGAAAGTGAAGCCGGATGGTTAATTGCCATTTATCAAATCGGACTGATCCCAACAACATTTATTGCACCAATTATTGCCGGAAGGATGCAGAATCAGCGGCTGCTTGGCTGCAGCGCCGGATTATTATTTTTCTTTGGTTTGTTGGGAACGCTTTTCACTTCATCCCATTTAATTATTGTCTTTCTTGTATTAACAGGTGTTGGTGCCGGGACGGCGTTCAGCTTAGCCATGATGTTCTTTGTCCTGCGTACTAATTCTGCTATGGAATCTGCGCAATTGTCCGGCATGGCCCAATCTGTAGGATATATTGTCGCTTCTACAGGACCGCTTTTCCTTGGAACCATTGCTGACAAAACGGGAGGCTGGACGGTGCCGTTTATTATTTTAATGACTGCAGCTCTGATTATCGCTTTTCTCGGAACCATTGCAGGGAAGAACGAAAAGATTTCCTTTGAATCGAATAAAGAACCCGCAACAAAATAATTTATTGAGTTATTTAAATAGACGCTGCCTCTATCTATGGAGGCAGCGTCTATTTTTCTTACCACCATAAATTTTTTATCAGTATTACCATTAAAGAAATTTGCCGGGAAGAAAGTCAATACTCTGACAACCTTGCATCCTTATAAAAAACGGGTTATCTAAATAATGACATTCAGATAACCCGTTTATCTCATTCCTCAATTAATATAACGATAATCCATCAGCTGATTCAGCATGTCAATTTCATCCTGCAGCTTAGCTCCGATGTTCGTTTCCCGAACCTTCTTCCGCTCCAGCTCTTTGTCTACGACCCGGCGGACAGATAAAACATCCGCTCCATTTAAAACCACATCCTCTTTTGAATTAAAATGCTGGTGGGCGACGAGCTGCATTCCAAATGAATTATACAATAAAGTATAGCCGGCAATCCCCGTGGTAGATTGATAGGCTTTGGAAAACCCGCCGTCGATGACAATCATTTTCCCGTCTGCTTTGATTGGGTTCTCCCCATCAATTTCCTTTACCGGTGTATGTCCATTAATAATATGCCCTTGTTCCGGATCCAAATCAAATTCTTCCAGTACTTTCTGGCACATTTCTACATTTTCACGCAAATAATAATAAGGATTTTTTTCTTCTTTATGGGATGCCTTATCGGAAATAAAATAACGCTCAAACGTCGTCATTGCCCGTTTTCCAAAGAGAGAGGAATATTCTCCTGTCCATAAATACCAAACCATATCTGTCGCTAAATCATCCGTTGTTTCTTTATCTGCAAAAGAATGACGCAAATAGGTTTCAAATTTATCCAGCAGCTCTCTCCCTTTATATGCTTTTCCTTCAATCACCATCGGTTCCATATCCCCATTTTCATCGACAGGCATACAGCCATGAATCAACAGATTGCCATTATATTTAAGATATAGGTTTCCTTTTTTCATTAAGAAATTCATATGTCTTTTCAGCTTCTCTGATTGTTGTACAGAGAGCAGCAGTTTGTCAATGATTTCTTCCTCTTCCGGCAATAGCTTGGCAGGATCAGCAGGATCCACGGTAGCAAAACATGTATTTTCCAGCGAATACGTTTTACCATAAACGGTGATTTCCTGCTTCTCGTAATCGGTTTTCTCCAATACAAGTCTTTCTTCCATATTGAAAAAAGGCCGGCGTTTAATAATCGGACTTTCCAATTTAAATTGAATCATAGCAATCGCCTGATGAATCTTGGTAATCTGCAGTCTTTCCTGATCCGAGTTGTTCTGATCTGGATTTTTTTTCGGACGAAATGCCGGATTATCATCGTAATATCTTTCTGCTAACGTAAGTAACGGCCGCAGGTTAATGCCATAAGCATCTTCTATGATATCGAGATTATCGTAGCGGGCACAAATCCGGATAATATTCGCCAAACATACTTTGGAGCCAGCATACGCACCGATCCACAGAACATCATGATTGCCCCATTGTATATCTACCGAATGATGGTCAATCAGTGTATCCATAATTTTATCCGGCTCCGGCCCACGATCATAGATGTCTCCAACCACATGCAGGTGATCAACAACCAGACGCTGCGTTGTATACGATAAGCCGATAATCAGCTTTTCGGCCTGGCCAAGCGAGATGATTTTTTCAATAATTTTTTCATAATAAGGTCTCTTATTTGTATATTCATCTGTTTTATATAATAGCTCTTCCACAATAAAAACAAACTGTTCCGGCAGCGCCTTACGCAGCTTGGAACGCGTATATTTAGAGGACGCATAGGCAATCAGGTGAATCATATGCTGGATTTTTTCTGCATACCATTCTTCCAATGCCTGCTTTGAATTGAATTGATGCCTAATGAGCTTCAGCTTATCTTCTGGATAATAGACAAGCGCTGCAAAATCATTAATGTCTTCCTCTGATAAGGTATCTTTGAAAATATCATTTATCTTCTCTCTTACCTTTCCGGAGCCATTCCGTAAAACATGCTGGAAGGCTTGGTACTCCCCGTGTAAATCACTTACAAAATGCTCTGTTCCCTTCGGCAGATCCATAATCGATTCTAAATTGATAAGCTCGGTAACTACCTTTTCTTCCCTATCAAATTTCTCCGCTAATAAATCAAGGTATTTTGTATCCACCCTCAGAATCTCCCTTCAAATTGTGCCACATTATTTTTAAATAGTATAACACTTTTATGTAAGTATTGCAGTAGTCATACGTTACTGCAATACATTTTCCCCTAAAAAAAGATAGCTCTAAATTGCTTTGGAGACATATCCACATTTTTCTTAAATGTTGTTATAAAATGAGAAGCACTATTAAAACCACATTCCGCTGCAATTTCTTCGATGGATAAATCGGTATGATGCAGCAGCTTTTTCGCATGATTCACCCGATAGTTAATCAAATATTGAATCGGCGAGCTGTCCATCGATTTTTTAAATACTCTTGAAAAATAATATGGACTTAAGTATACATAGCTCGCAATGTCCTCCAGCTTGATATCCTTTTGAAAAGCATCCTCCATATAAGCAATCGCCTGTTTTATTTTATGTTCCATCTGCTGATCGGATGGATTAGAATACTGATTCAGCTCATATAAAATCTGTTGAATATAAATCGAAGCGAGATGCTCCTCCACATTATCTTCTTCCGTCATTTTTATAATTCTCTCCATCAAATTCAGCAAAATATGCTGCTCATAAAGCTTATACACACAGCCATTTTTCGCATAAAGCAGCTCAAAGTATGCTTTGCTAGCATTCCCAGAAAAATGGAACCAGTCAAATACCGTTCTATTTTCAATGGCTCTGTACATATGCGGTTGATGACAATCTAAAAACACAAAGGAATTGCTCTGAACAACAAAAGAGCGCCCGTCATATTGAATTGCCAGCTTCCCCTCTTTGACATAAATAAACAGGAAGCTGTCCAGTGTTTCTCTTCTAATTTGATAATTTGTATTGCAATAAAACCTGCCGGAATTGATCACATAATAAAGTGCTTTTTTTGCAAATTCATTGGTCATTGCAAAATACATTTTCGATGGCTCTACGGTTCCTTTATCTTCAATTTGCATATGCATAGCTCCTTAGATTCAGCATACTTACTACAGCCCGCGGCTGTTTGGAAAACTATTTTATAAAGTATATCAAATAAAACACCAAAATACCAAAGAGCAAGATTCTTAAATTTTAAAGCAATATTAACTAATGACTTGTCTAAAAATCTATAATAGTATTCTAGTTAGAAACAGAGTTAATAAAAACTTAACAAAAAGTTACCTAGGAGGTATTTAATATGGATGTAAGAATTGGATTAGTCGGTGCAGGATGGATGGGCAAAGCTCACAGCAACTCATTTGTAAACGCTTTAATGGCTTTCGGGCCTGAATATGGAAAACCTGTATTTGAAGTGGTATCGGACGTAAGCGTGGAAGCGGCACAGGCAGCCTGCAATCAGCTTGGGTTCTCAAGATATACCACCGACTGGCAGGATATTGTCACAGATGAAAATGTTGATATAGTTGACATTGCAACGCCAAACGCTTTTCACTACGACATTGCTAAAGCTGCTTTAGAGAATGGAAAACATACTTATTGTGAAAAACCATTAACACTGACAGCAGAACAATCGGTTGAACTAGCAGAGCTTGCCAAAGAAAAAGGTGTCGTTAACTATGTTGGCTATAATAATGTAATGAATCCTGCGAACGCTTATGTTAAAGAACTCGTGGAAGCCGGAAAACTAGGCAAGATTGTTAAATTCACTGGAACATATGACCAGGATGGTTTATTAGATGAATCGCTTCCAATCACCTGGAGACATATCAATAAATTCTCCGGTTCCGGTGCTTTAGGAGATCTTGGCTCTCACTTACTAAGTATATCTCAATATATTTTAGGAGATATGGAAAGTGTCAATGCAATCTCCCAAACCGTTATCAAAGAACGCCCGGCTCAAGCCGGTTCGGAGGAATTACAAGAGGTAGAAAATGAAGATGTTATCTCTTTCTTAACCAATTATGAAAACGGTGCAATTGGAACGATTTCTTCCAGCAGAATTGCTTCCGGCCGTAAAAATCATTTAGCTTATGAAATTCAGGGTACAAAAGGGTCTGTTCACTATACGCTGGAAAGAATGAATGAAGTGAATGTTTACTTCACTTCCGATAATGAGGCAGACCGCGGCTTCCGCACCGTCTTATTAAACCCGGAGCACAAAGGGTACAGCGCATTCCATCCAGCTGCTGGAATCTCCATCAATTACAATGACATGAAAATATTGGAGGCGCATGAATTATTATCTGCTGTAACGAAAAACACACCGTACACATGTGATTTTGAATTCGGGGCGAAAATCGATCAAACCGTAAGTGCTATTTTAAAATCAGCAGAACAGAAAAATTGGGTTCAAGTAAAAAATACAGTTCAAGTATAAAACGAAACTACACTCAGTGGGGGTTTTTCGGACGGTTCTCCGTGATAAAATGAAGCTTCATTCACCAGAAGTCCTATCCCCCACTGAATAACAGTTAAACCAATCGGATCGTTACATTGCGATAACAATATATGCCAGGAGGAGTTACGTATGAACATTAAATTAGGTTCCGCGCCAGATTCATGGGGAGTTTGGTTTTCGGAAAATGATAAACAAACACCGTGGGAGCGCTGCTTAGACGAAATGGCCGACGCCGGCTACAGCGGTCTGGAGCTTGGTCCATGGGGCTATCTGCCGAATGAATACAGCAAATTAAAAGCAGAATTGGACAAGCGTCAATTAGATTTAGTAGCAACCACGCTGGTAGGTGATTTAACATCTGAAACAAGTACGGATGAACTGATCCAGCAGCTGGATAAAATGAGCGAGCTGCAATTGAAATTTCCAACAGCAGAATATGTTGTGCTAATCGATGATTGCTATACGGATTTATTTACCGGAGAGCTTGTCCGCTCACCAGAATTAAATGATGCAGAATGGAAGCAGTTCGTCAACCATGTAGATAAAATCAAAAATCATGCAAAAAGCAAATATGACTTAGAGGTTGTTTTCCACCCGCATGCGCAAAGCCATATCGAAACAGAAGAACAAATTGAAAGATTGCTGCAGGACAGTGATGTGAAGCTTTGTCTGGACACAGGACATCATGCGTATACAGACGGGGATGCAGTTGCATTTATGCGCAAGCACCACAAACGTATCCCCTACCTGCATATTAAAAGCTGTGATTTGAAAGTAAGAGAAAAAATGCAAAAGGAAAACTGGTCCTTTGCCAAAGCAGTCAGTGAGGATATTATGTGCGAGCCGGAAAAAGGGGTCGTTGATTTTGAAGCCTTTATCGATGTCTTGAAGGATATTGATTTTGATGGATGGGCAGTTGTTGAGCAGGATATGTACCCTGCCCCATTTGATAAGCCTTATCCGATTGCGAAAAGAACGTATGATTATGTAGACGGACTGATTAAGAAAAGGCAGTGACCAAATAGAGAGAAAACAATCTCAGGAAAAAGAGATATCATGAAGAATTACTTCATGGTATCTCTCATTTAATAGCTATTATGGTATTAAAAATGGGAGGAAATAAAATGAGTAAACCAAAAAATAATAACCGCTATATTCTCACCGTCGTGCCGATTATCGCATTAGCAGGATTCTTATTTGGATATGATACAGCAGTTATTTCCGGGGCAGAGCAATCCGTACAAAAATACTTGATTGAGCCGCTGGGTCTAGGTTCCTTCACACATGGTTTTACGGTATCCAGTGCCTTGATCGGTTGCGTGATTGGCGGATTCATTTCTGGATTTCTAGCAAATAAGATCGGCAGAAAAAAGACCTTGATCTTAGCAGCATTACTATTTTCTGTATCCGCTTTCACCAGTGCGTATCCAGAAATTCTGTTTTTCACAAAGGATGATCCGACACTCGGCCTATTATTCATGTTTAACATCTACCGTGTTATCGGGGGAGTTGGCGTTGGAATCGGATCAGCCATTGCGCCAGTTTACATCAGTGAATTAACACCAAAGCAGAGCCGCGGTAAATATGTAGCATTGTATACCCTATCCATCGGAATCGGTGCCCTGATTGTTTATATCGTTAACTTAAATATTGCTTCTGGTCAATCACTTGCTTGGATTGATGACTTTGGCTGGAGATATATGTTTGCTTCGGAGTTAGTACCTGCTCTGCTCTTTTTCATATTACTATTATCCGTACCAGAAACCCCAAGATATCTGGCATTGAAGCAGGAATACGATAAAGCAGCCATTGTACTAGAGAAAGTAAATGGATCAAAGGAAAAAGCACAGGCTATATTAGCAGATATCAAAGAATCCGTCCGCTTTGAATCAGCTAAAAAAATCAGCATCTTTACGTACGGCAAACTTGTCTTGTTTGTCGGGATTATGGTCGCTATCTTTCAGCAGCTGATTGGAATCAATGTTATTCTCTATTATGCACCGCGTATTTTTGCAGAGCTGGGAGCAGAACAATCCGCCTCGATGCTGCAAACGGTAATTGTAGGTATTGTGAACGTAGTCTTTATGGCAACAGCGATTCTTCTAGTAGACAGCATAGGAAGAAAACCGATGCTCATCGGCGGTTCCATACTTTGTGCCTTTAACTTATTTATGGTTGCTATCCTGGCATACTTTGAAGTCTTTGGCATTTCAACATTGATCTTCATGCTGTTATATGTAGCGAGCTTCCAGTTAACCTGGGGTACGGTCACATGGATTGTTGTATCCGAGATATTCCCGAACCGCATTCGCGGACAAGCTGTATCTATCGCAACTGCATTACACTGGATTGCCAACTTAACGATTTCTTCCACGTTCCCGCCAATCCATGATGTATTAGGCGGAATGACATTCTCGATTTACGGTGCATTGAGTGTGCTTGCTGTTATCTTTATTTGGAAGTATGTTCCGGAGACGAAAGGAAAAACATTGGAAGAGTTAGAGCATATTTGGGAAGATAATAGCACTGATAAAAAGGCAGTATTGTAAAAATAGTTAATCAACACAAAAGAAAGCAAACATCTTTAACATGGATGTTTGCTTTCTAAATATATTAATTAGCTAATACAAGTGGAGAAAAGACAATATAGGATGCGACAACAACAACCAGAATCAGAATACCAACCCATCTAACATGCTTCCAAGGAGTGATATCGACTTTGTTTGTATATTTGTCGAATTGGAAATCTTCCTGAGATGGTTTCTTTTGGCTATAGAAATATAGAATAGCTAAATCTACTAAAAACAGGACACTCCAAACATATAGATAATGAATATCCGGAATAACAACTTTAGACAATGCATATACAACAATGTGGAAAATCAATGTAATCTTTGCACCGGTTGCAGATGTTTTTTTAGAATAAAAGCCGACTAGAATAATTGCTAAAAGCGGCATACTATACAACCCGTTAAACTCTTGGATAACTGCATATAATCCTTGCGGGAATAAAGAGATTAATGGTGCAACAAGAACAACAATAACACCAATGACAATCGTTAAAACTCTTCCTGCTTTTGCGATTTGACGGTTTGTTGCTTGTTTATTAATTACCGGTTTATAAAAGTCTAAGCTGAACAAAGTGACCGTTGCACTTAACGATCCAACGAAAGAACTCATAATTGCTCCAAACACTACTGCCCCAAACAGACCGGCAGCCCAGTTTGGTAACACTTCTGCTACTAATGCAGGGTAAGCAAGATCCATCTGCATGCCATCACCAAACATATTGTAGGCGATAACACCAGGAATAACTAAGAAAAACATGCCGGAAATTTTAAAGAACCCGACAATCATAGCGCCTTTTTGCGCTTCTTTTAAGCTTTTCGCGGCTAGTGCTTTTTGAACAATCATTTGGTTTGTACACCAGAAATACAAGTTATTGAACAACATTCCTAAAAATAATGTTGGCCACGGTACAATTGGCGAGTCCAGTGCACCCCAAGCATTTAATTTTTCTGGATGGCTTGTTAAAAAGTTATCCAGACCAGCGAAGAAGCTATTTTCACCAAGTGCGATGATGCCTAACACCGTAATGGTCAGACCGCCAAGAAGTAAGCCGATGCCATATAGTGAATCACTATGAGCAATCAGGGAGAGTCCGCCGACAAATAAATAGGTTACCCCAACTAAACCAATAACTGTTGAGATAATAATCACAGCTGTTATTCTGCTGACTCCCAAGTGCTGCTCAATTCCAAATAAATCATTAAAAATCAAAGCTCCAGAGTATAAAACCACGGGCATAAAGCTGACAATGTAAGTAAATATAAACAAAATAGATACAATTCTTTTGGTAAATGTATCATACCGAATTTCAATAAAGTCAGAAATTGTATTGACACCATATTTGAAATATTTTGGTAAAAATACCCACGCTAACATAACGATAGCAACGGAGGCAGTTACTTCCCAAGCCATCACTTCCATACCAGCTACATAGGCTTGACCATTTTGTCCTACCAGCTGTTCTGTCGATAGGTTAGTCATAATGATGGTCATCCCAACCGTTGTTCCGACAAGGGAACGCCCGCCTAAAAAGTAACCCTCTGAATCTTTTTTATCGATACTTCTTGTACGATAAAAAGCATAGAGATAAATCAATACCAACACAGCAACAAAACTGATAATACTAAATAAATTCATTTTATTCTCCCCCTAAAATGATATGCATGGTCCTTTAATAGTGAATATCCACCAATTTATTCCCGTCAAATGATTCTTGGCATGCTAACGCTACCTCTGTTCCGCGTAACCCATCAAGAGCAGTTACTTCAGGCTGCTGATTTTCACGAATGCAGCGGACAAAGTCCTTTAATTCATTTACATACGCTTCTGCAAATCGTTCAGGAAAATGCTGCGAGGATGGGCGGATTGCACCATGCTCATTAAATACAGCTACTTTATTTTTTTCAGGAGATGCAGCAATCCGCAGCATGCCTTTGGTTCCAATAATTTCTGTTTCTACATGGTAACCATGGGAAGCTGTACGGCCAGCCACCAGCAAAGCGGTTACATCATTGTCCAATTTCATAGTAACTGTTCCTAATTCCAATTCATTCAGCTCATTCAATTCCGGCGCAGCTTTATTCGTTCCTGTTGCCCAAACAGTCGAAATTTCTGATTTGGTCAGCCATCTGATCACATCAATATCATGGACGCTCATATCCAGGAACAGCCCGCCGCTTGGACTCTTCTTAGCAAAGTTGACAAAGCTGTCTAACCCTTGGATTGGATCAATACTATAGGAACGAATTAACGAAATATCTCCAATTTGTCCGCTATCTATCATTTCTTTCGCATATAGATAATCTTCATCAAATCTTCTCATAAATCCTAAGTGAAAAATGCGGTCACTTTTCTCAATTTCATCTATCGTTTGCTTGATATCTTCTACTTCTAAACCAATTGGCTTTTCACAAAAAATATGCAAATTCTTCTTCAATGCTAAACGAATATGCTCTGTATGGAATCCAGAAGGTGTAACAATGCAAACAGCATCTAACTCCGTTTGTTCCAGCATTTCCTCATAATTTGTGTAAACATTTGGGACTTTATATTTTTCCTTTACCTGTTTATTTACTTCCTCATCTAAATTAGAAACCGCTGTCAATTCGACTCCTTTTAGATTATAGATATTTTCTGCATGAATCAGTCCTAGTCTTCCTAATCCTGCAACACCAATTTTAAGCGTTTTCATTTGAAATTCTCCTTTGTTAAACTTATAGATATGTTCACTTACGTTGTTACTATGTTATATACTATTATAAAAATTAATATTTAGTCAAGTTTCTATCAATTTATGATTAATTTATTGTTATCTTTTGTAATCAATTGATTAGTATCTGCATGTTTAAATTCGCTGGACACCTCTTTTTTTCATAAAAAAATCCTGTAATGGCATATACCAATTACAGGATAATCTTTTTCTATGATTTATTTTTTTAAATGAAGCTCTGCTAATTCCTGCGCCATATCACAAATCATTTGAGCATTTGTCACATGATCCATCGCATGAATGACATAAATATTGATATCTGTCTGCTGCTCACGGCTGTTCAGTTGCAAAAGCTCCGTCTGTTTTTTATGAGCAGCTATCAAATGCTTTTTAGCATCAGCGATGCCTGCTTCATATCCTTTTATATCTTGTTCTTTTGCAAGACCTAATGCCTGATAAGCTAACGTTTTTGCTTGAGAAGCTTCTGTAATCAAAGGCATAAATACTTCTATATCGATCGCCATTGTTACGCCTCTCTTATCTGTTCAAAAATGCTGTAAACATTCATGCTGTTATAGTCTTTCACTGAAATTTTAGCGACTTTTGCATTTGTTGATGCTTCGTAATTCTCAGCGCTATGATGAATTTGGGGCCCTAATAATACAACATCTATATTATGCTCTTTCACGTAATCCAAGCCTTCTTCCAGACTTTTAGATTGAATATCGATACCTTGCCCTTTTTCTTGCGCAAGTTCATTTAATTTTTTTACTAATAAACTGGTTGTGATCCCTGCTTCACATACTACAATCACTTTTTCCATCCGTTACACCTCTTTTTTAGTTATATTCGTCACACTGATTCGTGCAATTAAAATATGGAAATAGAAATTTCTTGATGATTGTGCACCCTTTCACAGTGTGAAGTTTTATTTTATATTAAAGAGTTTACCCTAAGAATGCAATTTTTCTGCATACAATCATTTTTTATGAAGAGTATTACAAAATCAATTTGGATAAATTACTTCATATTGATTTTGTTCACTATGTGTTATATATGCTTTCGGAGGTTCCTGATCCGTTATTAAATAATCAATGTCATCAAAATTACAATAGGTAGTCAATGCATACTTATCAAATTTTGTATGGTCTACAAGAATAAATACTTGCTCACTTTTTTGGATTACTTTTGCCTTTACTTGTGTTTCTAAAGGAGATGAATTCGTTATTCCTTTATCCAGTGAAAGTCCTGTCGAAGCCATAAAAGCTTTATTAAAATTATATTTTTGGATTACTTCTGCGCTTTCTGTTCCGACGTAAGATCTTGTAGAACGCTCGAAAACCCCGCCTGTTGAATAAATGTTTAAATTGGGATAAGCACTGGCATCCAATGTGAAATCGAGATTGTTGGTCACAATAGTAATATTTTTATACTTGATAAAATCAAGCAATTCTACGGTAGTGGTTCCTGAATCAAGAAATATAATATCCCCATCCTCAATAAATTCCGCTGCTAATTTTGCAAGCTTTTGTTTTTCATGGAATTGCTTAACTTTCCGGTCTTGATACGGAACGGTCAGCGGTTTTGAAATAGACACCCCGCCGTAAACCTTCACCAATTGTTCTTCATCTACAAGCTCCTGAATGTCCCGTCGGATTGTATTTTTAGAAACCCCAAATCGATCTACAAGTTCATCAAGTGATACAGATTCTTTTTCTTTCACATATTCAAGTATTGCAGTTACCCGCTGCGCTTTCATCATATAGCATTCTCCTTCTAAGAATTTATTACTGCCGACCTTCCCCCACTGTCCCCCGAATCACTAATCTCGGAGCTAATACGATTCGCTGCTTCACTTTTTCCGTTCCATTTATTTCCTCTACTAAGAGCTGAACAATTTTTTCAGCCATCTCCTCCGTCGGTTGTGCAACAGTTGTTAACTGAGGGTAGCACATTTGAGCCAGAATAGAATTATCAAAACCAACAATAGATACATCATCAGGAATCATCAGACCTGCTTCCCGAACTCCTTGCATGGCACCAATTGCCAAAGGTTCTGTAGATGCAAAAATTGCCGTTGGCGGCTCTTGCATGTTAACCAGCTTCCCAGCTGACTGCGAAGCATCCATAAAGCTGGAATTATCTATTGAAATAAGTGATTTGCTCGCTTCCATTTGCTCATCCTCCAACGCCTGCTTATACCCGTCTACCCTTGCCTTTACAGATGAAAAATACATATCCTCTGTTATCATCGCAATCCGCTGATGACCTTTTTTTATTAAATAAGAGGTTGCTTCATAAGCTCCTAAATAATCATTTACTAAAACTGTATTCAAAGGCAGCGAAGGAACTTCCCGGGATAAAAGCGCAATAGGAATATTACTGTTTTTCAACTCCTGTAACGCCTTCGCATTTTTCAAGCCGGTCGCAATAATAATACCATCTACATATTTTTTACGAAGAATAGCAATATACTCTTTTTCTTTAACAAGATTATTATCTGTACTGCAAACAATTAAGCTGAACCCATATTTGCGTCCATTATCTTCAATTTTCCTGGCAATTTCTGCAGAAAAAGGATCAGCGATAGATGGAATTAATAATCCAATTGTTTGCAGCCTTTTCTGCAATGCAGGTGCAGCAATTGGCTGATAACTTAGCTTCTGCATACTTGCCTCTACTTTTTTCTTCGTTTTATCTGCAATACTGCCCGTGCCGTTCATTACTTTAGAAACGGTGGAAATAGAAACTCCAGCCTCTTTAGCTACATCATAAATTGTCGGTCGCTTCTCTTTCAAGAACATTTCCCTACTTTCTTATCATGTATCGTTTTCTTATCATTAAGTAACTTTAATTCTACAGTAAACAACCTGAGTACGCCATAGATGTAAAACGGTTCTTATTTCACTATTCTTTAAAATCATTAGAAAACTTGGTTGTCACCAGGCCTTTAGGTGACAACCTTAGTTACACTTATGCAGTAAGAAAGTTTATACTTTCTTACCTGCTAAAAAAGCCTGATATAGTCGCAAACTACACCAAGCTTTTTTTCCATTCTATCTTGTTTCCCTACACAGCTTTGTTCTGCTGCGAGTTCGCCTGTTTATCTTCCCAATACTTTTCAATTTCTTCTAATGTTTTCCCTTTTGTCTCAGGGACAAGCTTTAGAACAAACAATAGCGCGAGTACACACATAATGCCATAGAAAGTATAAGCAAATCCTGCCCCAAATTCTAATAAAGACGGGAACGTAGAAGATATCAACAGATTCGAACCCCAGTTTGCCACAACAGTGATTGCCATAATCTGGCCTCTTACCTTATTAGGGAACAGTTCTGAGGCTAATACCCACATCAACGGACCAAATGATAGATTATAGAATGCCACAAAAATCAAGATAAAGATAAGTGCGCCAATCCCCATTTGATCAAGATATGCTAGTGCAGCAACACCAAACATTCCTACAGCCATACCAACGGAACCTACAATCATTAATAATCTTCTTCCAACTCTGTCAACTAACAGCATTGCAATTAATACAAAGATAAAGTTAACAATTCCGATGATTACCGTTTGAAACATCGATCCATCTGAACTCGCACCCATTTCCGCAAAAATTCTTGGAGCATAATATAAGATAACATTGATGCCTACAAATTGTTGAAATGCAGCTAATAAAATACCAACAATGACAACTAATTTCCCATAAGAAAACACTCGAACATTTTTTACATCAACGGTTTGTTTGATTTCTTGATAAATTGCGTTTGCCTTTTCCTTCGAGTTATTCACTTTTTCAAGTATTGTCAGTGCTTCTTGATCTTTATTTTTAGAGATTAAATACCTTGGTGTTTCCGGAACAAGGAATAACAATCCAAAGAATAACAGGGCTGGTATTGCTTCTGAAGCAAACATATACCTCCAGCCTACATCATGAATCCAGCTTAATTCCTGCCCCGCTGCGATTCTCCAGTTAACAAAATACACAAAAGACATCCCGAATATAATCGCTAAATTATTTAATGTTACCAATTTCCCTCTAATATTCGCGGGAGATGTTTCACTAATGTATAAAGGTCCAAGTCCCGACGCTAAACCTACGCCGATTCCACCGATAATACGATAAAAATTAAACATAATGAAAAGTCCCATTGTCTGGTTATCTTTCGTAAAGAATAGAAATTCAGGATAAGCCGATAACAGAGCAGAAACGAAGAATAATACAGCAGCTACTAACAGGGAGTTTTTGCGTCCAATTCTGTTAGAAAGAAATCCGCTGATTAACCCTCCGACAATACAACCAATTAACGCACTGGAAACGGTTAATCCATGTGCGAATGTCCCTAGGCCGAGACTCTCCATAAAATACACTTGCAAGGATTGCTCAGCTCCAGAAATAACAGCTGTGTCATAACCAAACAATAATCCTCCTAAAGCGGCAATCAATGTTAATGTAACAATATATCTTGTATTTTTCTTCATGTATTTACCCCTCTTCCCCTTTTTAAATACCTTCCCGGAAAGCGTTGTCATTCATATGAAGGAAACAGCGCCTTAAAAGCGCTGAAACCTTAGTATTTCTCCCATTCTTTTAACTGTTTTAATGACGCACGATAATATGCTGTAATAACACCTAAGTAGTCTCCTTCTTTCACAGGAGTAAAAGGATTAGGTCCGGCAGCTGTCATTTCCATAATCACAGGACCTGTATAACCGATTTCTCCTAAAACAGCTACCTGTTCTTTTAAATTTGCATGTCCATTACCAATAGCTTGTCTATTGGAGTCAGCAATATGATAAACGCCCAAATTTTCTCCGGCATCCTTCAACGCTTGAACAGATGAGCTTTCTTCAATATTCATATGATAAGCATCTAATAAAATAGTAAGATATTTACTTTGAACCTCATCTATCAATTTTTTTGCTTCTTTTGACGTGACTATTTGATGATTTTCATAACGATTAAGCACCTCATAAACAATAGGCATTTCGAGTTCTTCTGCTTTTTCTACTATTTGCTTTGTACTTTTCACAAGCAATTCCCAGTCTTTATCCGAGTTACCTGAACCTGTTATTTTCCCAACTTCACCATGAAGACAAATTCTACCTGCTCCCAGCTCTTTAGCCCAGATTAATAATTCCAGAAAGTAATTAACAGCATCCACTCTGACTTTTTCATCAATACTTGAAATATCAACATTATCCGGTGTCACAGATAAAGCCTTTAAGTTATATTCTTTCAGTAATTCTTTTATTTCCGCAGGGTCATCCTCTAAGTTTCCTTGCACTTCAACACCATCTACACCAATCTCTTCCGCAAGCTTTATCTTTCTCTGTGTATCTACATCTCCAAATGTCCATAAGCATAGCCCATATTCTCTCATTACATTGCTTCCTCCTTTAACTGTAATGAAATAACATCTTCTACTTTTACAGGAAGTCCTGTTTTCACAGACTCAATACTTGCCAGCGCCAAATACAATGCCCATTCTGCATTTTCAATAGATACTTTTGGCGTTACTTCTTCATTTTGTACCGCTTTCACAAAATGCTTTAATTCATCAACATATGCATCAAATAAAAGATCCTGATCATATCTGGTAGTTTGGTAGCTTGCTCCAGCTGTATTAAATTTTTGCATGCTGGATGTTTTGATATCTCCTAACGTAATCATTCCTTCCGAACCAAATACTTCCGCACGTACATCGTATCCATATTTAGCCTGAAAGCTGGCATCCGCTACCGCAATACATCCATTATCAAACGTTATCGTCACCACAGAAGTATCCAATAATCCGTTTTCCTTCAAATCCGGCCGGATAAGCGCATCTGCTTTCGCATATACCTCTACCGGTTTCGCTCCTGGATTTAAGTACATCAACGTATCAAAATCATGAATCAATGTTTCTAAAAATATCGTCCATTCCGGTTTCTTTTCTGGACCAGAAAGCTCTGGATCTCTCGTATTTGAACGAAGCAGCTGTACGTCCCCTAGCTGTCCATCAACAATTTCTTGATGCGCTTGTTCAAAACCCTTTTCAAAACGACGATTAAAACCAACTTGGACCGGTACAGGATTTTTCTTTGCAGCTTTTTTGATCGCTTTCATCTCTTCTATCGAAACTGCCATTGGCTTTTCACAGAAAACGGGCTTTCCATGTTCAATCGCTTGAATAACATTTTCCGAATGTGTTCTTGCTGGAGAAACTATCACAATGGCATCTACTTCAGAATCTTGAATTAAATCTAACGGATTTGTATAAATTTTAGCTTCTTCTCCAATATGTTGTAATACGTTTTCAGCAGATTGTGGAAATGGGTCTGCAATCGCATACAATTTCGCCCCAGGAATACGCTGCGCAATTGTTTGGCCATGAAACGCCCCCATTCTTCCAGCACCTATCAATCCTATATTTAATGTTTTCATAAAAATTCACCCCTTCTTTAGGAAAGTGTTTTCCTTATGACGATGATTATAAACAGGCTTTCAATTCATGTCAATATTAATTTATACAAAATAAATTAGAAATAAAACAAACTATACAGGAAAACACTTTCCCTTTTTTCACCTTTATTATTAGCAAAAAACTCGTATTAGCTCTTCTAATGCCCAAAAAGAAGACAAACCAAAGTCTATCTTTCTATTTCAGTATGTCATTTTTGTTCTAACAAATTTCATAAACACAATCTACTGCTCTTCTGCAGAGCAAATATCTCAATAAACATTAACTTACCCATCCTTCTAAAAGAAAACGCATCCAAAAACACCGTCACATCAACAAAACAATAAAATGCTCAAATAAATTATAAACTTTTGGTCATTTCTTGTTAACTTTTTGGATTCTTTGTGTTATACTCGATGTAAGAAAAGAGGTGATCAACATCAAATCGAAGCGTATCGCTGCATTACAAGAATATATTACGTTCAAGCAAAGAGCTTCTTATGATGAACTCGTTGATAAATTTGCAGTTTCTAAAAATACTATCCGTAATGATGTGCAGGAGTTATGTAAGACCGGTGACATTGTTAAGGTTCATGGCGGAGCAGCTGTTAATCAGCCTGCTGAAAAAAAACAGCAAAACAAAGATATCACCAAGCCTTTAACCTCCTTCACTTACCGGCAGACAAAGAATCTGCCAAATAAACAAAGGATTGCGGAACAGGCTGCCAACTATATTCAAGATGGGGACATTATTTTTATAGATACGGGAACAACCGTATTAGAGCTCATTAAATATATTCAGGACAAACAAATCACGATTGTAACGAATAATATTGATTTCATCCTGAGAACGATGCCTTATGAAAACCTTACTGTTTATAGTTTGGGAGGCGCGCTTAACCGCAGAACGCAGTCGTTTACAACGATTCAGGCACAGGAAATTCTAAAGAATTATAATATTAACAAAGCATTTTTAGCTGCTACTGCGATTTCTATCAAAAATGGCGTAACGAGCTCTATTCCTGTGGAAAGCGAATTGAAATCTTATATAGCGGAACAAATCGAGCAGAAGCTGTTGTTAGTTGATCATCAAAAATTCGATAAAGTCGCTTTAACTACTTATTGCAATCTGAACCAGCTGGATTATCTGATTACAGATCAACGCCCTGGTCAAGCGTATATCGACTATTGTAAGAATTATAATGTCGAGCTTGTTATTGCAAATCAAAATGAAGGAGTGTAGAGATGCCCCTAATTAAAGTTGATTTAATCAAAGGTCGAGAACCGGAGGAAATCAAACAAATTTTGGATGCAGCGCATCAAGTTGTTTTGGAAGCGTTTCATGTCCCTGAGGGTGATCGTTACCAAGTTGTAACACAGCATGAACCCTACGAAATGATTATGAAGGATACCGGGCTCGGCTTTGAGAGAAGTGATAACGTCATCCTTTTTACCGTCATCAGTACACAGCGGACGGACAAGATGAAGAAAGACTTTTATCAGCTTCTGACAGAAAGGTTAGAGCAGCAATGTCAGGTAGATCCAAAGGATGTCATGATTACCTTTGTCACGAATGGCGCCGGAGAATGGAGCTTTGGATTTGGCAAGGCACAATTTTTAACCGGTGACCTCTAGCATTTTTCAACTAAGTTATCTATTTTCTCTAAATTTTTCAGAGAATAAAATATAAATCTACTATATTAAAGGAGGACATATCCTAATGTCTAAAAAACTAAAGAACTTTATCAATGGTGAATGGGTCGAAAGTAAAACAGATAAGTATGAAGATGTTTATAATCCAGCAACAAAAGAAGTATTAGCACAAGTGCCAATCTCTACTCCAGAGGATTTTGAAGATGCTGTGCAGGCAGCTCAGGCTGCTCAAGAAAAATGGAAAAAAGTATCTGTAGCCAAACGTGCCCGCATTCTATTTAAATATCAAAATCTATTAGAAGAGCATAAAGAAGAATTAGCAAAATTAATTACCCAGGAAAACGGAAAAAGTGTTAGCGAAGCACTAGGTGAAGTTGGACGCGGTATTGAAAACGTAGAATTCGCTGCTGGTGCACCGACATTAATGATGGGAGATTCTCTTGCAACAATTGCAACCGATGTAGAAGCTACCAACTATCGTTACCCTGTAGGAGTTGTCGGCGGAATTGCGCCATTTAACTTCCCAATGATGGTCCCTTGCTGGATGTTCCCAATGGCAATTGCTTTAGGTAACTCCTTTATCTTAAAGCCATCAGAAAAAACACCTATTCTTGCAGCCAGACTTGCAGAATTACTGGATGAAGCCGGTCTTCCTAAGGGTGTATTCAGTATTGTAAATGGTGCACATGATGTGGTGAATGGCATTTTAGACCACCCTACTGTAAAAGCAGTATCCTTCGTAGGCTCTAAGCCAGTTGGAGAATATGTATACAAGCGCGGAAGTGAGAATTTAAAACGTGTTCAAGCATTAACTGGCGCGAAAAACCACTCTACGGTATTAGCAGATGCTGACTTAGACCTAGCTACAAAAGAAGTAATCAGCGCTGCATTCGGTTCTGCCGGAGAACGCTGTATGGCTTGTGCGGTGGTAACTGTAGAAGATTCCGTTGCAGATGAATTTATAGCAAAATTAAAAGAAGCATCTGACAACATCAAAATGGGTAATGGCCTGGATGAAGGTGTCTTCTTAGGACCGGTTATCCGCGACGAAGCAAAACAACGTACACTGGGTTATATCGAAAAAGGAATCGAAGAAGGCGCTACGTTAGTTCGCGACGGACGTAACGAACAAAATGAGGATGGCTACTTTGTCGGACCAACGATTTTTGATGGCGTATCTCAAGATATGACAATATGGAAGGATGAGATTTTTGCTCCAGTGTTATCTGTCGTACGTGTGAAAAACCTAAAAGAAGCAGTGGAATTCGCTAACCAATCTGAATTCGCTAACGGTGCTTGCCTATTCACTACAAGCGCATTATCTGTACGCTATTTCCGTGAAAACATCGATGCAGGTATGTTAGGAATCAACTTAGGTGTACCAGCACCGATGGCATTCTTCCCATTCTCCGGATGGAAGTCTTCTTTCTACGGTACATTGCATGCAAATGGAAAAGACAGTGTCGATTTCTATACACGTAAAAAAGTAGTAACCGCTCGTTACCCTGAACCAGATTTTTCATAATGCATTAAAGCAGATTACTAGATTTTAAATAAAAGATGAGGCTGGACTTGTTACTCCAGTCCCAGCCTCATTCCATATCGAAAGGAGTTCTTTATGAGTCATTTATTAAGAAAACCTGAAAATAACAAATTAGCAGACGGCGTAACACTTGTTCATGAAGTGACAGAAGAAAATTCCGACCTTCATTATGTCGGTTTTAAAGTAGTAGATTTAGAACCAAATACCAGCTATGACGAAAAGCTGACGAACTTAGAGCTTTGTGTTGTCGCATTAACAGGAAAAATCACCGTCACAGATGGCTATCAAAGCTTCTCTGATATTGGTACCCGCGAAAGCGTATTTGAACGTAAACCGACAGACAGTGTTTATGTTTCCCATAATAAAACAGTTACCATTACAGCTAACACGAAAGCTCGTGTAGCATTATGCTTTGCTCCATCTGATAAAGAGCTGCCGACCAAACTGATTAAAGCAGAGGATAACGGCGTAGAGCATCGCGGAAAATATAATAATAAACGGCAAGTACACAATATTTTACCGGACTCTGATCCTTCCGCAAACAGCTTGCTTGTTGTAGAAGTGTTTACAGAAACAGCTAACTGGTCCAGCTACCCTCCGCATAAGCATGACCAGGACAATCTTCCAAACGAGTCCTTCTTAGAAGAAAGCTATTATCACGAAATGGACCCGCCGCAAGGGTTTGTTTTCCAGCGTGTATATACAGAGGACCGTTCTTTAGATGAGACCATGGCTGTAGAAAATGCCAATGTTGTTCTTGTTCCTAAAGGCTACCATCCAGTAGGCGTGCCAGACGGCTATGCCTCTTACTATTTAAATGTCATGGCCGGGCCGGAACGCATCTGGAAATTCCATAACGAAAAAGATCATGAATGGATTATTGATCGAGACTAATCATTTTTGAATCGTCCCCCTCTCCTCTATTCTTATAGAAAGAGGCGAGGGCGATTCTCCTATGAAAATAAACCGTAATGAAAAAGGAGCGAAATGCATGGCACTTACATTTAATCAAGATAGAGAATACGATATTATTGCGATTGGCCGCGCTGCGATTGACTTGAATGCAAACGAATACAACCGTCCGATGGAAGAAACAATGACTTTCACAAAATACGTTGGCGGTTCTCCGGCAAATATTGCTATTGGCAGTTCAAAATTAGGGCTGAAAGCTGGATTTATCGGCAAAATCTCAGAAGACCAGCACGGAAACTTTATCAAACAGTACATGGAGGAAAAAGGGATTGACACCTCTCATATCGTTTACGATACAGAAGGACATAAATCCGGACTTACTTTCACAGAAATTCTAAGCCCGGAAGAATGCAGCATTTTAATGTATCGTGATCAAGTAGCGGATCTTTATTTAGATTCCACCGAAGTAAGCGAAGATTATATAAAAAAAGCGAAAATCCTTCTTGTTTCCGGTACCGCACTGGCACAGAGCCCTTCTCGTGAAGCGGTATTGCAAGCAGTTCAATATGCAAAAAAGAATGATGTCAAAGTTATCTTTGAATTAGATTACCGTCCATATACATGGAAATCTGCTGAGGAAACAGCAGTATATTACTCTCTCGTTGCAGAGCTTTCCGATGTCGTTATCGGTACGCGTGACGAATACGATGTGATGGAAAACCTGGATTCAGAAGGCGACAATGAAAAAACAGTCCAGCACTTATTCCAGCATAATACCGAGCTTGTTGTCATCAAGCATGGTGTCGACGGTTCCTATGCCTATGAGCCAGATGGTACCGTTCACCGCGGACAGGCATACAAAACAAAAGTGTTAAAAACATTTGGCGCAGGCGATTCCTATGCATCTGCATTTCTTTACGCACTTGTTACAGGAAAAGACTATGAAACTGCATTGAAATTCGGCAGTGCATCTGCTTCCATCGTTGTCAGCAAGCACAGTTCTTCCGAAGCGATGCCGACTGTAGAAGAAATTGAACAGCTTATTCGCGAGCGTTCTTAAATTTAGATACGAAAGGTAGGTTGAATAAAATGGGTGAAAAAATCCGTTTAACTACTGCACAAGCATTGGTAAAGTTTTTGAATCAGCAATATATTTCTGTAGACGGCGTAGAAACGCCTTTTGTAGAAGGTGTTTTCCATATTTATGGCCATGGAAATGTTTTAGGCTTAGGAGAAGCACTTGAAAATAATCCTGGACGTCTAAAAAGCTATCAAGGAAAGAATGAACAAGGAATGGCACATGCAGCAACAGCTTTTGCCAGACAAAATCTCCGTCAAAAGATTTTTGCTGTGTCCGCATCTGCAGGACCAGGCTCAGCGAATATGGTAACAGCAGCTGGAACTGCTTTTGCAAATAATATCCCGGTGCTATTCTTACCGGCAGATACATTTGCCACCAGACAGCCCGACCCTGTACTGCAGCAATTAGAGCATGAACACAGTACAGATTTAACAACCAACGAAGCATTCAAAGCTGTTTCAAGATATTGGGACCGTATTGATCGTCCGGAACAGTTGATGAGTGCGTTAATCCGAGCATTTGAAGTATTAACGAATCCGGCAACAACTGGACCAGCAACGATTTGCTTACCTCAGGATGTAGAAGCGATGGCATATGATTATCCAGTCAACTTTTTCAATAAACGCGTTCACTATGTAGACCGTAAATTACCGACGCAGCGTGAATTAGACGGAGCAATTGCAGCCATTAAACAAAGCAAACGCCCGGTACTGTTAGTCGGCGGCGGTGCTAAATATTCAGAGGCAAGAGAGGAATTAGTAGCACTGTCTGAAAAAGCAAATATTCCCATCGTAGAAACACATGCCGGGAAATCAACCGTGGAGTTTACTCATCCGAATAATCTTGGCGGAAATGGTATTTTAGGTACCTCCGCTGCGAACAAAGCAGTGATGAACGCCGACTTGATTATCGGAATCGGTACAAGATATACAGATTTCACAACGTCATCCAGAACGTTGTTTGACTTTGACAAGACAACATTTTTAAATATCAATGTAAACCGCGGGCAGGCTTATAAATTTGACGGTTTCCAAGTGGTGGCTGACGCCAAAGCAGCATTGCAATCAATCAATAAAAATATTGGCGATTACCAATCAAGCTATGGAGAAGAAACAGCTTCCCTGAAACAAGAGTGGGAAAATGAGCGCAATCGCTTAGCTGCAACAGAATTCAATCGCAATGATTTTAAACCTGAAATCGCGGATCATTTCAATCAAGAGATTTTAAATGATTATGCAGATGCGCTAAAAACAGAATTAACACAAACGGAAGCATTAATTAGAGTCAATGATGTGGTTGACAGCGATGCTATTGTGATTTCTTCCGCAGGATCACTGCCAGGAGATATGCAGCGGATTTGGAATGCCAATGTGGCAAACACGTTCCATTTAGAATATGGCTACTCTTGTATGGGATACGAAATCGCAGGAGCACTGGGAGCTAAATTAGCGAAGCCTGAACAGGAATCGTATGCAGTTGTAGGAGACGGAAGCTTCTTAATGCTTCACTCTGAAATTGTAACAGCTCTTCAATATGATAAAAAAATCAACCTGCTGCTATTCGATAATTCCGGGTTTGGATGCATCAATAACTTACAAATGGATCACGGAAATGGAAGCACAGGAACAGAATTCCGTAATGCGAATAACGAAATCATGAACATTGATTACGCTAAAATCGGAGAAGGATATGGCTTAAAAACCTATTCTGTCAATAACCTAAAAGATTTAACAGCAGCTGTGGAAGATGCTAAAAAACAAACGGTATCCACGCTGATTGAAATAAAAGTGCTGCCAAAAACAATGACAGACGGCTACGATGGTAGCTGGTGGAATGTTGGAGTAGCAGAAGTTTCCGAAAAGGAAAGTGTACAAAAAGCTGCCGCAGAAAGACAACAAATTCTCGATAATGCAAGACAATATTAATGGAAGCTGGATGTGATGAATGATGGGAAAACAGGATATCCATTGGGGAATAGCACCAATCGGCTGGCGAAATGACGATATGCCGGAAATCGGAAAAGACAATACCCTATCGCATCTATTGAGCGATATCGTTGTTGCCGGATTTGAAGGCACAGAAGTCGGCGGTTTCTTCCCTGATGCGAAAACATTAAAAAAAGAAATAAAGCTCCGCAACTTAAAGATTGCCGGACAATGGTTCTCCAGTTTTATTATTCAAGATGGCGTGGAGAAAGCATCGGAAGCATTCCGTGAGCACTGCGCTTATTTAAAAGAAGTGGATGCTGCGGTTGCTGTTGTATCCGAACAAACCTACAGTATTCAAGGCTTACCTAAAAATGTTTTTACTGATAAGCCCACTTTTTCAGATGAAGAATGGAATCAGCTTACAGAAGGCTTGAACGTACTCGGCGAAGTCGCTGACAGTTACGGCTTAAAGCTTGTATATCATCACCATCTCGGAACCGGCGTACAGACGTTGGCAGAAGTCGACCGCTTGATGAAAAATACCGACCCGGGACTGGTTCACTTGCTTTACGATACAGGTCACATTTACGCCTCTGATAAAGCATACATGCCGTTATTAGAGAAGCACATCGACCGGATTAAACATGTGCATTTTAAAGATATTCGGGACAATATCATGAAAACGAGCGAAAAGGACGGTCTATCCTTCCGCTCTGCCTTTCTTGCCGGAATGTTTACGGTACCTGGCGATGGCGGTATCGACTTTAAAAAAGTATATGACAAGCTGCTGGAAAATAACTACCAGGGCTGGATTGTGATTGAAGCAGAGCAGGATCCGGAAATTGCGCATCCGCTTGAATATGCTTTAAAGGCCCGCAAGTATATTAACGAAAACGTATTGAACGAAAAAGTCACAAACTAAATGAGGATGTTCACTTTAAAAGCAGTATGTTAGAGTGAACCTCTTCATGAAATGTACGGCATATTTAATTATAAAAAGAATGGAGGTGAAAGAATGACATTTGTATCATTAAAAGAGCTGATGCCTGAAGCAAAGAAAAACCAGTATGCTGTCGGCCAATTTAATATCAATACCTTTCAATGGGCAGAAGCCACATTACGCGCAGCAGAAAAAGAAAAATCTCCCGTTATTTTAGCTTCCACGGATCGTATCGTAGACTACCTTGGCGGATTTAAATTGATTGCTGCCACTACCAAAAAAATGGTAGAAGAAATGGGAATTACCGTACCTGTCGTTCTGCACCTCGACCATGGTTTATCGGTAGAACGCTGTAAAGAAGCTGTTGATGCAGGCTACAGCTCTGTTATGTATGATGGCTCGAAGCTGCCTTTGGAAGAAAATATCGCCAACACCAAAGAGGTTGTCGACTATGCAAATAAACAGCATGTCTCTGTGGAAGCAGAAATCGGTTCTGTTGGCGGTACAGAGGATGGCATCACTTCAGGCATCAAATACGCGGACCCAAACGAGTGTTATCGGCTTGTAGAAGAAACCGGAGTAGATCTGCTTGCAGCCGCGCTTGGATCGGTTCATGGCGTTTATCAGGGTGAACCAAAGCTGGCATTTGATTTAATGCAGGAAATCTCTGACAACCTGAATGAGGTTCCTCTGGCTCTGCATGGCGGTTCTGGTATTCCTGCCCACCAAATTGTAAAAGCCATTGAATACGGGCATGCCAAAATCAATGTAAATACCGAATGCAATCAAGCATGGACAAAAGCAGTACGTGACTACCTGGAGCAGCATCCAGATTCCCATAAGATCCCGGAAATTATGACAACAGGGATGAATGCAATTGAAAGAGTAGTAATAGAAAAAATGCGTTTATTTGGTTCTTCCAATAAAGCATAAGTCCATATTATCAGAACAACTGTCGCTTCACATAGACAGTTACAGACTTGGAGGAATGACAATGACAAAAGTAGTTGTAGGCATCATTGGCGCTGGACGTATCGGACAGCTGCATGCTAAAAATATTCTGCTATCCGATAAATACCAGTTAAAAGCAATTTCTGATGTATACACCGATCACTTGAAGGATATCGATTATTTAAAGGCTGTTCCTGTTATCACACAGAATGCAGATGATATTCTTAATGACCCAGAAATCGATGCTGTTTTTATCTGCTCAAGCACGGATACCCATATTGATTTTATTACAAAAGCAGCAAAGAATAACAAGCATATTTTCTGCGAAAAGCCAATCAGCTTTGATATTGAAAAAACAAAAGAAACCTTGGAAGTGATTAAAGAAACAGGCGTCAAATTCCAAGTAGGTTTTAACCGCCGTTTCGATACACATTTCAGAAAAGCACATGATGTTGTCCGCAATGGTGATATTGGTACACCGCATGTTATTAAAATCACTTCCCGTGATCCGGAAGCTCCGCCAGAAGAATATGTAAAACGCTCCGGCGGCCTATTTATCGATATGGCGATCCATGATTTCGATATGATTCGTTACTTATCCGGTCAAGATGTGAAAAACATTACCGTAAAAGCGTCTTCTCTGGTAGATGATCGTTTTTCACGCAATGATGATGTAGATACAGCCATTATCACCCTCACCTTTGCAGATGATTCTCTGGGAGTAATTGATAACAGCCGCCAAGCAGTATACGGCTATGACCAGCGTATCGAAGTATTCGGCAATAACGGCATGGTCCAGGTAGAAAATCAGAAGCCGACCAATGTAAAAGTAAGCACAAATGCTGCGGTTACCGAGGACAAGCCAATGTATTTCTTCCTTGAGCGTTATAATGAAGGATACATCGCGGAAATCCATGATTTTGCCCAATCTATTTTAGAAGATAAACCCGTCGTGGCAAAATTCGAGGACGGGCTACAGGCTGAGCTGTTAGCAAAAGCTGCGAAACTTTCCTGGAAAGAGAATCGTACGGTTGAATTGAGTGAGCTTCGTTAATATGAGATGACTTTAACTTTTAAATTGGAGCTGTCGCAAAATGCATGATACGCATTTTGCGACAGCTCCTTTTGAGATTCGCTATCTTATTTTTGGCGGTAAAAAGAAAATTGTTCGTTTTTTTGACGTACTTAAATAAGCTTCGCCTTTTAATAATTTTTAAGCTGTCTTTAATGGGTGATAATAAAGATCCAGGCGATTAGCTTGGATTTTCTTATATATTTTATTGAAATTATAACCAAATGCTAGAATCAAAAGCTCATTTTGTACATTGCCTGTTCCTCTCGTACGAAACTTCTTCAGTTGATAATCTTCCTTCAGTATGCCGAATGTTCCTTCCACCTGAATGGGAACGATTCATACGGTACAGCTTGCCTGCTTCTGTTAGAATATTTTCTTGTGCTGTTTCTCGGTAAGCCAGAAATTCCTTAGCTACATGCAGTTGACAATTCCCTTTCGCTTTCGTACATTTTTCTTTAAGCGGACAATCGGAACAGTCTTCACATTCGTAGACCGTTACTTGAGATTCGTAGCCTGTCTGTGAAGTTCGTGTATAGTTTCTAATGACTTGTAACTTCCGATCATTGGCACAGGTGTAGGGTATCTGTATTTTTGTCGTAAGCCATGTTTTCCCGATGTTTGATATCCTTTTTTGAAAGAAGCTTTTTTCTTGCGTTCATGATTTTGCAGCTTGGTATAGCCCGTCTGCTTTTGCTTCTTTAAATAGACATAATTTTCTTCGCTTTCATATCCAGAATCCGCAACAATATGACGATACGTGAAAGGGAGGTTTTCCTTTAAATATTGAAGCATCGGAATCAACGTAGCTGTGTCGTTACGATCGGAAAAGACATCTATTCCCACGATAAATTCTGCGTCTACAGCGGCTTGGACATTGTAAGCTGGTCGAATGATCAGGAGCTGCATATCCTTGAAGAAGCCAGCGAAAATTGATATTTTCATCGTTCCAATAAAAAGAAAAACACCGAAACCATAAAAAACTGCACGGAAAAAGCGTTGATCATCGTCGGCATAATGGGCTAATTAGGAGATTCGTCAAAAAAAGGACACACAATGAACGTATATTCTAATACCGTACATTACGCAGTTCGAAAATTGACTGAAAATACCTTTTCGCAGAATTTTTTGATGAGGTAATCTAGGCAACCTTATCAAGAAATTCCATTCCAGCCCTATATAATGACTTCATATAAAGTGTTACATTTCCTATTGCCATTTAGGATATTATTATTCAATATTGATAAATATATCATCGATGTTTGGAATTTCTTTAATTACTCCATATTCCTTTAACCATTTTGCTGTTTCTTCCCATGAAGCTTTTTCTTGTGATCCAAAACCTTGCTCTGATTCCATTTTTGGTAAGAGAATAGACAAGCTTTCTGTTTCTATTTCTTTTTCTAAGGGAAAGTTTCCTTCATCCTGGTGATCAAGCAGGATTTGCAGTGCCTCTTCTTCATTTTCAATCATGAAATCATATCCTTTTCGTGCAGCCCGCCAAAATGCTTCAATATTTTTCTGTTCCTCTTCCCATGTCTCGTCACTGGTAACAGCGACAATTTCATAAAAGTGAGGAACCCCGTAATCTACTGGATTAATAAAATCAATATCATAGCCTTCACTGCGCAGAACTGGCACTTCATGGTTTACATACATACCACTTACAGCATCAACCTGCTCAGAAATAAGAGAAGAACCCAATTCAAATTCCACATTCAGCATATCTACTTTTTCATAATTTCCACCGTCATGTTCAACAATTGTTTGAACAATTGCTTCATTAACAGGAATTCCAGGATACCCTACCTGCTTCCCTTCTAAATCTTTCGGAGAATTTACCGGATCATCGGAACGGTAAACAATGTGATTTAATGGCTCCCGAACAATAGCAGCCACGGATTTAACAGGGATATTTTCATTTGCTCTTGCTGCAATCACATCAGGCTGGTAATATAATCCCATCGTCACATTGCCTGAAGCTGCAAGTGACAGCGGATCTGTCGGATTTGCTGGAAATTGAATATCAACATCGATTCCCTCTTCTTCAAAATACCCTTTCTCTTCTGCTACGTATAGATAACTATGTACAGCATTCGGGTACCAATCAAGCATAATAGAAACGGTATTTGTTTCTTTTACGTTTTTATTATCCTCTGCTATAGATTCTTCCTTTTCATTTCCACAAGCACTTAAACTAATAAAGATTATTAGAATACCAACTATTATTGATAATTTTTTCATATTAAGATCTTCTCCATTTCAATATATATTTTTCTAATAAAACAACAGTAATAAACAATAAAATTCCAATCAAAGAAAGAAGGACAATCGGAGCAAATACACCCGCTCCATTAAACTGTGTCATCATCCGACGACTAAAATACCCTAAACCAGCTTGTGCACCCAGCCACTCTCCAATTGCCGCTCCAATCACGCTCATTGGCACCGCTACTTTTAGCCCTGAAAAAAAAGAAGGCAGTGCGGATGGGACTTCTAATTTGAAAAAAAGAGCTCTTTTAGATGCACCTAATGTTTGAAATAATTCTTTCAGCTCTTTACTTGTTGATCGAAAACCATCGAAAGTACTGACAGTAATTGGAAAAAAGGTAATGATAATTGTAACGATAACTTTACTCCAGATGGAATAACCGAACCAAAGTACAAAAATGGGCGCCAATGCAATAATAGGAATAGTTTGTGATGCAATTAAAATAGGATAAATCGCTTGTTGTAATGTTTTAGATAGATTCATGCTTATTGCTAAAGCAACTCCCAGTACCAATGAAATCCCAAGACCAATGATAATAACAGCAAGCGTCATAGGAAGATGATGCAACAAGAGCTCTGTTTTTAATTCCCATAGCTTCTTCACGATTTCGGTTGGCGCTGGCAAAATAAATGATGTAGCGACAAACCCCGCTCCCGCTTCCCATATAAGCAAAAAGATTGTGATTAAAATAATAGAATAAAGATAATTTTTCATGCATTACACCCTCATCCGAAACTGATCTAGTAAATCATTTTTTAGCTCCGTCACTTCCTCTTTATCTAAATCGTATTGTCGTCTTGGACGTTCTAAAGGTACTTTAATTTCTTTTAATGTTGTAAATGGGGTATCCGTAATGACGAAAATGCGGTCAGACAAAAATAATGCTTCTGAAATATCATGTGTTATAAACAAAATAGTAGATTGCTGTTGTTCCCACTGTTCTAATAACCATTCCTGCATATATAACCTGGTCATTGCATCTAAGGCTGAAAAAGGTTCGTCCAACAACAACACATTAGATCCGGATAACGTGGCTCTTAAAAAGGAAACCCGTTGCCGCATCCCCCCAGATAATTCATGAGGGTATTTATTCTCGTATCCTTTTAACCCAAAGGCCTCCAGCAAGTTTTGAACAGTTCTTCTATCGAGATGATTTTCCTTTTGCAGTTCCAATGGAAGAGCTGCATTTTGTTGAACAGTCCGCCATGGCATCAATAAATCCTGTTGAGGCATATAACCAACTTTTCCAGAACGATTGGTTACTGGATCCTCGTTTAAATAGATAGTTCCGCTTTTCAGTTCCTCCAATCCGACAATTAGACGGAAAATTGTCGACTTGCCGGACCCACTTGCACCGATAATGCTTACAAATTCACCATCCGCAATAGAAAGATTCATATTTTTTAATATAGGAATTTTCCCTGCATCATTTTTGTAATAGAAATTTACGTTTTGAAACTGAAGAGCTATTTTTTTATTTTGTTCTCTCATCCTTCGTTCTCTACCTTCTTTCTAACAAAGAGTGTATTATTATGTCTTAAAAGCAATCATCAGCTAATCGAAAATGCATCCCTCCTTCCAAATAAAAAATACCCCAGACATGAAGCCCAGGGTACATACATTTCCTTATGATAGAAATTACTTTGCATGTTCCCTACGCTGGTCTCAACCAGATCAGGTTCTAAGGGTCTATATCTTACGGATAGTATCTCAACCAGCAACACTGGTCCCCCTACATTCTTATTAAATTGGTATCTCTTTTATTGAATTTATGACATAAGCATTAAAAAACCCATTCAACGAATACAGATGAATGGGAAATGAATACATAACTAGATTATTATCTACTTAAGTAAGTCATCACTTCCCTACGTTAGTCTTAACTAAATCAGGTTATAAGAGTCAAGTTTCCTTTCTCAGCGATAAAAATCGCTCCCCTAGTGATTATAGAAATATGAAATTTTTGATTCTATAAATGAACTTGTATGATTGAAAAATACGTTAAAATTCACAATGTTATTTTCATCAGCCACATCTATAGAGAACTGTAGGAAAAATAACTTAAAGTAGAATCTATTTAAACATATAAAATTATAATATGCAAATTATTCTAATTTATCTTTTAAAATCATGAGATTTGTTTGTATATAAAAAAAGATATATCCGCCTATTTTAATATGTTTTCAGGTGAAATTTGGTGAAATAATATAGGATATACAACGGTATAATAAAATAAAAAGAATAACTTTTACTGAGATACTCCTGTTATATGAGGATAGGAGCATCTATTATTTCTAAAGGTATTTTATAATAAATAAAACAGATTAAAAAGAACAGCTCAGCTTGGCTTACATAGCTGTCCTCTTGTAAACGGGACTCTTGTTACTGGAGAAGTGATATTATTTGGAAATCCTGAAGACAACCTTTTAGAACGAATAAATCCTATAGCTGCAATTAAATTCAATTATTGAGAAACCTAAAAAGTGACTTCCATGGATGCAAAGAAGTCACTTTTTATACGAATTGATTTCCCCTCAATTATTTCCTTTATATGTCCGATAGAAAATTACTGTAACTTTATCATTTATTACAGCAATCATTAACCAGCCAGCTTCTGCTTCCTCTCCTCCTCTTTTTCCTTTCTCCGTACTTCTCTAAATTTATTTGTTTCAGATACAATCACGCCGGATAATAAACAGAGCGCAATCAAGTTGGGCACTGCCATTAATCCATTGAATATATCCGCAAGATCCCATACTAACTGCACAGATTGAACCGCACCAAACAGGATAACCAGACAGAAAATGATTTTATAATAGATTGTATTTCGATCTCCAAAAATATAACCGAAGCATTTCTCCCCATAATAGGACCAGCCCAGAATAGTGGAATAAGCAAAGAAAATAAGGCCGAATACAACAATATAATTACCTAATCCAGGCAAGAAAAAGTCAAAAGCTTCTCCTGTAATGACAGGTGCTGCATCTGCTCCAAATTGCAAATGCAGCCCGCTCATCACCACAACAAGTCCGGTAATCGTACAAACCACGATCGTATCCAGAAATGTTCCTGTCATCGATACTAACGCCTGCCGCCCTGGATAATCCGTCTTCGCTGCCGCTGCCGCAATTGGCGCTGAACCAAGACCCGCTTCATTGGAGAACACCCCGCGGGCAATCCCGTATCGAATCGCTAAACCGATAGCTCCCCCGCCGACAGCTTCCGGATTAAATGCAGCCTCAAAAATAACTGCAAACGCCGCAGGAACTTCCGTAATATTTAAAATAACAATAATCAGTCCGCCAGCTATATAAAACAAAGCCAGAAATGGGACAAAGATAGCAGTTACTCTTCCAATGCCTCTCACTCCGCCAAGCAAAACTAATGCAGTGAGCGCCATCAAGATGATTCCCGTAACCCATGGGTTAATATTAAAAGTAGCTTGTAAGGAACCGGCAACAGTATTCGATTGCGTCATATTTCCAATTCCAAAGGATGCTAAAAAGCCAAACAGCGCAAACAAAACAGCTAACCATTTCCAGCCCAATCCCTTTTCAATATAATACATTGGACCGCCTGATATTTCCCCTTTATGATTGACGGTACGGTATTTAACAGCTAAGATAGCTTCACCATATTTTGTGGCCATCCCAAAAAATGCCGCCAGCCACATCCAAAATAGCGCACCAACACCGCCAAGGAGCACAGCTGAAGCAACTCCAGTCATATTACCAATTCCCAGTGTCGCCGCCATAGCAATCATCAATGATTGGAAATGAGAAATATCTCCTTTTTCGTTTTTGTCTTTATTTTTACTTTTAGAGAATGTTAATTTAAGCGCATAAGGTAAATCTCTTACTTGTAAAAATCCCAGACGCAATGTTAAAAATATTCCCGTTCCTACAATCAGTACGAGCGTAATCGGCCCCCAGACGATACCATTAACCGTATCCACTATTGCCTGTATGCTTTCCACTTCCACATCTCCCCCTTTTCAATTGTCTGTTTTTTCACAAAAATACAATTACAGTAATTGTATTTATTTTACATGAATATCATCTAAAAATCTATGAGAAAATGAAGAAGTGTAAAGTAATTTGACACGGTGTGATAAATTACTGTAAAAAGCGTATAAAGCTGGGCTGGGTGGCCTTATTCATACGCTTTATTACAATTACATTGGAAAGCTTGAACTTATTTATTAAACCCAAGCTCTTCTAAAAATGCGACACTTTTTTTCACATCGGCTAAACTGCTGCCTGCATTTCGAGGATCACGCTCCTGCTCGATCGTGATAAACCCTTCATATTTTAATTTTACAGCTAATAACTCATATATTTCTTTATAATCAATAACACCTTCACCTATAGGACACATTACATTTTCCGCACAGGCATCAAAAAAACGGATTTTTTTATTCATGACTTGTCGGTAGACATCTATATCAATGTCTTTAAAATGAATATAGTCTACACGATGATAAAGCTTTTCCAGCCATTCTATCGGATCCATTTTTGAATAAAGTAAATGTCCTGTATCTAAACAAAGACCGGCTACTTCATACGGAATGTCCTCTGTCAGTTTCAATATTTCATCCGAAAATTCAATGTACCCACCGGCATGTGGATGCACCACTGCACGAACACCGTATTCTTGCGCAGCTTTCTTTGCAATTTGGGTAATATGAGAGATCATATTACCCCATGCCTTATTTGATAATCTCTGCGCCTGATCAGGGTGGCCTGCTGCATAATCTCTTTCATCATGGCCCCAATCAATCACAATCAGATAAGGTGTCTTAAACTTTTGATTGTCTCCCGCTTGTTCTTGCGGCATCTGCGTGATTAAAGAACAAATAGCCTCTACTTGTTGAAGCAGATTAGGCAGATTGGCCTCGGAGACAAGATCATCAAAGATAGTCCCTGCTACAATCGTAAGTTCATTTTTTTCCAGTTCTTCTTTTAAAACACTTGTATCAAGGGGTAAATAACCGTACGGACCTGTCTCAACCCCTGTAAATCCGGCCAGATGCGCTTCTTTTAAAACGTCCTTCCAACCTGGAAGGTAAGGTTTTTTAGGATCATCGACTCCCCAACAGCATGGCGCACCCGAAATGTTTATTGTCATGATTCCTTCTGCCTCCAATCATATAACACTAGTGATTTTAAATCGCATGATGCTTCTTTGAACCTTTATTTCCAAATGAAAGACGAGTAAATATCTTTTCTCTATACCAGATGGCGACAAGCAGCGTCGCTATCAGCCCTAATCCGCCTGCAAAATAGAATCCAGATGCGATACCAAACTGCGAATTAACCATTCCTGCTAAAAACGGACCAACAAATATACCTATTGCATAGATAGATTGATACGCCCCCATAGCTGTTGCTCTTTTTGCGGGTTTAATCGATTGGATAGACATCCCCAGCAGCAGCGGGAAAATCATTCCTAAGGAAAAGCCCTGCAATCCCTGGATAATCAAAAAGAGACTCTTTAATTGTGCAAATGGAACAAGCAAGGTAGCTATTGTCACCAGCAAAAAGGCAGCCACCAAGGACTTTCCCTCTCCTAAGCGAGGAATAACCACATTCCCCATAAAAAGCGTCGCAATCGCATGCGGTACCATAAATGCAGCTACAATCCAGGTAATCTGACTCGCTTCAAAACCTGTCTGTAACGCAAAAGTTGACGTAAAGCCAAACATAGTCGAGAAAATAATACTATGAGCCAATATGGATAAAAGAGACACTTTCAATAGAGACGGTTCACGGATAATATGTATTAATCCTTTTAACTTAATCAGTTCGGAGACCTTCTTATTTTTCGGTTCATAAATAAAGAAAGCAAGCCCCCATCCAATCACGCTGAACACGCTGCCAATCCAAAATGGCGCTTTCCATCCCCACTCTTCTACAATATAGCCGCTAGAGCTCATTCCTAAAAATTGGGCCAGTACGACAATAAAGGAAATACTCCCCATTGCTACATGAACCTTATCCTCTGAGAAGTAAATCGGGTATAAAACCGTAAAAGCAACCCAGGATGCAGCCGCAAGTCCAGCCAGCGCACGTGCAAATAATAACCATCCAGCCCCATCCATCGTTAGAAAAATAAAACAGCTCAGCATGCTAATAAACATGCCAAAGATGATAAATGGTTTTCTTAATTTTATGATGTCGGAGGTTATCCCAATTGGCAGTCTAAACAATAATTGGGTCAATCCGTAACTCCCCAGAATAATTCCGATAAAGGAATATGGAATTCCTGTATGCTCCATGTAAGGAGATAAGGTAGGAACATACATAAATTGCGGAAACCATAATAAAAATGAAACCAGCATAAATAAATTTTTGTTCGTGTTCATTGCTTTTGTCATGGATAGCCTACTTTCCATATGGATTTTAATAGTTTGCAGACCACTAATAAATTAGGTGATTTTTTAAAAATATATCTTTTCCTTTTTTATAATTCATAAATACTTACTTTAGTTATTTTAAAGGCTCATTTTTTGCTAATCGGCGTGGTTACCTTATATCATATCAATGGCCCTTTTTTTCCAACCCCCATTCCACTTCATCACAGGAATGCTTTTCTAACGTGTAAAAAGCTGTCTTATCCATCCAGTTTTTCAACTCGATTTCTAAGAATCAGCTCTTTTGATTGTAATCAGATACCTATACTATTTTGCAGGTCTTGAATGGCATGTTTATCCAACTTTAGTAAACGTACATAATTTTTATTTTATTAATGTTGCTTCCAAAGAATCAATTGACGTACGCAGACCAGCATCCACACTCATCGTTAAATCTTCCATTTCCAATGAAACATACCCTTCATAGCCTACCATACTTAGATTAGAGAAAAATTCCTTCCACCATTGCTGATCATGACCACAGCCCACCGCTACATAATTCCAGGTTCTGTCCTTTGTTGCTGTTACCGGAAGCGATTCTAATAGACCATCTACATCAGCTAATCTGCTCTCAATCCGGGCATCCTTTCCATGAACATGATAAATAGCTCCTTCTAGCGGACGAATAGCTGCAATTGGATCAGCACCCATGATAAATAAGTGGGATGGATCCAAGTTAATCCCAAGGATATCCCCGACAGCTTCCCTTAATTTTAACAAAGTGGAAGCACTATAAACTAATTGGCTGGGGAATGCTTCTAATGCAATCTTCTCTATTCCATGTTTTTGAGCATAGTCGGCAAATTCCTTCCACCAGGGAATAGCAACTTCATTCCATTGATATTCTAATACAGATGGCATGTATTCAGGCCACGAAACAGTAGAAGTAATCCAATTGGGGAATTTATCTTCCGGACCGCCACCAGGCAACCCGCTCATCATTACAATTTTTTTCACACCAAGCTTTTCAGCTAAGTCAACCGTCTGATATGCTGTTTTCGTATGCTTTTCTCCTAATTCTCCAGGGCAAAGAGGATTACCAGAGCAATTCAATGCAGCAATTTCAATATTACGTAGCTTTAATTCCTGTTTAAATTCCTCTAATTTCTTTTCATCTTCCAATAATTCATTTGTAGGAACATGCGGACAAGGAGACCAGCCGCCTGCAGTCATTTCTACTGCTTCTATTCCATACTCCTTCACCTTGTCCAACATATCCGTAAAAGATAAATCGCCCAATACATCCGTACATAACGCTAATTTCATCATTATCTATTATCCCCTTTCTTCATATAAACTTTTCCTTCGCTTTCGTTTGAATGATTTATAATTTAAATGGAAACGGGAAGCAGGTAACCAGCCACCTGCTTCCCGTTTCATCAGCATCCATTCCTGTATCACTATTCACTATCTAATATTTTTTTAAGTTGAAATAGACTAAACAGCTTGTCGCTTAAGGTAAATACAATACTTCATCTTTCTAACTTAAATGAAAATCTATTACTCGTATGCGCTTCTTCATTTTTCATGACTATTATTAATTATGCATGTACACTTTCTTCTGTTTCATATTCAACCCAAACAGACCCACTATCAGCGGAACGCACACAATTTTCAATCCACTGAACACCAGCAATACCAGCATCAATATCAGGGTAAATAAGTTTATCTAATGTTGCTTCATCGCCACGGTTTTTCGCGTCAATAGCTACGGCAATTCTTAGATAAATATTTGCCCAGGCATCGGATAATCCTTCTTGATGCAAGGTGCCTAAACGTTCATAATCGCTCGTTAAGTCATCTAAATACTCTGTTCCCCGCACCAATGTTTGGATTGGTTCCCCTTGCACCTCATAACGCAATTCATTGGGTTTACTATCCCACCACTCTAAACTCGCTTTCGAACCAACAATGCGGATACGCTGACCATCCATACATCCTGCATCCACAGCAGATGTCCACATTCTTCCAACTGCACCATTCTCATAATGCATTAATACATAAGCGTTATCTTCTAATGGGTAGCGGCTTCCTACAAAGCTTTGGCGGTCACATAATAGCTTTTTGATTTTCATTTCCGGCATAATCAACTGTGACATGTAGTACGTATGCGTGGAAAGATCCCCGAGAACAAAGCTTGGCCCGGCAATTTTGGGATCCACGCGCCATTTTTGCGCTGCATTCTTCTTATCTCCATCACTGGTCGCAGCATAACCATGTGTATACTGTAAATCTACTAAATGAATGTCTCCAATTTTCCCCTGTTCAATCATGGCACGCATTTGCAGAAGCATGACATTTCCTGAAAAACCATAAGTTACTCCAACAATTAAACCTTTTTCTTCCGCCAATTGTTTGATTTCCACTGCTTCTTTTGTAGTAAAAACTAATGGCTTTTCACAGATTACGTGAATCCCAGCATGAAGAGCTGCCATGGTAATTTCATAATGCGTGCCATTTGGTGTTGCAATAGAGACAACTTCTATCCCATCATCCAGATTAGATTCTTCAGCAAACATTGTCTGGTAGTCCGGATAGCAGCGATCACTATCCACTCCCAGATTCACTCCAAAATCTTTTCCTCGTTCTGCGTTAATATCAAAAGCTCCAGCAACTAAATCATATGTCTTATCTCTTAATGCGCCTGTACGATGTTTGTACCCTACTTGTCCTGTTCTTCCGCCGCCAACCATTCCCCAGCGTAATGGTCTAGCAATTTTATTTTCTCCATTGATCATTTTTACACTCTCCTATACTTTTTATAAATTTTTAATATTTAATTTATTTTATTTTTTAAGTCATCACTTTTCTTACCAGTCCATATTTCTTCGATTTCTTCTAACGATTTATTCTTCGTCTCAGGAACAAATTTCCACATGAAGAAGAAAGCAAACGTACTTATCAGCCCATAAATTAGAAATGCTCCAGGACCAAACATATCATTTAACGGTGGGAATGTAGTAGAAGCTATCCAGTTAGCAGTCCATAATAACATTACTGCAAACGCAACAGCCTGTCCTCTGATTTTATTAGGAAAAATCTCTGAAACCATTACCCAGGCAACAGGTCCCCAAGTCATCTGGAATATAGCAACAAACCCTAGAATAAATATTAATGTACTGACTCCTTCGATTCCTGCAAAGAAAAGGATAGCTACTGCACTTAAGCAAATGGCACACCCCGCAGCACCAAACATCAACAAAAATTTTCTTCCTTGTCTTTCAATAAGCCAGATAGCAATAAATGAAACGACAATACCTATAGCTCCAACAAGTATTGTTTGCAGCATTGCTGTTGATTGACCCGCACCAAGGCTTTCAAAAATACGCGGCGCATAATACAGAATGATATTTATACCTATAAACTGACATAACATCGCAATCGTCATCCCAACAATTAAAACGCGTTTACCGTAATATAATAGTCCAACCTTTTCCGTTTTCGTTTCTAACGATGTTTTTATATCTTGAAGTGTTTCCCTTGCAATTTGCTTAGAACCATTTAATTTCTCCAATATATTATAAGCTTTATCATAGTCATGATTTAAAGCCAGATACCTAGGTGTTTCTGGAATAAATAATAGTAGAATAAAGAAAAGCGCTGCTGGAATTAGTTCGGAAGCAAACATAAGCCGCCAGCCTGTATCATTTATCCATGCCGCGGTTTGACCATTAGCAATTCCCCAGTTGACAATATATACAACGGTTTGGCCAAATACAACAGCCATATTATAGATAATTACCATCTTCCCTCTAATATTCGCAGGGCTCATTTCACTAATATAAACTGGGGCTATCGCTGAAGCTAATCCAACCCCGACGCCGCCAATTATTCTATAAAAATTAAAAGTAGCCAATAATGCATGACTCGGCTCACCCATTGTGAAGAAGATTAATTCCGGATAAGCTGAACCCAATGCTGATAGAAAGAATAATATAGCTGCAATAACCAGTGTATTACGCCGTCCTATTTTATTGGATAATAACCCAGAAAGTAATGCACCTAAAATACATCCTATCAATGCACTGGATACTGTAAATCCATGAACTAACGACCCCAACCCCAGGCTATCAATCAGATACAATTGTATAGATTGCTCTGCCCCAGCAATAACAGCCGTATCATAACCGAAAAGAAGTCCCCCTAAAGAAGCTACCATTGCAACAAATACAATATATGAACGATTATTATTTAACATAACTATCCGATTCTCCCTCCTTTTGTATCGTGTCAGACTAATTCTAGCTGTTTTAATGTACCGTCTTTCATACTTAACAATTACTTCGAAACTAACCAAGTTCCTTCGTTTCTATTGTTTTGCGTAAGAAAATATTCGCGTTTCTGACAGATTCTGAAATTACACTTTTAACGATGCATAATTTTCTGCCCAGCAGTTTTAAATTGTTAAAGGTTTAGGCCTTCTTTAATAGATTTCAACGTTAATTCATTGGACCACTCCGGTCGATCCGGATAAGCAAATACTGCATTTGTCACGATACCAGCAAACTTCATTTCTCTTAATTTCTTATATAATGCATCAAAATTGATTTCACCCTCGCGAGGATTTAAGTGCTGATGAATCGTTACATTCGCACCGGGAGGATTGATAATATAACGCAGTCCAAACGCGGCTTTATGATTCAGCGTGTCTGCAATGAGTACATGGTCAAGCAAGTCGCCAGTTTCCTCCAGATGCTGTTCTACATCTCCAATCCCATCATCATAGAAGAAAGCATGCGGGACAGAATAGACCAGCTTGATCCAATCTTTATCTAATGCACGAATCATCCGGACTGCTTCCGTATTCAGTTCAATAAAATCATGTAGATGCGATTGGATATTTAACCTGATTCCTTCTTTTTCAAAAAGAGGCGTCAGCTCTTCCATTGATTTCACGAATGCAGCTTCGCTGTCTGTTGGACGTGTTTTATCTCCAGCAAATTCCGTATTCATCAAATCAACACCCAGATCAGAGGTAATTTCGATACAGCGCTTCCAATTTCTAACCGCTGCTTCCCCTACTTCTTCTACGGGAGAAGACCATTGTTGAACAGGAAGTACCGATGAAATTTTCACTCGAGCATCAGAGCAATATCTCTTTAAATCTTTAATCATCTGCTTATCCACTTTTGGATATTGGTTAAACCAGATAAAATCTTGTCTCGGAGAAAGTTCCACATACTCATAACCTAATCGGGCAACATTCTCAATTGTATCTCTCAGGTTGGTATTATCACGGTAATGTGACGGATCGTATGCTAAACGTATGATATTCATCTCCTTTTTATTTTTTCACCCCAATTAAAGCGCTATCATTTTAAATCTAATTCCAACTTAAACCTTTCTTTCCTCTTTTTTTAAATGGGTGATTGCTAACTCACCTGCTGATATGCATTATTTACTGATTTGAATCAATTTAATACCATAAAGTAATCAATATATAACCAGAAGGTAATTGATAGTTGTAATTATAAGATAATGATTGATGAATGTCTTTGTCTTATCCAGACGACTTTTTATTATTTTTGGATTTTAAAGACAGGAAACACCCTCTTACTTCTTTCTATACGAAATCCAAGATCAAGAGGTAATCTATTAATCATCTGTATATATAATTTTTTCGGAGTTCATATAAAGTGCCCGAAAACGTCTGGGAGGCTGTCGCATTATATCAGTAAAAACCCTTGTAAAATAATGTACATCGAGGTAACCTGTTTCTCTGGCAATATCTTTAATAGTTAAATCCGTTGTTTTCAGCAATGTTGCTGCTTGGTTAATTCGCTCTTTTTGAACAAATTTCGAAAAATTAATTCCTAGCTCAGATACAAATAACCGTGATAAATGCCGGCCAGATATGTGTAGATGATTCGCAACATGTGAAAGCTTTAAGTCATTCGCTAAGTTATCTTTAATAAATAATTTAGCTTGAGCTAACAAAGATGAAGTATTTTCAGATATATTTGCTTGAATATTGGCTTGCGGATTGGGAATAAACATTTCTAACAAAGAGTGTATAAGTGAGGCTGCTAAATTAGGTAATATATATTCAAAAAAATTATTTTTGGTTTTAATCGATTCGATAAGTAAAGCTTTCCAGAGTAAGTTAGCTGTTGTATCTTCTTTCACCTCAATAACAGGCTGCTGGCATTGCTTCACCTTCTCCATCATATTTATCCATTCATTACTAGATTCCGATTCGATTAATTCAAATGCAACATATACGAGCGCCAATCCCTTTTCGCTTCGTATTTGATGTAAGATTTCTGGTTTTGAAATAAATAGGATATCCTTTTGCAGTGTATATACACAATCTTTTTCCATATAAGTTCCTTTTCCATCAATTACATAACATATCTCAAAAAAGGAATGTTTATGCAGAGAATTATCATAATGTTTTGGTACAACACCCCAATAATGAACATGAAACGTTGCTCCGTCTTGCACCAAATGATGAGCGCTTTGATTTAACACCTTTCTCCCCAAAACAAATCTGTGTAAATTCAAATAAGACTCCCCCTCTTGATTCATTTCAAATACTCTTGTTGTTATAAAGTGAAACATCATTCATTGGGAGTTTGCACGATTCTCTCACAATTCAGATCCATAACATCATCTTTTTCCTCTAATCGGTACATAGTTCACGGATTAGACTATAGCGCTGCGATTACTCGTCTCATTTAACGAGGGTAATATCAAGCATACAAACTGTTATGTATACCTGATATTACGGAGTAAACATCTATATCTCTAACCTTCTATTTTTACATGCTATTTATTAATCCAAATGTAAACCCCCTTTAATAGATTTCAACGTTAATTCATTGGACCACTCCGGTCGATCCGGATAAGCAAATACTGCATTTGTCACGATACCATCAAACTTCATTTCTCTTAATTTCTTATATAATGCATCAAAATTGATTTCACCCTCGCCAGGATTTAAGTGCTGATGAATCGTTACATTTGCACCGGGAGGATTGATAATATAACGCAGTCCAAACGCGGCTTTATGATTCAGCGTGTCTGCAATGAGTACATGGTCAAGCAAGTCGCCTGCCTCCTCTAGATGCTGTTCTACATCTCCAATCCCATCATCATAGAAGAAAGCATGCGGGACAGAATAGACCAGCTTGATCCAATCTTTATCTAATGCACGAATCATCCGGACTGCTTCCGTATTCAGTTCAATAAAATCATGTGGATGCGATTGGATATTTAACCTGATTCCTTCTTTTTCAAAAAGAGGCATCAATTTATCCATTGATTTCACGAACGCTGCTTCACTGTCTGTCGGACGTGTTTTATCTCCAGCAAATTCTGTATTCATCAAATCGACACCTAATTCAGAGGTAATTTCGATACAACGCTTCCAATTTCTAACTGCTGCTTCTCTTACTTCTTCTACGGGAGAAGACCATTGTTGAACAGGAAGTACCGATGAAATTTTCACGCCGGCATCGGAGCAATATCTCTTTAAATCTTTGATTAACTGCTTATCGACTTTCGGATATTGATTGAACCAGATAAAATCCTCCCGCGGGGAAAGCTCCACATACTCATAACCTAACCGGGCAACATTCTCAATCGTATCCCTTAAGTTCGTATTATCACGATAATGTGATGGATCATAAGCTAAACGCATTCTATTCATCTCCTTTAAAAAGTTTGTCTGATACTATTTTTGTTTCATCACCTTTAAACAGTATGTTCTGCTTTAGCCTCTTGATAAAAAGCTGGCTGTTCAGGCATTTCTATTGGAACGATTTTTCCTGTTTGTTTCGCTTCAATACTTGCATCCGTTGTCACTGCTACAACATAACCATCCCATGCTGACGGACCATGCACCTCACCGTTGACCGTAGAATTGATCCACTCTTGTAATTCAACATCATATGCTTCGATAAAGCGTTCTTTCCAATTTACTAGAATATCAGTGGAAAGCTTGGCTTGACTGCGCATTTGAAGGCTAGGCGGTTCCGGCAAATTAGCTATGCCCGTCTCCCCGACAACCTGACATTGGATATCATATCCATATTGACAATTAACAAAAATCTCCGTATCGATTCGTATTCCTTTTTTCGTTTCTAATAATATAATAATCGGGTCTTGCAACCCTTCTTCAGCAAGGGTTGTTCTTCTTGGCTGGATAACCTGTGTAGAAACATAATCATCCTGAATCAGCCATCTCAACACATCAATTTCATGCACAAACGAATCCGTAATTGCCATATCACCGCTAAAATTCGTAACAGAAGGTGCTCTGTGTGCACAATGCAGCATCAACGGTTCACCAACCTTGTTATTATCGACAGCCTGTTTCAATGTACGATATCCTTTATCATACCGTCTCATAAAACCTACCTGCACCAGCTGTTTCCCATATTCCATTTCAGCTTCTACGATTCGCTTACACCCCTCCGCTGTTGTCGCAAGCGGCTTTTCACAAAATACAGGTTTTCCAACTGCAATCGAAGCTAACACAAACTCTTCGTGAGTTGGCCCCCAAGATGTGACAATGGTTGCATCTACTTCATCCGCTTGAATCAAATCATGACCATTATCGTACACTTTCGCCTGCAGACTTTCGCGTTCCACAACCGCATGTGCCTGTTCACTATTTACATCGGTTACAGCGACAATCTCTCCTCCTGTCAGAGAGTGTGTAATTCTATGAATATGATCCTGCCCAATTGCTCCTGTTCCGATAACACCTATTCTTAAAACCATAAAAGTTACCTGCCCTTCCTTTATTGGATTAACATACCGATTACTTTTTAGAAGCATCACTTATTCAACATATTGAATGCGTTTTCTTTTTATAGAAGAATGAAGCTCGCTCTACTCACAAACAAATGGATACCCTTCTGTTTTTAAAGACTTATAGAAACAGAAATAATCATAGCTTTCCAATGATAAGTGATGCATTCCTTTTGTACAGCGTATATTACATTTTTTGAAATCGATTACTATTTCAAAAATAATTAATAAATAATCAAAATATACCCATGAAGTAATCATATCTATTGGTATATTATAGAGAAAGATATTTAAATTGTATTTGCATAATTCAGCCATTTTTTTGCATTTTCAGGACATGGCTGGGGAGGGCAGTTCAGACTTAGTAAAGAAATATTTGGCATTGGTAGGATGTATTTCGCCGGTAAAAAGAAAATCGTTAATTATTTCTTCCATATACAAAAGAAATATAGGACAGCTTTTTTTTAATCAAAATATATTTGAAGCATTCATTTCATTAAAAAACTCTTTCCCAGCTTTTATATTAGGAAAGAGTTTTTTAATACATGTATATATTGTTTTAGGGAAGATTTTGTATTTACCTTATTTAGCTTTCCTTAAATTCAGATTCCACCGTCCCTTGATATATCTTTCTATATTTCGCTGGAGGAGTTCGTATAATCTGCGTAAATACTTTTGTAAAATAATGCAGGCTGGAAAATCCACAAGCCGTAGCGATATCTTTAATCGACATCTTGGTTCCTCGTAAATATTCCGTAGCTAAACTCAGACGCTCTTCCTGTAAAATCTCTGTAAATGTCTTGCCCGTCTCCTCTCTGATCAACCGGGACAAATGGCGCTTCGAAACATAGAAGTCATCTGCGACCTCTGATATTTTAAGATTTTTTTGCAGATTGTCCTTTATATAAAGATTAACTCGATAAACTAAAATTTTTCTTTCATCAAAATCATCATCATTATCTTTTAAACTGGATTCCTGTTCAGGTAATGGGTAAAAGGAGTCGAATATAGCAGGCAGTAAATTAGAAGCAAGCTGTTTAAGCATATCTTCTTTCCATCTATGTTCTACATCTATCGCAGACTGATAGAGTGCTTTCCATAAATAAGCATGTATCGCTTCTTCTTGCGAATGGATGACAGGCTGCACCTCTTGCTGCAAATCTTGTATATAATGTCTCCATTTCTTAGCTGAATCACTTTCTTTTAATTCAAATGCAAAATATAAATAATACATTCCTTGTACACTGGATATTTTATGTTCCTGATTAGGCCGCGTCAAAATAAGAGAGTGCGGAGCCAGCGGGTAACTAACATCCCTTTCCTGGTATTCTCCAGTTCCGCCAAGTACATAAGACACCTCAAAAAAACTGTGTACATGCGCTTTTGTGCCAAAATGACGCTGCCATCCTCCCCAATAATAAACTCGAAACTCAGCTCCATATATCGAAATAGAAGTAACATATTTATTTAAATCTTTTTTTCCTTCAAATAGATTTTTCATCCTTTTATACAACCTTTCCCATGAAGTTAAAAAGCTCTAACGCATTTTCTAAAAAGACAAGAAGCTTTTTAACAGCACCCGGAATCAATCGGTGTCAAGCATATATAGAAGTATTCCAATTTATATTGATAACAAGCTTTTTATCCCTTTGTGTAAGAATAAACAGAGGCTGTCACCTAAATAATAAGTAACAGCCATTCATTTCATGCAGCAGCTTACAAAGCAAAAATATCGCTGATTGCTTTATACTCTTCATCTGAAATAGCAACATCTAATGTTTGCAGGTTATTTTGCACTTGCGAGCCGTTCTTTGCTCCAGGAATAACAACATCAATGGCATCATTAGCCAAATACCAAGCTAATATTAAATGAGGAATTTCCACCTGTTTAGCTGCAGCAATCTCTCGCAGCTTCTCCACCCTGGCAAGATTCTTCCGGAAGGACTCTCCCTGAAAATGGTCAAAACCATTGCGTAAATCCCCTTCTGGGAACGTCGTATTTTCATCGTATTTGCCAGCGAGCAACCCAGAAGCAAGCGGAAAGAATGGAATAAAGGAGATGTCATTTTCTTTCGTATAATCAAAAAATGTTTGCTCCGCATCTCTTTGGATCAAATTATATAAATCTTGGACGACATCCACATATCCGTCTTTGTTTGCCTCTTTTAACTGATCCAATGAAAAATTGGAAACACCGATAGAACGGATTTTTCCTGCATCCTTCAATTCTTTCAATGCACCAACCGCCTCATCTTTAGGCGTATTTTCATCGGGATTATGAATATAAAATAAATCAATATAATCTGTTTGTATACGCTTTAACGCATCATCAACAGCTTGCTTTAAAAATGCCGGAGAATTATCAAACTGCACCTCTCCATCTACAAACTTATGAGCAGCCTTTGTGGCGATGACTACTTCTTGACGCTTGCCCATGTCTTTCACGACTTTTCCTACTAACTCTTCCGAATAACCCGGTCCATAAATAAAAGCAGTATCTAAAAAATCTACGCCGTGATTGATGGCATCCCGAACCATATCCATTCCTTGTTCATCCTTCAGATTCGGGTATAGGTTATGACCTCCAACTGCATTGGTTCCTAATCCTATCGGGTTAACAACTAAATCTGTTTTTGCAATCTGCACTTTTTGTACCATGTGTCCTCCTCCTCTAATCTATGAATGAATACTAGCTGCGATAGATTCCAGTGTCGTTTCTTTTGCTTTTCGAATCACTTCCTCCGCTGGCATTTGATAATACTCCGGACGGAACAATTCAACAGAGACAAGATCTTCTTTATAACCAATCTCTTTTACTGTCTGCAGCAACTTCTCCAGATCAATGACACCTTCCCCAGGCCAGACACGATGTTCGTCTCGAAGTACTCCGACAGGGTAATCCTCTGTATCATCGATATGTAAAATAAAGATTTTCTCTCCATCCGCCTTCTTCAGAAATTCAAAATCTGAATTCATTGCATGAAAGTGAAAACAGTCAAAAACTAAACCAACACTTTTTCTGTCTACCGTATCAATAATATCATAAGCCTGTTCAAAGGTATTAATTGTACATTCCGGATGCCCAACAAATTCCAATGCCACCTTCACATCTTGCGCTTCTGCTATGTCCGCGAATTGGTTCAACATACTGACTGCACTCACTTTAATATCTTCCTTAAGAAGCGCCTGATCAGTTACTAATGGCACCACGACCACATAAGCAGCTCCCAGCTCATTGGCGTTATCCACCATCGTTTTAAATTCTTCGATGACTTGTTCCTCGTCCTCGCGGTTATTGAAATATACCAACGCATTTAAAGCGATTGGTTTAATATGATGGTTTTGGAAATAATCTTGTAATTCTTCCATCGAATGGTCTCGCAAGTATTCCGGCAATTTATCCATTGTGCGGATCTCGATATAGTCATAGCCATGCTTCTCACAGTATTCGAGATCCTTGGCAAGGTTTGAATTCTCTAATGTAGTTGCTTGGTTATAGCAGAGTTTCATTTTTTCATCCTCCTTGTAGATAATAGGCGTCCTATCACATGTTTGCTTTTTATTGATATATTCTTTTCATTAAAGCGCTTGCATTATTTTTGGAAATATAATGCAACCTGTGAATGATTGCAATAAGTTACTATTATCTTCTTGTGAATTTATTGTTATATTTTTCAGTCTAAATCAAGGAAGAGGATAAATATTTATAATTTGATGCCTATCTTTTGTATTATGGAGACAATATTGATTAAATAATATCCATTCCATTTAAAAAGCGTATGAACTTAAGTAACGATACACTTAGTTCATACGCTTTTTATTATTAATACATTTGAAACGTTTCTTTCTATTTTGTCGAACCCTTCAATTCATTAAAATTGAGAAGTTATACTTTTTTGTATAAACCTTCTAAAAGAATTATTTACAGTTGTTCCTGTAATTCAAGTAAATTATTAAAACTAATTTGATAGCTTTCCATCATCCCGCCATCTAAAAAACTGCGATCTTGTTCTACTACATACCATTCCGTACCATTCGCCTCACCCCATTGTAATATTGGAACAAAGTCAATAATACCCGTTCCAATCTCAGCTAAAGATTCAGGGTAAGTTAATCTCTTATCTGATTTTATATCTTTCAAGTGCAAGATAGGCATTTTTTCTGGAAATCGTTTAATCACAGACAGCGGATCAATTTCAGCATATTGAACCCAGTACGTATCTACTTCAGGATAAATAAAACAGTTTCCCTCAGGCATCATCAAATAATTATAGGCAGTACGATTGTCAACTTTTGATAAAAATTCAAATTCATGGTTGTGATAGCCCACTCGAAATCCTAGACTATTGAGTCGCATAGCCAAATCAAGCAATGAACTCTTTACATATCTATATCCTTCTTCATTTTGTAATTCTTCAGGTAACGAATTGCAAAAAATATCTTTTGTACCAAACAATAATCCTTCATATATTACTTTATCTGTATCATTAAGCATTCTGTCAAGTGAGACATGCATTCCAGCTACTCTCATTTCTGTCTCTTTAAGTACTGCAGCAATATGTTCTGCACTATTACCGCGAAGTCCATCTATCTGAACAGCTTGCCATCCCATTTTTCGCAGCTCTCGTATAGTTCCACCGAAATCCACTTCAAGCTCACGTCTGAATGAATATAATTCCACAGCAAACTTATTGCGAATATCTTTCAATTTAGTCACCTCATTTTTTCTATAAAGGATTATTTAGTCTTAACTTAAATTAAGTTCTATTCTTTTAAATCAAGCCAACGAACTTCATCATCCGTTAATAAAATTTTCGTTGCATCGTAAGAGGACAATAATTCGTTACTATTTTCTGGTCCAATAACCGCCGCTGTCGGGAATGTCTGACACAATACATAAGCAAGAGAAATTTGAATAGGTGTTACCTTTTTTTTGTCTGCTAACTCTTCCGCACGTCGATATCGTTCCCAGTTGGCTTCACTATAATAAACTTCGACCATCTCTACATCATCTTTAATATCCGGTGTAAATCGACCAGAGAAAAATCCACCCGCTTGAGACGACCAAGCTAATAAAGGTGTATTTGAGTTTTGATGCCAACGTATCATCTCATCATTTGCAGACACACAATTTTCCCAACGAGGGCGATTCACTTTAGCAAGACTTAAGTTTGGACTATTAAAAGTAAAAGGCGTTAACTTATGCTCTGCCGCATATTTATTAGCTTCAATAATTCGTGCTATTTCCCAATTTGATGCACCAATGGCATAGACCAGACCCTTTTCAACCTGCTTATGAAGACTTTCCATAATAGGACCAACTTCCTTAGTTGGGTCATCTCGGTGCAAAGCGAATAGTTCGACATGATCTGTATCTAGTGTTTCCAAACTGGTATAAAGATCGTCTTCAATTGCCTCTGGAGTCACTCTAGCCACATCTGGATTTTCACGTGTCGGGTGACACGCTTTCGTATGAATAACTAGACTATCTCTATTCCTCCGCAACTTCATCCAACTTGCTAACGTTTTCTCACTATGTCGATATTGCCTTGCTGTATCAAATGAATTTCCACCTATTTCAATAAATTTATCCAGTACTGGGGCAGCAAAATCCATATTATCCGGTCTCAGGAAATCTCCTGAACCCATCAATAGATTAGAAACACTAATGGTAATATTTTTCCCATCTTTTTTCCCTTGAATATCTATATATTTCATCTGATTACGTCCCTTCTTCTTTCATTATAGTTTGCTGGCAGCTGCATCATCGATGTACAGTACAGCATGTTTTGAATTCTTAACAAGAGTAGACGGGATATCCGCAGTTGGTTCTGTATTGATTGTCAGCTCCACTATGTCTGCTTTCTTTTCACCATTTGCCATTAACATTACTTCAGCAGCCTCCGTAATATGTTGAATACCAAGTGAAATCCCTCGTGTTACATTCATTTCTTCATCAAAATATTTTACTGAAACCTTCTTAGTTACTGGGTCAAGATCGATGACGTGGCAATATGTATCCACTCTTACACCAGGTTCGTTGAAACCAATATGTCCGTTCATCCCAATTCCTAACAGCATAAAATCAATCCCTTCATGCTTCGCAACAAAGTGGTCTACTCTTTTACATTCTGCGTCCATGTCTATAGCCAAACCATCAAAAAAACAAATTTGTGAATCATCTATATTTGGGATACGATCAAAAAAATGATCAAATAGTGTTTGCTTACAACTTCCATTCGTTTCTTTACCAAGACCAACCCATTCATCAAGACTGACAAACGAGCATTTCCCAAAATCAACTTCTCCCTGATTAGCTGCTTCTGCTAAATAGTTTAAAGTCATAAGCGGGGTATCTCCTCCAGCAAAGCATAGTAAACTATCAGGTTTCTTTTTTACTATTTCAATAATATGTTTCCCTGCTGCTTCCGCCATTAATTCAGTTGTAAGAAACTTCTTAATATTCATATTAGTAATCTCCTTTTTTACTTATACTGCCTTATGAAATAATAATTTGATTCCTTCAATTTTAGAAACACTAGAAATTACAGTTTTCATAAACTTTAAGGTATTTTCTAAATTAAATAAGGTAATATTATCAATTAAATTTAAGTAGCTAGTTTTAAAAATCCAAATCAAGCTCTTGATGTGCTTTTTCTCTTTCGTTAAGAATCCTTTCCTCTTTCATTGCACTGCGTTCATACATTTTGAAAAACGGATAATACATACAAACAGCTGCCGCTAACACGACAAAACTAAGAATAACAGCTTTCCAGTCCATCGTTGCTAAATATTGAGCAAACGGAATTGGTGTTCCGCCTACATTGACCACTGGCGGCCGAACTATCCCCCAATGAAATATGAACCATTGACAAACTGCTAGAATAGGAGTCCCCATGACAAATGGGATAAACAAATAAGGATTAAAGCATATTGGCAAACCAAAAACGACCGGCTCTGATATGGTAAAAATTGCTGGAACAGCCGAAGCTTTTCCTACCGCTTTAATTTTTTGAGATTTACTAAATAATGCTAGGATTACTAAAGCTCCAGTAATCCCTGATCCGGAAAAACCCATGAAATAATCCCAAAAGTTTGGTGCAAACACATGTGGAATCGGTTCTCCAGCTGCAAAAGCAGCGGCATTTCGTCCAAGGTATTGAGTCATAAACGGCAATACAAAACCAATCAAAATTGCATAACCATTCAATCCAATAAACCAGAATAGCATTTCTAAAAAACAAATCAGGAAAACTGCATAAGGTGTATCAATACTATTAATTGCGGGCGCCAGCATGGTTGTAAATGCTTCAGGAATGATTTGCCCATTGGTCACACTTTGTACACCTGCACTTAGAAATACTGCAACAAATAAAACAACTACCATAGGAATAATCGATTCAAATGTTGCGGAAATCCCTTCGGGCAATCCTTTTAATCGAATCGTAATATTATTTTTCATAAATACATTTAACACTTCAACCGTAACTAATGAGGCAAAAATTGCGATAAACAAACCTCTTGAATCCAGAAACTGTGTATCTAAACTTCCATCAATTATTTTCGTATTTAAAATTAATGTCACCAATACCCCAGCTATTACACCGTGCAAAACAGGAACTTTCATCTGTTTTGCATGATTATATGAAATTGTGACGGCACAGTATATTGATAATAATCCAAATGTAAACTGGAATGGCAATTGCAGCATATCATTGTAATCTACAAAAAAGTTCTTTATTGCTGTTCCTTCAGGAAACATATTTCCAATTGATGAGATTATTAAGGAAAAAGAACCGATAATCAGTACTGAGATAAGCGCGATCATCCCATTCTTAATTGATGCTACATGGCGTTGTTTTTCTATTCTTGCTGCAATTGGCTCAAAATGCTTCTCCATAAAGGATATAAAGCCATCCATTTTTCGATTTTTTCCACTTCTCGACATATAGATATCCCCCTATTTTTCAGCAGACTCTAATTTCATGATAATAGCATCTTTCAAAATATTCCCGCCATTAACAGTTCCGTAATCTTGAGTATCAATAACTTGAATAGGTTTCTCCACTTCATCAGCTAGCTTTTTAAGTTCAGCAAATTTATGCTTAATTTGTGGACCTACCATAATTACATCGAAATCCTCTATATATTCCTGTATCTCTCCAGCTGGATGCGCCTCAATCCGAATATCAACGTTTTTTAATTTTTCACTTTTCACTGCAATTTCTTTCATTTTGGTTACCATTACCCCTGTTGAAGCACCTAGATTACAAACCAATAAAATATACAATCTATCAATATTCATATTCTGCTCCACCTTTATTTTCAATTTGTTTTTTTAAATCTACATACATAGATATCATTTCTTCCACCAGTGTCATCATTAAAATGGTATTCATTAATGTATCTTGAGCATGAATGAGTAAAACCGAAAAATCAGCAGTTTCTCCTTGTGCCTCTTTAACAATTAAGTTAGTTTGTACATCATGAGCCTCATTTACTTGTTTTTTTGCTGTATTAATTAATACTTCTACTTGTTGAAAGTTACCTTTTTTCGCCATCTGTAAGGCTTCAATCAACGTTGAAAATGCATCTCCTGCTAATGAAATAATTTTGAAAGAAACTTGTTCAGTATTCATTAAACTCCACCTTTTTTATACAATTGTTGCTTTTACAAGCTGATAGATTTCCTGTTTGGACCTTGCTTCTGTAAGCAAGCGAATTTTTTCTGAATTCAGTGCTAGTTGCGCAAGTCTCTCTACTAACAGATATGCCTCTTTTGATTGGAAAGCCATGGTAAAAATGACTTGTACGGGGACATTATATCGGTCATAGAAAGAAACACCTTTATTTAAAACAGTTACTCCTAAACTATCCTGTAATACACCATCTTCCGGCCCTGCATGTGCTAAAACTACACCAGGTGCGACCGTCATATAAGAACCATATTTTCTAATGCTTTTCATAATATTTTCATAATATCTCGGTTCAATACAATCCATTGCTATTAAATTGTCAGTACCAAGTGCAATTGCTTGCCGCCATGTATTTGCCTTTTCACCATAAACAACTGTTTCTGGTGAAAAAATAAAATCGGGAACAACTTCTCTACTGGCTTCGTATTCATCATTAGTGAGTACCTCTAGTAAATCCGATTCCAGTTTGCTTAGATTAGTAATATGGCCATTATCCATCATAAGCTGTATGATTTTGCTAAATTTATTTAACGGTTGAATGGATTGAACTTTCATTTTCAGCTGTAAATGCTTTTGAAGTAATTTGATATCATCCAAATAAAGGTAACTATTAATACGCAGAATTTTTTCGGAACGAATATCTGGAATATTTACCGTACTCAGCACATAATCATATTTTTCTATCGTTTCCTTATCAAGTAATCTAAGTGGCATGGTATCAATTCGTTCGAATTCGAACATTTTCTTTATTTGCGCTCCTATCATACTTGCCACGGCTGTTCCTTCTACACACACAATAAGAATAGCCGGTTTTGTCTTTTGATTTGTTTTGAACTTCTCCATTTCAGAAAAAAAATAGATGGCAAGAAAGGAAATTTCCTGATTGCTCACAGTTACTTTAATAATCGGCTCTAATTCTTTGCAAATTTGGGACGTCACAAGAAATATTTCATGATTAGTTTTCATAAATTGTTCAAATATGGGGTTTTCAATTGTTATATTTTCTCGTAATCTTTTTACCATGAATATGACATGATTCTTAATTTGCTCTAAAAACTTACTATTTCCCTTAAAGAAATCTACTTTATATACCTCTCCTACTTTTTTGCAGAGTTCTCTTGTAAATAATTCAATTTCCTCTTCCTGATTCTTACTGTCTGATTGCATAACACTATTAAGTAGGATTTTTAAGCTGTTTTTGTATTTTGGCTCTATTTTAGATAATGCATTTGATATATTTTCAAAGTCTCCTTCTACTTTAGTAACAATTTTAAATAACAAAGCTAAAAGTGTGAGATATGTTTGGTCATCCATGCCTCTATTTAAATTAGTCTCCAGCCGATGACTGATTTCAACTGCTCTCTGTAAATACTCATATTCAAATAAATTATAAAAAAACAATTCACCATGTTTCGAAACAATCCTGTCATCATTAATAAAATTATAAAATTCTCTAATATTAATGCTGCGAATCAGTATCTTAGCAAAAGTAATGCACTTCAATAATGTATCACCAGTGATATAGTGACCTTTTCTTTTTTTATGCTCTAAGTTTAAATCTTCTAGAAAAACCTCCCCTTCAATAGCTCTTATATGATTTAAGATTGTTGTTCGAGAAAGAAAAAGGACTTCTTCAAAATAAGCGGTTGGAATGACCTCTTCTGAAATTAACATTTTCAGCTTCAAAAAATTCTGGATTTCTTCTTGTGAATACTGATATTTTTTTGGCGTCATACGCTGTTTAAATATAGACAATATTGGACGAATACTTTTCTTTTCAACTAAAAATACTCCTTTACGCGGATGTCTAGTCAAAGGTTCAAGCTTATTTTCTTCCATGAATCTATCAATTTTGCTCAAACTATAACGTACGTTTCTCTCATTAGTTTCTACTTGTTCGGCAATCTTTGCTATATTCATGTAACCATCTTGCATAAGCAAAATATCAATAATCTCTATACATCGCTGATCCAATTTCATCTGTATTCACCTCCTCTTTCTTACCTCTTTCCAAGTATAATAATTTAAAAAAACGCTTTCAATAAAGGTTATAACACTTTTTGTCGTAGAATCACCGTCAAAAGATAACTATGTAAAGATTTCTCAACTAACAAAAATGAAGTGTCTTACACCTCGACACGCAAAAATAGCTCTTCCAATTTTATTATTTCTAATCTAAAAAGCACATAAAAAATGAGCCTTCTAAAGAAGACTTTTTAGAAAATAAATCTATTTGTACCATTTTCATACTGTATTCAACACATATATTTTTATAATTTAAGAGCAGTTTAGTAAAAAAATTTTTTATTTTCAATTTATAATTTTATATTGATAATGGCTTGATTCCACTAAAAACCATACTTATTTGAATTATAAAATGCTTGAAATCAAAAAAGCATAGGAACTTATACATTATAATAGTTCATATGCTATGCTTTTGATAATGTAAATTTCTATATAATAAATTCTTCATTCAAAATTTGTAAATATACAGAATTGATAACCTAACCAAACAATTATTTAAATTTCATCATATACGCCTTCTGAAATACATCACCAGCTTCTAACCGGTTAACACCAAACTTCTCTTTAAAGTCTCCCGTCGTATCATGCATATCCGCAATACCACACCAAGGCTCGATACAAACAAATGGTGCAATACTATTATTTTCTTCATTATATTTAGACCAGATTCCTACAAACGGAAAGTCTGTAAATTCAACATCTACGCCACGATCAGATTTTGCTGAGACAAGCTCGATACGATCGATATGACTGTATATCATAGCATCCTTTGCAAACAGCTCTGGCTGCAGTGTTATGTCTGGAAGCTGATTACGGACTCCTTTCTCATGAACCAATGCATTTTCCAAGCCATATTCCATTACCTCTTTATTTGGAGCAGGAGTAAATTTCAATTGGTAATCCTCTAATCCTTCATTTTCTAAAAGCGGGATTCGAAAAGCGGGATGAGCGCCAATTGAAAAATACATTTCCCCGCTATTTTTGTTTTCTATTTTCCAATCAACGGAAAGCGAATCCTGGTTGAGGGAATAAGTGATTGTTGCTTTAAATTCATATGGATAAACTTCTTTAAAACGTCCATCCGAAGCTGCCTCAAATGCAACATGCTCTGCCGAATGTGAGCTTAGTTCAAATTCAACATCTCTTAAAAATCCATGCTGAGACATGTCATATGTTTTTCCGTCTAATTGATATTGGTCTCCTTTTAAACGCCCAACAACCGGGAATAATACCGGTGAAACACGTCCCCAATAGGCACTGTCTCCCGTCCACATATAGCTTAAGTTATTCTTTTTATGCTCGACAGCCCGTATTTCAGCGCCATTACTTTCTATTTCAACTTTTAACCAATCGTTTTCTATGATTTGTTTCACTGTGGTTCATCCTTTCTGGAATTAAAGAGTTGATGGAGAAGTGGTTATATACTTTAATCTTAATGTTTGGGGAGCGGGGTGTCTAGTTTGGCTTTCCGTTATATACTTTCTTGTTTTCTTAACCAATAGTAGACTTAAGTTCTTTTTAACCTTTAATTAAATTTTTCAGTATTGATGAATCTATTTGAAACGAACAAAAAATACAGATAAATCCAGCCGTTCTCCTTTATATTATAGATAGGGGACTATTTTCTTTACCTTTCTTCTATTGTTCATTGTAATGTGTAACCAAATTTAGTTGGCAGTTGATATTTTGTATTTTTATTTCCTTATTATCTACGAGATTTGAAAAGAGACCTTAAATGTCATTACATTCAAAGTCTCCTAACTTTTCACCTTCTACCTCATAAAAAATATAGCATAATATTTTTATCATTAATATCTTTCCAATGATTACGAGTAACGATATTTATCCTCCTCCATCACTTTCCAGATAAGTAGTTGTTATGAATTTTTCTGTGAACAATTTAGGTTAGACTAACATAAATTTCTCCACTGCTTAGAATAAAGAATTTTCATCTTAATCAGTATTCTTGGTACATTAGACAAACGATTATTTATTATCAAGATATTCTAATATAATAATACAAAAGCCCTTCCAAGCAATATCTATTAAAATTCTCCTGATTCAAGGCTTTTCAAGTACTATTTCAACATCTCATAAACCAATTTTATATTTAAATCTCTTTGACAACTAACACCCTATCAAAGATCATTATACGTTCTTCTTAATAATTCCTTCTCTCGGCTTTAAGTTGAATGCATAAGCTAATTCCACAATTTGCTCCTCTGTCATACATTGTTTCGTTTTTCCCTCTGTTAGAATGTATACTTGTGCAGCTTTTTCAACAGTTTCAATTAATCCTAATGCTTGGTCAATAGATTGTCCACATGCCAGGATACCATGATGCGGCCAAAGAACAATACGAAACTCTTTCATCTTCATTGCTGATTGCCAGCCGATTTTCCCATTTCCACATACCATCCATGGGAGTAAACCAATTCCTTCTGGAAAGACAAGAACACACTCAGAGTTTAGTGACCACATCGTTTTAATAAAGGCATCCTGTTCTAATTCGTGTATAAATGTCATCGCAATAGTATATGTTGGATGGCAATGAAGGACAATTCTGTTATCTGGGTCTACTTGTAGTCTTTCATTATGGCAGAGAAGATGTGTCGGAAGTTCGCTCGTTGGCTGTCTTTCTTCTCGAAATCCCCAAATAATCTCATAGGTACTTCCTTCTTCATTAAGATGAATAATTCCCAAATGCACCTCTGGATCATGCTTTATATTTCTGAAAGGACTCCCCGAAGCAGTAACCAGGAAAAATTGATTCCCAAGTTCGGGACAGGGCTTTTCAAATTTATACTTTCTAGTTACTCCCCATTCTTTTCCTATATATGCTTCTACTTCTTGAGCGGTCATTCTGTAGCTTAAATTACCAGCATGATTCTCTCCCCAACCTAGTTTATAAATGGCACTGCAAACATTGATAATTTCTTCCATAAATGGCGTTTTTAAAATTTGTTTTTTCAACACGCTACCTCCTACAAGAAAATTTAGTATTCTTAATAACTACTTCTACTTACTTAAACTTTATTTAGAAAGATAGTTGTACATTGCTTTAAAAATTAATGACACAGTTGTAGCACCAGCATCTTCTATACCAATAGAGCGATCATAAAGAAATTTTGCCCGGCCGTGCTTTGCTGGATATTCTTTTGTTTTTTCAACGCCGTCTTCAGCTGCTAAAAATGCTGATTTAAGCGCATTTTTTAAGCTACTATCTTGATTTTTTTCTAATGCGATTACTGCAGGTTCATAAGCATCAACCATTGTTTTATCTCCCAATTTTGCTTTCCCCTGAACCTTCACTTTTTCAAGCCCTCCACGCATAATAGATGTTAGCGATCCTATATTAAGGGTTTCTAAGTCAGTTAGAGCACTTCCTCCAAGGAACATTGACGAGAATATGATACCTGATGCTCCACCCATAGAATGAAGCATGGACATTCCAGTATCTTTAAACACATTATTCACTGTAGAGTACGTATTATCATTAAGCGTTTCCTTGACGGAAGTAAAACCTCTTGCAATACCAAATCCATGATCCCCATCACCAATTTTCCCATCAATTTCACATAGCATTTCCTTCGACTCAATCAAATTATCTGCAACAAAAATCAACATATCCCGCGTTTCTTGTACAGTTAATTGTTCCATCATTCAGCACCTCTTCTATAGAAATAAGGAGTATAAGCAGGTTCATTATATAGGCTCTTCAACTCGTTATCTAACTTCATTACAGATATAGATACTCCTGCCATTTCCAAAGAAGTACAATAAGAACCAATATTTGTATCATATATATGAATATCTTGTTTTTTTAACAGCTTAGCGACCTGTCGATAAACAATATTTAATTCTAATATTGTTGTCGCTCCTGTTCCATTCACCAGAACTACAACTTCATCGCCACTCTGCAGATTTAAGTCATTAACAAGTCCTTCTACTATTTCAGCAACAATTTCGTTCGCTGTTTTAAGTTTTTTTGTCTTAATCCCTGGTTCACCATGGATACCCATACCAAATTCATACTCGTCTTCTCCAATAGTAAAATTAGGTTTACTTCCTGGAAGGGAACAAGGTGTTAAGGCAATGCCCATTGTGCGAGTAAGACGATTTGCTTTTTCAGCTAAATTCTTTAATTCAGCGAGTGAACATCCCTTTTCAGCAGCAGCGCCAGTGACTTTGGTAATTAACAAGAGACCGGCGACTCCTCGACGTTCTTCCTCTTGCCCTTTTGGTGCTGAAGCTACATCATCGGTTACTAATGCAGTTTCTACTTTTAAATCTTCATAACCGGACAATTCAGAAGCCATTCCAAAATTCATCGTATCTCCCGCGTAATTAATAACAAGACAAAGTGTACCTTCATCCGTATATGAAGACTTAATCACTTCTAAGATTGTTTGGGGATCTGGGGAAGCAAACACACTGCCTAAAGCTGCTCCATCTGCCATACCTTCTCCAACTAAACCAAGAAAAACAGGTTCATGACCACTTCCACCACCTAAAACAATACTGACTTTTTTATTATTTTTAACCTTACGAATAACTCCATTAACACCGTTTACTTTTTGATGCGTACGATGATTCGCAGTTACAAAACCTTCCAAACTTTCCAAAACGACATCATCAACTTCATTAATTAATTTTTTCATTTTTAGTATCATTCCTTTCGCTGTGTACAAGGCACAAAATTAACTGAAAGTAATTCTCTCTCCCCTAAAACTGTTATCCTATAATCGAGCAGGCATATTACAGAGCACGTGGAGATGAGGTGTGTAGTTATTAAATGAAAACTGCCCGCATTTTAAAATGTGTCGTTTACATTTTTAAATTACAAATATGTGTGCCCGTACTCGAAAACTAATCCTCGCATTAACAGTCCCTATTTATTAGGAGATAAACGATCAATGTCTACTCTATCCACTATAAATTCAAATGAAGATGGGTTATGTTAAATCTCATTCATTCTTCTTGGTGTGGTATGGATTAGGTATTTTCCATCTGGTGTATTCCTCTCTTTTTTGGTTAAGCCATTTCTTTAAGTTCTTTTCTTACTTCCTTTGCGCTATACCTGGAAGGCAAACCTACATCATCCAAGTATCTTGTCAGTCCTAGTGCAATGACGAAAGAACAAGCCCCCAATAACATATTCCAGCTTAGAATACTGACGATTAAAAAAATGATACTTAAACCTAAAAAGAAGAAAAAAACCGCTTTTTTTATCCACATAACAATTCTCCTTTACCGATAAATTAATTAATCTTCAACACCTAATTCTTTCTTTATTTCCAAATCTTCTTTCCTTATTCCTTTGAAATAATAAATCGCAAAACCTACTGTTATGATAAATAAAACAATCCCAACCGGTGTAAATAACGAAAATTCTGCAATAATGTATCTCAATTCAGATATATCCATTCCAAACCAAGCAAGCATTTGCCCTTGAGGCACTTCCACTCCTCCAGTAGCATTGGCAAGTGCAGTGAAATGTGGAGCAAAATAAGAAGCTACATACAACTGCATTGGAATACCTATAATTGTCCCAATTGCCATTTTAGGAAGGTTCCCCATTGTAAGATAAAAAAGTGGAACAACCATACATATGTTCATCAGCCCTCCAAAAGGAAGTACAAGATTGCCAGGTAGTATTAAAGAGTAAACTAAAATAATCGGTATAGTCAGGATCATAATCAACCAATGTTCGGAACGTCCCGCCATAATAGGCCAGTCCAGACCAATTGTAAAAGCACGATTGCTGAATCGTTTTTTCATGAAAGCAGTTGCTGATTCACTAACAGGAGTCAGTGCTGTTGTAAAGAGTTTTGCAACTAATGGAAATAACATCAAAGCTGCTCCAGCTTGTACTCCAAGCGTAAGAATCGACCTGATATCATAACCTCCAAAAGCGCCAATTAAACATCCAATTAGAAAGCCCATTACATGTGTCTCTCCAAAAATCCCTATCTTATCACGCAGCTTTTGTGCATCAAAGTTGAATGTACTTGGAAATACTTTATCCATAACCTTTACAAATGGATAAAGCCAAATCCCAGACAGGAACATTGGGTGAGGCATAGATACTCCTGGAATTCCAGTAAGCTTCTGCAAACGATATCTCGTATAGTCTGCATTTTTTAATTCAAGTATAGATTGAAGTGTTGCAAATAATAACCCTAGCCAAGCATACCCTGATACATATGCAACTAAAAAAGCAGTACACACTTTATTTCCTACATTCCACATATCCACGTTTACGCAGGATGTCCAGCGAAAAGATAACATTAAGATATTTACCAGAATTTGAATTGGAAACATTAAAAACGCAAATTCCCATGTCCAAGCAAGACCCAAAGCTGGCGGCCACCCCATATCAAGTGCATCCAGCTGTATACCGGTCAATTCAACAAATGATCGAGAAGCTTCTCCAACATTTGCAATCATAAAGTCTACTACGATATTAATTCCTACCAGAGCTACTCCTAATGTCAAACCGGCTGAAAAGGCCCGGCTGAATTTCATTCGAAAGATAAGACCGAGAACGGTCAAAATAATAGTCAAAAATACAGGCGCTCCCATATCAATTAAACCTTGAAAAAAAACTTCAATATAGCCCATACTTATCCTCCTTCTATATAATTAAAGTCATTATGAAATATCCCATAAGGCAGGTTATGAATTTATCACTTTAATTATTTTTTCTAATTCTTCTTCTGCACCTATCCCCGTTAAAAATGGAATACCACTGAATACTGGAATCTCATATTTCCCTTCCGGTTCTTGCGTAATAGAAACATAAATATCTGAACTTTTAATATAAGTTGGAATCGAATTAATATTAATTGCTTCGATACTCGCTTTATTACCTAATCCTCTTTCTTTTAATAGATTTTCCAACTTGACCGCAACCGTTTGTGAAGTAGCGATTCCTCCGCCGCAAGCTACAATAATTTTTTTCATTTTTCTTCCTCCTCGTATTTTTCGTTATTATATTATTTCCATCTCATGAATTGCTTGAAAAACAGTATCTAACAATTCCTTTTTACTACTTGCTTTTTGTAAATCCTTCATTACGTCTTCCAGTGAAAATAAGCTGATTAACTTTTGAATAACCTTTAAATGATCTTGGCTTCCATTAAGCGCAAGCATGAAGACCAAGTTAACTTCCACTTCATTATTTGCATTACCCATTTCGCGAAATGGTACAGCTTTCTTTAATCTGGCGATACTAATACATGATTGATTAACATGCACTACATCTGTGTGAGGAATTGCTATTGACATCACTTTCGTAGGCAGTCCTGTCGGAAATTTATGTTCACGTTCGATAACAGCTTGTCTATAGGTGTCTTTTACTAAATTTCTTTTTTCCAGATGATCTACCATTTTTTCCAGCAATTCATCACTTGATTCCGCTTCAAAATCAAAATGCACTAACTGTTCATCAAATAACTCTAATAAGTTCACACTTCACCATCTCCCATTCTTATCTCTTAACTTTTCCTAATAAACAATACAATTCTTAATAACTTCGCCTCTGGCATGTTCAAGAATTGCTTGTTCCGTCTGTTCAATTGGATATTCATTCTCCACAAAATCGCTCGCTTCAATAGCTCCCATTTTTAATAGTTGAAAAGCTGCCTTAACATGAATAGGTGTCGTATGAAAAACTCCTTTTACAGTAATCTGTTCATAATGAAGCCTTGTACAATCGAAGGTTACTGTTGTATCTTTTTTTGTGCCGCCAAAGCACAGAACCGTTCCGCCGGGACGTACCATGTCAAAAGCCATATTCCATACAGCAGGCACACCGGCTGCTTCAATAGCTATATCTACACCTCGTTCATCCTCAGTTAATTTACGGACTTCTTCCACTTGATTAATATCTTCACTTACTTTAACTGTTTCCAACGCTCCAAGTTTCCTCGCTTTTTCCAAACGATTGTCTTTCATATCACATGCAATTACATGTGCTCCGCGCAAGTAGCATAAACGAATAAACATGAGTCCTATTGGTCCACAACCATTAACAACTACTGTGTCACCTAATTCAATTGGAACTTGTGAGGTGCCATAAACAGCGCAAGCAAGCGGTTCCATTAATGCAGCTTGTTTATATTCCATATCATCTGGAAGCTGAAACATATTTTCTTCAACAATATTCTTGGGAATAAGTTGATACTCTGCATAGCTCCCTAAGTTAGAAGGCAAATCTTCACACATAGAATGCTGTCCTTTCTTGCAGTAGTAACATTTATGGCATGGAGCTGTATTATGAGCAACTACCCGGTCACCTATTTTAAATTTTGTAACACCTTCACCAATTGCATGTACTACTCCTGCTGCTTCATGGCCAATAAGATGTGGAGGATCGTATCGATACCCTCTCATATACATCTTTGCATCCGTTCCGCAAGTTAATGTAACCAAGTTTTTGATAACTACTTCTCCATATTTTGGTACAGGAATTTCTGTTTCTTCTAACCTTAAATCTTGAATACCATGATAAACAATTCGTTTCATTTTTTAGTCCTCCTTTTAATTTAAATACCATTCTTATAGCTGAAGCTTTTCTTGATTGGAATAATCTTCTAAACAATGATAAATATCTTCTACACGTACAGCTTTAATTATTTCTTCTATTTCCGGCTTTAACTCTGAAAGCTTGGATATTTCCAAAAGGGCACGTAAATGTTTTTTCTTATCTAGTGGCGCAATAACAACAATGAGTCTTATTGATTGATTAGATGATATGTTTACTCCCTGCTGAAGCTTCAGCATACTCATCCCCAAATCGTTAACCCCATCCTCTGGTGTAGCATGAGGTATTGCAATATCTGTTCCATAAACAATATAGGGTCGATTAATATCATGCAGTTCAATCATCTTCTTAATATACTGTGGTGTAATAATTCCTTTTTTCAAAAGAGGTTGTGCAGCAATTTCTATCGCTTCTCTCCAAGAACCTACTTCTGACCTAATTATGATATGATCCGGTTGCAACAATTCAACCAGCCTAGGCTGTTCCTCCTCATATATAGCTGTCTCATGCAATTGTTCACGCCGTAAATACACACTTAATTCCCGTTTTAATTTTGATTCGTTTTGAATATCAGTATTGTTCCCTACAATCTTTATTAATTCTTCTATATCTATGGACTGAGGGGTGAACCCATAGACTGTTTGCATTACCTGACTGCGTAATTGTTTTTTCACTTCATTTGATATAAAAGGCTCAACAATAAACAGCTTTTTATCTGTATCTAGATAAACAGGAGAAAATACAATATCATACTCTATATCAAATTTACGGAACTCTCTTATTGATAACGCCTCTAAAAATACGAACTCTGGAAATAACTGATTTAATGTACTTTTCATCAACTTGGAAACAGATACGCCATTAGGACAAACTACGATTGCTTTTATGCGATGACGAAGCGAATCTCCTTGTCTTTCCATCCAGCCTCCAATCAAAATGGTAAAGTAAATGCTCTCCGATTCCGGAATGGAACAGCCAATTACTTTTTCTAAAGAAGGGATTGATTTCTTTACCAAATGGTGCAGTTCCTTATATTCATCTTGAAATACTTCACCAAAGTATTTTTCATCTACTTTATGATTTTGAGTCAGACCAAATTTGATTCTATAGTACGCTGGCTTCAAATGAAGCCATAATTTCTTCAAGAGTTCTTCTCTATCCAGAAAAACAGTACAGGAAATATATTCAAAATTCCGAATCATTTGACGTAATCCTTTCATCATCACAGTATCTGTTGACCAATCCGGTTCTGTAGAAAAAGTCAGATTTGCCGTAAGGAGTTGAAGTGTCAAAAATGATAAATCTTCATTTGAGATAAGCTCTTCCATTTCTAATAAATCCAGAATAATGTTATAAACATTTTCTTGAGAAAAATCAATTTCATCATTATTAAGCATATTTCCTCGTCGAATCCTTCTGATTATGCAAACAAATACATAGGGAAGCAAGTTATGCTTTTCATCTGTAAAACGGATTTGCATTTTACTTTCACAATGCTCAACAATTCCTTGCATTCTATTTATTTCTTCTTTTGCTAGATGTCCATATATTTCTATCCACAGTGATCCATTAGATATTTTTTGTATTCGGTCAATCACTTCCAGCAAAAGGCGACGTATATTCCATTCATCACCTTTAATATCATATCCTTCAACTCTGGAATAATGGATTTGCAAATTATAAAAACTAACTATCTCCTGCGCTTTCTTTAAATCAGCTAATATTGTATTCTTACTCATCTCAAGCTCAGATGTTAAATGGAGAAGTGAAATATCCTCCGTTTTAGTCAATAATATAAAACAAATAAGAAGCGCCCGTTCTTCAGAAGAGAAAATATAGTCTGGAGTTAACTCTTTTCCTTCTTTCAAGAGCAACATCTGGTGTTTAGGATCACCTACAAAAAAACCTCTTGAGTCTTTTTTTATCAGCGGGAATTCATTATCTTCGAGCCAGTCATTTATTTTTTTTAAACTGTAGTCAATTTGCCCCCTGCTTAACCCATATTTCCTAGATAGATCCTTTACTTTAAGGCCGGAGTTCACAAATATTTCTTGAATTAACGCCTTACTACGATCGTCTAGGTGCATATGTTCATTACCTCCTTTCTATATTTATATCGTATCACGAACTAACTCATCCAAGAATGCGCTTTCATCCCAACTTTTTTGAACTCCCATCAAAAAAACTGTGACTAAGACAGATAAATCTAATCTTTCATTAGGTATTTTCGTCTTCTTTTTCAAGGAAGTATATGTGTGTCAATCGTTGCCCCAAGTAAAAAGGTTATTATAGTATGAATTCCTATAATTAAAGAAAAGGTGCTAGAAATAGCATTTAAAATATTTGTTTTTTGGGAAAAGCCGGATGGATATATATTTTTTCAATTCATAACTGTAACGTAGTATATAATCTGCAATTTTTTGTTCTTGTATCGAAAAGTTCCAATAATTATTTTGTATCGTCATTAATAGATTCGTTTTTTCATCCTTTGTTTTTGTATACCTTTGATTCCTCAAATATATTTAACCTGACTAATAGCTGTATATTTCAAGTCCCAAATTAGACATATACACTTATGCTTTATATTTGATTAGCAAGAATCTTCGAGTTTACTTTAACTGCTTAAGTATATAAAAATGAAAGAAAAATCTGCTCCAACACAGATTCTTCTTTCACAAAGTAAAAAATACTTCCATTAAAAACCATGTATAGAAGTAAAGATTGCCTTCCATTCCTTATCAATCTTTCCATTCGTACAGGTGAAATGCGGAAACTCAAACCGAACCTCACTCCCATCCAATTGATAAACGCTTCCCCCTGCTTCCTCAACAATCAATCGGCCGCCAGCAATATCCCAAATATTTACTCCCCATATCCAAACCGCATCCAAACGTCCAGCAGCAACATAAGCATACTGTAAGTCTGCTGAACCCAAAATACGGATGTCCCGAGTAATCGGCGTTATTTTTACATAGTCTTCCAAGCCATGATAACGAGCACTAGTATTATCAGCTGGAAGACCTGTGGAGACAAGGCTCTCAGATAGATAACGGTGCTCGCTGACACACATTGCTTCTCCGTTTAATTTCGCACCTTTTCCACGTTCAGCGACAAACAATTCTTTTGCAACAAGGTCATAAATAATGCCATAAGCTGCTTCTCCTTTACAATACAAGGCTACGGAAATCGTATATCCCGGCAGCACATGGACATAATTGGTTGTACCATCAAAATTGGATCTATTACCCATAGATTCGGATGTGATGCAAGCATTTCAAGCATGTTATCATGTCCGATTTCATCTACTGTTTCCTCTCCTAAAACAGCATGATCAGGAAAGTTCTTTTTTATTTCCTCTGTAATATATTTTTCTGTTTTCTTATCCATTTCTGTAACTAAATCAATATCGCTTGCTTTTGTTTCGACGGTGAAATTTGAATTCATTTTATTTACTGGGTTTTCCCCGTTTCTATGACAACTTCATAGATTCTTTCAAACATTAAATACCTTTCCTTTTAAACATCCACTTTAAAGAATATTTTCATTTTAAAGAAACTGTATTTTGTTAAATCCCCGATGATACTTTACATAGTGTAGTTCTCACGGGAAATAGGCATACTCACCATAAATAAAAAAAGCAGTGAAATAAAAATTAATTTTCTACTTCACTACTTTTCTCTCATATCATCTATCTACTTACTTCCCTAATTCAAACAAAACCTTCATCGTCTTTTCTTTACCGCTAGTTATTTTTTGAAAAATATCCGGCCCTTCTTGTAAAGGCAAGTAATGAGAAATCATCGGTTTTGTACGCAGCTTTCCTTCTCTAAGAAATTGAAGGGTGGTTGTAAATTCTCTGCCTGGAAATGGTGCAGATACCGCATTCCATGATCCCCGTACCGTTAATTCCTGTCTGACAATCCGCTCAAAATAAAATCTTTTCAACGCAATATCACTGTACGGAATGCCAAGGTATAAAACTTCTCCGCCTTTTTTGGGAGCTGCCAATACCTCTTCGGAAGTTTGAACGGAGCCGGCAGCTTCAATAGCTAAGTCGACGCCAGTATCATCCATCAAATGCCTTAATTTTTCATAAGTGGAAAAACTTTTCTCAGGCTGGATAACCTCATCCGCTCCCAGCTCTTTCGCTAATGTGAGTTTATCTGAATCAATATCAATGGCTACTACTTTATCTGCATCAAATAATTTAGCCCACTGACAGGCAAGTAAACCAATGGTGCCGCAGCCAAAAACAGCCACTGTCTTTCCAGGCTGCAGCCGGGTTTGGAAAAGCCCGTGCAGCACAACGGAGGAGGGTTCTATCAAAGCCGCTTCCTCAAAAGAAACATTATCCGGCAATTTTAATACATTCTCTGCGGGCACTTTTGTATAGGAGGCGAAACAGCCGGGCTGTTTCGCCCCTATTACGAGTAAATCGGGACATGCTGCAAAATATCCTGACTTGCATGCTTCGCATTCCCCGCATGGTACTTGGGGACATACCGCAACGCGATCTCCTGCTTGTACATTCGTTACCTTGCTTCCTGTTTCCCTAACAACACCGGAACATTCATGTCCAAAAATATTTCCTGGGGTCAGCGGGCCAATCTTCTTGTATCGAGATAAATCGGAACCGCAAATTCCCGCATACTTCACTTCTATAATCACTTCATCTGCTGCTTGTATCTCTGGTTTATCTTTATACTCGTAACGAAGGTCTTCCATACCGTAAAAGGTTAAAGCTTCCATTTAATCATCCCTTACCCTCAAATTGATTTTTCAAGTGATAGAGTGGTAAATAAAATTGTTTGTAAAAGGCTTCAAGCGCCTCTACTCTCTTCTTATCCGGTGTATATGTTTTTATTTCCTGCTTTGGAAGTGTATCGACTAACCCCTGCTTTGATGCACTCAGCATAGCTCCTCCTTTGGCAACTGCTTCCTCTATTTCATACGCAAGGATATCCGCTTGGAGGATATCTGCCTTCAGCTGCAGCCAAAGCGGGTTTTTCACCGCAGGACCAATCACCTTTACGCGATGAACGTTGGATTCTACATACGTTTCATATACATTTTTTAATTGCTTTAATTCAAAACAGAGTCCCGCTATCATGGAAAAAAGAATATCATAGTCTGTTGTCTGATCCGTAGCCCCGTATATCATGACTTTAGAAGCACTGTTTCGGGTTGGTGGACCGCTCCCTCTTAGATGTGGAATGAAAACATGCATTCTATCCTTGATGGAAGTAAAATCATTTAGATATTCCTTATGCATATAGTGACACATATGAGAAATATCTTTCATGCTCCGATTCAATGCATTCGCTATCCAATGAAAGCTTTGGCCGGCAGTCGGCATCGACCCATAAAGCGTATATTCCGAATCTAAAACGTAACATCCATTCGAAATGGCAAATTCCCGAAATGCATCAGATAAATGAGGCATCTCTCCCAGCAACAGCAACCCCTCTGTTGTGCCAGTTGAATTCAATATCTCTGTTTTCTTCTGCAGTCCAGTACTAATCGAGCCAGCCATATGATCATGACCAGAGATGGAAATGGTCACATCATTTGGCAGGCCAGTCTCTTGTGAAACAGAATCCTTTACAGAAGCAATCGCAGCACCTGATTCTACCAGTTCAGGAAAGGTTTCTTTATCCAGTTCAAATGTTTCTATAAGCTCTTCTGCCCACTGCTTCTTATTAATATCGAAAACCAGAGTCCTGGAAGCTAAGCTCCAATCTGTCGCAGAAATACCTGTTAACCGGGATGCTATAAAGCCTGACATACATGTCCATTTATGCATCCTTTGAAAAGCAGATTCCTTATGACGTCTCAGCCATAATAATTTGGTGAGACTTTGATTGGAATGTGCATTGATTCCCGTCAGATGATACAACTTTTCTTCACCAAAGCCGGCCTTTACTTCCTTCACTTCCTTTTTGGTTCTAGGATCAAACCAGGCAATGGTTGGCGTAATGACCTCCCCTTGACTGTCTTGCAGTACAATTGTTTGGGCAAAGCTTGAAACGGTAATCTGTCTAATTTGCTGAGGGTTAACCACCTTATTGCTTAAATTCTTTAATGCTTGAAGCACTTCTTTCCAAATTTGTTCAGCATCCATATCTGTTTGGCCGTTTTCAAATGTCTGAGGCGTCGCAAATTTCTCTATTTCTCGCAAACGAAACTCTGGAAGCTCATATAAACAAACTTTTGTGTTGGTTGTTCCAACATCAATGCTAACAATATACATTTATTTACCCATTCAAAGCCTTAAATTTAGGTACCGCTGCTTCTTTAACCGCTTTTTGAGCATCAAATAAAACGGAGATCAAGTTATACTCATTGTTATTTTTCTCATAACGCTTCCCTACAGCCGTAATAAATGCTTTTCGCAGATCACTTGCTAAATTGACTTTTCTCACGCCATAATCTTTCAATTTTGCCAAAGCTTCAGCCGGGATGCCGGATCCGCCATGGATTACCAATGGTACATTTACTTTTTCATTGATTTCTTGAAGCAAATCAAAATTCAAATCTGGAGCTTGGTCAATACCGTGTATATTTCCAATTGAAACAGCCAGCAAATCAATCCCTGTTCTTTCCACAAAGTCCTTACATAAGGAAGCATCTGTCTGTGCGGCATCTTCTGCCACATGGTCGTCTTCTTTCCCGCTCAGTTCTCCTAATTCAGCTTCTACTAGAACACCACGCTGATGACAATATTCCACCACTTCTTTTGTCAGATTGATATTTTCCTCATAGTCTAAGGTAGAAGCATCAATCATGACAGAAGCAAATCCAGCGTCTACAGCCTGCTTAACATCCTCAAAGCTCATACCATGATCTAGATGCAGTGTGACTGGAACCGATACATTCTCTGCAGCTTTTTTGACAATTTCTGCAATATAGTCATAACCTGATAGCTTTACATTCGTTGGTGCAATCTGAACCATGACGGGACAGCCTGTTTTTTCCGCTGCTTCCACAATTGCGATGGTCATCTCTAAATTCGTTGTGTTCATTGCCGGAGCAACATAGTTCCCTTCCTCTAATGCTTTTAAAAATGTATCCATTGCTTGATAAGCCATATTCATTCCCCTCTCTATTTATTTCCTAATACAATTTTTAGAACGTTTTCTGTTTTATGCTGTGTTAATTCAATTGCTTTACCTAAATCAGATAAAGGCATTTCATGTGTAATTAATGCTTCTGTATTGATGACACCGTTTTGTATTGCCAAGATAGCTTCCTCGAACTCATATGGAGAAACACTATAGGTGCCGACAATCGATTTCTCATCATGGAAGAACATGCCCGCGTCAATTTCTACTGTTGGTTTCACTCTAAACGGAGAGAAGCAAACCACTGTCCCGCCTCTTTTTAGCACGTTCATCGCCTGAGGAAGTAACGCAGATACACCTGCAGCAATAATAACAATGTTAAATCCCGGGTGATTCTGTTCCTGCAAATACGTTTCCAGATCCTGTTCTGCAGTATTAATGGTTAAATCGGCACCGAAATCATACGCATTATTCAGGCGATGATCAGAGACGTCGGTTACCACTACTTCTTTCACTAATTTGTTTTTCAGAAGCTGCGAGTGAATCAAACCGATTGGTCCTGCTCCCATAACCAGTACGCGGTCTCCTGCATGAATATCCACTGCCTTCTGCCCGTGAATACAACATGCAACCGGCTCTGTGAGTGAAGCTTCAGCGTAGCTCATGCCGTCCGGAATCTTATAAAGCAAATCTTTCACATGTTCTTTCGGAAGTTTTACATATTCCGCAAACCCGCCTGGATAGATATTCGTCTTTTTGAATTCCGGGCATAAGGTATAATGCCCTCTGGAACACTGTTCACATGTGAAACATGGAACATGAATGCCACCTGTAACACGATCCCCCAGGCTGAAATCAGAAACTTTAGCTCCAACCGCAACGACTTCTCCGGCGTATTCATGACCCAGTACAGAACCTGAAGGAACTAATTCTTCCGTTACTTTGTGAATATCTGTTCCGCATAAACCGCACGCTTTCATTTGTATCAAAATTTCATTTTCACTTATTTCTGGTTTCTCTACTTCTTCAAAGCGAATATCGTTTTTTCCATAAAAAACAGATGCTTTCATTGTTCCTATCTCCTTTCCCATTTCGATTACTTTCGTTCAATAATTCGCATAATATTCTCACTCTTTTAACTGACCGTTTTCATCGAAATCTCTTCTGCTAAGTTTATAAATATACCAAACAGCTAGGAGAACAACTGGGATAGCTGCAATCGCAATCCAGCTTCCTTGAGCTAACATAACAAGCCAATACCGGACCGGATTACCTCCATCTAAAAAGCTATTAATCATAGAGGTAGCTCCCTCTGGAAAATCATAGTGAATACTTTCGGCTACATTCGTAACAAGTGGAGCTAAATTTGATGCAAAATAGAGAGAGACGATAATCATGGGTATACCAATGATTGCCGACCGTATGATATTTTTGTTGGTAGCAACCAGAACCATTGCTAATGGCACCACAATGAATGGTAAATCTCCTAATGGCATAATGATAACGCCTGGAAGAATGACAGCTAATAATATCGTAATCGGTACCAGTAATAACGCTGTAGAAACAACAGCAGGGTTACCAATAATAACTGCTATATCTAGACCGATGTTCAAATCTTTACGATCAGGGAACCGTTTCTGCAGAAAATTACGTATGGCGTCTGATAACGGAATCAATCCTTCCATAAGGATTTTAACCATTCGAGGCATAATAAACATAACTGCTCCTAAAGAAATTCCCAATTCGATAATGTCTCTAATTTCAAATCTGGCAATAATCCCGATAAGAATACCTAAAATAACGCCAATCATCATAGGTTCTCCAAATACGCCGAAACGTTTTTTTATCGATTCTGGATCAGCATTTAATTTGTTAAGACCAGGAATTAAATTAATGATTTTATCTCCTAATATTCCAACAGGGAAGTAGATAGCTGATGATAATGTCGGCAAGGAAATTCCAGGTAGCCCCATTCTTTTATGAATATATGGAGCGGACCAATCTGCAAGTTTAAACGTGATAATGGTAGCAACTGCCGCACCAAGCAGCCCAAAAATGATATTTCCTGTAGCGATATACACTAATGAACCAGCAAATGCAAAATGCCAATAGTTCCACAAATCGACATCAACGGTTTTTGTCCACTTAAATAAAATCATCACTACGTTTATAACAATTGTTAATATAATGACAATTGGAGCAATTGGTGACGCAAATGCAATAGCTGCAAGTGGCGGCCAACCTGTATCCATGACAGGGAGGTCTACTCCTGAGTTATCTATCATTGCTTCTATGGCAGGACCAAGACTACCCGTCAGCAAATCGAGCACTAAAAATATACCTACAAAACCAAATCCAATTGTTAAAGCAGATTTTAGTGCTTTACTGAAGCTGACCCGAAAACAAATAGCCATGATGAATATAATAATCGGCAGCATTACTTCAGGTCCGAAACTAAGAATGTATTGAAACCAATCTACTATTGTTTGTCCCATAATTCTCATCTCCTTATTCTAAAATATGGTTCTCTGATAATAAGTTTATTTCTAACTTCAAATAATTAAAAAGTAAAATATATCAATAAATAGATTAATTTGGAAGTTGGGCATTAACTGAAATCTATGACTGAAAATACGATGCCCTATTGATTCAGGTGGTAAGCAGACACTACAGAAAATAGTACTTTTTCTGTGCTTATCTTGAATAAAAATCATTATGATTACCCTTCCAGCCCAAACCATTAATTATACCGTTTTTTCATCATATGCTTATATTTATTTCACCCATAGATTCTAGTATTAGCCCATATTTTTATCCTTTTAAAATAGAAACAATTTGATCTAAAACTTCTTCTTCTCCGAGCCCAGTAAGGATAGGTAGCGCATTCACAACTGGTGTATTATAACCGCCGCCAACATCAGAAGTAACAACAAATAAGTCAACAGAGCCATCTAATCCGGACAGTTCTCCCACTGTACCTTGACGTGCATTCACATCAATTCCATTCTTTTCACAATGCTCTTTCACCTTCTCTGCTACTACCGTTGATGTTGCAATCCCGCTCGAACAAGCAAAAATAATATCTTTTTTCATTTTAAATTCCTCCAATTTTATTCTGATTTTAAATGGTTTTGTAAAAATTGATAAAGTTCTTTTTGAGGCATGGCGGTCATTTTCTTTAACACGCCCTCCTCTTTGATTAAGTCCATAATTTGACGTAGTATATTCAAATGCTTTGTACTCTTGGATAACCCTAATAAAAATATCACTTTAACCTCAATCGTTTCTTTTACATTGACCATGCTATGAAACTGCACAGGGTCTTTTAAAACAGCTACCCCTAACGAATCACTGTTTACAAATTTGGGGTCTGTATGTGGAATAGCAATACCAAAATCATACGCTTCAATTCCTGTTGGAGCATTCTTTTCCCTTTCCAAGATACTCTCGTAGTACCCTTCATTAACATATCCATTTTCTGAAAATGCATTGGACATTAACCTTAGAGCTTCTTCTTTATTAGATGCTTCCAGGTTTGTAAAAACAGCATCCTCTGATATCATTATTTTATTTGTCACCATAAATCACCTCGTCTACAAAATCTCTAATAACTTTTTCCATTTTTTCTACAGAGTCTGCTTTTTTTATTTGATTAACTGTATATTCATGCTCTGCAAGTCTTCTAAGCTGCAATAATGAATTAATATGCTTTTCTTTATCTTCTGCGGCAATAAAGCAAATCAAATTCAAACGCTGTCCATTCGGAAATTCTACAGGCTCCTTCAGATTTAACAGGCTCATCCCGAGCTTCAACACACCATCTTCCGGTTTTGCATGCGGAATTGCTATCCGTTTTGCTAATATAATATAATCTGAATTTTTTCTGCAGTGCTCAATAACAGCATCTACATAAATGTCTCTTATATGCCCGCTTTCCAGAAGTGGTTGAGAAGCCAATCGAATTGCTTCTTCCCAGCTGTTCATTCTCTCTATTATTTGGACGGTGTCATTGACTAGAAAATCATCTAATTTCTTTTCTGTATCATACTGGTTTATTTGAGAAGCTGATGCATTCTGTCCCAGCAGATATTTATTTAAGCTATCAACTAGCTTGAAGCGATTTTTGACATCGGCATGTTCTTCGATAATGCTCATAATAGAGTCCATGTCAATATTTGAAAAGGAGAAACCATAAAGCTCTGTATAAACAGCAGACTGTAATTTTCTAATCTTTGTTTCGCTCATAATCGGTTCAACCAAAAATTGTTTTACATCGGTATCCAATTTATCTGTTGTAAAAACAATATCTACTTCTCCTTCATAATTGGAGAATTCACGAATGGACATCGGATTTAAAAATAGAAACTCTTTAAATATAGACGTTAACGTTACATGAATCATAGCGGAAACAGAGTGACCATTTGGGCAAACAACTGCCGCTAAAATCTTTTTATTAAAATCAATACCATGCTGTCTCAGCCAGCCGCCTATAATAATAGTGATATAAACCAGTTCGCTCTCCGGAACTTTTTTGTCTAGAGCGCTTTCAATTGGTTCAACAATCAACTTAATTACTCGATGGATGTTTGTAAGATTTTGATCGAATTTTAGAGCTAACGATGAATTATCAATAAGATCATATTTAATTCGGTAGTAGGCAGGCTTCATATGAATATATAATTTTTCTACTAATAATTCCTTTTGAGGAATATCAATCACACTAACCCTCTCAAATTTATCCAGCATTTCCTTCAATGCATTTTTGATGGCATTCATTGATTCGCTGGTATAATAATTATTTGTAGAAAACACATTCATAATCATAAGCTGAAGTGTTACGTAATGTAATTCACTTTCCTTAGTAAAAAGAAGCTCATAAAATACTTTTTTCACCGTATAAAATTCTTTTGTATCTGCCAAATCAAACTTACTCATTTCATTTCCTTCTACTGTCTTTCCTTGCTTTACACGGTTCTGCCAGACCACTAAGCAATAAGCTACCGTAGAAATCATATTGTCAGAAAACGTATAGCCTAATGTTTTTTCGCATTGCTCCAATTTGCGATAAAACATTTTTAAATCTTCCGGATTTATATTCCCATACTTCTCTAATAATTCTCTATCTTTTCTATTCTTTACATACTGTTGGATGATATCAAACAGCAGCTTTCTTTTTTCATACTCACCTCCTAAAAGTTGATACCCTTCTATCCTCGAATAATTTAATTCGATTTGATAGGGTTTAAGATTTTCTTTCGCTTGCTTAATCACTTTGGTTATTGTATTTCTACTAAAATCCAGCAATTCTGTTAAATGGGTAAGTGATAAATCCTGCGAACGATTTAAAATAATGATTAGCAGGATATCAACCCTTTCATTTTCTGATAACACATAGGAATGACCACTTCTTTCTGCTGAAAACATTTCTGTGATTTCCCCTGGAATAATAAATTGCCCTTTAGGAGTACGTTCAATTTGCACATGATGGGCATCCATTAAATGGGTATTAATTTTCTCAAGACTATATTTTATTTGCCGCTGGTTAATGCTCATCTTAGATTCAAGTGACTTCAATGTTGCATGGGGATTATTGATTAATTCTTGTAATAGTTGATTGCTTCTTTCATCGATATGCATTATTGTTCGCCTCCTGATACTTCTCATTTTAGATTGGGCTGACTACAAAGTAAATTCAATTTCAGCCCAACGTTTATTATGCTCATTGCTTCACAAGGGTATGTGACTTTTTCTGTAAAAGTTTTATATTAGATTATATAGGTTCTTTCTCAGCAATTCTGTGATTAATACTCTTTTATGAATTGAAGGTCAGAAATAGCATTCTATTCTGGTCAAATTTTTCTTGACTATATTTCAACATTCAATTATTGAAATTTAAATATTGACCTGAAATGCTTTTCATACATTATGGTTTACTTTAAGGAGGAGATAAAAAATGAATGAGAAAAAAATCATCTTTTTTGATATTGATGGGACACTGGTGACAGAAGATAAAATCATACCTGAGAGCACCAAAACAGCCATCCAGTATTTACAAGAGAAAGGTCACTATACGGTGATAGCTACTGGGAGGGCGCCTAATATGTTTCAACATATTCAAAAAGAATTAAATATTTCCTCTTATATAGCTTTTAATGGACAGCTAGTGGTATGTGACGGTATCGAGGTTCATTCGGAGTCATTAGATTCAACATTTATTCATGATATTACAACATTTGCCGCTCAACATAACCATGCAATTGGTTTTGGAAACCATAAAGATCTTATTATTACACATGCTGACCATCCACTTGCGAAGGATAATTTTTTACATTTAAAACTGGACTATCCTGCAGTTGATCCAGATTATTATAAGCAGAACACAGTAAATCAGTTAAATTTATTCTGCACAGAACAAGAAGAAATCATCTATAAAGAAAAATACACAGATTATAAGTTTGTTCGTTGGGGATACTTTGGAGCAGATGTATTGCCTGCGGACTCTTCCAAAGCTATAGGAATTCAAAAATTTATCGAGTATGCAGGCGCAGCTATAGAGAATGTCTATGCCTTTGGGGATGGTAAGAATGATATAGAGATGCTGTCATCAGTAAAAAATGGCGTTGCTATGGGAAATGCAGTCAGTGAATTAAAAGACGTCGCTTCTTATGTCACAACAGATTGTAATCAAGATGGGATTTTATATGGTTTACAGCATTTGGGGCTTATTGATTCTTCATTTGTAAATTATCATTTCGATTTGTCTAGAGCAAAAATTTAAATATAGTTGGATAACTTGTATTGGTCTTTTTTGAGTAGCTTTAAAGCATGGAATAATGAACCAAATCGTTCTATTAATAAAATACAGCATAAACCTTTAATTAACTGGGTTTATGACTGTATTATTTTTGAAGAGTTATCGCGCTTTGTTTCTTTTAATTTAATAGGTACAGAAACTTAGTATAAGAGTCCACAACGAAAAACCACCATCCAATGAGAATAGATGATAGTTTTTCGTAAATAGCTTCTTCTCAAATTATATGTGTTATGATTTCTAGAGCAGCGCTATTAGATGGAATATCCACTTCTAAAGCACCAATAACCATAGTATTTCCTACACATATGCTGCAATTTCCTTTTCATTTACCAAAATATATATCCAAAAACTAATAGGAATGTCGGTCATTCTGCATTATTTCATTTTATAATCCTGTTTTAAAATCAATTCCTGAAAGATCTGCTTCCTCTTCCTCTTCTTCCACTTTATTCTCTTCATGTTCTTTTACTGCCGGTTTCCATACAGATAATGTAATACCTGTTACAATAATTCCGACACCTAAACAAAGAAGGAAATACATAGGCTGAATCATTAACGGGACCACCAGTAATCCGCCGTGAGGTACAGTGCTGCCTACTCCAAGTGTCATGGATAGACCGCCACCGACTGCCGACCCTAATGAGCAGGAGGTAACGACACGGATAATATCTCTTGCAGCAATAGGAATAACACCTTCTGTAATCATACATATTCCCATCGGAACCGCAGCTTTCAACGCTTCTTTTTCCATTTTTGTATATTTATAACGCGTTATCAAAAAAGACAAAGCAATGCCAAATGGAGGAACCATAGAACCGATAAACTTAACTGCCTGCGGTCCATAAACACCATCAACCAGTAATCCATCTGCAAAAAGAGACATTGTCTTATTTACGGGACCACCAAAGTCAAAACTTGCCATCGCGCCAAGAATAGAACCCATAATAAAATTGGATCCGCCTTCCATATTCTCAAGCATTGTTAATAATATACCCTGCAAAGCAGATATAGGCTGTCCAATGATAGTAATCATTAGGAGCCCGCTGATAACGGTTGTAATTACTGGAATAATCATTACCGGCATCAGCCCAAGCATGCTTTTCGGTACTTTGATATATTTTTTGACCAAAAGGACGACATACCCTACTAGGAAACCACCGATAATCCCGCCTATAAAACCACTTTCAATTTCATTCGCAATAAAACCGATGACGAGTCCAGGTGCAAGCCCGGGTCTATCTGAAATAGACATGGCTATAGCTGCTGAAATCAATGGAACCACTAACGTCATACCCCAACCGCCGATTTGATTTAAATAAAAAGGAATTGTCCCTTCCTTCTCTGCAACATCAATACCGCCAAATATTTGGCCTAATGCTATACATATTCCCGCCGCTACGATAAGCGGAATCATATAAGATATTCCTGTAAGTAAATGCTTCTTGATTACAACACCAGCCTTTTTCACCATTTCCCCTCCTATTCCGTCGCAGCATTTAGTTCATCTTCTATTTTCTTTACTAGTGCTTTAGGCGATTTCATAGCAATATGCGTAGGAATCTGGATTACTTTTTTGTCTTTAAATCTGTCTCTTCCTGTAATGCTGATGTCCGCCGCTATAATCACAACATCAGCTTCTGCAACTTCTTTTGTTGTTAACTCATCTTCAGTTCCAATTGTTCCCTGCGTTTCAATCTTCACGATGTGTCCAGCTTCTTCCGCAGCTTTCACCAGCTTTTCTTTCGCTAAATAAGTGTGTGCTATTCCCGCTGTACAAGCTGCTACTCCAACAATCTTCATACATATGCCTCCTTGTGAATTAATCTTTTTTTAATAACTGAACAAGATTATTTTCTAGTTTTCTTTTTGCAAAGCACGAATAATTTCATTTGCATTATCGGCGTTCTTAACTTGATAACAAACGTTTTCATCTGCCAGTGCCCCTGCAATTTTAGCCAAAAGCTTTAAATGAAAGTTATTCTTATCATTTTCAGTAACCGCAAATAAGATAATTGTCTGAACAGGCTCTTCATCCAACGTTTCCCATTCCAAACCGTTCTTCGATCTTCCAATCGCTATGGAAGTTTTTTGGACACCTGTTGATTTCCCGTGAGGAATAGCAATACCATTACCAATTCCAGTCAATCCTTGCTCTTCACGCTCAAAAACATCCTCCAAAAAAGTTTCCTTTGATTCGATTGCTCCGTTAGAAATCAGCAAATCAGTCAGTTTTTCAATCGCTTCACTCTTTGACTGAACATCCATTTTTAAGTCGATAGCTGTTTCATCAATCAATTCGGACAAATCTATTTCCAATTCTTCCATCACACATAGCTCCTTTATAATTCGTTAGAATAAAATAGAAAAGGAATTTTTGTATTATTTTGCTCCTAAACAATAAAGAGAAGCCTTATTAGAGGAACCAAACAAATCCATTTTATTTCTTAATACTTCCTTCGCTGCCTTATTTGCTTCCGGGAACAGAATATCTGGCTCAAAATCATCTGGTTTTTCGGCTAATGTCGTACGCAGCTGATTGAAAAATGCCCGTTTCATATCACTGGATAAATTAATTTTAGCAATTCCATACTTTGTTGAGTTGCGTATATCCTCATCTGGATTATCAGAACCTCCGTGCAGAACAAGAGGAATATCCAATTTGTTATTGATTTTTTCCAAACGGTCTAATTGAATCTCTGGCTTTAAATTTTTCGGATAAAAACCATGTGAAGTCCCAATAGCAACTGCTAACGTATCGCAGTTCGTACGTTCTACAAATTCTTGCGCCTGATCAGGGTCTGTATATAAAATTTGGGCTGCTCCTCCTTCTGAACTTCCTTCATTTTCCCCAATAGTTCCTAATTCAGCTTCTACTGAAACGCCTACTGCATGAGCAACTTCTACAGCTCTCTTCGTCAATTCAATATTTTCTTCAAATGGTAAATGCGACCCGTCAATCATTACAGATGTGTAGCCATTTCGAATCGCCCGCAGTGTCCCTTCAATGGTTCCGCAATGATCCTGATGAATGACAACGGGAACTTTTGCTTTATGAGCAGCTTCTCTTGCATAAGCAACAAAGTCATCTCCTACCAGATCAAGCTCATTGGGATGGATTTGAATAATTGCCGGTGAATTTTTTTCTTCGGCAGTTTCTATAATCGCTCTTAACAACTCACTGTTGGAAACATTGTAAGAACCCACTGCAAATTTATTTTTATATGCTACGTCTAGAATTTCTTTCATTGTCATTAACATTTTTATTCCTCCAATATATCATTGTAAATTTTCCATAAATTCTTCATATGAATTTGTAGATAATAGATTTTCAACTGTTGATTTATTTTTCATTAATTGATAGATTTCTCGATAAATATATTCATATTTCAATTTATCTTTTTCGCTTAAAATGAGTAAAAATACTAAACGAACAGAACGTTCTCCCCAGGAAATTCTTTGCTGATTTACTCCAATATAAATGTAAGATTCTTTTTCATTTGTTGAAAAAAGCGGATGTGGTAATGCAATTTCATTACCGATATCTGTGGGAGACAGATTCTCCCGATCCAGTATGCCATTGAAGTAACGCTGCAGGCGAAAATGATCAACCATCTTCTCTAAAAAATTTTCTTTTGTTGACTCATTGAGATAGATTAATTTTTCCTCACTCACCCGATCTTTTAATATACCGAAAGTGATATTTTGCTTGATGGAGGCCAAATCATCTGCCTGCAGAAATTCATTGACTACGATTACTTTTTTATTGATATTTTTAATCGGTAATTGGGAAATAACCAAGGATACATTTTCAGGCAGCTTGTGCAGTTCATCGATAGAATAAATGTCAATCACTTCAATCTGTCTAAAGTGGTTCTCAATCTTCTGTTTACTTAGTGTAGCCAGAACGTGATTTTCTTTGAAAATAACAGCTGCCTTGATTTTCAGATCATTCATCCTTTCAATAGCTGCTTCAATATGAAGCGCAATATACCCCACCTCGTTTTCAGGAATATGGACAGAAACTCGGCTGCTTATTAACTTTGAAAAAACAACAGCCATTTGATATGCTTGGATATATTCTGATTTAATAAAGGATAAAAACGGATTATTTATTAAAGCTTTATATGTTAATGGATAGATTATTCTTTTTATATGAGCCTGCAAACCATTAACCAGCTGGTGATCTTCCCAAAAATCATACCCATATTTATCACCTAAAACAGCTAGTGATTCATTAATTTGTAAGTCGATATTTTTAAACAGATGATTATCCTTTATCCCATTGGAATCAGGAAATACCTTCCACCCTATTAGTTGAACCGCTAGAAATGAAGATTCTCTTAAAAGTAGTTCGCCATCTGGCAGACCTTCTTTTTTCAAAATAGCTTGGGCTGCAGAATTCTCTTTCAATGATTGGTCGTCTTGACTCAGGTCTAATTCAAATTTAGAAATGGCTTTTTGATTTAAACGATATTTTTGTATTAAAACTGCCACAATCAGCATAGACTTAACTTGTATATTTAGGGATACACCATATTGTTCCAAAACCTCGTCTAAATGCGCCATGGTATCGTCAATTTGTCTTTCTTCAAACCACCATTTTGTAAAAAGCTCTCTTAATTCATGTCTTAATTCATCTTTTGTCGCAAAATCTCTTTTTACAAAATGAGCTAATAATAAACGTTTGTCTATTTCATTCCCAATCATACGTATGCCTGAGAATGTCTCTGTTTCAAGCGTAATCTCAAGTTGCTGACTGCTTATCAACTCAGTGATTCGATTCAAGTCAGAATTAATCGTCTGTGCAGAAACATGTAAACAATCCGCTATTTCCTGATAAGACATCCAAGAATCCGCTTCCATTAACAATTGAACAATATAAACAGCACGTTGATTAAACTCAAAATAATCCTGTTTCTTAAAAACCTCCATTTTTCCTTCAAGCTTATAGCCCAGACGGTTATTTGAACTTATTTCCGCATCTGCAAGGTAATTTTCATTTAAATACCGAATATCACTTCTTATTGTCCTCGTGCTTACTCCCAACTTTTCACTAAGCACGTCTCCACCAACATATTTCCCCTCCTGTTCATACATTTTTAATAACTGGAGTAAACGGGCATGACGCTCTTTCACTTAGTTCGCCTCCTAAATTCATTATAAATACACCTTAATTTCCACCGCTATACTGAATCGTTTCCTGACTATTAAGGAAGCGTTTTCAATAATTGCAAATATACGCTTCGTCAAATAAAAAGTAATTAGATAGTGTAAATAAAGGTTGTCGTATTCTATTTTGAATGATATAGAAATAAATTGAGAAATAAATTGTGCGCAGACTGAGAAGGTAAGCATTTCCACATTGCTCGTCTAATAGAGAAGATTATCAGGATTTCTATTAACCGGCGTATTTATCTGAATACACGACAGATATAAAAAGACATCCCTTAGGGTATCTCTCCTAGGAAAGTTCTTTCATTTACTATATGTGTAACTACAGTCATTTTTTAAGTTTTTCAATACTAATATCTCTTTCATATTCTTTCTTTTATGAATAGTATACTTGTACCTTTAATGTTTCTTCTGCAACTGGTATTTTGACATCATGAAACTCCAAAATATACTTTTCTCTAATGAAAAAAAGGCCATTTAACAATTTGCTATGCAAATTCTTAAAATAGCCTCTTTACTTTTTATGATAATACTTTCCCCGTCATTTCCTCATAATCATTACGCATTATTTCCCATGATTTTTCAATATCTTCATTTAGTCCAAATAAACCGCTTCGACCTACAATATAGATATCAGGACCAGCCGCATCAATTCTTTTAAATGATTTGCGATTAGATGAACCATCCATTTCAATGACGTATTGATAACCTTTTTCTTCCCGTAATTCTCTTAATACCACAATTTTATCTAAGGTGCTTTCGATAAAACGTTGCCCTGCAAACCCTGGATCAATTGTCATAATTGTAATCTTATCGACTAACTCAATATAAGGGTTAATGGCATCAATTGGGGTTTCCGGATTCAGCACCACTCCTGCTTTTAGCCCAGCATCATGTATTTGATCAATTAATCGAAATGCTAAACCATCAAGTACTTCTGCATGCATACAAATCCATTCACACTTCATATCAACTAATTGTTGCACCCAAAAGCTTGGATCTTTTACCATAAGATGAGCAGACATAGGTAAATCACTTATTTTACGCACTTCTTCGATAAACCATGGAGATAGCGTAATATTAGGTACATAATGGCCATCCATAATATCAATATGGTAAGAGTCTACATGATTATTTAAAAAAGTAATTTGTTCTTTAAATTTATCTAAGTCCATCGTCATTAGTGACGGTGAAAATTCTACTTTTCTCATATTCTACTAATCCTCCGTTTATTTACGATTATATTGAAAAGTTCTCCAGTATCCCTTTAGTCTCTATAGCTTTTTTCAGTGTTTAGAAAAAGTTTCATTATTATATTAATAAATTTTAATATCATCTAAATCAATATCTTCTTCTTCCACTTCTGTTTCTACGCTCGCTTCGTCTTTAGATACATCTTTCTTGATTAAAGCCAATGTTACTCCCGTTACAAGAATATTGACTAATAGTGCAATAACTCCTGACATCGGATTAGTCATCGTTGGTAACATTAATACTCCGCCGAATGGTACTGTTGCATCAGCTCCTAACATCATCGATACTGCTCCACCTGCAGCTCCGCCAACAGCTGTTGCAATCACACAACGAATGATATCATTCATAACAATTGGAATGACACCTTCCACAATATTAATAAAGCCCATTGGAACTGCCGATTTTAACGTCTCTGTTTCTAATGGTTTATAGATTTTTTTTCCAAACAATTTTGCTATAAAATATGCTAATCCAAAACCGACCGGTGTTGCTGTGTTTACTAATTGTAATGCTGTAATCGGGCCATTGAGACCCTCTGCCTGCATGGTCAATACAAAGGCAAATACAGTTTTATTAATTGGACCGCCGTAGTCAACCCCGCTCAATATACCTACAACGCCACCAAATGCTAATAAAGAAGAAGATCCTAAATTATTTAAAGCACTCGTTAACATTGATGTAAAAGCAGCAATCGGTACACCAATAATGTAAACCATGATTAAACCGCCAATAATAGAAGTAAAAAATGGAACGATTAACGTCGGCATTAATCCTTTAGCCCACTTAGGCACTTTAAAGTATTTTAAAATACTTATAGCAAGATAACCTGATAAGAACCCGCCTAAAATTCCGCCAATGAAGCCAGCTTCAATGGCATTAGCAGTTAAACCGATAATAAAACCTGGAGCGATCCCTGGTTTTCCAGCAATGGAGTATGAAATCCCTGTAGAGATAACTACCGGTAATAAACCGAGACCTGCTCCTCCCATTGTTGCTAAAGCATCCCAAATGGAAAACTCACCTTGTACCAATATATCCTGGCTTGTACCTCCAAATCCCATACCAATTGCTATTAAGAAACCTGCTCCACAAACGATTGGAATCAGATATGAAATTGCCGTTAATAGATGACCTTTAAGGTTTAATTCTCTAAAAAATTTCTTCATTTGCCACCCTCCTATACCATTCTTTGATTACTTTATCCAACAACTTCTTTTGCTTTTTCAATTAGTTTGTTTGGTGACTTTACAGCAATCTCTGTTGATACTTCAATAGTTCGCTTCCCCTCAAAACGTTCTTGCCCAGAAACTTTCACATCCGCTGCTATAATAACAATATCAGCTTCTGCAATCTGTTCCGCTGTTAATTCGTTTTCTATTCCAATAGTTCCTTGTGTCTCTATATGAATTTGATGCCCTGCTTTCTTTCCGGCATTTTCAAGTTTTTCTTGTGCAATATACGTATGAGCAATCCCTACAGTACATGCTGCAACTCCTACAATTTTCATCCTTTTCTCTCCCTTATATTAATTACTAAAAGCTTCTTTCGCTTCTTCCCTCTTTGAAGCATGGAGTAATTTTTTGATTACTTCATCATTACCTAATTTTCTTGCAAATAAAGATAATAATTTCAGATGATTTTGCGCACCTTCATTGTCGTTTCCTACAGCAAAAAGAATGATTCCTTTCACGCCATTTCCATCCAGTGTTTCCCATGGAATTTCTTCTTCACTAATTCCAATAGCCACTCCTAATTTCTGCACAAAATCACTTTTTCCATGAGGAATTGCAATGTAATTTCCGATTCCTGTCTGTCCTTCTGCTTCTCGATCATAAATATCTTTCATAAATCCTTCTATATCTGTGATATACTCATTTTCTAAAAGTAAATTTGCCAATTCTATTAATGCTTCTTCTTTACTTTTAGCATTCATATTTATTTTGATCGTATTTACATCTATAATGTCTTTTACATCCATACTTTCCCCTCCATTTAATAAAAAGTTTATTGATTTTTATTTACTACCTCTTCTGCTTTCTCAATAAGTTTATTTGGTGATTTCACAGCAATTTCTGTTGGCACTTGAATGGTTCGTTTCCTTTCAAAACGTTCTTGTCCAGAAATTTTTACATCTGCTGCCAAGATAACAATATCAGCTTCTGCAATCTGTTCTGCTGTTAATTCGTTTTCTGTCCCAATAGTTCCTTGTGTCTCTATATGAATTTGATGCCCTGCTTTCTTTCCGGCATTTTCAAGTTTTTCTTGTGCAATATATGTGTGAGCAATTCCTACAGTACATGCTGCAACTCCTACAATTTTCATCATGTTTCCTCCTCTAAAATGTAATGATTTCTTTATATAAACTTGATGGTTCTTCGGCATTTAATAAACGGTTTAAATAATCTTCATCTGCTAAAGATCTTGTAAATAAAGAGATTTTTTTCTTTATTTCCTCTTGTTCATCTGCCTTTAATAAGATAATAATGATTAGTCGAATATCTTCTATATTGTTATCCCAACACAATATTGGCTTTGTTAATCTAAGAAATACAATTTGACTTTCCTCAAGCAGATTACTTTCCATATGCGGCAGCAAAACATGTTCTGCTATTAATGGGCTTCCAACCTTTTCCCGCTCGTTCAATTGATGAATAATAGCTTGTCGTTGCTGATAAGAATGATGCGGACAGGCGATGGTAGAAATAAAATCATATACCTGCTCTTTCGTTTCTAAAGTACTATTGAAATAAACTTGGTAAAATGAATTATCGTTCATGATAAATCTCCTCTATTTTACTTTGAAGCCTTTTTTGGTCATCCATTGTAAACATGGCACTTACTAATAAAGAGTGAACAAATATTGGGTCTCCAATATGAACCGTGCTTAGAATCAGTTCAATATCAGCATATTTTTCTTTAAACATTTGCATATTTCGGGAAGCTACGACATCTACAATTTCTAATTCAGGAAATTTTTTAGCTACTTTTGCTTTTAAGAGTTCTGAAGTTCCAATTCCTGTTGTGCACATGATAAGCGTTTTGATAGGGCGCTGATGCTGGCTTGTCTCAATAATTTTTGCGAAATATAGCGTGATAAAACCATTTTCATCATCATTTATTACCGGCAAATCAAGCTTCTCACTTACTAGCTCAGAAACTTTTGTTACCCCTGCGAATATTTCTTCATAGGTTATTTTAATTTGACTTAACAAATTGTTTTTAATTCTAATTTTATGTTCTAATCTATTCAGCATTGGTTTAATATGGTTAGCCAAATCTATAAAAATCGATTGGCTATCTATATTTATACCTAATTTGGTGCCCATTTCATCAATATACAATTTAGTCACTTTAATAACTTCTGAGGAAAAAGTTGACGTGGAACCAACAACCCCTTGCATTCTCGATGACACCAAGTATTGATAAAGAAAATAAATTTCAATTTCCGGCAATGTATTATTCAAATATTGTTCAATATGATGGACCGTAGTCTTCGCAACCTGATATAAAATATTATTTTCTCTCATATTCTCTATTTCTTCAGGGGATACCGCATCTGGAAACAATAGATATGGATTTTTCCTTGAACGACTTAACAAGATATAAAGATGCGAAAAAATATTTACGTTATATGGATAAGGGATTGTTATATTTAAATCTTTTTCAATGCTCCTTATTTGGTCTAAAATAAATAAAACGTCATATTTATTAAAATTAAGTTCCGGGTTATTTTTTAAATCATCAATATCAATAATATTAAATATTTCAATAATGTCCTTAATTGCCTTTCTAATGTTAATTTCTTCTCCTAATATAGCCAGCTTTCTATTTTTTCGTTCTAACACCAAGCTGTACTTTTTAAGCTCTTCACTCATTATTTGTTCATCATTCGATACAACGGAGTCTCCCACATAATAGTTGCTATACAAGTGATAGATATTTATAGGTTTCGGAGAAGACAATAACAATTCTTCCATAATTCGTTTACGCCTCTCACGAGGAGAAAAAGCGTCTGCTTTGTATTGTTTATTTCTTTTTTGATAATTAATAAATTTTTCGTAATCCAATTTGTAGCCTCTCCCTTTCTCAGAGAGAATTAAAGAACCGCTTTCATATTCATCATTAATTTTTTTTATTAAACGATAAACTGTTTTTTGAGAAGCGTTTAATATTTTAGCTATATCATCTGATGTAACGTAATCTTGATTTTTGGAAAGAAACAGTAACAGTTTTTGTTCACGATTATTTTTTGAACTCACAGCACCCCTCCTTGTCATATTTATATTAACTTAATTTGCAGAAAACGCTTTACTGATAATTGACCGTTGCAACGGTCAATTATCTGACATCCTTTAGAGTTAAGGTAAATGAAATCAGCATTAAATAGAGGCAAGGAAGGATTTCCTTGTCTCTATTATCGCTATTTTAACCAATATTATAAGAATCCATAAAATGGGTTTTATTGTAAAGGGAAATACAATAATTAAAAAATATAGGATAATTAACAATAATTTAGTTTTATTTTAGAGGGAAAGGTTATCATATTCTATTTTGAATGATATAGAAATAAACTGTGCATAGAATAAAAGGAAGGATTTCCACATTGCTCACATCATATAGGAGATTATCATAATTTTCATTAACCGGCATATCTCTTTTTATGTACTCTCTCTAAGTACCCGCCAGAAATAAAAAAAGACATTCCTTAGGAAATTTCCTTCCTAGGAATGTTCTTATGTCCAATTACTATCATATTCTTTCCTTTTGAATAGTATACCTGAAAATTTATCATCAAAAACCATGGATAGAAGCAAACGCCTCCTTCCACTCCTCATCAATCTTTCCATTCGTACAAGTGAAATTCGGAAATTCAAAGCGAACATCCCTTCCATCCAATTGGTAAACACTCCCCCCTGCTTCCTCAACAATCAATCTGCCTGCAGCAATATCCCAAATATTCACACCCCATTCCCAAAATGCATCCAAACGTCCAGAAGCAACATAAGCACAATGCAAGGCAGCTGAACCGAAAGTACGGACATTTCGAGTCAACGGAGCAATTTTCACATATCCCTCTAAAACATGATTACGGTCACTTTCATATTTAGCTGGAACTCCAGTTGACACAAGGCTTTCCGCTAAAGAACCCTGCTCGCTTACATGAATTGCTTCTCCATTTAATGTTGCTCCTTTTCCACGTTCAGCAATAAATAATTCATTTGCAACAGGATCATAAATGATGCCAAAAGCAGCTTCCCCTTTACAATATAAAGCTACTGAAATCGTATATCCCGGCAATCCATGTACATAATTCGTCGTTCCATCAATTGGATCAATTACCCATAGATTAGGATGCGTTTCTAACATTTCTAGCATTTTATCATGACCTATCTCTTCCACTGTTTCTTCTCCAAAAACAGCATGCTCTGGGAAATCCCTCTTTATTTCCTCGGTTATATATTTTTCTGTTTTCTTATCCATTTCTGTAACTAAATCCATATCGCTGCCCTTTGTTTCAACAGTGAATCTAGAATTCACCTTATCTACCAGTCTTCTCCCTGCTATTATGACGATTTCACATACCTCTTCAAACATGGCATCACCTTCTCTTCAGAATTTGAATTGTATCAATAATCTACTTTTATCACTTTAAAGCAACAGAATGACTTATATCTTCAATAATGCTTTGAATAGCGTGATGCTCATGATGAACGGTTTCCCGAAAGTTCTGCTGCTTCAATAAATCAATGGCATTTTCAACCACATAAGCTGTATCAGCTGTTTGTAACATGGTCAAATCATTTTCATGATCCCCGACACAAGTGGTATGTAAGTCGGTTCGTTCTATATATTTGAGAAGTTCTTTCACAGCGTTTCCCTTGGAAGCATCCTTTGGTAAAATTTCTAAATAAATTTTATCTGAATAAACCATATCACAAGAAACATCACTGGATTGCACTAGCTGTTCACATTTTTTTAAATTAGCAGGATCATTTGAAATAACAAGAACTTTTGTCACATAGCTTGTATCAAAATCAGCACCTATTTCCTTAACCTTCACTTTATCTTTTTTCTCATTCTCTTTAACCAATTCATTGTAATCTAGTGTATAGGCCCTTTTATTTTGATAATAATTTATTCCAATTGAATGACCTTCATTCAATGTTTGTAATTGGTTAAATAATGGTGTGAATTGAGTAATCTTTTGTTCAAATATACGCTGTTTTTTCTGATTATCATAAATAACAGCCCCATTATACAAAATAACAGGAAGTGCAATTCCTAATTCTTGCATATAAGGATAAACAGATTCTTCAATCCTTCCGGTAGCAATGGTAAACAATCCGCCGTTCTTTATAAATTGCTTGATAGATGATTTATTCTCCATACTTATTTTCTGCTTTCCATCAAGTAAGGTGCCGTCTAAATCAGAGATTAATAGATGATTATTCATTCCATCGCGTCCCTTCGCAATTCTTTTTTACTATATAAATTAAAATTAATAGCTACCGCTACAGAAAAACACTACGCTTTCCGTGGGCTTGAGCTCAGCCTCCTCGAAAAAAAGAAGTTCGCTTTTTTTCTGCGGGGTCTTCCCTCCGCGCTTTCCCACAGGAGTCTCCGTGTTTTTCTTCCGCTAGTTACTGTTTTCAATCATCATTTTGTCATTTTTATAAGAAAACAAAAGTGTAATTTCTTACTTCAATTTATATAGACTATTTTATTTTTATCTTCATCAAACAGATTAAATAGGTTATCTTATATTCTTGAACGATAACATCCTAATTTTAGAAAAAACCGCATCCGCTAAAGAATGAGCGTATGCGGGTTTCTTCATACTCCACACAATTAAAGTGACACCGTATATCTTTTCTTGTTAACAAAATACACCATTTCCTGAAAGCCAATTTGTTTTAAAGTTTCCTGTACTTCTAAGTAATCATCCCCTACTCTGGAAGGTACGTGAGAATCTGAACCAAAAGATATATCTACACCGTAATGGCATGCCCTTTCTAATATTTCATGGGAAGGATACCATCCGCCGCAATCCTTATTTTTACCGGATGTATTCACTTCAATAGCAACACCTTCATCTGCAATGACTTTTAATGTTTCTTCTATCACTGATGTTTTGACATCATGAAAATCTAATAAATATCCTTTCATCGCATCAATATGTCCCAAGACTTGAAACATACCGCTTTTGGCAGATTGCTGAATCGAATGGTAGTAGGTTTCTTTTTCCTCGAGACGTTCTCCCTCTGTTAAATAATCCCATCTGCCTTTTTGAAAAATACTTTTATCGTGAACATGATGGACAGAGCCAATGATATAATCAAATGGGTATTTTTGATAAATGCTTCTATACATATCTGCATATTCAGGAAAGTAATCACTCTCCATTCCAAGCAGCACATGAATTTTATTCTTATATTTTTCTTTCAGCGTCAACACTTCATTTACGTATTCATCCAGTTCGCTCTTCGCCATTGCAATTCCCGGATATAGCTGATCTTCCTTCGAATAAAAATAAGGAGAGTGATCTGAGATTCCAATATAATGTAAACCACGATCTATTGCAGCCTTAATGTAATCCTCTATTTTTCCTTCTGCATGCCCGCACCTATCATGGTGCGTATGTAAATCAAAAATTATATTTGTCACTTCGCATCTTCCCCCTTACTCTCTAAATTGGATAACTTCTTTAAAATCAGAAATTAAATTTGATCGGCTTTCCACTGCTTCTTCCTCATCAACAGGTATAATCAATAATTCATCCAACGATACGGACTGTGGCGGATTTACTGCATTCACATTGGTCAGCATATGATAATTTCCTATTCTTTGTCCTATTTCCTGTGCTTCCTTTGTTAATGACCAATCGATAAACTCCTGTGCAGCCTCTTGGTTTTGGGCATCTGTCGTCATAGCGATGGCTTCGACTTCATACGTTGTCGGTTCTGTCGGGTAGATAATATTCAACTCATTAAATCCCTCATTCTTCAGGCGCATGGCATCGTGAGCAAACATAATCGTTGCAGCACTTTCCTTATAACCTATAAACCTTCCAGTTGAATCTTCTGCCAAAGTGTAATCAGTTACATTTTGATTGATATTTTGCAGCACACTTCTTGTTCGCAAATCTCCATATAATTCATCAAAGAGAGCAATCGTAAGGTACCCTGCTTCTGTTGATTCTGGATTTGGCAATGTCAGCCAGTTCTTATATTCTACCCGTTGCAGATCACTCCACCGCTGCGGGTTACTTACCCCTTGTTCCACATGCCATTGACGATTGGTTACAATGGCCAAGACCCCTACACTAATTCCAGTCCAATACCCTTCTTCATCCTTATATATTTCGTCAATTTCTTCTCTATAGTCCGAAATATATGGTTCCAAGAGTCCTTGCTGTTTCGCCTCTTCCATTAAAAAAGACGATCCCCCATACCAAATATCAAATTCCTCTTCTCCATTCTCCAATGATTGAAGAATTTCAAGATTACTTTTTCTTTGAAAAGAAATATGGATACCCGTATCCCGTTCAAACTGCTCTGCAATTCGGATCATATAAGCTGTATCCATTCCAGTATAAACCTGTAATACTTCTTTTTGCCCAGCCTTGCTGCAACCAGAAAGAAGGAGAAGGACTACGAACAATAGCATTGTTATTTTTCGCATAGCATCTCTCCCCTCCTTCTATTTAACCTTATGCCGGTACAACATGCAACGAACGTTGTGAAAATGTCAGGTTCACACTATCGCCGTCATAATAAACTTCTTTCCCGCCTGGATCAGCAACAACCGCATGCAATTGAATACCATTAAAATCTAACTCGTACTCTTGTATCTGTCCCATAAATACACTTTTTAGAACTTTCGCAGGCTCTGTTCCCTCCTTACTAAGATTGATTGCTTCTGGCCGAACAACCACAGAAACAGATTGCCCTTCATGAAATGTATCTGCATCCTGCTGTAAAACTTCGATGGTAGTTTGTTTCGTTTTTACAAAGAGACGATCTGATTCTTTCTTATCTACAACGCCTTCTAAGAAGTTTGCTGTCCCAATAAAATCGGAAACAAATTTTGTTTTTGGTTTTTGATATACTTCCATTGGCGGTCCTACTTGTTCAATATGCCCCTCATTCATAACAACAATACGGTCACTCAAACTCATCGCTTCACTTTGATCATGTGTGACATAAATTGCTGTAATGCCAAGTTTTTTCTGGATACGGCGAATTTCATCACGCATCGTAATTCGTAGTTTCGCATCTAAATTGGATAACGGTTCATCGAAAAGTAGCACTCCAGGCTCCATTACCAATGCCCGGGCAAGCGCAACACGCTGCTGCTGACCGCCAGATAATTGGTTTGGCATCCTGTTTTTATTCACATGTAAGTTCATAATATCCATGACTGGTGTCACCCGTTTTTCAATTTCACTTCTACTTAACTTTTTTAGTTTTAATCCATAGCAGATGTTGTCATACACGGACATATGTGGAAACAATGCATAGGATTGGAACACCATTGTGCAGTCTCTTTTATTTGCAGGGATATTTTGAACATTATCCTCTCCAAACATAATTACACCATTCGATAGTTCTTCAAATCCGGCAATCATACGCAGTGTAGTTGTCTTTCCGCATCCGGAAGGACCTAGTAGTGTTGCAAATTCTCCTTTTTCAATATGCAAACTGACATCGTTAACTGCTGTCATTGTCTTTCCTTCATCATCGGTAAATTGTTTCGTTACATTTTCCAGCTTTACGGATTTTGCTGACATATGTTATCCCTCCACGTATTTAAGTCGTCACAGAATCTTTTGAAGCAATCTCTGCACCTGTTTGTTGATCTTTTCTTAGCTTCCACTTACCAGTAAATAAAGAAGTTAATCCATTTAAAATTAACATCGCAACGATCATTAAGATAATCAATAATGTACAATACGCACTTGCAACGCCAATTCTTCCTGACTCTACTTGCGCTAAGATAGAAGCAGTAATCAGGTTATATTTTGCAGAAACCAGGAAGATTACAGCGCTCATCGCTGTCATACTTTTTACGAAAGTGTATACGATTGAACTGAAAAATGCCGGTCGAATCAAAGGCAGTACGATTGAAAAGAAGGTCTTCGAACCGCTCGCTCCCAAATTTGTTGCTGCTTCTTCTATCGAAGGATCTATCTGCTGAAGGGAAGTAATACCGGACCGAATCCCTACTGGCATCGCACGAACAATAAATGCAGCAATAATAATCAATGCAGTACCGGTAATGGCTAATGGCGCCTGGTTAAACGCCAAAATGTAGGAAATACCGATTACAGTCCCTGGAATGGCCATGGAAAGCATGCTGATTCCTTCCATTAATTTTTTCCCTGCAAATCTTTTACGAACAATCAAGAATGCAAGAATCATTGCAAATAATCCTCCAATTGGCGTCGCAATAATGGATAGTCGTAACGTATCTGTCACTGCTTTTTGACCGATAGAAAACACATAATTATAATGATCTAATGTAAAGCTGTAATTGACGCCCCATAGCTGAATAAATGATCCGATTGGAACTAAGATATAGAATAAAATAACCGTTCCCGATAAACCGAAACAAATGGTAATCATCACCCGGCGAAACATACCTTGGGAAATCATTTTCCGAACTCCAGTCGGTTTCCCGGTAACGGTGACATAATTCTTCTTCCCAATCCAAAAATTCTGGAGTACGTATAAAATAACTGTTGCACTAAGTAAAACCATTGCAAGAGCTGCCCCAGCCTGCATATTATAGCTTCCGACTGCCTGCATATAAATCTCTCTTGCTACTGTATTATAGTCTCCCCCAATGGTCATTGGGTTCCCGAAATCAGCCATCGACTGAATAAATACAAGTAAAAAAGCATTTCCGATTCCCGGAACAGATAATGGTAACGTTACTTTCTTAAATGTCTGCCATTTCGTAGAACCAAGATTATCACTTGCTTCCTCCAGAGAAGGGCTAATCGATTGTAACAGCCCTGCCAGAACTAAGAAGGCTACCGGGAAATAGGTCAGGGTTTGAACAAGAATCAAACCATGTAATCCATAAATATTTGCTCCCTCTATTCCCAGCAATGTCTCAGAAATAAATCCTCCTCTTCCAAAAAGCAGAATCGCTGATAAAGCAATAACAAATGGAGGAGAAATAACTGGTAAAATGGCAATTCCATTAAATAATTTCTTAAATGGAACCTTGATATAAGCTAATGTATAAGCAAAGAAATAAGCAATCGCTGTTGATAAAATAGAAACAATGACTGCTAAAACCAATGAATTCGTTAAAGCACTGGTTAACTGTCCGCCAGCAAATACCCTTTTATACCCTTGCCAATCTATTTCACCATTTGATATAAAACTAGACAAAAAGATTTGGAAAAGCGGATAGACAATAAAAACAATGAGCGTCAGCATAACCAATACAACAAGTAATAACAACATTGGCTGTTTGACTAATCTGCGTATGTTCTCCTTCATAAAAAGCTTTCACTCCTTTTATGTTGAAAAGGGAGCTGACAGCCCCCTATTTTCAACGTTTTCTATCTCTAGTTATTTACTTCATTATCCCAACGGTCAAGAATTTCTTGACGACGCTCTCCAGCCTCTTTCGGGTCTGAATCTAACAGGTTAATCTCTTCTAAATCTGGAGCTCCTTCAGGCGGAGTTGCATCGGGATGCGTAAGGCTCTGGAAATTATCTGTTTCTTGACCAACTTCCTGTGCTCCCGGACCTGCAGCCCAATCGATAAATTCTTGCGCAAGCTCTTCATTTGGAGCTCCCTCAATAATACCTACCCCTCCAATTTCAAATCCTGTTCCATCATCCGGGAAGGAGAGAACAATATCGTCAAATCCTTCTTCTTGATATTTAACAATATCATGTGCAAATAGAATTCCTGCTCCTACTTCATTTAGTCCAACCATTCTGCCTGGCGCAGAGCCACTAGTCGTATATTGCTGAACTTGTGGGTGAAGTTCTTTTAAGTATTCAAATCCTTCCTCATCTCCGCCTTTCGCACGCAGAATGGAATATAATGCTGTATAGGCTGTACCTGATGAGCTTGGATGCGCCATTACTATTTGGTTTTGATAAGCAGGGTCTAACAGATCCTCCCAGCTTGTCGGTGCTTCCAGACCATTATCATCCAGGAAGTTCTGATTTGTTGCAAAACCAATTGCACCTACATAAACGCCTGTCCAATAGTGATCCGGATCTTTATACTCCTCTGGAATATCTGCTGCTACCGGCGAATCATACGCATGTAACAAGTCTTCCATTTTAGCAGCCTCAAATGTATCTGCCGGCCCGCCGTACCAAATATCTGCCTGCGGATTATCTTTTTCCGCACGTACCTTTGCCAAGATTTCTCCAGCTGACATACGAACCATATCGACATCAATTCCTGTATCCTGTTGGAACCTTTCAATTGCAGCAATCGCATGATCCTCTTGGAATCCAACATAAACTGTTAATGTTCCGCTTGGACTATCTCCGCCTTCTGCCCCATCTGAATCATTTGATCCGCACGCAGCTAGCAGAAAAACAGCTAATAATATAAATAATAAATTTATAGATTTCTTCAATGTTCCTACCTCCTTTTTTCTTATGTCTTAAGTTTATATGTATGCGCTTCCACGTTCAACACCAAATGAATTCCTTTTGAAGCGGTATAGAATTGGTATGGAGAATTACATTTAAGATTCATATTTTATGGGAAATACTAACGCAGAGTAGTAAAGCTATAAACAAAAAGAAATCCGGCCTGCTTCTAAAATTTTTAATAGAAGTTTGAAGCAAGTCGGATTTCTTTTAATTATTCATGCTATTAACATTTTAATTATTCACTTCGTTATCCCAACGATCTAGGATCTCTTGACGACGTTCCCCAGCTTCTTTGGGATCTGAATCAATTAAATTAATCTCTTCTAAATCAGGTGTTCCTTCAGGCGGCGTTGCATCTGGATGCGTTAAACTCTGGAAGCTATTCGCTTCATGCCCGACTTCTTGAGCACTTGTTCCTGCTGCCCAATCCACAAATTCCTGTGCCAGTTCTTCGTTTGGAGCTCCTTCAATAATCGCAACCGCTCCTATTTCATATCCAGTCCCTTCTTCTGGAAAAGAAAGAACAATATCATCAAAACCTTCCTGTTGAAACTTTATAATATCGTGAGCAAATAAGATCCCTGCACCAACTTCATTTAAACCAACCATTCTTCCTGGAGCTGATCCACTGGTTGTATATTGTTGAACCTGGGGGTGAAGTTCCTCTAAATATGCAAAACCTTCTTCGTCCCCACCTTTTGCACGAAGAGTAGAATACAGTGCTGTATAAGCAGTGCCTGAAGAACTTGGGTGCGCCATGACGATTTCATTGCTATATGCAGGGTCTAATAAATCATCCCAGCTTGTCGGTGCCTCTAAACCATTCTCATCTAAGAAATGTTGATTAGTTGCAAAACCAATAGCACCAACATATATCCCAGTCCAATCTCCCTCAGAATCTTTGTATTCTTCTGAGATATCTTCAGCAACCTCTGAATGGTATGAATGCAGTAAATCCTCTGTTTTTGCTGCTTCAAATGTATCTGCTGGACCTCCAAACCAAATGTCTGCTTGCGGATTATCTTTTTCCGCACGCACCTTTGCTAAAATTTCTCCTGCCGACAACCGAACCATATCAACATTAATTCCAGTTTCTTCTTGAAATTTATTCACTGCTGCCAATGCATGATCCTCATTGAAAGCCGAATAAACTGTTAATGTTCCGCTTGGACTATCCTCTTTATCTGCTCCGTCAGCTTGATTTGAATCATTTGACCCGCATGCAACAAGCAGAAAAAGAACCAATAGTGTAAATAATAATTGAATCCATTTCTTCAAAGTTATTCTCCTCCTTTTTTATATGACTTCAGTTTATTTGTATGCGCTTACACAAACAACACCAAATATTCTCCTTTTGATACGGTATAGAATTGGTATGGTAATATAAAACATGAATGTTTAATCGTTGACTAACTTCTTCTATTAAAGAATTAGTTGTATAAACTGACATACTACTCTTTCATCTATTAGCAGTTGTTCAACAAAATAAAAAAGCCGAATAAATTCAACTTCAAAAATAAGAATGCTGAACCATTCGACTTTACTCACATAGAACTATGATATGTTTTAATTATTCACTTCATCTTCCCAACGGTCAAGAATCTCCTGACGACGTTCTCCTGCCTCGATTGGATCTGAATCAATTAATTCAATTTCTTCCAAGTCAGCTGCTTCCTCCGGCTCTATCGCATCTGGATGAGTTAAATTATTAAATGCATTTGCTTCCTGACCCACTTCCTGCGCATTCGCACTTACAGCCCAATCAATAAATTCTTGTGCTAATTCTTCATTTGGAGTACCGTTAATAATCCCGACTCCGCCAACCTCATACCCTGTTCCTTCTTCCGGAAAACTTAAGACGATATTATCAAAGCCTTCTTTTTGGAACTTAATGATATTATGTGAGAATAGAATTCCAGCTCCTACTTCATTCATCCCTACCATTCTCCCTGGAGCTGAACCGCTCGTTGTATATTGCTGAACCTGATTATCCAGATCTTTCAAATAGTCAAAACCAGCATCATCACTGCCTTTAGCACGAAGAATAGAATAAAGCGCCGTGTACGCCGTACCTGAAGAGCCTGGGTGAGCAACGACTACCATATCTTTATATGCTGGATCTAATAAATCATCCCAGCTTGCAGGTGCCTCCAAGTTATGTTCATCTAAAAAGTCCTGGCTTGTCGCAAAACCAATAAGCCCTAAATAAATCCCTGTCCAATATCCTTCTTCATCCCGGTATTCTTCAGGGATTGCTTCTGCCTCTGGGGATTGATATGGCTGAAGTAAATCCTCTTCTTTCGCAGCAACAAATGTATCTGCTGGACCGCCGTACCAAATATCTGCCTGTGGATTTTGCTGCTCAGAGCGAATTTTAGCCAATATTTCTCCTGTAGACATACGAACCATATCAACATCAATTCCTGTATCCTCTGTAAATTGATTAATTGATGCAATGGCATGCTCTTCTTCAAGACCGACATAAACAGTCAATGTACCATCGTTTTCTGCTCCACCAGTTTCTTCTGTATCATCAGAACCGCATGCAGCAAGAATCAATCCTAAAAATAAAAATAGCGGTATTATCTTTTTTGTAGTTTTCATACGATGAATTCCTTTCTTTCATTTTCTTTACTTTAATTCACAACTCCAAGCTTCTTCAGTCCGTTAAAAATTCCATTCTCCTCAACGGTTGTTGTTTGAAAATCTGCATATGGAACAAGCATCGAGTCCGCATTTCCCATTGCCACGCCTGCTCCAGCAAATTGCAGCATTTCCTTATCATTCATTCCATCACCAAAAGCAATCACTTCAGAAGGTGATAGATTCAAATGTGCTATCATTTTTTTTACTGCTTCTCCTTTATTCACGGAAGTACGAATTAGATCATAGGACTCTGTAGAATGTTTGATATTAACTTTAGACAGCTGATAACCTTCTATTAAACTAAAATCTCCTTTGCTGTCAAACACATTGATTGCCGTCGCAGCTACAATCTGATCAGCAACATCTTCTGTAAACAGTTTAAATTCCTTCATTTGCGAAACTTTACTAAAATAAATAACGTGTGCATCCTTTAGAGAAGTAAAATAATTATTTTCTGTGGTATAAAGCGCAAGTTCACTTTCTCCTTGGTAGGAGATAGAAATCATTTTCTCGACATCCTCTTTACGCATCGCAGCTTTAAAAATCATTTCATTCTCGTGCATTGCATAGGATTCATTATAAGTAATCGATGAGGTGATTCCAAAGTCATTTGTCAAATTAACAATATCCATTAAAGGTCTGCCAGTACATAGAAATACTTCTATACCTGCTGCTTTTGCTTGCCGAATGGCTTCCTTGGTTGAAGCATCGTAAGTGTGGTCTGGCTTTATAATCGTTCCATCAATATCTAAAAAAATTGCACGGTAGCTCATTTTGGCCTCCTTTTTTAGTTCCTTCCTCTAAAAGATAGATGAATTCTTATGCTCTTTTCTAATTATTACTATACTTTAAGACTATAATCATTTCATGGAACGCTCCACACCAAATTATTTCCGTTTAAAATGGTAGAACTTTAGCTTATGAATATTGCATCAAACATTCAGATAAAATTTCTAATAAGATATAAAGCAATGTCTTTGAGTGATTAACTTACATTTTCTTTATATGACTATTGATCATAAATTTCATTCTCCCATTTTTGAATAATCTCATCACGTGATTCTGCCGCATCGCTTAAATCAAAATCTATTAAATGATAATCTGAAAGTTCTATAGCTTGTTCCGCATCCGCAGCTTCTGGATGGGTTACATTATTATAGTTTCCAAAATCTTGTGCTGCTTCTTGCCCTGCTGGTCCTAATACCCAGTCAATAAATGCCTCAGCCAATTCAGGGTTAGGAGCATCTGCAATCTTAGCTACTGCAAATAATTCATATCCTGCTCCATCAACCACAGTAGGCTCTAAATTATCAAATCCTTCTTCCATACTTTTAACAGAATTATAGTAGAATAAGATCCCTGCTCCCGCTTCTTCCATTCCCACCATCCTCGCCGGAGCGACCCCGCTAGTTGTATATTGTTGTACTTGTCCATCCAATGCTTCCAAATAATCATAAGCCTCTTCTTCATTATCAAAGTACTGCAATATATTATAAAGTATTGTATAAGCCGTACCGGATGAAGCTGGATGAGGCATAACGATTTCCCCTTCATACGCTGGATCAAGTAAATCTTCCCAAGTTGTAGGTGCTTCTAGTCCATTGGCATCTAAGAAATTTTGATTCACTACAAAACCTAAAGGATTAACTAACATTCCAGTCCAATATCCTTCATCGTCCTTGTATTCATCTGAGATATATTCCGCTGTAGGCGATACATATGGTTCAAGCAATTCCTCTTCCTTAGCTACTTCAAATGTTTCTGCCGGTCCGCCAAACCAGACATCTGCCTGCGTGTTCGCACTTTCCGCACGAACTCTTGATAGAATTTCCCCAGCAGATAACCGAACCATATCAACTTCAATTCCTGTTTCTTCTGTAAAAAGGTTCATTGTTTCGATAGCACGCTCTTCATCCGAACCAGCATAAACCGTTATTTTACCTTCTAACTTATCATCTGGCTCATCACTAGAATCGTCACTTCCACAAGCGGCTAGTATACTTACGATTAATAATAGAGATAACCTCCAAATACTTTTTCTCATTACGTCCCCCCTCCCTATATATTCTTTAACTATTGTTTTAATATGTATTCTTTGTTTAGAATAGCAGTCTATTAAATGGTTTATTGCTACAGGATTATGCTAAAAGCCAAAGCTTCAGTTACCTCATACCTTTACTTCCAATAACCTATCCACTCTTCCGCTCTAGCCATTGAATTAACTCCCTTGTTTTCATTACTTCCTTATATTATGTATATAACTCTATATGTACACGCTTACAATATCAATAGTAATTAATTTCCTTTTTAAATGGCAGTAAATTGGTATTGAATATTTACTATAGACTATGTAATTTAAAATAGATGCCTTAAGGTATACAAAACAAAAAATCCTCTTTTATTATGCAGGTTAGAAATTTTCATCATTTTTCTCTGCTTAATAGAAGAGGACATATTAAATTCAGTTATTACTGCACCAGCCACCCAATCAAAATCCCAATCAACTGCAAATCCGTATCTCCAAATGTCGTTCGCGTATAACCTAAATCCCGCAAATAACTTAACAACGGAATCGGCAAAATAGTAATAACCATCCCATGCACGATACTCATACAAACCAGCGCCTTGATTCCTCGTAACTTATATGCAATAACTCCCGCAGCGCCGCCGGAGAAGAAATGCGGAATGACGCCTGGAATAATAATCGTATACTGCACTGCGGCCATGCCAAACATTACACCAAGTCCGCCCAAAAAGCTGAGGATAAATCCAACCATTGCAGCTAATGGAGCGTAATTAAATAATACCGGCGCATCTAACGCTGGAACGGAGCCCTTGATCCATCTGCTTGAGACTCCTTCAAACGCCGGCAGAATTTCCGCAATCATCATCCGTACACCGGTCAGAATACAGTACATTCCAGCTGTAAACCACAAAGATTGCACAATCACAAAAATGATAAAATTTTGATCATTAAACAAGTATTGAATCGCATCTCTTTGCGCAAAAATAGCCGCAATAAAAAAGAGCAGAAATGAAAATATACTAATGATCAGCACATGATCATACATAAAAGGCTCCAGTTTTCGGATGAATTTCGGAAAATCTGCTTTTTCTTCTTTTCTTTTAAATAGACTGGTGCTTAACATACCTGTCATATAGTAGCCAACACTATTAAAATGACCAATCGCAATCGAGTCATCCCCTGTCACACGTTTGACAAACGGCTGAACCAGCGCAGGCATGCAGGACATCATCAGCGCTAACACGAAGCCGCCGAAAATATACAGCCACCAGCCATATTGCGAAGCATGTAAAACAGCAACAATCACTGCGGACATAAAAAGGACCTGATGTCCTGACAAAAAGACATACTTCAATCTTGTAAAGCGTGCTATTAATAGGTGCCCGACCATTCCAATCGAGATGGTTATCGCAATTTCTCTTCCGTAATTAATCTGTACTAATGCCGTTATCGCTTCATTATGCGGAATCATGCCAATCATATTAAAGCTGTCTTGAATCATCACTGCTAAATTGGAAAGGGACACATTGGCAGCAGATGCTCCTATCTGTAACAATGTCACCCCTACCATTACTTTCACGGTTCCGCTGAGAACCCGAAAAAAACCTGCTCTGGCAAGTAATAGCCCAATACATGTTATCGCTCCTAATAAAATCGCAGGCTCCCCGATAAACCCCCTTGTAAAACTTTCAAAAATATTCATACACGTTCACGCCACCGCTTCACAGTATTTGCATTTTCCAAGCTTTCTTTTACTAAGGCTCTATCTGCAATAAAGGAAAGTCCAAGAATTTCTGTTTCTTTTACCTGCAAATGCTGTACCACCTGCTTTGCCCCGATAATCAAATCTGCTTTCATGAAGGAGGCGGCACTTACATCCGATTGTTCCACAATGACGTCATCTAATTCCCATTCTTGAAAATGCTGTTTTACTTGAAGCTTTAAAACAAGGCTTGTCCCTAAACCGCCTGAACAAACAACTAGCACTTTTTTCATTTGCTACCCTCCTCATACTCCAACATCCATTTCCATACCACGTCGATATTTCTTTCATGGCGCAGCTTGTCTAATAACTCCTTCGAATTAACAACCTCCAGCATCATCTCCACTGCAGTGACATGCTGGATTTTATCTTTGGCAGCAAGCAAAATAATCCACCATACTTTTTCCTCTGTTCCGCCGAAAGAAATCGGTTCCTCCAACGTCATAAAAGCAAAACCCGTTTTCTTAATCGCTGTACTGCTCAAATGAGGAAAAGCAACGCCTGGCGCCACGATAAAATGATGCTCCTGTTCATTGATGATTTGAGCCACTTCCGTTTCATATGTATGCTCCACGACATCTTGTTTTACTAAAGATTGATTCAATATAGATAATACTTCTCTCCAATCAGAGACTTTTTCTCTTAAATGGATACACGAAGGCGCCGTTAATGAAGTAACCTCCGAACTCATTGCCCCTTGATTCCCGCTGAAATACCGGTATAAATCATTGAACAATTCTCCCTCATTCAACACCACCGTGTGCTTTTTAACAGACTGATAGATAGTCATTACTGTCTCGACAATCGGCAATTCGGTGTTTGCCTGATAGGTTCCTCTTCCAATAATCCGCTCCAGATTTTGCTGATCAGCTATCGACAATAACGGATTTACTTTCACATGATTGACTTGCAGCTGCTGGGTAAATGGAACTGTTGTAACAATCAAATCAGCATCTTTATCTGTCAGCCCATACGCCTCTTTTACGGAAAATTGCCCTGTTATAAATACTTGCGGGAACAATCTTCTTACTGTCCGTTCAAGCAGTCTGGATGTTCCGAGGCCGGAGCTGCAGACAATCGCAATTCGTTTACTCGGCAGAAACGGTTCCTGCTCTAATCCGGCACATAAGTGTACTACAATAAAACCAATCTCATGTCTATGAAGTGTCGTTAAACCCCAATGCGGATTTTTTTCAATAAACGCTTTTACTTGTTCAATATATTTACGATACTCTTTTTCCAGATTATCGAAATAAGGATTATCAATGTGAATATGATACTTCATGCGATACATTGCTGATTGCAAATGCGTCGACAGGCCAATAATAATATTCTCCCGATTGCTTAAACGAAAGCGGTTCGCCTGCTCGAAGGTCTCTACAATCTCCCGCGATAGCGACTGGCACTTCAGCCAATAATCTCCTTCCCCGCTTAAACGCCTTGCCCCCAGCAGATGCATGGATATGTAAGCTAATTCATTGGAGAGCTGAAGAGATGCATCTTCCAAGCCCATTAATCGCCTAAACTGTTCTCGTACTGCAGTAAACTTTTCATCCTCAAAGATTTTTAATTCATCATCTTTATCAAAGTCTGCAATAAATTGCCCTGATTGGATTCTTTTCCATTGAACAGCGCAATTCAGAAACAGCTCGTATTTACTCGCATCGATAAAAGCAATCCCGCTTAGCTCCTCTACCTGCTCAATCCAAGATACTACCCCATGAACATCCACATCTGAAATCATATCTTCTAAATCCGTTTCATTCATGGAAGCGGAGATTCGCCTTGTTACATACAGCTCCAGTATCTCCTCCTCTGTCCACTGTTCTTTCAAAAAATCTAAAAATAACATGCGTTTATTGTTCTCTTCCCCAACCAGCGAAATTTGTTTATTCTCTCTGGACAGCATTAAATGATAATCTTCCATTTCCGTCTTTAACTGATTATAATCATTCTGGAGCGTATTCATACTAATCTGGTAATCCTCACATAATTCTTCCACATGGATAGATGAATTTAGTAATAGAAGCTTTTGCATATCTTGCCGGCGCTGCACTGCACTTAAATAATCCTTCTGCTTGTACATTGCCTCCTGAAGCACCTGCTTCTGCTTCTCTCCTAAAATCAGCCGTGTCCCATACTTGCGATGTCTCTCCAGGCTAAACCCTGCGCCAATGTCCATCAGCCACGTCTCGATTTCAAGTAAATCCTGCCGAATCGTCCGCGGCGAAAGCTGATAGGCTTTATTCAAGTCAGCTAAGGAAACAAACGCTTCTTCTTCAATTAACCGTTCTAAAATTTTCTTTTGTCTGGATGAAAGCATGTTATCCCCTCCACATCACCGAAACCTCTCCAGCTCCTATGTACATTTGATTTAAAATTCCGAAAAAAATAAAGAGATAATCTCGGAAATAAAATGAAACCCCTATCATTATTTTTGATAGTATATCATTTTTCGACAAGGAAATCTATATGATAACTTTTAAGTCAGAATGGTTTATACCTGGTGTGAAAGTGCCTGGGAAATAGGATTTCTATCATTAAAATCCCTCCTGAATAAGCTATTAAGTTGAATAGTTTATGCTGCTATCCCATGCTGTTCGCTAGAAACATGGCTTTTGTAAACATTATTTTCTTAAACAAAGGAGCTGTCTTCCCATACAAACCATTCAGTTAGCGACAGCTCCTTAAAAAACGTCCATTGATTTATTCACCGCTTCTTTATCTATAACCTGTCCTTATGTGCGATTCCAATCAAAACCATTCTCAAGTATAAGTGCTAAAATAATACCTACTAATAACCCGCTGCTTAACAACGGACGAAGAAAGTCAGGCAAGGTATCGAAATATGAAGCAGGGAAGGTCATAATAATGATACCGACAAATAAGGGAACAGCCGACCGATAAATATTGAGCGTATTAAATTCAACCTGACGAAAGAAACTTAATGATGAATTGAACAGCTGTAAATAAGAAACAAATAATACTGCACTGCCTATACTCAACGGCAGCATAGAAAAAAAGTGCCCGATTGGCGGAATAATGCCCATTAAGAAGAACATGAAACTGCCGAGAATAAAAGGTAACCGCCTAATGATCCCTGTCTGATTCAAAAAACCAATGGATGAGACATACGGCGCATACGGGACAAGTCCAAGCACCCCAGACAGCCCGGTAAAAATCCCTGTTATCGTAAATGAGGAACGGTATTGGGAATCGCTTGTCTCTGCACGATAGATACTATCCGTCCCTTTTAACGCTCCAAACGTATTCGCTGTATTCAGCAGACCAGCTAACACTGTCGTTATAACAATACCCGTATCCCACGTTGGTTTACCCAGCGGGAATAATGCCATACTCGATGAGGCAGTTTGGCTAATCGCTCCCTGTTGCTCAAAAGTGAGATTAAATGCAATCCAACCAATAACTATTCCGATTAATAACCCGTAGCGTCTAATGCTTGCTGGAGCTTTAATACTAATAATAGCCACAATGATTGCAATCATAAAAGACAATAGGGAAATAGATAAATTAATTTGAGCATTTTCCGCCTCGTTTCCAAAAGGTATACCCAGCATACCTTTTAAAAATATCCCGATTAATTGGCATCCAAATAAAAACATAAATACTCCCATAACAGCCGGGTTAAATAATTTGGCAATATAAGGTCCTGCTCCGCTTACACCAATAATCACTGTGAGGATTCCAGAAATAATAATGCCTGCTGTCAAACTTCCTCCAAGCACATCTAAAGGCATTCCTTGTGCCGCAGCAGTAGAAGTCAGCGTTAAGATAACGCCCCACCAAAGCCCCGATTGCCCTTCCATTATTGCACGTTTATGTCCGACCAAAGCCTGTACCATACACGCTATTCCAGTCACAATAAACGATAATTGAAGTAAGCTGGCAATTCTTTCTTGGGAAAGCTCAAAAGCCGCACCAACTGTGATTGGAATTACAACAATATTTGTAAAAATAAAAAAGAGCCATTGAAGACCCGAAAACCAATTGCTTGATTTGAATAACTCCTTCATCTTTAGTCCTGCCTTTCCTGCATTAAATAAAACAATTCTTATCCATATCCTTTTTACCGATAGTTTGGTTATACTCTTAACCCTATCAGAAATGGGTTCTTTTTTCATTAGGCTATCATCATTTATTACCTATCTTCACCAGTTACTTGGCAGATAGATATAAGTTATTTCGTTTTTCTCTGAACAAGAGATTTGTCAGTCACTCATCCTCCAGTAAGATAACCCATGTTACAATGTAAAAAAATGAAGGAGGTATTTCTTTGTATAAAGATATCAGCCACAACTCATATGGATTTCGTTTTCAAAGAGCTTATCAAGATAACGTAGCAGATTTGCATGCGATTGGCTTCGAACATCATCAAAACCCCGCTAATTACAGCTGGCATGGGCTGGAAAGAGGAGAAAAGGATATTATTATCTTTCAATATACGCTGCATGGGAACGGTGCAATATCCATCGGGGATACCACGCATGAATTAACAAAAGGAGATGCTTTCTTTATTGATGTTCCGAGCGATCATCGGTATTATCTCCCTGCTGATGCAGAGGAATGGGAATTTATTTTCTTTACCATTACTGGTACAGAGGCAGCGAAGTTATATCAGCAAATAACGAAAAAGCATGGTCATTTATTCCAATTGTCCATTCATTCAAGCCCCGTTAATTATATTTTTAATACCTTAAAGAGAATAGAAACGGCAGGGATTTCTCATGGCTACGAGGCTTCCTCCTGCGCCTATTCTTTTCTGATGGAATTTCTCGGATACTTAGAATATAACCAGCAGCAATCTAAAGCAATCCCTCCTTCTATCTCAAAGGCAATCGAATTTATAGAGAATCATTATAGTGAAGATATTACATTAGATGAAATCGTCAGCGTATCCGGCTTATCCAAATATTATTTCACACGCCAATTTGTAAAGTCTATAAATGAGACGCCAATCCGTTACCTGACAAAAATCAGAATGAAAAAGGCGCTTCACTTATTAATTACTGAAAAGAAAAGTATCGAGGATATTGCAAAAGAAGTCGGGTATACATCCAGTAATTATTTTAGTAAAGTTTTTAAGCAAACCATTGGAGAAACCCCAAGTAATTACCGACAAAACACAGATATCATGCCAGTTAACCAATTATTTACCGATTAAAAGAGAGCAATATATTACTTATTTTCAATTTATTTTACGATTGAAAACGCTTTACGCATCTATTAATATGTAGATAAGCAATAGCAATTTAATCGCACTCAAAAAGAGACCTTGTTTCTTTTTTTACTCTTTTTCAGTAAAACAATTTACTAAAAAGAAGCAAATATGGATTCATCAGAAAGACATTCTCATATTACATTTTGATTCTACTTTAGGAGGAAATAGCTTATGTCCAAAATTACATTTTTAGGTGCGGGAAGTACGGTTTTCGCAAAGAACGTATTAGGTGACTGCATGACAGTCGATGCGTTGCAGGATTTTGAATTTGCTTTATTTGATATAAACGAAGATCGGCTTCAAGATTCTGAAATGATGTTAAATAACCTGAAGAAAAGCTTGAATGCTACAGTTACGGTAAAAGCGTATCAGGATCGTAAAGAAGCATTACGCGGCGCAAAATATGTCATTAATGCGATTCAGGTAGGCGGTTATGATCCTGCTACCATCACAGATTTCGAAATCCCGAAGAAATATGGATTGCGTCAGACCATTGCAGACACCTTAGGGATCGGAGGAATCTTCCGTAACTTAAGAACCATCCCTGTCATGCAGGAATTTGCACGTGATATCAAAGAAGTTTGCCCGGATGCCTGGTTCCTTAATTATACGAATCCGATGGCTGTTCTAACGAATATCATGCTGAAGGAAGGCATTAAAACAGTCGGACTTTGTCACAGCGTACAGGTTTGTGCAAGAGATCTGCTGGAGTCTTTAGAAATGCCGACAGATGACGTGCAGTGGAAAATCGCCGGTATCAATCATATGGCCTGGCTGTTAGAAATCACGCGGCACGGTGAAGACCTCTACCCTGAAATTAAAAAACGTGCGAAAGAGAAGCAAAAAGAAAAGCATGATGATATGATTCGTTTCGAATTAATGGATAAATTCGGCTATTATATTACAGAATCTTCTGAACATAATGCCGAATATCACCCATACTTTATTAAAAGTCAATATCCTGAATTAATCGAACGATTCAATATTCCATTGGACGAGTATCCGCGCCGTTGTGTGAATCAGATTGAAGATTGGAAAAAAATGCGTGATGACTTAGTAAACGACCAAAACCTGACACATGAGCGCTCTCGCGAATATGGCTCTTATATTATTGAAGCGATGGAGACAGACAAGCCATTTAAAATTGGCGGAAATGTATTAAATACAGGACGTTTGATCAGCAACCTGCCAGAAAATGCAGTCGTGGAAGTGCCTTGCTTAGTAGATGCAAGCGGGATTGCACCAACGTATGTAGGTGATTTGCCGGAACAGCTCGCTGCATTAAACCGGACGAATATCAATACTCAATTATTAACCGTAGAAGCTGCGTTAACGAGAAAGAAAGAAAAAATCTATCAAGCTGCAATGCTGGATCCGCATACATCCGCGGAACTATCCATGGATGACATTACCTCATTATGTGATGATTTGATTGAAGCGCATGGAGATTGGCTTCCAGCGTATGAATAACTTAGATTCCCTCTCCTTGCTATGGTAAGGAGAGGGAATCCTAAAAGCTTTCTTGTAGTATACAGGCTGATTCACTTTGTTTTTCCAAGAACATCATAAACGCTTTTTCTATTTGTATTTCACCTTATTGAAAGCGTTTTACTCACCTGATAGTATATTAGCATAGTAAAGTTTAGTAAAAAAAAGGTGGGGAACCTATGGCAACAATTAAAGATATCGCAAGTAAATCAAATGTCTCTATTACAACCGTATCAAGAGTTTTAAACCATGACACATCCTTATCTGTAACGGAAGAAACACGCCAACGGATTATCGAGGCAGCTAATCAATTAAATTATCAAACGGTTCGCGGCAGAAAAAAACAGCTTCAAAACTCTAGTCCGACTTATAAATTTGGGATACTGATGTGTCAGTCCCTTGAGGAAGAACTTAGTGATCCGTATTTCTTATCCATCAGACATGGTATTGAAAGTCAATGCAAGCATTTCAACATCGAAGTTAATGAAGTTTATCGGATGAGCGATTTCCATTTGCATCAGCTGAATGTTCATCTGGATGGTCTCATTATTGCTGGAAAAATCGATGAAAGCCTTGTAGATACAATCCATGAGCAAATCAAGCATCTGGTCTTTGTCGATCATTCTCCGGATGAAAATCGTTTCGATTCTATTGTAATTGATTTTGAGAAATCCACTTGGATTGCTTTGGAGCATCTATTCTCTCTAGGTTATACCAATATTGGATATATCGGCGGAATGCAAGGAAAACATATCAAAGCAAATGAAAAGCGGGAGATAGAGGATGAACGCTATGTATTTTTCACAAAGAAAATGAAGGAACTGGGTAACTATAATGATGCTCATGTATTTGTAGGAGAGTTTACGATGTCTGATGGCTACCGTTTAATGAAAGAAGCCATCCAAAAAGGAAATTTACCGGAAGCCTATTTTATTGCAAGTGACCCGATGGCAGTAGGTGCATTAAGAGCTTTACAGGAAGCAGCAATAAAAGTCCCTGAAGATGTCGCTATTGTCAGCTTTGATAATGTAGAAATGGCCCAATTTGCCAGCTGTCCGTTGTCAACCATTCATGTTCCAACAGATACGATGGGAAAAACAAGCGTAAAGCTGCTGCTTGACCGATTACAGGGCAGAGACATTCCATTAAAAGTGAATGTCCCTACCACATTTGTGCAGCGCGAAAGCTGCGGTGCACTAGCAAAAACACGGCATGTTCCAAACTAGCTTTCGATATATCAAGGAAACCTATTTTTCTATCAAGACGCATTTTTTCATAATTTGTTAGAAAACTTGGTTGTCACCAAGCCTTTAGGTGACAACCTTAGTTACACTTATGCAGTAAAAAAGTTTATACTTTCTTACCTGCTAAACAAGCAATAGACCTAGAATCGTTTTTGGCGGAACAGATCTAGGTCTATCCATAGCATACTAATAGCAAGCGTACGCTATTTCATCTATTATAGGAAATATTTCGTACTCCTTGCAACTGTACCGATTCAAATTACTGATAAAAGGAGTATCCTTATGCGATTATGCCTTAAAACATTATTGTTGTTGATGCTGACCGGCCTTATTATAGCAGGCTGTTCGAATGATGATGCTGAAAATAAAACCGATTCGGAGGAGAGTACACAACCGGGAAACCAAGTAACGTTAACCTTTTTCTCTACTGTATCCAATGAAGCAGAGCAAGAAGCGATGCAGAGCGTTGTCAACGATTTTGAAGCAGAATATCCGGACATCAATATTAATTTAAATATGCCGGGACAAGACTATGAAAGTCAGCTGCGAATTCGAATGGCAGCAAATGATTTGCCCGATTTATTCGATACGCATGGCTGGGCCCAGAACAGATATGGAGAATATACCATGGATTTGCGGGACATGGACTGGGTAGACGACATGGATCCCACACTGGAGCAAAACTTTGTAGATGAGGAAGGCAAGGTGTACGCCTACCCGCTCAATCAGGCAATGGATGGGTTAACTTATAATAAAGAGATTCTTGATGCGTACGATATTGAAGTACCAGAAACATTTGATGAATTTATGGAAGCTTTAGAAACAGTAAAAGAAAAAAGCAACGGAGAAATTGCGCCTCTTTGGTTCGAGGGCTCTAATGAAAATGCTTTTGGTCAGTACTATGATCAATTTGCCAGCCCATTGCTTATCACCCATCCTGACCATGATTACAGTGAAGAATTACTAGATGGCAGTTTTGATTGGGAACCTTATGACTACTTATCTGAAAAATTGTTAGAAATGCATGAAAAAGAATTATTAAATATAGACGTGCTCACTGCAAGACCATACGAAAAAAATCAATTACTTGCTCAAGGCAAAATTGCTTTTGTTATGCAAACTGTACCTATCCATGTGATTCAAGAGTTAAACCCGGATATCGAACTGGGCATCATGCCTGTACCGGCTATCCATGAAGGTGATGACCCGACCTGGATTGGCGGCGAGCGGCATACGGTTGCCATCTGGAAGGATACAGCGCATCCTGAGGAAGCAAAAAAGTTTATTGATTTTTTAGCTAGACCTGAGAATGTAAAAGCTGTTGCAGAAGGAACCTCTTTAGCAGCTGGACTTACCAACGCTACTGCTGATATCTATTACCAGGATTACTATGAGCAATATGATGACATCTTGGTAGAGCCATATTTTGATCGAGTTTATTTACCAAATGGCATGTGGAAACCACTGGGAATGAGCGGACAAGAGTTACTATCTGGCGCCCTTTCTCCTGAAGGCGTCTCTCAAAAAATGAAAAATGAATACTTACGTTTAATAGAACAGGCGGGCTTTGAATAAATAACAAAAGCGTAGAGATTGCGCCCCGAACTTTGGGGTGGTTCGACCTTGGTCGAACTTCCATTACTTAAAGAGATAAAGGAATCACAATGAGGTAACGAACTGATGATGACTTATCGTAGGGCACAACGGGAAATCTCTTAGTTTGTGGCGTTCGGAGCTGGAAATCAATTTGTTTTTATAGGAGTTGAATATAAATGACGGTAAGTACGAAAAAAATAGGAAGAACGAAGCAAAATTCATCCCTTTGGTGGATGTATTTACCAGCCCTCCTGTTTGTTGTCTTTTTTATTGTATATCCTTTCTTAAACGGGATTCGTATTTCATTTACAAACTGGAACGGGTTTTCACAAACTTTTGATTATATCGGATTTAGACAATATACAAGAATGTTGACTGACCCCGATACCTGGACGGTAGTCCGCAACACATTAATATACGGCATCGGCAGCACCATTTTCCAAAATGTTCTTGGACTCGCCTATGCTTTATTACTTAATCAAAGTGTCCATTTTAAGACCCTTACACGAACCATTGTTTATTTGCCTGTTATTATCAGTCCTTTGATTATGGGCTATATCTGGTACTTCTTCTTTTCCTATCAAGGGGGAGCTTTAAACGATGTCCTGATTGGATTAGGATTAGAAAGAATCAATGTGCTTGGTAATGTAGATATCAACATATGGGTTATTGTTTTCGTAAACACGTTCCAATTCGTAGGTATCGCAATGATTATCTATCTGGCCGGACTGCAAAGTGTATCGAGAGATTTTTATGAAGCAGCAGAAATTGATGGTGCTTCTTCCTTCCAGAAGTTCAAAAATATTACGTTTCCCTTATTGATGCCTTCCATTACGATCAATATGGTGATTAACATTATCGGCGGCCTCAAGCTGTTTGATGTCATTATTTCATTAACAGGCGGCGGTCCCGGAAATTCATCTCAATCGATGTCTACGTTTATGTACGATCTATATTTTGGAAGAGAAGATGCCGGCTATGCTGCTACACAAGGTGTTCTGATGATGGTTATTATTCTCATCCTGAGTTTATCTGCATTGATTTATTTCCGACGCAAGGAGGTTGAAGCATAATGGATTATAGTTCAAATAGAAAAAAAATTGCTTTATCGACACTCGCCTTATTCATTACGGTGCTTCATTTTCTTCCTTTTTATGTGCTAATCACCACTGCGCTGAAGGAAAAAAGTGACTTCAGTTCAAAGTGGGTCTTCCCTTTCGATATTAGCTGGTCTAATTTCAGGGAAGCCTGGGAGGCAGCAAATCTAGGGAATGCCCTATTAAATACAGGTATCATTACATTTTTTGCAGCGGCCATATTGATTATTGTCGGTTCTTTGGCCGCCTATCCATTAGCACGCAGACAGACAAAGCTGAATCGTTTTATGTACATGTTTTTTATCGCTATTATGGTTGTACCGCCTTTGGCTGCGTTAGTTCCACTGTATCAATTAGTAGTCAACTTAGGGTTGATGAATACACACCAGGTTGCCATATTTAATAATGTTGCTTCTTATCTGCCTTTAACTATCTTTTTATACGCTGGATTTATCCGGTCTACCATACCAAAATCATTAGAAGAAGCGGCTCGAATCGATGGAGCAGGGACATTTCGGATTTTCTTTCAAATTGTATTTCCGTTATTAAAACCAATCACTGCTTCGATTCTGATTATTGCTTGTGTGTATATTTGGAATGATTATCAATTTGCGATTTTCTTCCTTCAGGATGAGTCCGTTCAAACCATGACAGTTGCTTTATCCAAATTCTTTGGAGAAAATGCGAATAATTTAAACTTAGTTGCTGCCGCTGCAATTATTGCTACCTTACCAATGGCAATCCTGTTCCTCCTTCTGCAAAAACACTTTGTACAAGGACTTGCAGCAGGATCGGTAAAAGAATAAAAGAAAGCTTCTTGCGATAATTTCTATCGTAGGGAGCTTTCTTCGGGATATCTATTTTCATTTGATGAATTTTTTAATAGAAACATTTGCAGAATAGGAGGAAAAACTATAAAATGAACTTAGTTAATTAAATTAATAAAGTTGCAATATGGATAAGCATACCAATAAAAAATATAAATCAGGAGGTCCTTATGACAAATCTAACCCAAGCATTTCACCAGATTTTTGATACATCCGAAGCCCCTCGCCGCTTTTTCGCCCCTGGGCGAATCAATCTCATTGGTGAACATACGGATTATAACGGTGGTTATGTCCTGCCTGCTTCTATCTCATTTGGAACGTACGCACTTGCCAGAAAAAGAAATGATCAAAAATTACGTTTCTATTCTTTAAACGCTTCTGAAAACGGAATAATAGAACGTGACCTCGATCATCTTTCTTACCAGAAAGCGCACGGCTGGGCGAATTATCCAAAAGGAATGGTCCAATATATGAAACAAGAAGGCTATGCCATCACGTCCGGTGCAGATATCTTATTTTATGGAAATATCCCAAATGGTGCCGGTCTTTCTTCATCCGCTTCTTTAGAATTAGCGACCGGTGTATTGCTGGAAGGACTTTTTAATTTGGAAATAGACCGGCTTCAGCTGATTCAAATCGGGCAAAAAGTAGAAAATAATTATATTGGGGTCAACAGCGGGATTATGGATCAGTTTGCTGTCGGGATGGGAAAAACAAATCATGCCATTCTCTTAAACTGCCAAACACTGGAATACAGCTATGCACCAATGCATTTACAGGATTATGAGATTATCATTATCAACACCAATAAACAGCGATCCTTGGCAGATTCTAAATACAATGAACGGTTTGCGCAATGCCGGCAGGCGCTCCAGGATTTGCAAAAGGAACTTTCCATCCAGCACCTTGGTGAATTATCGACGGAACAATTTGAAGCAGCGAAGCACCTGATCACAGATCCAGTTAATCAAAAACGGGCCAAACACATTGTATATGAAAATGCGCGGACACTGGAAGCATTAGAGAAACTGCGTAACGGCGACTTACATGCTTTTGGCCAGCTCATGAATGCATCGCATCTTTCGCTCCAATCGGATTATGAGGTGACTGGAATCGAATTAGATACGATTGCAGCTGCGGCTTGGGAACAGGAGGGCGTCATTGGTGCACGTATGACCGGCGCCGGATTTGGAGGATGTGCCATCGCTATTGTCCATCAGGATGCAGTAAGGGACTTCAAACATCATCTCAAGCAAATTTATCAGGACAAAATCGGCTATGAACCAACATTTTACACTGCTTCTATTGCAGATGGCGCCAAAGAAGTAACGGAGGAGGAGATAAAATGAGCATATTCGTTTTAGGTGGAGCAGGATATATCGGTTCTCACGCCGTCTACCAATTAATCGACCGCGGCGAGCATGTCGTCGTCGTGGATAGTCTGGAAACAGGACATCAAGAAGCAATCCACCCTGACGCTTCTTTTTACCAAGGAGATATCCGGGATATCGATTTTTTACGAAGCGTCTTTGCAAAAGAATCGATTGATGCCGTTGTTCATTTTGCAGCCAATTCACTCGTTGGAGAATCCATGGAAAATCCGCTTAAATACTTTGATAACAACGTTTACGGTACGCAGGTGCTGCTCCAGGCCATGGTCGAATTCGGAGTGGATAAAATCGTCTTTTCTTCCACTGCCGCTACATATGGAGAACCGGAAACAATTCCGATAACGGAAAAATTGCCTGCCAATCCGACCAATGCTTATGGAGAAACCAAGCTGACAATGGAAAAGCTCATGAAATGGACAGAACATGCACATGGCATCCGTTACGTTTCCTTACGCTATTTTAATGTGGCCGGAGCAAGAGAGACAGCAGAAATCGGCGAGGACCACTCTCCCGAAACGCATCTGATTCCCATTATTTTAGAGACAGCTCTTGGGCAGCGTGAAGCAATCACTATATTCGGAGACGACTACGATACACCGGATGGCACCTGCATACGAGATTATATCCATGTGGAGGATCTTATTCAAGCACATCTTCTGGCATTAGATTATTTAAAAGAAAACGGGCAAAGCGATATTTTCAACCTCGGAAGCAATCAAGGGTTTTCTGTGAAGGAAATGATTGAAGCTGCTCGTAAAGTAACTGGAAAAGTAATTCCTTCCCAAATCAGCAGCCGCCGTGCCGGTGATCCAAGTGTTCTTATTGCCAGCTCTGATAAAGCAAAGGAAATATTGCATTGGCAGCCTTCCCGCACCTCAATTGAAAAAATTATAGCAGACGCATGGAATTGGCACAGCAGTAATCCAAATGGCTATGCAGGAGGAGACGATTTAAAATGATTTACCATGATATCCAAGGATTAATCGACAAAGCGATAGAAAAAGAATTAATCGAAGGCTCCGATGAAATTTATGCACGAAATCAAGTCATGTCCTTGCTAAAAATAGCGGATTTTCCGGATCAGACAGTAGAGCCGACAGAAGATTCCATCCCTAACCTGATCGATAAAATCGTAGACTACGCGGTAGAAAATCACATCATTGAGGATGTTTTTGATGCGAAGGAAATCCTATCAGCTAATGTGATGAATTGCTTTGTCGCCCGCCCTTCTGTTGTAAATGCTATTTTTAAAGAAAAATATGCAGCATCACCAAAAGCAGCGACGGATTATTTCTATGCCTTAAGCAAAAATAATAACTATATCCAGATGAACCGTATCCGTAAAAATATTCATTTTAAAGCGGAAACAGGTTATGGCAATCTTGATATTACCATCAACCTGTCCAAACCTGAAAAAGATCCGGAGCAAATCAAAAGAGAACGCGCACTTAAGCAGACGATTTCCTATCCTAAATGTCTTTTATGTATTGAAAATGAGGGATATGCCGGACGGACTGGTTATCCGGCAAGAGCAAATCATCGTGTAATCAAGGTTCCGTTAGGAGATGAAAACTGGTATTTTCAGTATTCGCCTTATGTTTATTACAACGAGCACAGTATTTTACTCGCAGAAGAGCATCGTGATATGAAAATCGATAAGCAAGCATTTGAACGCCTGGTTACGTTTACGGAAAAGTTCCCACATTACTTTATTGGCTCCAATGCAGACCTGCCCATTGTCGGAGGCTCTATTTTAAGCCATGACCATTATCAGGCTGGAAATTACGAATTCGCGATGACGCATGCTGAAAATGCTTTTTCATTTTTGATTCCAGACTTCGATCACGTCTCAGCAGCCGTGTTAAAATGGCCATTATCTGTGATTCGGCTGCAGAGCGAGAATAAATCATCCTTGCTTGAAGCTGCCGATCATATTCTGCAAACATGGAAAAATTATTCAGATGAACAAGCAGCAGTACACGCATTTACGGACGATACACCGCATAATACTATTACACCAATTGCCAGAATACGCGAAGGCAGCTATGAACTGGACCTGGTATTACGCAATAACCGGACATCCAGCGACTATCCGCTGGGGATTTTCCATCCGCATGCAGATGTCCATCATATTAAAAAAGAAAATATCGGCCTGATTGAAGTCATGGGGCTTGCCGTTCTTCCAGCAAGGTTAAAGGATGAATTGCAGGAGATCAAAAATGATTTATGCGGAAAGCCAAGTAATATCGCTGACTACCATCAGGAATGGGCCAATCAAATAAAAGATAAATACGGTACGATTTCCAGCGAGGAACAAGCAGAAGATATATTACAACAGGAACTCGGCTTGAAATTCAAGCGGGTACTGGAAGATGCCGGGGTATTTAAAGAAAAAGCTGCGTTTGGCAGGTTTATTGCGGCATTGGATACGTGAATCATTCATATAAAAACCGGACGGACTGCTGATAAAATGCAGTCCGTTTTTTATACTGGATTAAATAATTCAATCAAAAGTAAGGATATAGCTCCAAGCACCGTGGCATTATCATAAAGATTCGTCGCCTCAACCTGTGTTTCCTTTGCTTTCCCTGTCAAGGCACGCTGATGAATCGTTTGTTTAATAACAGGAAGCATTATTTCCCGGCTGTTCATAACGCCTCCGCCCAGAATAATTTTATCCGGATTCAGAATATGAATTAAATTGGTCAAGCCAATGCCGATAATTTCCGCAATTTCTTGAAAAACCTCGATATATTCTTGCTCGCCTGCTATCGCACGTTCATAGATAGTTTCCGCTGTATCTGCATCCTGGGAAGCACCTTTTATTTTTTTATGCGCATACGCAACAATTGCTGATCCGGTCGCAAAAGTCTGTAAGCATCCTCTATTCCCGCAGGTACAGCGTTCTCCATGAAGATCGATGATCATATGACCCAGTTCGCCGGCAATATCCTGTGCTCCATGATATAATTTCCCATTGATAACGATACCCGCACCTACACCGCGTCCAAGATTAACAGCTACCATGCTTTCCACATTCGCATGACCGCCAAACCAGGATTCTCCTAAAGCCATGGCACGGCCGTCATTTTCCACTTTGACGTTCAGATTGAATGCTTCCTCCAGCTCTGCTTTTATTTGAATATTTTTCAGCTCCAGGTTCGGCGCAAATAAAGCGATGCCTGTTTCAACTTCGACTACCCCATGCATGGCTACACCGATGCCGATAATTTTATCGTCTTCAACAGAGGAGGCTTGTAATACGTTGTGAATACCGTCTTTTAGCATCGTCATAAAGGCTTGATTGGTTATCGGCTTTTGAATGATGGCAGATGACTGCTCCAAAATTTCTCCGGATAAATTAGAAAGGATGCATCGGATTGTTTCTGGTCCTGCATCTACTCCAATGACGTAAAACGCACTGCTGTTCACATAAAGCAAGGTTGGTTTTCTTCCGCCTTGCGAAGCTCCCAATTCTTTTTCGATCACCAGCCCTTCCTCTATTAATTCTTTGACAATGCTGCTGACGGTCGGCGGGGTGAGTTTTGTTTCTTTCGCTATTTGTGCTCTTGATATCGGTTCAAAGGTACGAATTTTATTTAAAACAAGTGATTTGTTGACCGATTTCATTAATTGAAAAGTGCCTCGCTGCATCCAGATTCTCCGTTCATCGTTTTAGAAATATCATACCATAGTTAATTTAATTTATTAAGTAAGCTGGCCGCATCTATTTGGTTGTACATCTTTCTTCTGGAGTTTCTATATCTTAAAGTTGTGGTGACGAAAAAAACTTGAAAGATACAATGAAACTGTACCCTTCAAGGCTTCCTTCCTACTGTCTTACATCATATAAAAACTTAATCGAATGATTATCCGGATCAATCATTTTCTGGAATGGTTCTTCTTTGACCTCCAGCGGGTTCACTTCATGAATCAAGGCTTTTACATCGATTTTTCCATCCTTCATGTATTGTAAAGCTGCTGTCCATTCAAATCCTGGAAAAGGAGCGGAATAGGACATCCAAGAACCGTATACTTTTAATTCTGCTCTTAGAATTCTTTCAAATACATCTGCTGGGAATGTAATCTCTTTCTTGGCTGTGCCAACATATACAACCTGACCAAGCTTCTCCACTACACTCAATGACTGAACCTGAGTCTGCGGCACCCCTGCTGTTTCGACTACGATTTCCGGTCTTTGATTTTCTTTAAAATAATCATCTAAATCAACTTCTAATGAATTGACGATAACTGTAGCTCCTAACGCTTTCGCCATTTCCAGCTTTGCGTTGTCAATATCTATAACCGTTATCTCTCCTGCACCCTTTGCCTGCAGTGCGAGCAGTGACATCATGCCGATTGTACCTGCTCCAAAAACAACGGCGCTTGCCCCGGCGTGAATATCGACTTTTTCAATTCCATGGATAGCAACAGTTAATGGCTCAATTAACGCCGCTTCCTGGTCTGTAATTTCATCCGGTAAAGTCAGGATATTTTTGGCATTTACCGCAACGTATTCAGCCATTGCCCCCTGCTCTCGGGAACCAATAAAACTATAATTCTCGCAAAGCGCCGGATGGCCGCTCGCACAGCTGGAACACTGTTCACACGGAACTAATGGAGCTACTGCCACGCGGTCTCCTTCATTTAATCCCTGCACTTCGCTTCCTGTTTCCGTAATAACACCTGAAAATTCATGCCCTAAAATGGTCGGGTAATGATGCACCTTCCCATCAAAATAACGGGCTAAATCGGAACCGCAAATTCCCACATAAGCTACTTTCACTAACACTTGATTAGGTTTAATAACTGGTATTTCCATATCCTTTACGGAGAAGTTTGCTTTACTTTCCAGCACTAACGCCTTCATTTCAACGACATCTCCTATCTAAAATTTCCCTCATATTTTCTCTCTTTTAAATTGAACGTACGTAAAAATAATACTGAATACATAAATTCCGCCAATGATTAACAATGGGACTAAATTTTGAAGCTGGAATAATTCTTTCAAAATAAATGTGATTGGTGCTCCGCCTTGGTCCAGAGAAGCAACTTGGCCGCTTGAAATATTTCCTGTATCTGTTGCCAGCTTCGTATGCACGCCTACCATCATATTCGCGATCCAGATAGTGATACTCATGATAAACGCTCCGGAAATAACCGTCCGGAATAAGTTTCCTTTATGGATCCCTACTGCCATCGATACAAAAAATCCAATGGTAGCCAAGTCACCAAACGGCAGGACTTGGTTGCCAGGAATCAAAATAGCAATAACCAATGTTAATGGAACAAAAATCAGGCTTGCTGCTACTACTTGGGAATTGCCTAATAGTAATGCTGGATCCAGCCCAATATAGTATTGCTGTCCTTGGAAGCGTTTGTCTAATATAGCCTGCGCAGCTTCTGCTATCGGCATTAAACCTTCCATAATAAATTTAACAACTGTCGGCATCAAGACCATAACAGCAGCCATTTGAATACCTAACTGCAGCACGTCAGATACAGGGTAGCCTGCCAAAAATCCAATGACGATACCTAATACAGCGCCAATAATGACTGGCTCGCCGACAACCCCAAAACGCTCTTCAATCTTACTGGAATTAATATTCACTTTTTTTACACCTGGAATTTTATCGATAATGGCATCAATGACCACTGCAAATGGAGCGGACCAGGTTCCGGAACCATGCGGAATCGCTATCCCTTCCAAGCCAAAATGCTTATTCACTGTCGGTGCAAACCAATCACCCAGCTTGTAAACAAAGGCAGAGTGAACAACAACACCAATAATTGCAAACCAGAAGTTTCCGGTTGCTGCCAAAATAATGGCTCCTGTAAACGTCATATGCCAGATATTCCAGATATCGACGTTAACCACACGGGTCATTTTCGTTACAAGCATTAGCACGTTGACAAGAATGGCTACAGGAATAGCTACCATAGCAATCGTTGATGACCATGCCATCGGGGAAGCTCCCGGCCAGCCGACATCAACCACGGAAAGGCCTAAATTAAAGCGGTCCGCCATTTCCTGTGCAGCTGGTCCTAAATTATCTGTTAAGAGACCAATGACCAAATTAATCCCGACAAATCCGACACCAATGGTTATCCCGGAACGAAGGGATTTTCCAATGCCTTGTTTTAAACAAATTCCCAATATAAAAATAACTAATGGAAGCATTACGGTCGGCCCAAGATCTAATATATATTGTAAGATTTGCATGGACGGAATTTCCTCCTTTTAATAAAGAGATTGCTCTACTGCAGAACCTCTAAAATTTCTTTTTTTGTTTTGTCTAACCCTACTCCTGAGATAAATGCCAATCCATGAATAACCGGAACACCGTAATCCTTGTCCACCTTAGCTGTGGTTACAATCAAATCTGTACCGCTGACTTTCGACCCTAATTCACTTACACGGCATTGTGATACATCTGCATCAATGTTATTTTCCTTTAATAAAGCTCTGATTTTATTTGCTGCCACCGTTGACGTTGCTACTGCTCCACCACATGCTACTAATACTTTTTTCATTTTAAATTCCTCCAATTTTGGTTAAATAATATTTTTATTTATAAATCTAAATTTGATTCCAGTAATTGATACGCTTCCTCTACTGTTTGAAGCTGTAATAGCTGATCTAAAAATGCTTGCTGCTGCACCAGCTCCACTATTTTTTGCAATACTTGAATATGTTCTTCTCCATCAGAGCACCCAAGCAGAAAGACGACTTTCACTTCAATTTCGTCAGAGTCGCTCCCCATAATCCGAAAAGAAACGGGCTCCTTCAGCGTCATTAAACCGATTTTACTTTCATTTACATAACTTGCATCTGTGTGTGGAAGTGCTACTCCGATTACGCCTGTCGGAACACCAGTCGGGAATTCTTTTTCCCTTGCTTTTAATCCCTCGACATATTCACTGTTGGCATAACCCTTCGTAATCATAACGCTTCCAATCTCTTCAAAAATGGCAGCTGTTGAATCTGCGCTGCTATTTAAAAGAATCAAACCTTTATCAAGATAATTATTCATCTTTATAACTCCTCTCCGCTTCAACGGTATAGACTTTCGTTTGCAGTGATTTGATGGTTTCTACTGCTTCTGCATCAGATGTTGTGTCTGTGATTAAAATATCGACTTCATCAATGGCAGCTACTTGGTTCATCGAAGTAGAATGGAATTTGGAGAAATCAGCCATCATAATTTTTAGCTGGCTATGTTTCATCATCAACCGGGATACTTCCGACTCTCCCATATGCATATTGGTATAGCCTGCCTGCAAATCTAAACCGCCTATTCCAAAAAATCCTTTATCTACAAAAAGCTTTTCAATCCCACGATAAGCAATTGGTCCAAATAAAGAGTTTTCATTTTTCCTTACATTCCCGCCGATAATAATGACATCAAAATCAGAATAATCGATGAGCTCCTGTGCAATCGGCAACGAATTGGTAATAATCGTTAAATCTTTCTTGTTATTTATTTCTCTGGAGAAGTATAAAGCGGTTGTTCCATAGTCTATATAAATGGTATCCCCGTCTTCCACGAGTTCAGCAGCTTTTTTAGCAATAGCCTTCTTTTCCTCTTCATTCACTGTTTTTCTCGTTACATACTTTGTCTCCAGATTGGCTTTATTAAGTATCGCTCCCCCATGAACCTTCCGAACAATGCCTTCCTGTTCCATTTCATAGAGATCTTTGCGGATGGTTTCCCGAGTTACTCCTAAATCATTACTTAAATCTGCAATTCTCACGCTTTTATTTGTTTGCAGATACTGCATGATAATTTCTTGACGATCTTGTGAGAGCATCTAAACACCTCCTAAAGGATAACTTGCAAACGCTTTAAATTGATTATAAGACATAAAACAAAATAATGCAAACATATTTTTATTATTTTTTTGCTTTATTTAAATTTTTCTTTGCTTTTTTTTGCTTTAGGATTTATGATAAATCTATCGAACATGAAAATGAGGTGATAGTTTGTTGCATGTTGTTTGTCCGAACCCCGCATTAGATCGAACAATTTTTTTAGAGAAATTTGATGTTAACGGTGTCAGCAGGTCACATCAGGCGAAGGAGCTATTAGGAGGAAAAGGGTTTAATGTGATTCGTTCTTTTTCTTTTCAAAATCCAAACAGCGCTTTCACAGCACACGCTTTTTTAGGCGGATATATTGGCAAACATTTGCAAAGCTTGGCAAATGACCAGCATATCTCTACGACAGTAACACCTATTAAAGAAAATACGCGTATCTGTTCCATTATTGTAGATAACGAAAAAGGGCACGCACATTTAATTAATGAAAAAGGACCGGTTATCTCCACATCTGAAAAACAGGCATTTGAGGATACCTTACTGGATTCGGTAAAACCGGAAGATTATGTTGTCTTTTCCGGATCGCTGCCAGATGGATTACCCTCATCATTTTATCGGGATTTAATTATTTCTTTGCAGGATAAAGGAGCAAAATGCGTGATAGACAGCAGCGGGGAAGCTCTATCCAAAAGCATCGAAGCGAAGCCATGGCTGCTAAAAGTCAATGAATCGGAATATTTAGAGTTAAAAAACAAAACAGCGGAAACAACGGAAGAAATCATTACCCTCTTAAAGAATGATACAGCACTGGAAAATATTATTATTACATTGGGAGGAGATGGCTCCATTGCAAAAATTCACAGAAAATGCTATCGCATTACTTTGCCAAACATCACAGCAAAAAATGCAACGGCCTCCGGTGATATTTTTCTAGGAAAATTGTTAGAAGCGTTTCAATCGAATAAAGTAATCCAGACTGCTCTCATAGAGGCAAGCAGTTTTGCTGCTTCAAACTGCTTATATTGGTACCCGCATATTGATATAAACGATGTAAATGCAATAAAAGAACAGATTACATTGGAAGAACTATAAACTAATGAGGAGAGATTTCAATGACTTTATACTCTACAACACCAATGCTAAATAAAGCAAAAAAGGAAGGCTATGGCATTGTCGCATTTAACGTCCATTCCTTTGACAGTATTTTCTGGGTAGTGGAAGGAGCAGCGCAATTATATTCCCCTGTTATTTTGCAGACAACGATGGGAACGGTCAAATCCTTAGGCGCAAAAAATATTGTCGAAGCGGCAACTGCTGCATCAAACTATTTTGATGTTCCTGTCGGCTTACATCTGGACCATTGCACAGACTATGAGCTGATCAAGCAATGCGTCCGTGCAGGCTATACTTCTGTTATGATCGATGCCTCGATGCATTCATTTGACGAAAATGTAACGCGAACCAAAGAAGTAGTGGATTTAGCAAAATCATTACATGTCAACATTGAAGCAGAGCTCGGCAAAGTAGGCGGCGTAGAAGACGATATCGTGGTAGACGAGAAAGATGCTCAAAAAGCAGTGCCTGAAGAATGTGTTGCCTTTGTAGAACAAACTGGCGTACCGACACTCGCTCCAGCCATCGGTACAGCACACGGAATCTATAAAGGGGATCCGGATATTGATTTTGACCGTATCCAAAAAATTGCTGAGATTGTCGACGTTCCTCTTGTATTACATGGCGGTTCCGCTGTGCCTGATAAAGATGTCCGTCAATGTGTCTCACTCGGTATGGCAAAGGTAAATGTTTCTACCGAATTAAAAAACGCTTATTCCCAAGCAATTGCTGATCATTTTAAAGAATATCCAGACCAATTAGACCCAAGACAATATTTACAAAAAGCAAAAGATGCGGCAATAGAAATGGTTGCTTCTAAAATCAAAATGGTTGGCAGTGAAGGGAAACTGGTAAAACCGTTTGTTTGATTGAGCTGCCGTATTTTCTTTCAATTGTTCTCAACGCTTCATGATGAAAAGAACCCTTCGAGATACAGTTTTTCATGATGTATTTCGAAGGGCCCTTTTTCATTTTATAAATGTTTTTATTTTATCCTCTACCTTATCTACATTTTCATCAAAACTCCACTTCTCTTTATCGATTTTTCAAAAAGTAGTTAAAACCTTTCCCGGCTTTAAAGTGCATTTCAATCATTTTTAATAACCCATTGACATTTTTTCCAAAGAGGCATACACTAAAAAATCATAACAAACTAAATTGATAGGAATTAGAGGTGTTTTTAAATGTCTACATTGGCACAACCGGTTTCTGATCAACCAGCAAAAGTGGAAGATGCGCCAAAATTAAATCCTCCACAGAAAAAACTGGTTGCTGGCGGAATCATTGTTACATTTATTTTGACGATTTATTTAGCAGCCACACAGCATGTCGTTCAGCCATTGTTGTTATTGATTGGATTACTGCTTGGATATACATTGTTTCATGCACGTTTCGGTTTTACTTCAGCCTTCCGGAGACTAGCTTCAGTAGGGAATGGCCAGTCTCTGCGGGCGCATATGTTCATGCTGGCTATTGCATGTACATTATTTGCACCTATTTTAGCATTCGGGTTTTCCTTTTTTGGAGGAACACCTGCCGGTAATATTTCACCGATCGGCATTAGCCTGATTGTCGGGGCATTTATGTTCGGCATCGGCATGCAGCTTGGCGGCGGCTGTGCTTCTGGCACACTTTACGCAGTCGGCGGCGGCCGGACTGTTATGTTTATTACCCTGTTATTTTTTATTGTCGGCTCAACTATTGGTGCAGCCCATTCCACATTCTGGATGGACGATTTACCAGCTGCAGAACCTTTTTCTCTGGCAACCTCAACAGGGCTTGGTTACGGCGGAGCATGGGTTGTTTCTTTATTGATTTTTGCCATCATTGCCGGGATAACTATTCTGATTGAGAAAAAACGCAAGCCTCCTAAAATGGCGGCACTCCCTTCCGAAAAGGGATGGAAACGAATTTTCCGGGGTTCCTGGCCTCTTTTCGCAGCGGGTGCTGCACTAGCTGTTTTGAACGCTCTTACGCTGCTCACTCGTGACAGCCCATGGGGCGTGACAGCTGCATTTACACTATGGGGTTCAAAAGCAGCAGGAGCACTTGGCTTTAATGTGGAAAGCTGGGGCTACTGGGCCGGAAATACAGAAGCTCTCCATGCTTCTATTTTCGCAGATACAACAACCGCTCTTAATTTCGGTGTCATCTTAGGAGCTTTCATCGCTTCCGCAGCAGGAGGCCTATTCAAATTTACAAGAGTTACAAAAGGAAATACTGCCGCTTCCATTATTGGCGGTCTTCTGATGGGTTATGGCGCGCGCCTTGCATTCGGCTGTAACGTCGGCGCTTATTTCAGCGGCATTGCTTCCTTTAGTGCACATGGTTACATTTGGGGAGTAATGGCTCTTGCAGGTACCTTCCTTGCTTTATATTTGCGCCCGCTATTCGGTCTTTCTGTGCCAAAACCACGCGATTCATTTTGCTGACAAAAACACGGCGATACAGGCAGCTTCCTAAAGTTATTTTCAGCAAATGAATCCAGCAAACTTGATAAGAGGCAGGGAGCTCTCTTCCTTGTTGTTAATAGAAAAAACACGGATTTCCCCCGTGTTTTTTCTATTTCAAGTATTGTTTGACGTCTTCTATGGTTTTCAATTCATCTATGTGATCCACTATTGCTTCCAGTGTGTTTATTTCCTGTTCGTATATCTTTTTCTTTATATCTTCTGAAGGTGGAGCTACAAACTTTGTGATTAATCGAATTGTGGTATTGGCTAATGCTTCTGCTTTTGCTTCTGCTTTTCCTTCTGCTCTGCCTTCTTCCTTTCCTTCATTCCGAAAAATCTCTGCTAATGTCATTGTCAATTCGCTCCCTTCTTGATAAGTGTTTCCTATATGGTCGATTATATCATAAAATTGTTTTTTGGTAAGATGCCGCTGGACACGGAAAATATAATAAAACAACGTCTTCAGGTACGCTATTGCCCTTGTTTGATTCTGCAGCTGCCGCAGGAAATCGACTGCCTGATAGATGGTATTTACCACGGCGTGGATATCCTTTTTGCGGATATCCCGAAACACCATCAGAATAATTCGCAGGAACACATTCAATTGGACATTTTCGTCTTTATAACCAGATACATCGTATAGAAAAAATTCATAATCAGGGACATATTTCTGCAGATCGGGCGGGAAATCCTTATACCCTTCCAGCAGATGTTGAAAGGAAGTACCGGCATACCAATCCGTATCGCCATGATACAGCACAATCGGCATAATGATGGGCAGCTTATTGTCTTCTTTATTATCCCGTTTGATTTCCCATATCTCCACCATATATCGCAGTAACTGTAGAGCAGTATAGTAATCATGATAGCTTTTATGCTCGAATAGAAAATAGACGTAGGCTGGTTTTTGGTGAATTTTTGTCTGGAATAGCAAATCGGAGAAATATTCTTGAAGGTCGTGACTGATAAAACGAAACTTCTTTCTGTGGGGTTTTCGCTCTTCTCCCACAGAATGTTAGTTGAGTGATTCAGGGAGTTAGCGTCCGTTATCCCCCGCTTAAATGAATTTATTTTCACTCTCTATTTCGAGGCGGGGGTTTTACGGACGGTTCTCCGTGGCGAAGCTGTCTTTTTGAGGCTGAATAGATGCTACATCAATGGTTTCGTGCACAGAGGGCGGTAAAAAATAGGTAATAAAATCCTTAGCAACATCCACATTAGAAAATGTTTCTTTAAAAATTCTATCATGCGGGTTTTGAATCTGCAAAGTGATCAAGTCCTTTCATTGGTATCATTGAATGACTGAATCGAAAATAAGTTCTGAATTATATTAACACAGCCCTCCAAAAGAAACAAATGTTCTAAATTCCTTTTTTAGTTCAGAAAACTCGCTATTTCTTTAACTTTTTTTTAACGACAGCTATTGAAATATCCAATTAAAAATCAAAACCCCTGTATATTTTTCAAATTTAATCCCAAACTAAGTATCGTTGTTGATTCACATTCTAAATGGATAGGGATGATAATTAATGATGAATAATAAAAAAGGAATGACCACGTCACTGATCGCTGCAGGTGTAGCAGGTGCGGCAGCCTATGGTATAAGCATGGGAATGCAAAATGGTTCCTTTCAAAACATGTCACAAAAGCTTTCCAATTCCATGAATAGCTCCACCATGCAGGATATTGCTAAACCGCTTCAGGATATGCTTGCAAGCGGCGGCCAAGCAATGAATCAAGGTGCTAGCGGAGGACAGAATCAAACACAATCGTCTTAGATGCAAGTGCAGAAGCATTTACTTTTAAGATGACAAAAGGGATGACATCAGCTTCGATGTCATCCCTTATTAAATTGTTATAATTCTCCATCTTCTTCCCATGACTGCAATGCATGCAGAGACTTTTCAATAATCAAACCTTGATCATTATCCAAGGTTGCTACATGATAGCTCTCCTTCAGAGTGACGATTTCTTTTGAATTAGCAGATATGCTGTCCAATATCTTCTGAGCATTATCAGGTGAGACAACATGGTCTTGTTCGGAACTAAAAATAAGTGTAGGACAGGTTATTTTCTCCAGATTTTCCTTTGTTTCTTTTATCAGGCTTTCTAACTCTTTAATTGATTTAACTGATATTTTTTCATAAGTGATTTCCATAGCATCTGCCTTTTTGATATCTGGTCCATCATCCGCAATAAAACGCTCTTTGAGATTTTCATACATTGCAGGTAATTCCACTGCTGCGTTGACGGTAATTATCCCGGCAAGCGGGTACTTTGCTGCGGTATATAGCGTCAATGTGCCTCCCATAGATAAACCGCAAACAAAAATCTTATCGCATCGTTCTTTAAGCCAGTTATATGCTTCCTCAACAGAATCTATCCAATCTTGGTATGTATATTTTTCCAGATCCTCAGGAGCTGTCCCGTGACCCTTTAACCTCGGTCCACAAACAGTATATCCTGCGTCTGCGAAAGCTTTTCCAATCGGATACATCGCTTGAGGCGTTCCAATAAAACCATGGATTATTAGAACCCCTGCACGATTCCCTTCAAAATAAAACGATTCTGCTCCATTGATAATAGGATACTGATTGCTCATCTATTATTCCTCCTCTTAACGTAAACTTTACTTCTTATTGGAATAATTCAAATCATAACACTATCTTTTGAATTATAACAAATTGATTTCCTGTAATTTGCTTTATCTCATGAAACAGATTATCTAAATAAACTTGGACTTGTACGGTAAATGTATTTTCGTTTTCCATCTTCGCTGTCCCTCACCATCATTTATTATTTCCATCTTATATAGTAAGATAAGCAAGAAGCCATTACTACAATCCATTATATAAGAAAGAAGGATTTCCTTGAATATAAACCTTCGTAAAGAACAACCAACAGATTATCAAAAAACAGAAGCGCTCATTGAACAAGCTTTCCGAAACGAAGAGATGAGTGATCAACAAGAGCATTTGCTTGTACAACGTATCCGCACGTCCAACGCTTTTATTCCAGAGTTATCTATCATTGCAGTAAATCAACAAAATAACATCCTTGGCCAAATTCTTTTTTCAAAAATAACGGTTGAAAACAACGAAAAAACAACAGCATCGCTGGCTCTTGCACCCGTCTCTGTTCATCCAGACTATCAAAAGCAAGGGATTGGGTCTATGTTGATAAAAGAAGGATTAGAAAAGGTAAAGGCAGCTGGATATCCCTCTGTGATTGTACTTGGTCATGCCGATTATTATTCCCGCTTCGGCTTTAAACCAGCTAGTCTATGGGGAATTCAAGCTCCATTCGATGTTCCAGATGGAGCATTTATGGCTTTGGAGTTAACACCGGGTGCGTTAAAGGATGCCAGTGGTGTGGTTCACTATTCGGAAGCATTTTCTGAATAGTATACTGCTTTACCGGCTTACCGATAAAGTGAAGCTTCCTTCAGTAGGGGTTTTCTTTCATTCCCCACTGAATTTGAAAGGAACAAACCGGGCCGTTACTGGTTGTTGGATCTTCCACTCAGAAATATAATTTTTTACTCATTTCTTGAAATGGGAGTCTTGCAACCAGTTACCCTGCGACAAATTGGAACGCATATTGTCGGGAAACAGCTGATTTCAATTGGTATCCTTAAAATGAGAAGAGGAGGTTATCACATGAATACGCTTGATTCCATGAATGCTGCTATCGAATATATAGAGGAGCATTTAGATAAAAAAATCAATTACCAGCATGCGGCTCAAATCGCCTGTTTTTCGGAACATCATTTCAAACGAATGTTTTCTTTTCTTGCCGGTATCCCTTTATCCGAGTACGTACGCAGGCGTCGACTAACATTGGCAGCATTAGAACTGCAGGAGAATAACATGAAGGTAATTGATATAGCATTGAAATATGGTTACCAGTCCCCTGATTCGTTCTCCAGAGCCTTTCAGGAATTGCACCATACCTTGCCTAGTACAGTAAAGCAGACAGGAGTTTCTCTTAAAGCTTATCCACCGATTTTCTTCCAAATTTCTATTAAAGGAGATGTTGAGATGAAATATCGTTTTGTCGAAAAAGATGCTTTTCATATTGTGGGGCATAAGGAAGCCATGTATCCAGAGGATGGAGATTTTAACCCTGCTCTTTGGAATACACTTACCGATGCAGATTATGCAAAACTTGGAACACTTGAGAGAGAAGATCCGGATTTAAGCGGCATACTAAATATCACCGTCAATACCTGCCACGGTCCAGAGCAGAGCGAAGAAGCCTTGGAATACTATATTGCTGTTGTAACAAATCAAACTGCTCCAGATCATCTCGCTGCGTTAGAAATACCTAAACAACAATGGGCTGTTTTTGATGCGGAGGGTGAGATGCCTCATGCCTTAACAAGCACTTGGAGTAGAATTTACACAGACTGGTTTCCAACATCGGGATATGAACTTGCAGAAGCTCCTGAGATTGTAAAAAGCATCCATGATATGAAAACGGAGATTTGGATTCCTGTACAAAAAAAGTAAATTCGCTTTTATTTTTTAAAATAGCCGTTAGCTGTGATTTTTTATCGTACTGCAGCTAATGGCTATTTTAAAAACCTCACAAAGTCAAATAGCCTACTCTGCAAGGTTCTATATAAATAATGACATACTCTACTCCTTCAATACCTGCTTCGTAAAATCAATATCATCTGTAAAAATCCCATCCACTCCATACATCATGACACGCTGCTGTTCAACAAGCTGCGTACGCTCATCCGTAAAAAACACATGAACTTCCTTCCCCTGCTGATGAAGCGTATCAACAACACATTTCGTCACATTTCTTGATTCGATTCCAATTACATCTGCGTCTGCTTCAAGCCCATCCTCTAAATCAAATTTATCTGTGCCATATAACAGCGTCGAACGGATTTCCGGTGCGAATTCCTGCAATTTTTTCAAGCTCTCCTTAGAAAAGGATTGAAAGCTCACATATTTTGGATCCAGCAAATCATTTTCCTGAAGCAGATTGATTAACGGTTCTTCCATTTTTGTTTCCCCATCAACCAGACGTGTCTCAATATAATAATGCTCTTCCTGTTTAAATGCCGTAACGATTTCTTCTAATGTCGGGACGGGCTCTTTATAGGTTTTCTGCCCAAATACGGCTACGGTATCGAATTGCTTGATTTCGTTCAACGTAAATTCTTCTGGGACGCCTGCTCCTGTTGTTGTACGATCTAAGGTCGTGTCATGAAGTGCGATTAATTCATGATCTTTGGTCATCCGTAAATCAATCTCTATTGAGTCTGCATCAGCCTCCGAAGCAATTTCGTAAGCAGTCAGCGTATGTTCATTAAAGAAATTATTCGCACCACGATGGGCAATCACCTCTAAATCAGTTGAAACTGCTTCAGGCCTTCCTGCTGCACTTGCATATAATGTCTCCGCACCATATGTTTCCGAATCCTTAAGTACCTGCGGCTTTGCTTCAAAAAAACCAGATATTATAAAGACGGCAATTACCAAAGTAAGTAAGATACTACGCCATGGCATAGCGCTCACACCGATAAAAGATGGCACGATCCGGATAATCCGTCACAATGGCTTTTACTTTCACGTCCAGTAATTGCTTCAGCGTATCCTTATCATTGACAGTCCACACACGCAGCAGTCTCTTCCATTTACTCCAATGATAAATATGCTTTAAAAATGTATCCGCCTCAACATGCAGTGCCTCTAAACCCAAAATATCAATATAATCCTCCGGGTGGGAAATCGGCTGGTTAATAATCCATGCCAGCCGGGCATCCCTGTCATAATGACGTAAACGAATCAGTGTAGGCAGATGAAAGCTGGAGTAAATGACACGATTCTTTACATCCGGATATTTAGCAACATAGTCTAGCAGCTTTTCTTCGATATTTTCATATAAATTTTTACACGTTTTTAATTCAATATTCAATGCAACATCTGGATATGGACTAACCAGCTGAAGGACTTCTGCTAAGGAGGGAACCTTTTCTTCCTCCCAGCTCTTATCATAAGTCTGGAATGAGGATAGATAGGCTGGATTCCAATGTAATTCCCGAATTTCTGAAAAGGTATATTCTGCTATGGATCCAATTCCATTCGTTGTCCGATTTAGTGTAGCATCATGCATTACCGCAAATTCACCGTCCTTTGTCATGTGCACATCTATTTCCAAACCATCCACTCCAGCTTCCAGTGCTTTTTCAAAACTTAGCAGCGTATTCTCCGGATATAATCCCATCATGCCGCGATGTCCATATACTTTTGTCAAGAAAATCCCTCCTGAAAATTGAGTTGTTATCATGAAGTATCCTTTTGTTCAGCGGAGGCTCCCTGCTTCTGTTCAGCCCAAAACCTCCGCTGAATGAACCTCTTACTTACATCGTGCTTTCCTCTGTTACTTATTACTCTCCACGAGCTTTATTTGCTGTTTCAATGGCTGCATTCAATTGTTCGATTGCTGTCTGATACGTGGTATCTACATCTCCGCCATTAAATACGCTCTCCAATGCCGTTTCAATAATCTTACGTTCTTCCGGTATCATATCCATGACAGCCCCCTGTGTTGCATAAGATGGGTTGGTTGCTTGCAGCTGTTCCACTGTCACCTTTAATTGTGGGTTTTCTTCATGCATTTCTACAGCCAGCTCCTCTTCATAAGCTGCCGGATTAATGGCAAAATAGCCTGTATCTGTATGCCACTGTGCCTGAATTTCAGGCGATTGCAGGTACTTCATAAAATCCCACGCTGCTTTTTGCTCTGCTTCCTCCTTGCCCTCACTCATCCAAAGACTTGCTCCACCGATAACCACACCTTCCCGTTCCACATTTTCCGGATGCGGTAAAAACGCGACGCCTACCTCAAATGGTGCATTATCGATTAAATCACGAGAATTAGCAGAGGATTGCAAAAACATCGATACATCTTCTGCTAAGAATCCAGCCAGCATATTATCGCCATTGGTGCCATAGTTTGCAAATGTTCCATCTGTATTCATCCGCTCTACCCATTCAAAGATTGATTTTCCTTGTTCTTCGGTAAAGCCGATTTCTGTTGCTACTCCTGAACGTCCATTATCTTCATTCAATAATAATGCTCCTTGGTTTGCCAATAATTGTTCAAATAACCAGCCATACGCCTGAAGCGCAAAACCTTTCATCTCAGGATTTGATTCGACAATAGCTTTACTAGCTGCTTCTACCTCTTCAAATGTCTGAGGCGGATTTTCCGGGTCTAAACCAGCTTCCTCAAAAGCATCTTTATTATAAAACATCACCGGCGTCGAAGAATTAAATGGCATCGAATAGAATTGATCGTCTATTTTATAATAGTTAACGATATTCTCTTCTAAATGCCCCATATCATAGCCGTCCTCATCAATAAACTTTTGAATCGGCTCAATATGACCGCTGTTTACCATCGACATCGTGCCTATCTCAAATACTTGAATCATCGTCGGCGCACTATCTGTCCCAGCTACACTATGAAACTTCGTTAATGCCTCATCATAGGTTCCCTGAAACTCCGCCCGGACCTCTACCTCATCCTGCGATTCATTGTAGGATGCGACAATTTTGTCCAACGCTTCTTGTGAAGCACCTCCCATTGCATGCCAAAAGGTGACGATTTGCTTGCCATCTTCTGTTTCTGTTGCTTCACTAGACCCTTCTGCATCATTGGAACCGCAGGCTGCCATAAAAATAGTCATACTCAAAACGACGAATAACAACATTTTCTTCAAAAAAAACGACTCCTTTTTCACATTCTTTTTTATTTTAGCGCTCCCTCTGTTAAACCACGCTGCAACTTCTTCTGTCCTAAAAATAATAAAATCAATGTTGGAATAATGACAATGACCGCTCCCGCCATAATCACTCCCCAATCGTTCATCTGCTCTTGTGATTGTAATTGGCGCAGACCAATCTGTACGGTTCTGACATTATCATTGGTTGTAGCTAACAGCGGCCACAGATACATATTCCAGGACGTTAAAAAGCCATACACGCCTAAGGTGATCAGGCTTGTTTTCGCTACCGGCAGGACCACTTTCAAATAAAACTTCACATCTCCCATACCGGCAATCTGACTTGCTTCGCGCAGTTCCTTAGGAATTTGTTTGAAATTCTGCCGTAACAAGAATGTTCCAAAAGCCATCGCAAAGAATGGAATCGTCAGTCCGGTATATTGATCAATCCAGCCAAGGTCGCGAATCGTATGGAAGTTTGGAATAATCGAAGCTTCAAATGGCACCATCATCGTTGCGATAAAAAGATAAAACAAGAAATCCCGGCCTTTAAATTCTAAAAAAACAAAGGCGTACGCTGCTAAGCTGGCTAAAATCAGCTGGCCAATCATGATGGCAATCGAAACTAAAAAGCTGTTGATGACATAATGCAGCAGCGGAAATTGTTCAAATGCCCGACGATAGTTATCGAGTGAAAAAGCAGAAGGCAAGCTTCCCGTCATAATATCCTGATTTGTCATAAAGCTCATGACAACAGCCATCATCGTCGGTGTGAAAACAAGAAATGCTGCAGCAATCAATAAAAGATAGGTTACAATTTTTCGTCCGAAAGGAATTCTCATTGATAATGAACCTTCCTTTCTCCCAATTTAAATTGGATGATTGTCATTAATAGAATGATAATAAACAAAATGATTGCCTGCGCACTCGCCGAGCCAAATTGATAGTTAGTAAAGGCTTCCCGGTAAATCGAGTAGACCATTAAATTGGTTGCATTTTGCGGACCGCCCTGCGTTAAAATATCCACCTGCCCAAACGTTTGAAAGGCATTGATAATTGTTACCGTCACAACAAAGAACAGGGTTGGTGACAGCATGGGAATCGTAATCCTTCTTAATTTATAAAAATACCCTGCACCATCCACATCCGCACTTTCATAAAGATATTTATCAATCGATTGTAATCCGCCCAGCAATATCAAAAAGGTAAAACCGATATTCATCCATATGGTTGTCACAGCTACCGCAATCAGTGCCCAGGAAGGGTCTGTCAGCCAGCCAACCTTCTCCAGCCCAAAGGTGTCCATGATAATATTTAAAAAGCCGATTGTCGGATGAAATAAGTACAGCCAGAATACAGATGCCGCGGCTACGGAGATTCCCATGGTAGAGGAAAATATCGTCCGAAAGAAGCCAATCCCTTTTAATTTTTCATTTGCAATAATAGCTAGAAATAAACTGATCACAATGGTCAGCGGCACTGTATAAAGAACAAATAGAAACGTCGATTTGATGCTTTGCTGAAAAATAGTTGATTGAAATAATGTCACGAAGTTATCCCATCCTACAAATACCGTTGTGGCCCCGCTCGCATCAGTAAGGAAAAAGCTTAAATAAATCGTCCGGAGCAAAGGATAGAATAAAAATACAGAAAAAAGAGCAATGGATGGCAATAGAAATAGGATACCTTTGATAAATTGCTTGTAACGCTGTTTCCGCTTCGTCCGCACAAATAAAGCTTGGTCCTCTTGTGTAATGACCGCAGTCATATTCGTCATATCGCCTGAACCTCCCCATGCCCGCTGAAGGAAGCTGGACGAATTAATGCTTCCGTCTGTGCATCAAAAAAACTCAGGTGCTCTGTCGATATATACACCTCCAGCTGGTTACCTGCTGTGATATCCCATTGCCCCGGCCATTTTGCTGTCCATAATTCGCCGCCGACATCCAAAGCGAGCGATGTCTCATTCCCTAACTGCTCTACATGAATCACTTCTAAAGAATGCGTTGCTTCCTGATGGATTGCCGGCTGGATATGCTCCGGTCTTATTCCTGCGATGATGTTTTTATGTACCTGAAACGCCTTCTGCATCCTGGCATCTGCCGAAAAGGACAGTGTCTTGTTCACAAGAAAATTCGAGACATCCTTTATTTCCGTTTTTCCCATATTCATTTTGGGAGAACCGATAAAAGAAGCGACAAATAAATTGGCCGGTTCATTATATAATGTAATTGGTTTACCTACCTGTTGGATTTCTCCATCATTTAAAACCATAATCCGGTCTCCCATCGTCATCGCTTCGACCTGATCATGTGTTACATAAATCAAGGTTAAGCCTAATTGCTTCTGCAGCCTTCTAATTTCCACACGCATCTGCGCACGCAATTTAGCGTCTAAATTAGATAGCGGCTCATCCATTAAACAAAGCGGCGCTTCACTGACAACCGACCTGGCCAAAGCAACTCGCTGTCGCTGTCCTCCTGAAAGCTGACGCGGCTTCCTGTCTAAAAGCTCCGATAATCCCATCATTTCTGCTGTTTCCTTCAGCCTTTTCTGCTGTTCCGCTTTAGAAACCTTTTTCGCCTTCAAACCAAACAGGATATTTTGTTCGACCGATAAATGCGGATATAAAGCATAATTTTGAAAAACCATCGAAAGATTTCTGTCTTTCGGCTGCAGGTGATTGACTACTTTTTCATTCATTTTCAATACGCCGTCTGTAATATCCTCCAGTCCGGCAATCATCCGCAGCAAGGTACTTTTCCCAGATCCGGAGGGCCCTACCAATACAAAGAATTCCCCCTTCTCGATTGTTAAGTTGATTTGCTCTAATATGTTATTTCCCGCATGATACGACTTCGTGATATCTTTTAACTCGATATAACTCATTCTTTTCCTCCCTTCATTCAAGTACATTAAAACATATCTTTTTCATGAAATCGGGAAATTTACCAAACCAATATCAATACTTCATTTTTCATTAAAGGAACTTACAATAGCTTAATAAAACGAACCTCCTTTGACGGAAGTTTCACTGAAAATAGTTCATGATAAAGTAAAGCTTATCCCAGCCTCTAAACCGCTAAATCCAGTAATATCCAAAACAAACCAAATTTCATAATGAACATCCAAAAAAAGCAAATAAAACCTACTTCAAGCGCAGGATAATAGTCTAATTCTTTATTTTTTATCCAATTTGCTTTGACTTTGACTGTTTAATTCGGTACGCTAATTTTACAAATAAATAGATTGGGGCAAATTTCATAATGAAAAAAAGAATTTTTAGAATTACCGGATTATTATTTTTATTTATTGCTATAGCTGGACTAATGGCTTGCGGGAAAGAAGAAACAGTAACACTTCAAGGGGAACAAATGGGAATGACCATGGAAGTAACCATGGATGCAAAAGATGATGAAATGACAAAACAAACGGTTAAAGCTAACATTCCTTATTCTATGGTAGGTGCCGCTTCACAGGAAGAAGCAGAATCGATGGATGAACTTTTCCGTTCAGAATTTGAACCATTTGAGGATATCGATGGCATCGAATTTGATTTGGATTATGGTGAAGAAGAATTAACTCAAACAATTTCTGTTGATTTAACTGTTGCCGATATTGAAGAAATCAACAGTATTCCTGGCGCTAGTTTCCCAGACACTGGAGACGATGAGTATATTAGTCTGGAAGAAACAGTGAGCGATTTTGAAGAGCAAGGATTTGAAGTAGTAGAAGAATAGTTTGAGAGTAAAACCGTACCCGGAGGTACGGTTTTCGTTTGACTTTAATCGTTTAATTCGGTACGATGGCAACTGTATTAAAAAATGGATAGGAGCAATGACACAGATGAAAAAGAAAAATTTCAGAATTACTGGACTATTAGTTTTATTGATTGCTATTTTTGGATTGGCAGCATGCGGATCTAACGAAACGGTAACGCTTCAAGGAGAAGAAATGGGGCAGCAGCAGAAAATTACATTAGAGGCAAAGGGCGATGAAGTTCAATCCATGGCAGCTGAAATGACCATACCATATGCCTTAATCGGAGTCGAGTCAAAGGAAGAAGCAGAGTCTATGGATGAGATGCTTCAATCCGAATTTGAGGATGCAAATGAAGCAGATGGTGTAGAGGTTGAACTTACTTATGAAGAAGAAGAAATTGTGGTAGCCATCAATATCGATCTGACAACAGCTGGCCCAGAAGAACTGAACACGCTAGGCTTCGGTATCGATGAAGATGCTTTTGATGAGGAAGATTTAAGCTTAGAAAAAATGGTCAGCGAATTGGAAGATAACGGTTTAGAAGTAGTAGAAGAAGAATAGGAAGAAAGTAAAGCCGTATCTGAGCGCAGATACGGCTTTATTTTTATCTTTCCACTATTTTTACTAGTCTATTATTCACGAATTTCGATTTTGACTTTCCTATTCTAATTCGATACGATTAGCTTAATTACTCAACTTTCGCACCTAAGAATAAGCAAATATATCTTATATTCCAAGATGAACATGTTCTTCATTACCATGCTTGCATTTTGGTGAGGTGTTTTCCATGTACAGAATATCCTACTAGCGGAGGAAAAACACAGAGACTCCTATGGGAAAGCGCAATGTTCTTCGGTGGGGCGAGTAATCGCAGTCCCAGTGGGAAGATCCCGCAGAAAAAAGCGAACTTCTTTTTTTGAGGAGGCTGAGCGCAAGCCCATGGAAAGCGTAGTGTTTTTCCGCAGCGGTGCTTTACACTTCACCTTCTGTTCTTTGTCAAGGGTGTTATCGAAGGAACGATTGACTCCTGTTTCTATAGAGATAAAGTTACTTTTAATGTGCGAAAGTTGAGTTAATTACATAAGAATAGGAGAAACAAAGATGATACAGAATAATAACTTTAAAATGACCGGTTTTTTCGTCTTGTTGATTTCCTTTCTCACCTTGGCTGCCTGCAGCTCCGAACAGGAAACCGTAACATATAAATTAGAGGAAGACAATAATTCGATCGAAACAACCTTTGTAGCTGATGATGGAGAAATCATTGAACAATCCAGTCAGAGCATCACCTCTTATGATAGTATCCGAGGCATTGAATCAAAAGAGGATGCAGAGGCGCTTCTTGTCCCTTCTGCTGAACCATTACAAGGGATTGAGGGGCTGGAATATAACCTCGCTTTTGAAGAAGATCATTTCACTGAAACAATTACCATTGATTTCGCCGTGGTAGATATTTCAGAGCTGCCGGGGCTTGATGAACTGCTAGAAAATGAAGAAGGGAATTTAAATTTGGATGATGCGGTAGAAACCTTGGAAGAACAAGGCTTTGAAAAGGTAGATTAATAACTTTAAAAGCAGGCTGTATCGAGACAGCCTGCTTTTATTAAATACACAACTATATTTTTCCTGTTACAAAGAAATCACTTTTTCCGTCTATCGTGACATCCTTCAAAATACCCTTTATCACTTCCTCGGTTAATGGTACTTTCCGCAAGAAATGAAGCTTATCAGCATGACAGGTCTTTTCTTCATCATGCGGATTAATCATATAAATGGTATATTCCTCATCTGTAAAACGAAGCATTCCTAACATATCATCGGTATGAAAAAGAACAAAATCACCGTATTTTAACGTACTGTTTTGTTTTCTTTCCGTAATCCACCTTTGACAATGCTTGAAAATATCCTGGTCGATATCCTCCCATGGGAAGAATTTACGGTTATCGGGGTCCTGTTCTCCTGTCACACCAGCTTCATCCCCATAATAAATACAAGGAATTCCCGGAGCAATCAATAAAAAGCTCAGCGCAAGCTTCAGCCTTGCCTTATCCTCTCCAAGAAATGTATAGATTCGTTTCGTATCATGTGTCCCGATATTATTTAAATTATTAAAAAGAATATCTTTGGGATAATTTTCGTGAAGCTGCGTTAATCGCTGACAGAGCTCTTTTGGCGTTTTTTCTAATTGCAGCAGATCTAAGACCGTGTTTCGGAACGGATAGTTCATTACACCATGCAAATGATTTCCCAGGATATATTGCCTGCGTTCGTCATAAGAAATCTTATTTGATGCGTCCTCCCAAACCTCGCCAATCAGCACTTTTTCTGGATATTGTTCCAGCTTATGACGGATGCCGGCAATAAATTCATCCGGGAGCTCATCAGCTACATCTAAACGCCATCCATCTACACCCAGTTTGCTCCATTTATCAATTACACTGCCGTCATCCTGATAAATATAATCTTGAAATTCTTTATTAAACTTATCCACTTCCGGCAGGTCATCAATCCCCCACCACGACGCATACTTATTCGGATAGTCAGTGAATGTAAACCAGGGATAATACGGACTCTCTTGATTTCGGCAGGCTCCCTCATCCTCTCCATACGTACCATCATAGTTGAAATAAATGCTATTTCTTCCTACATGGCTGAATACGCCGTCCAAAATGACATGAATGCCTTCCGCATGCAACTTTTCTATGATTTCTTTAAATAGCTTCTCATCACCGAGCATTGGATCGATTTTCATATAATCTGCCGTATCATAACGGTGATTACTTGCTGCTTGGAAAATGGGATTCAGATATATGGCATTGATTCCTAAATCCTTCAGGTAAGGTATCTTTTGCCGGATTCCTTCTAAATTCCCGCCGTAAAAATCCCAACGGAGAATCTCTCCTTTTTGACCGCGCACATACAGCGGTGTATCACGCGTATCCCCATATAGGAAACTATTCCGCTTTGGCGCATTTACTTGCCCGTCTGGATTGCCATTATAAAAGCGGTCAGGAAAAATCTGATAAAAAACAGCCTCCCGATACCAATCCGGTGTATTTTCTTTTTTTTCAAAGCAGGTCAGCTGGTAAGGAATCACCTCATGCAGATTATGATATAGTTTCCCTTCCCCTTTTACAGATGACGCACCCCAAAAAGCAGACATTTCCTCCCCTTTATCATCCTTCCACTTCACAGCAAAATAGTAAAAATAGAGACCCTTTCCTTCATGAGGCGCATAGCTATAAGAGAAACGATTATCGCCTATACCCTTCATTAAATAAGCTTTTTCATCATGCGCCCCATTTTCTTTTCGAACCATAAATTGTACTTCGCTTCTATGACTTTCATGGACATCCACTTGAAAGGTAATCTTTTCGTTCGGCTGTACCGCTCCAAATGGTTTTTTATAATCGCTTATCCATGAATTATAATAAACATGTGGCATAATACTATCCTTTCTCAGTAACAAATGAATCTTTTGACTCGATTTTCCAAATATCCTCTGCATAACGGCTGACTGTCTCATCAGAGGAGAATCTGCCGGCATTCGCAATATTGATGAGGCTCATTTTCTGCCAGAAGGTTTGATCTCCATAAGCTTTATCAATTTCTTCCTGCGCTTCTACATAAGAATCAAAGTCGCGCAGCAGGAAGTACTCATCATTATATTTTATGAGGGAATCAAAAATTTCACGTCCTTCATAAACAATGTTTGGAATCGTACCATCAATAAATGCATTTAATACACGGCGGATAACGGCATTTTCATCATATAGCCTTTGGGCGGAGTACTCCTGATTCTCATAATATTCATAAACCTCTTTCTCGGTGAGACCGAAGATATAAATATTATCATCGCCGACTGCATCTCTGATTTCAACATTAGCGCCATCCAGCGTCGCAAGTGTAATCGCACCATTCAGCATCAGCTTCATATTACTCGTACCCGAAGCTTCCTTTGATGCAAGGGAAATCTGCTCACTGACGTCTGCTGCGGGGATAATTTTCTCTGCTAGGCTGACATTGTAATTTGGCAGGAAAACAATTTTAATCCGGTCTTTGATATCCGGGTCATTATTAATTAGATTCGCTGTTTCATTAATACATTTAATAATTACTTTGGCATAATGATAGCTTGGCGCTGCCTTTGCCCCGAAAATAAACACACGCTTTTGCATTTCTAAGCTTGGATTTTCTTTTAAATCCTGATACAGCTTAATAATATGCAATAGATTTAACAGCTGACGTTTATAGGCATGCAGTCTTTTAATCTGCACATCAAAAATGGCATCTGCGGAAACCTCAATATCTGTTGTTTCCAAAATATAATCAGCTAATTTTTGTTTATTTATTTTCTTTGCTTCTGCCAGTTTCTCTAAAACGGCCTGATCCGATTGATAGTTCCTCAGTAATTTCAAATCGCCAGAATCCTGTCTCCATGTCTTTCCAATCGTTTCATCTAACACGTTTGACATCGGTTCATTCACAATTTGTGACCATCTGCGCTGTGCAATTCCATTCGTCTTATTATTAAACCGGTCGGGATAAATAATATAGAAATCATGCAGAACAACTGATTTGAGCAAATCAGAATGCAATTTGGCCACACCATTTGTACTATGGCTGCCAATAATAGATAAGTGCGCCATATGTACCTGCCCGTTACGGATAATCCGCGTACGTTCTACTAAATCATGCGGGTGCAGCTCCTGCATCGTCTGCACATAACGTGCATCGATTTCTTCCATAATTTGATACATCCGCGGCAATGTGCGCTGCATTAAATCAATGGACCATTTCTCTAATGCTTCCGCCATAATGGTATGGTTCGTATAACTCATTACTTTTACAGTAATATCCCAGGCCTGTTCCCAGGACAATTCTTCTTCATCAATCAAAATCCGCATCATCTCCGGCACGCATAAAGCAGGATGTGTATCATTGATATGGATAGAAACATATTCGCTGAGCTTGGAAATCGGTTTTTGAAACCACTTTTTATAATGACGGATAATACTTTGGATGCCTGCTGACACAAAGAAATATTCCTGTGTTAAACGGATTAAGCGTCCCTGCTCATTGGAATCATCCGGATAAAGAACAGCTGTTAAATCCTCCAATTCTCTGCGTCCCTGAATACTTTGGTATTTATCCTCTTCCGAATCAGGAATCTCTACTGCCCAGAGCCGTAGTGTGTTGACAACATTATTTTCATAGCCTACCATCCCGGTATCGTAAGGGACGGCCCGGAGAACTCTTTCATTCTCATACACCGGCTTTAATTTCCCATCGTTTGTCTCTGCTAAATAAACATGCCCGCCGACACGGACATCTACCGCTTTACTTTCTCTGCGAACTTCCCAGATATTCCCGCTCTGCAGCCACTCATCCGGAAGCTCTACCTGGTATCCATCTACGAAGCGTTGTTTAAAAAGCCCATAGTCATACCGGATGCCATTTCCGTTACCTGGAAATCCGCCAGATGCGATCGAATCCATAAAACAGGAAGCCAATCGTCCAAGGCCACCGTTTCCTAATGCCATATCCTTTTCCACTTCTGCCAGATCATCTAAATGAATACCAAGATCCGTTAAAGCCTCTCTTGCAGTGTCCAATATTCCCAGATTCAATAAATTACTTTTCAGCATTCTGCCAGGTAAAAATTCAATGGAAAAATAATAAACCTGTTTTTTATTTTTATCCACATAATACTTCCATGTATCTCTCCATGCATCCGAATAACGTGCTTTTACCAGCGCTCCTAATGTATAGAAAATCTCTTGCTCGCTTGCGTCCTCCAATTCCATTGCATAATTCTCTCTCAGTCTCTGTTTCAATTCTTCTTTGAAAATTTCCTTATCTAAAGCCATGTATTAAGCTCCTTCTCTGCATTATCTAAGTTTAGCTTAAAGTTCTTCTTCCCTGAAAATGTAATTACACACTACATTTTAGGGAAGAAGCTGCTCATCTCACTTAAACCGATGCGTTTATGTTTTGGGCCTATAAGAAGGTGTTCAAAAAACTCAATAACATGCATTATTTCTTGAGCTCTTTGAACACACACCGCTTCCTATAAAATTTCTTTATAAAGCAAATAGTACTGCTCACTGGACGTCTCCCAGCTGAAGTCCTGTACCATTGCAGACTGAATCAGGCTGTCCCATACATCCTTCTCTTCCTGATAGACATGGATTGCTTTTTTCAATGCTTCCATCATGTAGTATGGTGTAAATAAGGAGAAGCCAAACCCTGTCCCTGTTTTTTCAATCGGATTATATGGTTCTACCGTATCTTTCAATCCGCCTATTTCATGAACCACCGGCAACGTGCCATACCGCATGGAAATCAGCTGTGATAATCCACATGGCTCGAATTTTGAAGGCATCAGGAAGATATCCGCGCCGGCATAAATCTTTTGAGCCAGTGTTACATCGAATGTAATGTTCACTGCGCACTTATTTGGATACCATTCAGAAATCAGCTGGAATGGATGCTCTAAGGCTGGATCTCCGGTCCCTAACAGAACAAACTGGACATCATATTGTAATAGATTCTCCAGCTCTTCCAAAACAAGATGAAAACCCTTCTGATGTGTCAGACGGCTGACCACCGCAATGACCGGAACATCCTTCTTCACAGGAAGTCCCATTCGTTCCTGTAATTCTTGCTTACACTCTTTTTTGCCTGATAAGTCAGCGGAAGAATAGGTAGACTTGAGCGCCAGATCTGTTTCCGGATTATTTATCTCATAGTCTATCCCGTTCACAATACCTGACAGCTTTCCCTGCTCCTGTCTGAGAATGCCTTCTAAGCCATTGCCAAATTCAGCAGTCTGGATTTCTCTTGCATAAGAATGGCTGACCGTATTTACTCTGTCTGCATATACAATACCCGACTTCAGAAAATTAATGTCATCTTTGAAGCGAATGGTACCATCATGATATTTTCTGTCGCCGACTCCGAATAAATCAGACAGCACTTCCGGGTGATACCGACCTTGAAACTCAATATTATGAATGGTCAGCACGGTTCGAATGTTTTGATATGCTTCAATCCAATGATATTTTTCTTTTAAGAGAAATGGTACCATTGCTGTATGAAAATCATGTACATGAAGGATATCCGGAATATAATCAACTGCCTCCATCATTTCAATCAGAGCCATCTGAAAGAAAGCAAAGCGTTCCCCATCATCATAAAAACCATATAAATCATCGCGGTCAAAATAGTAGAGATTATCGATAAAATAATAGGTGACATGATCCATTTTTAAACGTTCGATTCCACAAAATTGACTTCTCCAGCCGACGTCTATCGAGAAGGACGTCACATGCTCTAAGTTCTCTCTATATGCAGCCGGCATTTTTTTGTGAAGCGGCAGTACAACTGCCACTTCCACATCTTTTTTTGCTAATTCTTTCGGGAGTGCACCAATAACGTCTCCGAGTCCGCCTGTTTTGAAAAACGGTGCACACTCTGCACTAGCAAATAATAATTTCATATTTTTCCTCCTATCTCTCTATATCGCCAACTGCTACCCCATTCGCAAGGATATCATTGGTTACGTGCTGATATTTTTCAATGACTACCGGATTTTCTCTTGTCCCTATTATTTGTACCCCTGGATCCACAACAACTTCCTTATCCAAGATAGCGTTTTGCACCCTGGCTCCGGCACATATTTTTGCACTTGGCATAATGATTGAATCGATGATTTCTGTCCCTTTATCTATCACTGTTCCACGAGAAATAGAGGATCCTTCTACTTTTCCTTCAATGATACATCCTGTTGCAAATTGGCTGTTATTCACCTCAGAAGACTCTGAGTAATAGGTTGGAACTTCATTTTTTAATTTTGTATATATTTTTTGATTAGAATAGAGAAGCGAACTGAATTTTTGCTGGTTCAGCATATCAAGTGATGCATTATAGTATGAATTGATATCAAAAATATTACTTAAATAACCCGTATGCTCGTAGGTAGAGCTTTTTACGGTATGGATTTTTTTACGCAGAAAATCTTGGATATCCGCGGGAGTTCCTTCCTGCTGTCCTTCTTTTAATTCCCGAATCAGCCAATCTGTCTGGACGATATAAATATCCATGCAGAGATTCTCCTGCTCGGATGTCTGCAAATGCTCCATATATGGGCGCACTTCGGTAATTTGGCCATTATCTGTCAGAGATAATACAGCATCTGTCTGGCATATTTTTTCAGATTCTACCTTTTTATAAACTACCGTCATTTCATTGTTTTGCTGCTGGTGAATTTTTAAAACAGCTCGCAAGTCGATATTACAAATCATTTTACTGCTCATATAAACCGTATACTCTGATTTTGATTTTTCAAGATAGTCGATCAGCGGACGATAATAGCTTTGGTTATGTGCTTTTAATTTCAAAAAGTCTTGATAGAGGTGGATAAAGAAACGATTATGCACGCCGTCTAAATTCCATTCTTTCCCTCCGCCGATATGATCAAATACAGATTGTGTTTCTCCTTCATTAAAAATCATATAAACCGTATTTATATTCGCATTGACAATGCTGGAAAGCGGAAAATCAATCAGTCTGTATTTACAAGCAAACGGCAAGGTTGCCAGTGGTCTCTCATTTGTTAATGGAAGTAAAGCATTATAGCGTTGAATATTCCCTAAAACCGCACAAATTTTATTAGCCCTCATCCATCGTCACTCCAATCACTTCAGAATAGCCTACTACGCCGACCTCTTCCGTTCCGTCAATTACTGTATTGTCACCCACGACCGCGCCTTCTCCAATAATTGCCCGATGGATGGTTACGTCCCTGCCGATACTTGCTCCCGGCATAATAAAACTATCCGTTATTTTCGAGCCTTCTTTTACCTGCACATCATTCGATAGAATACTATTTTCAATCTGCCCAGCTACATAGCATCCATCAACGATTAGAGAGTCTGTCACCGAAGCGGTATCTGTTAAAAAGTTTGGCGGTGAAATTGTATTTCTGGAATAGACACGCCATGATTTATCCCGGATATCCAGATTCATTTCAGGATTAATAAATTCCATGTTTGCTTCCCAGAGCGAATCAATGGTTCCAACATCCTTCCAATATCCAGCAAATCGGTAGACAAATACATTCTCCCCGCCTTCTAAATAAGAGGGTATAACGTGCTTGCCAAAATCCAGCATATGGTCATCTTTGGAATAGCTGCTTAACAGCACCTCCCGTAACCGGCTCCAGTCAAAAATGTAAATTCCCATCGAGGCCAGGTTACTTTTAGGATTTTCCGGTTTTTCTTCAAATTCTATAATCCGGTCATTTTCGTCTGTATTCATAATTCCGAAACGAGATGCTTCTTTTTCAGGGACTTCCAGCACGGCAACTGTTAAAGAAGCTTCATTTGCTTTGTGTGTCTCAAGCATCTCTTCATAATCCATCTTATAAATATGGTCTCCTGATAATACAAGTAAATATTCGGGGTTCATCTCATCGATATAAGCAATATTCTGGTAAATCGCATGTGCAGTTCCTTCAAACCATTTACCGCCTTCTGAACCAGCATAAGGCTGAAGAATCGTGACGCCGGAATTAATTCCATCCAGCCCCCAGCTTGTCCCATTGTCTACGTGGTTATTTAAAGCGAGTGGCTGATATTGGGTGACTACACCCACATTTTTAATCCCAGAGTTGGCACAATTACTTAATGTGAAATCAATAATACGATATCTTCCTCCAAAAGGAACAGCTGGTTTAGCGATATTTTTTGTCAGTTTTCCTAATCGCGATCCCTTACCTCCTGCAAGAATCATTGCTAGCATCTCATTTTTCATATATTCGGTGAAAGCAGCCTTTCACCTGTCCCCCTTTCGATTACTTCTTCAAAAATTTACGTTAAAAAGTAAAACCTGGTGTGTTTCTATAATATATTTTTAGAGGATACAAAAAATTCCAATAAAAATGATATTTCCCATGATGAAAAATTACTTAGCAGATGGACGTTTTCTTGGTATTTTTATTTTATCAGGCTGTAAGATCAACGCTCCCAATGCCGGTACAACCGTTTTAATACGATAAGGATATTCCTTAAAAGGAACTTCCTCCGTTAATTGGTCAGGATTATGCTCTTTCCACGTCCCGCCGAATTCTTGCATTTCTGTATTCCAAATTTCCTTGTAGCTCCCTTGGTATGGAACACCAATCGGAAAATCCTGACGCTCTACAGGGGTCATATTTAAAATAATAATCAGAAAATCCTTTTTCTTCTTACTTTTCCGGATAAAACTAAGAACCGAATCATTTCGATTGTCGGCATCGATAATTGAAATCGTGTCATAGCTTTCCTCCAGTTCCCATAATGCCGGCTGTTCTTTATACAAAGCATTTAAACTAGTAGTAAAATGCTGCATGCTGTTGTTCATTGGATCATCTAAATCACGCCATTCCAATCCTTCATCGTACTTCCACTCTAAGAATTGTCCCCATTCACTTCCCATGAATAAAAGCTTTTTTCCAGGATGAGCAATCATATACGTATATAAATTACGCAATTGCGAAAATTGTTTATACCTGTCTCCCCACATCTTATGCATTAAACTCCTTTTTCCATGTACAACTTCATCATGAGAAAGCGGAAGGATATAGTTTTCCTGCATCATATACATAAAGGAGAAGGTGATTAAGTTAAAATGGTCCTTCCGAAAAGCTGGATCCATTTTATAAAAGTCCAGCACATCATTCATCCAGCCCATGTTCCATTTATAATCAAAGCCCAATGCGCCTGATTCAATTAATCCAGTAATCTGTGTGTCAGATGAACTCTCCTCCGCAATCATAATCACTTCCGGATGAGCCAGCTTGACAACTGCATTCAGCTTTTGCAGGAAGTAGTATCCTTCATAGTTACGATTCCCGCCTTCATGGTTCGGTTCCCAAGGCCCATCGTCATAATCTAAATAAAGCATACTGGAAACCGCATCGACACGTATTCCATCAATATGGTACATTTCTAACCAGAATAGAGCACTGGAGATTAGAAATGATTGTACCTCTGGTTTACCTAAATCGAAATTAACAGAGCCCCAGCGAATATTTGCTGCCCGGTCCGGATTCTCATATTCAAATTGAGGTGTGCCGTCATATTTCGGAAGAGCATCATCATTAATACAGCAGTGACCGGGGACCCAGTCCACAAATACTCCTATATTTTCCTTATGACATGCTTCCACAAAATCTTGAAATTCTTCCGGCTTGCCGTAATAAGAGCTTAAAGCAAAATAACCTATCAATTGATATCCCCAAGACGCCCCGAGAGGATGCTCCATTAACGGCATAAATTCAATATGGGTATATCCCATTTTCTTGACATATGGAATTAATTCTTCCTTTAAATCCGCAAAGGAGTAAGGCGTCCCGTCCTCATGATGCTTCCAGGAACTGGCATGTACCTCATAGATATTTATGGGACGCTGAAAGAAATTAGAACGCTTCTTTCTCCCGTACCATAAACCATCCTTCCATTTTTTCTCCGGAACATGATGAATCAAAGCTGCATTATCCGGACGCTTCTCAAATGCAATGGCAAATGGATCAATTTTATAAACTACTCTGCCGTCTGCCTGACGCACCTTGTATTTATACAAATCATTCTCGGAAGGCTTGCCGGTGAACACTTCCCAATAGCCATATGCTTCATTTTTTTCCATTGGCAAGGATTCGTCCCAGTCATTAAACGTTCCTACCAACCATATCTGCTGTGCATTCGGAGCCCAGACACGGAAGACAAATCCTGTCTCCCCGTCCTGCTCTTCCTGGTGATATCCGAAAACATGCTGACTATAAAAGTTCTCACCCGAGTGAAATCTTTTTATTGCATCTTCTGTTTCCAATTCCAAATACTCATTCGTTTGCATTTCTTCATTCACCACCTATTGAAGTGCGTGTTCAAAAAGCTGCCGATGCTTTCGATTACTCCCCTCATCGAAAGGAGCTGATGATTTTTGAACATCTCTTGAAGCTTGTCCCTGAAGTGATTTTCAGCTGGTTACATTGGTTATTTCCCAAATAGCTGCTGAAAAGGCTTTGATTTTTTCTTCAGCCGCTTCTTCACTCCCAGCTTTAACACCGATATAAAACTTGATTTTAGGCTCTGTTCCGGAAGGGCGTGCAGCTATCCAGCTTTCGTCTTCCAAGAAATATTTCAATACGTCTGAGGGCGGCGTGTTCAACGCAGTTACGGAACCATCTGCATGTACTTTTTCCTGTAATTTATAATCCTCTGTGCTGACAACCTTTATTCCTCCAAAAGTTATCGGAGATTCTTCACGAAGCTGTCTCATTAAGGAAGCTATTTTCGCCGAACCTTCTAAACCGCTCATGGTAATAGAAATTGTTTTTTCCTGATAATAGCCATATTCCTCAAAAATCGTTTGTAATGCGTCGTAAAGGTTTTCGCCCTTTTGCTTGTAGAAAGCAGCTACTTCGGCAATCAACACCAGCGCCTGAATGGCATCTTTATCTCTGACAAAGGGTTTTACCAGATAACCATAGCTTTCTTCAAAACCAAACAGAAATGTCTGCGAGCCGTCCTCTTGATATGCCTGAATTTTTTCAGCGATAAATTTAAAGCCTGTCAGTACATTAACCATTTTAGTTTGATAATTTTCAGCAATAGCAGTGGAAAGCTCGCTGGAAACAATTGATTTCAATGCCACTGCATTGTCTGGCAGTGTACCATCATCTTTTCGCGCTTTTAAAATATAATCCAGCATCAAGGCTCCAATTTGATTACCGCTGAGAACTCTATAGGTTTCGTCCGGCAGCTTCACAGCAACACCTAAGCGGTCCGCATCCGGGTCTGTTGCCACCAGCAAATCAGCACCGTCTTTTTCCCCCAGGGAAATCGCATATTCAAATGCAGAGTGTTCCTCCGGGTTAGGAGATTTGACAGTCGTAAAATCCGGATCAGCAATACTTTGCTCAGGGACGAAAGAAAATCCTGTAAATCCTGCTTGCTCCAACGCTTTTTCACCAAGCATTTTTCCGGCGCCATGCAGCGGTGTAAAAACAAGCTTTAAATCTTTTCCTTCTTTCGCTACCAGCTCTCTATTAATCGTTACTGTATCTACTTCCTGTAAATAGGCATCATCCACTTCTTTTCCGATAATTGTCAGAAGCCCTTTTTCTTTCGCTTCTTCTTCGGATAATACATCTATTTGCAGCGGATTTTCTACAGAACGGACATATGATGTTAAAGCATCCGCATCTTTCGGCGGCATTTGTCCACCGCTCTCTCCATAAATTTTGTAGCCATTATAATTTGCAGGATTATGGGATGCCGTGATCATAATGCCGGTAAATGTATTTAAATGTCTCACCGCAAAGGAGAGCTCCGGTGTCGGACGCAATGATTCGAATACATAGGACGGAATCCCGTGGTTTGCGAGTGTTCTTGCTGCTTCTAACGCAAACTCAGGAGACTTATGTCTGGAATCATAGGCAATCGCCACTCCCCTTTTTTTATCCTCTTCTGACTGACTTTCCATAAATCGGGCCAGACCTTCTGTAGCTTGTCTCACCGTATAAATGTTCATCCGATTGATGCCCGGGCCCAATATTCCGCGCATACCCGCAGTTCCAAATTCTAAAGGGTGTGAGAAAGCATCTTCCAATTCTGTTTCATTGTTTAAAAGACCCTCTAATTCTGTTTTTAGTTCTCTATCCAGAGTCTCTTCATTCTTCCATTGTTCATAGGTATCTTGATATGACATAAACATGCCCCCTTCTACATTAAAATCTATGCACAATCTTACTGCCAAGTAACAGTAACTCTATATTCCTGCGCAGACAAATAAAATTGATATAAAAAAACATCGCTGTAACCCATCATTATATATTGCATATATATGGAATGGTTCTATGTTATAAATTGATAACACATGACTGCGATGTTTTTATTTACGTTTATATAATAAATGTCTCTTAAAATATAGTCTATTCTATTGTCTGCTGCTGTTACTTTCACTTTTATTTACGTTCTAGATGAAATAACTAAATTTTCTAAAATCTGATTTTAAAAACCAACTTATCATATAACTAGAATCTATTCATTTTTATATAGCAGTAAGAAGGTTACTTGAGTTCATTATACTATAGATCCTTACATAATTATACATTGAATTTAAGAAAAAGGAGTAAAGTTCATATTTTTATCATAATCCATTGGAATCAATTTACTTTTATTATCTTACATAACAGCAACCGACTTTTATCGTATATTTTCTACAAATTTTCACAGTACACTTAAAACATTTTTCGCCAAAATCTATCGTTGACAAATTCGATGTCATTATGGTTTTTAGCAGCCGTCTCAAAAATACTAGATATTAACTCAACTTTCGCACCTAAGAATAAGCATATATATCTTGCTATTCCAGGGTGAACATGTTCTCCATTACCGTGCTTGCATTTTGGTGAACTATCCGGCCATTTTAAAATTGGTGATGGTGCATAGCTTCGCTCCGGACAACCACTCCGCTTTCCGCCGCAGCGGCGCTTTACACTTCGCCTTCTATATCTTTGTCAAGGGTGTTATCAAAGGAATGATCAACTCCTGTTTCTATGGAAATGAAGTTACTTTTTAATGTGTGAAAGTTGAGATATTAATGTAAAAAACCTTCATTCCAAAAAGAGTCTCTTTTTGGAATGAAGGTTTTTTTATTTATATGCTAATGCTTGCTTTTGAGCAGAAGCGGCTTTTTTGCCATGTAAAATGGTATACAGCCCTGCTGTTACAAGTACAACCAGGCCTAACACGATATAAAGCGTGCTAAACCCAATGGCTGGCGCAATAAATCCGAGGATATATGGTCCAAAGCCTAATCCTCCATCTAAAAAGATGAAGAAAGTGGATGTTGCCAGCCCCATCCGATGCGGGGGCGTCAGTTTGACTGCAATCGCCTGTGTACAGGATTGCATATTACCAAAACCAAGACCAATCAATACACCCGCTAATAATAGTGTAAAGCTGCTATGTGCAAACCCTAAAACAATCATACCAATCGTAAACAGGACAAATGCAGGATACATTACAATATTTGACCCTTTTAAATCAATTAAACGGCCAGTAAAAGGACGGGAAAGTAATACAGCAATGGAATAAACAAGGAAGAATACACTTGCTGCGCTTACCAAATCCAGTTCTATCGCATAGGAATTAAGGAAAGACAGCACACTGGAGTAGCAAAGAGCTAAAATCAATGTGATAATTGCAATCGGCACAGCTCTAGGCTCTACAAACTGAGCAATAAAATGCTTTTCTTCCTCTTTTTCTATCTCTTTTTCCGCTTTTGTTTCCTCAATAACCGGGATTTTCACAAAAAAGACTGTAAAGAAACTGATAACACCAATTGCTAAACAGAGCCCAAAAATTCCTTGCATGCTGGTATGCTGACTCATATACAGACCGACAAACGGTCCTAATGCAGTAGATAAGGTCGCACTCATACTATAATAGCCGATTCCCTCTCCCTTGCGTGCTGCCGGAATGATCTGCGCTACAATCGTACCCGTTGCCGTACTTCCAAAACCAAGTCCAATCCCATGAATAAATCGATTAAAGAGTAAAAAGCCGATACCAAAATTAAAGAAATATAAAGATGTAGCTACAATAAATATAATAACCCCGATAAACAGTGTTTTTTTCTGACCAAATTTTTCAATATAACGACCAATAAACAGGCGTCCAATCAGTGCACCGACAATAAAAATCCCGACTACTAGTCCGGATTGACTTGCAGTTGCATTAAATTCTTCTGCTGCGTATACTCCCATCACAACGACAAGCAGATAAAAAACAAGTGTTAATAAAAAATTAACTGCGGACACAATAATAAAATCTTTTGTCCATAACTTCGATTCACTACTCACTACGAAACCCTTCTTTACTTAAAATATTATCTTGGATTTTCATTAAAAATTGAAAAGCAATTTGCTTCTCTTCTTCTGTCAACCCTTCGGAAATGCTATGCTCTAATGCCGTAATCTCTTCTCTGCATACTTGATAGACACGCTTTCCTTCCGAGGTCAGCTCAATAATTTTTTCTCTGCGGTTGGTACTTGGTACTTCCTTAATCAGGCCAGATTCCTGCAGGCGATGAACCCGCCTGGTAATACCCGGTTTTTCTACTTGATAATAATTGGAAATATCAACGAGCGTTGAAGTACCGCTATCCTTTAAATAAACAATAACCTGCCACAGGGAATAAGAAAGCTGATATTTTTCTAAAAGGTCATTCAAATGTTTCATTAACAACCGGTGTGTACGTATATAATGCCGAAATAATCCTTCCATTTGCTAACCTCCACACATAATTAACAAGAGTAACTATTAACCTAGGTAACTATACATTTTATTACTGAAATTGTCAAGGGGGGATTAGATAAAAAATAATGACTCTCCTTGTTTGGAAAGCCATTATTTTTGTCCGTTGCTTTTATGATGAAAAGAAGTCTGATCTCTACTGATTTCCCCTCAATATCTTATGGATACCTCTAATATCCTCTGGTCCTGTCCGGCAGCAGCCGCCGATAATTTTCGCTCCTTTTTTAGCCCAATCAGCAGCCGCGGCATCCATATGTACATCGTTATCTCCATTCCATGTTTTCGTTTCCGGATTATAATGTTCGCCAGAATTCGGATAGATGATAATAGGTTTTTGTGTACTGGCATGCAATGCTTGAACGGCATCACTGACAAATTCCGTTGTCACACAGTTTACCCCTACAGCTGCAATCTGGCTGCATGCGTTTAAAACTTCTGCACATTCTTTCAGAGACGTTCCTTCACTTATATGAACCGCATCTCTCAACGAAAACGTCATCCATGCAGAAATATCAGGAAATTCTTTCAGTACATCACAGATAACTCGAGCTTCCTGAAGTGATGGGATGGTTTCCACCGCTAATAAATCCGCTCCCGCTTCCACCAAAGCTTCTATACGCGGCTTGTGAAACTCATATAAAAACGAATCACTTACGCCGTAGTTCCCGATGTACTCTGACCCATCTGCAAGATAAGCACCGTATGGCCCGACAGAACCGGCTATCAATGGGTAGGGACGGAATGCTTCTTTTTTTTTCATCCAGTAATCTTCCCGCGCCTGTTGTGCTAATTCTACTGTTTTTTTCATAAGTGCTCTCGCATCCGCTTCACTTATTCCGCGCTTTTTAAAACCATCTATACTTGCCTGATAGCTTGCTGTGATTGCAATATCTGCCCCCGCCTCAAAATAAGCATAATGAACCTTTCTGATTTTTTCAGGCTCGTCCAGCAAAACACGAGCTGACCACAAGGGATCCTCTAAATCACAATCCAGTTTTTCTAACTCTGTTGCCAATGCACCGTCTAAAATTAATGTATCAAATTGATCCAGCAGCTGTTCAATTGGATTAACTTTTACCATTACCTGCAACCTCCATCTCTCTTTTATTTACTAGCTTATCGTATTCTCTCCTTTCTGCAAATTTTCCCTGTTTTTTTCAGAAATTTTTTAGAAGTTATTCCTTCGCATAATGTGTAAATCCTTCCAAACAGTGGTATGTTATATGTAAAAGGATAGTGAGGGATTATATATGAAGCTTGTACTGATCAGACATGGACAAAGTGAATGGAATTTGGCCAATCTTTTCACTGGATGGACAGATGTGGATTTAACAGATCATGGAGCTGCAGATGCGAAGCATGCAGGTCAAGCATTGAAGCAGCATGGATTCCACTTTGATGTGGCCTATACATCCTATTTAAAAAGAGCCATTAAAACACTGAATTATGTTTTAGAGGAAACAGACAGCCTGTGGGTCCCCGTCCATAAATCCTGGAAGCTGAACGAAAGGCATTACGGCGCTTTACAAGGATTAAACAAGCAGGAAGTGGCAGAGAAATACGGAGCCGAGCAGGTGCATATCTGGCGCCGCAGCTTTGATACAGCTCCTCCGCTTTTAGAAAAAGAAGATGAACGTTATCCTGGACATGAGCAAAAATATAAAGAAATACCCGAAGATGAAATCCCTCTCGGTGAAAGTCTGGAAACTACCATCAAACGCGTTATCCCTTACTGGGAGGAAGTAATAAAACCATCTGTAAGAGCAGGGAAAAGTGTTATTATCGCTGCACACGGGAACAGTTTAAGAGGTTTAATGAAATACCTTGAAGATATCAGCGATGAGGATATTGTAAATGTTTCCATCCCTACCGGAGTTCCACTTGTTTATGAATTAGATGACAATTTAGAACCTGTTTCAAAATACTTTATAGATCAGGAAGAATAAAACTTCATTCAGCAGAGAATCAACGTCTCTGCTGAATGAAGTTTTATTTTATAATCTGCGTGCGCTCGTATCTGGTCCAATATAAATATTACGTCTTCCCCGGCCTGTTTGAATCGTCACGACATTTGGATACGGCTCTGCTAAAATCGTATAAGTCAAGCCTCCAAAAGCTGACGGTGTAAGGCTCCAATCACTGTTTTTCTTTACAGGAGTAACATTTAACGGATACGTTCGCCAGGTGGATGCAGATGCTGGCAAATGAACACGTTTGGCTGAGGAACCGGTAGAAGTATTACCAGAATTCCCTCCAGATCGGATGGCATTTAATAGCCGTGTATTCTGTGCAGCTGTTCCCGTATAATTTTGAATACCATAAGAGCCAGCCAGCCTGGCACGATTGGCAAAGCTGGAATCTGCTCCAATGGATTTCAAGTAATCTACAATGGAATTTGTTTTGCCTGCACCTGATGAAGCGCCTCCCTGGTTATTACTGGAGCCGCCGGAATTACCGGAAGACCCTGAGCTGCTTTTAGAGGATAATTGAAATAACCTCGCGATTCCTCTTGCATGTCCTAAAGCAATTTGCTCCAAAAATGCATCCGATTTCAATTTTGCTGCATCTGCCGCATGATCGATGAATCCATTTTCTGTTAAAACAGCTGACATTGCCGACTCGCGCAGTACATGAAAATTCGCTTGTTTTCTCCCTCGATTTTGAAAGTTCACCTGCTTCATGACTTCTTCATGCATGATTTGCCGATATCTTCCGGTTACTCCTTGATTAGAAAGACTGGAGTGAATAAAGTCTTCGTACCCAGAACCTCCCCCGGCATTGATATGAATGGAAACAAAATAATCTGCGCCCCACTGGTTCGCATCATTGGTCCGTGCAGTCAATGAAACGGTTCGATCCGACGTACGGCTCATCCGAATTTGATGCCCCTGATAACGATTGTTCAAGATATTTCGTATTTTCAAAGCAATCGCCAGCGTGACATTTTTTTCTTGGAGTCCTTGCCCTACAGCTCCTGTATCACTTCCTCCATGTCCAGGATCCAAGTAAATCTTCGCCATATAGAATTCCTCCCTCCATTTAAGATATAGAAAAAAGAGCTTGCCCGTATGGACGTGCTCCTTACGTGATTTGCTGATTTTTATTACATGGCGATAAATAGAGGCATCTTCCTTCTGTAATTTTCCAAAAATTCGTATAGAATTAAGCACTTATTTGTGCTATTCTATTATCTATATATCAAGCATACATACGGTTTTTCAAAAATTCGGACAAGTGCTGGTACTTAATTATGAAGGGGGAAATATTAATGAGAAAGAAAAAAAGTCTGTTATGGATGGCACTCTTAGCATTGCTAGTTTTGCTTGCTGCCTGTGGAGATAATGCATCTGGTACAAATTCGGATGATGCACAGCAATCGGACTCAGAAGGATTAACTACTGTTGAACTCGGAATGCTAAAACTGACGAGCTCAGCACCACTATTTATTGGAATAGAGCACGGATTATTTGAAGAAGAAGGAATCGATCTTCAAGTAAATTGGTTCGATGCGGCACAGCCAATTGCTGTCGCTGTAACCGGCGGGGATATTGACGTCGGTGCAACGGGAATTACTGCAAGCCTATACAATATGGTTGCGGGCGGAGAGGAATTATTAATCGTAGCTGATAAAGGAAGAGAACAGGAAGGCTATTCCTCCACTGCATTATTAGTACATAATGATTCAGATATCGAATCTGTTGAGGAACTGAAAGGGAAACAAATTGGAATTACTCAAACCGGGTCGACTTACCACTACATGGCCGGGAGATTGCTTGAGGAACACGGTCTGACAACAGATGATGTGGAACTTGTTCCATTAAACAGCATTCCTGGATTAATGGAAACATTGGAAAGTGAACAAGTAGATGCTGTCCTTTTAAATGAACCGAATATTTCGCTTGTGCTGGAAGAAGGCTACGGGAAAGTGATTGAACAAATTGGCGATGCTTTTGACTATCAGACATCCGGAATCTTTTTCTCCAATGCCTTTGCAGAGGATGAGGAAACGGCAGTTAATTTCATGAAAGCTTATGCAAAAGCAACCCAATATTATTATGAGGCTGTTCTTGTCAAAGAAGACGGGGAAATCGTTCCAGGGGAAAATTATGAGGAAGTCATTAATATTATTGCAGAATATACAGATCAAGAGCCGCAATTGATTGAAAGCGGGCTGCCTTATATGGATCGGGACGGCGTACTGCTCTCAGAAGATATCCAAACACAAATCGACTGGTACGCAAAGGAAAACTTAATAGATGCGAATGTCAATGCCGAAGATATCGTAAATACCGAGTTCCTTGAACAAGCTTTAAACGAATTGGAGTAGTGACCGTATGAAAATCGTCATTGAAAATGTTATAAAAAAATTTATCGATGCCAAAAAAAATGAAGTGACCGCATTGAACGATATCAATTTCTCCATCAATGAAGAGGAATTCGTCGTACTGGTCGGACCAAGCGGCTGTGGAAAATCGACGCTTTTGAATATTGTAGGCGGCTTATTGTCGCCTACTTCCGGTGATGTATACTTTGATGGAATCGAACAGGACCCAACACTTGGCATCGTGTTCCAGGAAAACGCCCTATTTCCTTGGCGAACCGTTTTTCAGAATGTTGTCTATGGACTGGAAGAACGGGGTGCAAGCAAAAAAGAGCAGAAGGAAATCGGTAATCACTACCTTGATATGGTCGGCTTAGCTGACTTTAGAGATGCCTATCCTAAACAGCTGTCCGGTGGGATGAAACAGCGGGCAGGAATCGCCCGGGCTCTTGCTGTAGAACCGGATTTACTCCTGATGGATGAACCATTTTCTGCGCTCGATGCTCAGACAAGGACATTAATGCAGGAAGAATTACTTACCATTTGGAATCGCACCCGTCTAAGCACGCTTTATGTAACGCATAACATCCAGGAGGCTGTCTATCTTGCCGACCGTGTTATTGTTTTATCCCGGCATCCCGGGCAAATAAAACAAATTATTCATATTGATCTGCCAAAGACAAAACGAAATAGCGAAGAGCATATACAGCAATTTAACCGCTATTCCGAAGAGATTTGGGAGCTCATCCGGCACGATGCCCAGAAAGCCTTGAAGGAGTGATTCGTTATGGAAAAATCAATAGAACAAACATCTCAAAAAACAAATCGAAAAGTCATTAAAAACCGTGTTGCTTATCTCGATAAACAAGTTCCTTTCTACACTCCTTTTGTAGGTATCCTTGGATTGCTCCTATTGTGGGAGCTGATTGCGCAGCTGGGATTTGTTTCCCCGCTCTTTCTTCCTGCCCCGTCAGTGATTATAACAACTGGGTGGGAAATGCTCACTAACGGGGAAATTATAAGTAACTTGAGCGCCAGTTTATACCGGATTCTAATGGGGTATGCGCTTGGTTCCGTTTTCGGTATTTTAGTTGGGTTAATTCTTGGTTTCTTTCGAACTGCTGATGCTATCGGAACGCCAATTGTCTATTCCATTTACCCGATTCCCAAAATTGCCTTACTGCCATTATTTATCCTGTGGCTTGGAATTGGCGAGCTATCCAAGGTAACCATTATTGCGCTTGGGGTCTTTTTCCCAGTTGTTATCAATACCTTTTCCGGGGTAAAGAATGTTGACCCGCTCTTGGTTAAAGCTGCTGTCACATTCGGTTCCAGCCGTTTCAATGTTATTCGCAAGGTGATCCTTCCCGGTGCATTGCCGATGATTTTTGCAGGACTCAAGCTTGCTGCCGGGACTTCCCTGCTTTTACTTGTATCTGCTGAAATGATTGCTGCTCAGGAGGGGCTTGGATCCATGGTTCTCCACTATGGAAACCTGATGATTATATCAAAACTGATGGTCGGCGTTTTGATTTTATCATTACTAGGATTGACCTTTAATAAAGTTCTTAAATGGCTGGAAGGTAAATTAATTCCGTGGCAATAAAAAAGTTTAAATAAATAAATAAATAAAATGCAGATAAATCATGCTTCATAAACTGGCCCCTATAAAACAGATACGGTAAAAAAACAACCACTCTATTCTGTTTTATAGGGTTCTTTGCCATATATTTATTTTAGAATGATTGTACGCGGGAGTTGATTATATGGGGGCATTATTTTTCCGTTAACGATTCTAAACATCCCCTCGTCCAATTGGGGTGAATTCCATATCTAGTTTTTTTAGAAAACGGAAAACGCGAATGCTTTCAATGTACCCTTCACATGGGACCGCTTTACTAAAACAGGGAGGAAACTTTGCACTATCCTTTCTTATAGCACAAAAAATAAAAATGAAACTTACCATCCTGACAAACGTAGATGTAGTAGGAAGGGGGAACCTTATATGGTATTTCCGTCAAAAAAAGATTGGTGGATGAGAATTGTTATCTGGGGAGCGGCTCTGCTTCTTATTATACCGCCTGTTTTCTTCCCAAACTTCGGTGTTTGGATGACTCCTGCATTTTTAGATAAGCAATGGATAAAAGTAATCATCTTGGGCTTTACTGGCATTCTTTTATTATGGATTTGGTTCAAAACCAATTACACGGTTGAAGAAAAAACACTAAAAATAACTTGCGGACCTTTTAAGAAAAAAGTAAAAATAGATGATATCCGCAGCATTCGGCAAACGAAAGATCCATTTACTGCTCCAGCTCTATCTATGGACAAACTTGAAATTAATTACGATTCATTTAAGGTTATTGCCATTTCTCCCAAAGATAAGCAGACATTAATCCATCATTTATTAAAACAAAACCCCAATATAGAAATAAAGTGAGCCTTTAAACAACCAGGTTCTTATAAAAAACCTCTGCTTTGGCGGTTCCGGATGGCTGAACAGCGATAACAGATGAAAAGCAAAAGTCCACAGACATGATTCGCCTGTGGACCTTTCAATTATAAATCCTCTTATTTTGCACTGACCAGAATTTTAGATTGACTTTTATCGTTAAGAAGTAAGTCAAATCCTTCTTCTACGATATTATCTAATTTAATTTTATTCGTCACTACTTTTTCAGCAGGGATTTGTCCGCTGGCAATTAAATTAATCACACGATCGTAGATATTGGAATATGCCAGGGAAAATTTAATGTTAGCTTCTTTAATTGTTGATGCAAAGGCATTGATTTCCGGATTTTTCCCAAAAATCGCTAACACACAAACGGTACCTGTACGTTTAATAGCTTCCAGACATGTATCAAATGTCGGCTGAACGCCTGCACATTCTAATGCCACGTCAACACCATCACCATTCGTATCTTCCATAATTGTGCCAATCACATCATCTTCCGCTGGATTTAATGTTTTTACAAACCCAAAGGTCTCCGCTAGTGCTAAACGTTCTTTCGAAACATCACTGACAAATACTTTACTCGCACCTGCTGCACGAGCTGACAAAACCGTTAATAGGCCAATTGGTCCTGCACCGGTAACCAGTACCGCATCCCCTGCTTTCACACCTGCCATCTCAACCCCATGATACGTTACTGCAGTCGGCTCTACAAGCGCTGCCTGCTCCAATGTCATATGATCCGGGATTTGATGACAATATTGTTCTTCCATGACACAGTATTCTGCGAACCCGCCATCATCAGCAAGGCCGATAAATGCGGCATTACTATTTCTGCAAAGGTGGTAATTTCCTTCCCGGCATTCCTTGCATTCTCCGCAGCGAAGGTTTGGCTCGATACAAACGCGGTCGCCAGGCTTGAACGAGGTAACACTGCTGCCTACCTCTGTCACCGTTCCGCTAAACTCATGACCCAATGTCAGCGGAGCTTGTCTTTTTGATATTGGATGCTCTTCTGTCGGAATACCAACAAAATGAGAATAAGCATGTAAGTCTGAACCACAGATACCAGTCCATGCTACTTCTACTTTCACATCTTTTGCCCCGACTTCTTTTACTTCGACATCCTCTACACGGACATCTTTTTCGGCATAAATTCTTGCTGCCTTCATAGAAACTCTCTCCCATTCTATAATTTTTCTTATAAAAGGCAGAGTTTGCTTTCACTAAATGAAATACACACCTAGTTAAATACACCTATTTTTTCAGCAAACACACTCTGTCTACCAATCTATTATACCATATGCCCAGTAAGAATTAACTGCAAACGCTCATGCGACCATAAAACGAAACTTCATTCAGCGGGAATTTTACGGGCGGTTCTCCGTGATAAATTATAAAATCACCCGAAAAAGACAAAATAAATGCTTGAAATTATGAAATAAGTCAGCATCCCCAGCAAAAATACCAAAATATATTTTACCGCTTTTCTCATCACCGCTCACCATCCTGTCCGGAGTCATTCGTCTATTAACTTTTCCAGCACAACCGCAATGCCATCCTCTTCATTCGTTAAAGTAATTTCATCTGCTGCACGTTTCAGTTCATCCTTTGCATTCCCCATGGCGATACTTCTGCCAGCGTACTGCAGCATCGTATAATCATTTTGTCCATCACCGAATGCGATAGTATCTTTTGCCGCAACCCCTAAGGAAGAAAGTGACTGCTCAATCGCGTTGGCTTTATCAATATCCTTGTCCGTGAATTCAAAATAAAATGGAGCAGAAAATGCTGCTGTTACTTCGCCTTGAAACGGCTCTTGCATTTGCTGGTAATGGGCTTGCAGGTAATCCTGCTCTCCTGCTACTAAAATTTTATGTACTGGAAAATCCACAAAATCAGCTAGATCATCCACCTCGCATAATTTCAGTCCAGCCCCTCTGGCTTCATATCTAATAATATTGATTGCTTCTCCTTCATAATGAATCACATTGTCATACACATCTTCTACATACAGATAATCGTCCCGGTCAATCATTGTTTTAACTGTAAATTTCCGCAGATGCTCTAAAACAGCTTTTGTATATTTGACAGGCAAAGGCTGGCTGAATAATTCTTTCCCTGTTTCACACTCAACTACTCTCGCTCCATTATAAGATACTATCAACCCCTGATAAGCACTCATTTCTAATTCATGCGCAATATCTTTCATCCCTTTTGATGGTCTTCCGGATGCTAAAACAAGCTTTATCCCTTGCCTCTGCGCCGCCATTAATACTTTCTTTGTTCTTGGCGAAATTACTTTTTCATTTGTCAGTAAGGTCCCGTCTAAATCTAATAATATGGCTTTTGGCTTCATGATCTGTCTCCTCAGTTCTGCTTTTTTATTTTCAAATTATGTTTCAACCTTTCCCGATGTAGGCAACGTTATTCAGGTATCTCCTTCTATCTTTTCCAATACATAGCTATCGTTCTATTATATTTTAAAATAAGCTGTTCATCTATTTTTTGATGTAACAAAAGAACCTTCCATCTTTTTAGCTGCTTCTCTATCATAGAACGGAATTGTTTATAGTGGAAGGGTAATGTACTGGTACGCTGAAAATATCTTCAAACACAAAAACTCGTACCTGCAAAGACGCAGATACGAGTTTTTATATCTATTCTAGTTTTCTCCATTTAATTCAATGGCCTGCTTCAGAACTTTATCCCCCTGCATCATTCCGTATGCCATCTGATCAATGACAGCTACCTTAACACCTTGAGGTTCTACCTTTTCTTTGATTTTCCCCTCTAGATAGCGAACTTGGGGCCCGATAAGAACAACATCTAACTGATCTAAATGATTCTTCAGCTGCGATTCTGCAACCGCTTCAATATCAGCAGCTACATTCTGTGCTTCTGCTGCTTCCTTCATTTTCTTTACAAGCATCGACGTAGACATCCCCGCTGAACAAACTAAACGTATTTTCATATTATTTCTCCTCCAGACGAATTATTTTTTGATGCATATCTATCATTTCAACGGCTAAATCCTTCACCGTTAATGCGTTCATTAAATGGTCCTGCGCATGAATCAGGATTACGGAAAGCGGAGTTGCTTTCCCATTCGCCTCGTCATGCAACAGGCTTGTCTGCATATAATGCGCCTCTGCAAATGCCTCATCCGCTGCATCCATTTTTTTAGCCGCTTCTTCAAATTCCCCTTTTTTAGCTAGCAATAACGCCTCCATTGCATCGGATTTGGCATTCCCTGCATGTAAAATAATTTGAAAGGAAAGCATTTGCACTTCTTCTTTTGTCATTGTCATGTTTTATTGACCTCCCATTTTCTCTTTCATCGCACGTACGCCTGCCATAATGAACGGGATATAGATAACCACCGCAACAGTCAGGTTAATAAGCTGAAGAATAATTCCTCTGGCGCTGCCGCCCGTTACCAGATATCCGCTTAGAATCGGTGGAGTCGTCCACGGCAGAATAGCCACTGTTTTTGGTACCAGTCCTGTGGATAACGCGATATAAGAAATAACGGTTAATGTAACTGGTACAAGAATGAACGGAATCAAGAAAATTGGGTTTAAAACGATCGGCAGCCCAAAAATCACCGGTTCATTGATATTAAACAACCCTGCTGGAGCAGATACCTTGGCGACCTCCCGATATGGATGGTTCTTTTCTCTTCTTATCACAATAAAGATAGCTATCAAGAGCGCAATCGTTGTACCTGAACCTCCCATGAAGACAAAAGAATCTAAAAATGGCTTGGTCACAACATTCGGTACATCAAACGCAGACATCCCCTGCTGGAAAAGGCTTGCATTTTGCTCAATCAACGGCAGATAAACCGGCTCAATAACCGATCCAATAATATTGGTACCGTGTAAACCAAAGAACCAAAGCAAATGATTTAAGAACGAAACAACCAGTGCTGCAGGTAATGTATTTCCCAGACCTTGCAGCGGTTCTTGTATTGCATTAAAGATAACCTCAAACATGCTGATTCCTACGAATACACTGATAAGTGCCTGGAATAAACCGACTAATGCAAGAATAATCATTGCTGGAATCAATGCAGCAAAGGAACGGGTTACCCCTTCCGGAACGCCATCCGGCATTTTGATTGTAATATTCGCCTTCACCAGAAGACGGAATAACTCGGTTATCAGCAGCGCAATAATAATGGCTACAAATAATCCTTGCGCACCCAGCCAGGCAAAATTCAATCCCCAATCTGCTGTTTCTGGTACTAAGATAATATAGGAAGCAATAGAGATTAAACCTACCGATAATCCATCTATTTCATATGACTTAGCTAAATTATAAGCGATTGTAAAGGAAATGAGTAGTCCAATTACGGCAAATGTTCCATTCCAAACACTTCCGCCCAGCGTCTGCCAGTTCCCTTCCCCAAAAATATTATTTAAAATCTTCACCATATCAAAGCTTCCAAAGGCAGGGAAATTATTAATCAATACGGCTAACGAACCGATAATAATTAAAGGCATAATCGCTACAAAACCATCACGAACAGCAACTAAATGACGTTGTGAGCCGATGCGGCCGGCAATTTCAATAAATTTTTGCATAAATGTATTATTCATTTTTCTTCCCCCTAGCGTTTAAATTGTGGCAAGTAATCTTCATGTGCTTCCAACAGTTCATCTAAAACCACTTTTGCTTTTTTCTCATCTTGAATTAACGGATTTACCAGAAAGGCATTGTAGGCGTCCTTGTAATCTCCTGACATACTCGCCTTGATTACCAGCTCTTCCATTGCTTTCATATTTTGAATCATCCCCCGCATCGGTGCAGGAATTTCCCCAATCGCAATCGGCTTCGGACCATTCTTTGTAATCACGCAATTTGCTTCAATCACTGCGTCATAAGGTAAATCAGGAATCGTGCCATGATTCCACGTATTTACCGTTTGGATATCTTCTTTGTTATTATAAATAGAATCCATTAAACTACAGGCAACTTGACTGTAAAATGCACCGCCGCGCTGTTCCAGCTCTTTTGGCTTCTCTCGGAGACTTTCTTGTTTATATAGATCAAACAGAGATTCTTCTAACGCTTGAACAACTTCCGCACGTGTCCCATTCTCTTCATAAGCTTTTAGATCTTTTTCCAATACTTTTTCTGATTGAAAGTAATATTGATGGTATGGATTCGGCAGCAGTCTGGCAGATTGAATAAATGTTTCCGACCAATCTAATGGCATAATATTCGCCGGACTGTAATCAAACTCTTTTTGAAGCAGCTTTTGGAATACATCTTCTGTCCGATCCTCTCCGCTGACATAGACCTTGTCTCCAAACACAAAATGATTCAGCCCGATAAATTGAATCCATACATCCTCAGGAGGGACCTGTAATAGTTCAGCCGTAGAATGTCGCATATTAAATGGAATATTACAGACACCAATAACCTTTTTATGTGCCGAATGATTCAGCAGCGCTTCCGTAACGATACCTGCCGGATTGGTAAAATTAATCATCCACGCATCTGGACAAAGCTCCTGGACTTCTTTAGCTACTTCCATTAATACTGGAATCGTTCGAAACGCTTTCATTATTCCGCCAGCACCGTTTGTTTCTTGCCCAATCATTCCATGCTTCAACGGAATTCGCTCGTCTTGGGCTCTTGCTGCTAATCCGCCAACCCGAATCTGTGTCGAGACAAAATCTGCTCCTTTTAAAGCACTTCTCCGGTCCAGCGTCCAAGTTAACTCAATAGCTGCACCCGCCTCTTCTATCATCCTGTTTCCTAATTGACAAATTGTAGCTACCTTTTCTTTCCCGGCTTCCACATCCACCAGAACAATTTCTGAAACAGGAAGTGTCGGCTGCCGCTCGATAAGTCCTTCTAAAATTTCTGGCGTATAACTGGAACCTCCACCGATAATTACTACTTTTAAAGACATAATCGACTGCTCCTTTAATTCTATTTTGTAATCGCTTTAATTGTTTTATCTGTATTACCTGTTTTAAATGTATCATACAAATTTTTATTTGTCTATATAAAATAAAATATAATTGTTGTAACAATTGTGTTTTTATCAATTATCTAGTAAACTATCTTTATAGTAGAAACTTTCATAAGAATTTAGATACTGATTTCTTAAAGAATGCTATGGATAAAATCACTTTTTCGTGTCTTTAGTCCTATTCATTGCTTTATCCCTTGTACTTTTACACTTAAAAGGGTATGATTTTTTAAAAGTGTCGCTAAAGGAGTACGGAATCTATGGAAAGAAACCAATCGCTACACACTTATATCAAAGAAGAATTGTTACATCGTATTAAGACAAATCAATATCAGCCCGGCGAGAAAATCCCTCCCGAACTGGAATTATGTAAGAGCTTTAATGTCAGTCGTACCACGGTTCGTACCGCTTTAAATCAGCTTACATTAGAAGGATATTTAGTTCGTCAGCAAGGACGGGGCACGTTTGTTGCAGATAAGAAAGTAAAACAGGCTTTATCCCAGACAGTCAGAAGATATAGTGACCAATTAGCCGACCAGGGGAAACATCCGGAAATTGAAGTATCAGATATTTCTGTCGTTGCTGCAAATGAATTATTATCTGATCAGCTAAATGTGAATCTCCAGGATCCTATTCAACGTATTGAGCGTGTCCGTAAAGCGAATGGAGAGCCTACACAGTATGAAGTAGCTTATGTCCCCTGGTCTGTTGCTCCGGGGATTACTGCAGAACATGCCGGCCATTCTCTATATAAATCATTAAATGAATTTTTTGATGTGTGGATTGCGAAAACCTCAGAAAATATCGAAATAGCTTTTGCAGATGAGCAAATTTGCAAATTTTTGGAGTGTGAGCAAGGTCTGCCCTGCTTTTACATTGAAACACTGGCGGAAGATAAAGACGGAAATAAAGTTGAGTTTTCCAGATCTTTTTTTCGGGGAGATAAAACAAACTTCTCGATTGAACGTACTTATTCGAAGTAATTAAAAAATCTATCAGGAGTGGTTTTCATGCGAATAGAAATCAATGCAGACGATTTCGGATTGACAAAAGGAGTGACAGATGGAATCATCCAGGCGCATCAAGACGGCTGCGTAACATCAACAACCTTAATGATGAATGGACTTGCAACCGATTACGCTGTCGAAAAGGCGCTGGAAAATCCCGATTTAAAGGTTGGCATTCATCTTGTATTAACTTGGGGAAAACCGCTTCATTCATCTGTGCCAAACCTCGTTAAATCCGATGGCACCTTTCGATTCACCAGCGGCTATCGCGATATGGAAGCTCCGAATATTTCAGAAGTCGAATTGGAATGGCGCGCACAGCTGGATGCTTATTTAACAACAGGTTTGCCACTTGATCATATCGACAGCCATCATCACGTTCATGGCTGGCCTCCTTTAAAAAATCTAGTCATCCAGCTTGCCAAAGAATACGATGTTCCTGTGCGTTATGTTGATTCCATAGCGGATCATCCGGAAATATGCTGGACAGATACGCTGTGGACTGGTTTTTATAAAGAAGGAATCACTGATGATTTATTTGATGTTCTTCACGAAGAAAATGGAACATCAATTGAAGTAATGACCCATCCCGGGCAAGTGGATGACGATTTAAGGAAAGTCAGCTCGTACACGGATGACCGCGAGAAGGAAATAGAAATTCTCAGCAGGATAAAAGTTCCTGATTGGGCAGAGAAAAAATAAAGCGTCCCCCCATTCATGAGGGGTTTCACGGCCAATTCTCTTTGATAAAAAAAGAAATCCAAACATCTCAAATTCTGTAGAAAGAATGTTGATAACGTTTGGATTTCTTTTTTTATGAAGTATGTTCTCAGGTAAAAAAATAGCTGATAATGGATAAAAGCAACGCAAAGCCCATAATACAGCTGACTGCCATAAAATGACGGCGGCGTCCCATGACAACAACAGCAATATATTCCCTGACCATGGCATTTGGCCAATAATAAAATGCTGTTTTTGAACCAATCCCCTGGCTGTCCAATCCAGCTTTTCGTGCATAAATCCCAGCACGGAATAAATGAAAATTATTCGTTGCGAAAATACTCTGGTACGTTCCTTCTCCACTCAAGTTATCCATGATTCTTTTGGAAAACCTCATATTTTCATACGTGCTGACTGATTTGTCTTCTTGAATCGTATCTTCCACTGGTATTCCTTTTTCTACAGCATAGTTTTGCATGGCTTCGGCTTCTGGAAGTCCTTCATCCGGGCCCTGTCCCCCGGAAAAGATAATTTTCGGCGGAACCGTAACTTTTTTCTGCTGATGATAAAATTCAATCGCTTTATCAATTCTGCTGGCCAACAATGGAGACACCCGGTCATTAATCAAGCCGCTTCCTAACACAATGATAAAATCTTGGTTTCGTTTTGGACGGCTCCATTGATTCAGTCCATAAGCTGTTAAAAAGTTAAACATATGCAAGAAAACATAGATAACAACCAAGCTGGCTCCTCCAAATAACGGATGCAAATACTCCGGGAAAAACTGTGTCGGATTGACCATATTGAAAATAATCAATGTAAGTATGCCTATGGCCATGATCAATGTTAAGGAGTTCCTGAATCGTTTCCCCTCCTTCTCCATTAACACTTTGGCATTGTAAAATAACCCGGCGATTAATGCGAGCACGCCAAACGGAATCATCAAAATCAAAAGTAAAGCAGGAAAAACCAGCACGATATACTGATAAGGCCCATCGATGTAAATATAAAAGAATGCGCAAAAGAAAAAGAAAGTGATTAAAAACCCATTAAACAAAAGCCCGTTAATCAACTTACGCGGGTCCCGAAGATAACTGATTAGAAATAGAATTAAAAATAATAGCGGTATGGAAGCAATAAAATATATCAAATACACGCACCTCTTTCCATCTGTTCTCATTGACCTTTCTACTATCTAAGAAGAAGGAAGTTCTTTCATTATAATCTTTTCTATAAATGAAAGCATTATTTGTTTCAAAATAATTATGTGGTAGAATGTATCTAATTAACAGCTAAAGGCGGAGACTTCTATGCATAAACTAACCTACTTTTTCATCGCCCTTTTTCTTTTAACAGCATGTACACCCGCTACTGATTCGAATATAAGCAGCCCCCACTCTCATAGAAACATCTCACTGAGCGAGAAGGAAACGGATTGGATTCATTCACAAATTACAGTTTCCGCTATTGGAGATATTTTAATCCATGACCGTGTATACGACGATGCCTGGGATGGGAAAAAATATAATTTTAAACCGATGCTTGCTGAAACTGCCGATTATTTAAGAGAACCGGAAATCACTGTTGCCAATCAAGAAACCATTATGGGCGGGGAATCTATCGGCTTATCAGGGTATCCTAATTTCAATAGTCCAGTCGAAATTGGAGATGCTTTACAGGATGCTGGCGTCGATATCGTCACCATGGCCAATAATCATACATTAGACAGCGGCGAAGAAGCGATACAAAACGCCATTGCCTATTATCAAGAAATAGGAATGCTTTACACGGGAAGCTTCCAAAGTAAAAAGGATCAGTCTGAAATCAGAGTAATAGAAACAGATCAGAACATTTCAGTTGCTTTTCTAAGTTATACATATGGAACGAACGGCATGCCTATCCCAGAGGGAAAACCTTATCTCGTTAATTTGATCCAACGGGAGCAGATCAAACAAGAAGTTGAAAAAGCAAACGAGCTGGCAGATGCAACAATTATCAGTCTGCATTTTGGCGAAGAGGAAGCGCGAATGCCTAATCAGGAACAAAAGGATTTAGCACAGTATACTGCGGATCTTGGCGTGGATGTCGTGATTGGTCATCATCCGCATGTTCTTCAGCCGATAGAATGGCTGGAAGGAAAAGAAGGAAACCAGACATTGGTAGCTTATTCTTTAGGAAACTTCCTTTCCGGTCAATATCAGTTTTACAATCGTATTGGCGGAATTTTTGAATTTGATTTGGTGAAGAAGGCAGATGAAGTACACGTCGAGGCTCCCCGCTTCCTGCCGACCTTTGTGGAGTTTGAAGAAGATGGTGGTACCATGAAAGATATACAAGTTGTTCCATTAGAACAAACAGCGAAGGAGCAGATAGAGAATCTTGATGACGTTTATTCTGAAATGCAAGCCCATATGACGCAGTGGATGCCTGAATTGGATTGGATGAATTTGTCTAAATAGCAATAAGGGTTATTAAAAATAATGGCGGCTAGAATGTTTAACTCTGTCACATCCACTGAGTAAATTAACTAAAGACAGCGATAAAAGTGACCAACTCATGAAAACGCTTGAATCTCTGTTGACTTCATGATGTAGTCGTGATAGATTATATGTGTTAATTAAAAATAATTTATATAATTTTAGGAATGTTACCTATTTGGGCATAACCTGAGCGAAATAGAAGGATGCAATCCCTTTGCGTCTATTCTTATTCGTTCAGGTTTTTTATTTGTAAAAATGATCATCTCATTAGCTCAGAATAAGGAATCATCTTGGAAGTTGTGCATAAAGACATTAAACGGCTGAATTATTCGCCTCTTCACTTTCATCTGTTGTATCTCTAAATAAGCCTTGATTAAATAGTTAAAACCCATGTTGTAAGATTTATGCGTGTTTTCTCGACTGCTGTAACGGTTGGTCAGGAACGGCATTTCTTATATTCAAACAGATAAAGCTTACATGTTTTTTGTCTCAAAAAAAACATTATGTTCGCTTCCTAAAAATAGGAAAGCGTTTCCATTTAAATCCAAAAAAGGATGATGACTAGATTCATGCGCAGAAAATTACTTGTGAAAGGAGGTAAGATTCATTTTGAATGCCAAGCCTTCGTTTGTGAAGCTATTCTGAGCAAAAGAGATATTCATTATATAAAATATAAAAAAGGATGGTAGCTATGAAGAATAAAAAGTTAATTCTTTTTTTAATTGGTTTATTGGCAATAGCAGCAGTATTAGGAGCTTGCACCAATCCATCTTCTGATGATGCAGAGACTGACAGTCCAGAAGAAACGGAAGCAGCAGAGAAAACGGAGACCACGAATAAGAGTGCCACTTCGCTAGAGTCATTATTTGATACTGATATTACAAGCTTGGAAACTGTTAACGTGGTGGATGAAGATATGGAATGGCGCTATTACGATGATGACAAGGACCCAAATGCCGGAACTTGGTATGAAGGTTGGAATAAGCGTAATGGCTGGGCATATCCTGAAGGCTGGTTAGACTGGGGCACCATTCCAATGGAGTTTACAGAAGAAGATTGGCCAACCTATGAAGGAACTGTATTTAGTACCAGCCCCGAAACAGATGGACAAGTGTTAGCGACAACGGAGGATAGTAAAGCAAAAAGTACTTACTTCTTACGCCATACGTTCACACTAACCCAAGAACAAGCGGAGAGTATTTATGCACTTGAAATTACCGCTCGTTACAATGATGCAATGACAATGTATATCAACGGAAGTCCTGTAGGGGGGTTCCACAATATCCCAACTGATAATTATTCTGAAAATATGGAATACGGGGCACAAGAAGAAGTTGCTGATGGGGAATTTATTGAAGAAACCTTTATTGTAGATGACGTTTCAAGTATTACCAATGGTTATGTACCCGGTGAGTATGAAGAAGTTTACGATGAAGAGAATGATATGATAACGCATGAATTAAGTGAAGCAACAACAGATGATGATGGCAACACCTTTATGAACATTACTATCGCTGTTGAATTACATGCGTATGACCCAGATGATAACGAAGCCAGTTTTGAATTAGTGGACGTCATCCTTAATCCGGATGAGACCGAGCTGGCAGCAGACAGTGAAGCTGTGAAGAATGTTTCTGTCAATACAGGGGCAGACGAAGACAGCATTAATTTCACTTGGAATGCTTTATCCTCTGAAACAGGATATGTAGAAGTTGTTGAAGGAACAGATCCTGAAGCATTTTCTATAGAAGATGCCACTGTTTATGAAGCAGATTCCACAGAACTAGCTTATACGAAATTTACAGAGACAGATTATTACACTAACAAAGCAACTGTCGAAGTGGAACGTGATACCGATTACCTCTATCGTGTCGGTAACGAAGACGGCTACTCGCAAGTCTTTCCACTGCGTACACAAGATATCGCGGATGGTTACGAGGCAATTTTCTTAGCAGATGCTCAGATTGGTACCGGCACGATTCCAACCGATGTTTTTGGATGGGAAGAAACATTAGCGCATGCGTTTGAAACTGCGCCAGATGCTAGTATGATTCTAAACGCAGGTGACTTTGTAGATGCACCAGATAAAGAAAGTGAATATGATGCATATTTTGAGCCAGAGATTCTAGCTTCTTATCCAACTGCATCCGCCGTAGGAAATCATGATGTTGCTCCAAACTATAAAAATCACTTTAATGAGCCCAATTTAACGTCATATGGTGAAGATGAGGCAGGCAGTGATTACTACTTCACTTATGGTAATGTTTTATACTTGGTGTTGAATGCCAATAATATGAATAACGAAGAACATGTCCAATTCTTGGAAGAAACAATGGAAGAGACAGCCGATCAAGAATTTGACTGGAAAGTGTTGATGTTCCACCAATCTATTTACGCAGCCGGCAAACAATCGGAGAGTGAGGACGTGCCTATTCGACGTGATGTTTTAGTCCCTGCTATTGATGAGTCAGGCATTGATGTTGTATTAATGGGGCATGATCATGCTTATGCCAGAACCCATCAAATGCATAACTTTGAACCGGTTGAAGATGTTGAATTTGAAGATGAGAATCAGACAGCTGCTGTGAATCCAGAAGGAACATTGTATATAACAAGCAGCTCTGCCAGCGGCAGTAAGTATTATGATTTAGTAGAAGAATACGACTACTTGGCTTTCAGAGAGCAATTTTATGTACCAACCTTCTCTCATATCAGCTTTACTGAAGACACATTTGCGATCACATCTTACCGCACTGATACAATGGAAGAATTTGATTCTTATACGATTAGAAAATCAGAATAGGTTATATAAAAGTCGCGGTTCCTTTCATTCAGGGACCGCGGCTTTTATATTCAATCATCCCTCCTTCTCTGCCGCTAGATTAAAAGAAGTTTAAAATTCATTTTATAAGTATTAAAGATATAATCGCGACAAATGGTGAAAAACTCCGGATAAGAGAATAACTCCTTTTGAAGGAATCTATATTGGCGTATTTTCGGCTGAATATCTTTCTCATTTATCAAAGCTTTAGAGCATTTTTTCCATTCTTCAACCGTCAAACTTCCAAGATAATACTAAAAGTAACCAATTATTGAAAACGCTTAAAAAATTGTTGACTTCCTATAAAAGCCATGGTAAGTTATAGTTGTTAATTAACAATACAATTGTATATACAAATTTAGGAATGTTACCTATTTTGGGCATAACCTGAACCGGATTGAAGACGCACTATCTCTGTGTCTACATCAATTGGTTCAGGTTTTTTATTTGGAAAATTTCACTATAAACCAGAAAGCAGGGAGAGACATGAAGTACGAACAATTAGCTAAAGATATTATTGAAAATGTCGGCGGAAAAGAAAACGTTTACAGTGTTGTGCATTGTATTACCCGGTTACGTTTCAAGCTGAAAGATGAAAGTAAAGCACAAACAGAAGTTTTGAAGAACATGGATGATGTTGTAACCGTTATGAAAAGCGGCGGACAATATCAGGTCGTTATTGGGAATCATGTGCCTGATGTGTATCAGGCAGTAGTGCAGGTTGGCGGCTTCGAAGCACGGGGAGAAGTTGATCCAGATGATGGCAATCAAGAGAAACAAAGCTTATTAAACCGTTTTATTGATTTAATTTCTGGAATATTCACTCCAATACTTGGTGTTTTAGTTGCAACAGGAATGATAAAAGGATTTAACGCCCTGTTTCTTTCTGCAGGCTGGCTGGAGGATACTTCAGGTACTTACCAGCTACTAAACGCAGCAGGCGATTCATTATTTTACTTCCTGCCTATTTTCCTAGGTTATTCAGCCAGTAAAAAGTTTGGTTTAACTCCTTTTATAGGAATGGCAATTGGTGCATCCCTTGTTTATCCAGCATTGTCAGGATTAACAGAGGGAGAACCGCTTTATACACTTTTTACGGGGACCATCTTTGAATCCCCTGTTCATATCACCTTTTTGGGGATACCAGTTATTTTAATGAGTTATGCATCATCCGTTATACCAATTATTATCGCAACTTTTTTTGGCTCTAAAGTAGAAAAAGGTTTAAAAAAGGTTATGCCAAGTGTTGTCAAAGCATTCTTAGTTCCATTTTTCACTATCTTAATTGTCGTACCTATTACTTTTCTCGTAATCGGTCCAATCGCTACCTGGGCAGGCCAAGCATTAGGTGCAGGTATTACTTGGGTTTATGATTTAACACCTCTTGTTGCCGGACTTCTTCTTGCAGGATTTTGGCAAGTGTTCGTTGTATTTGGATTACATTGGGGAATTGTTGCAGTTGGAATCAATAATCTGGCAGTTGCCGGACAAGATCCGCTTCTCGGAATAACATTCGCAGCTTCCTTTGCTCAAATCGGGGCTGTATTGGGAGTATGGATTAAAACAAGAAAACAATCGTTAAAAACGCTTAGTTTCCCAGCGTTTATTTCAGGTATATTTGGGATAACAGAACCAGCTATTTATGGTATTACCCTTCCATTGAAAAAGCCATTTATTATGAGCTGTATTGCTTCTGGTATTGGCGGAGCCATTCTTGGACTTGCCGGTACAAAGATTTATATGATGGGCGGCCTAGGAGTGTTTGGTTATATCAACCGCATTAATCCGGAAGGCATCGATTTTGGATTCTGGGGAGCTGTTATTGCTACTATTGTAGCCTTTGTATTAGGCTTTGTTTTAACCTACCTGTTTGGGGGCGTACGTGCCAACGAAGAAAAAACTCCTGTAACAGATGCTGTAGATCTAGATCAGCCAGAGGACAAATTACCCGAGCCTGGCATGGAATTAAAAAAACAAATGATTGCAAGTCCATTAACTGGAGAAGTAAAAGCATTAGAACAAATTGAAGACACTGCCTTTTCATCTGGAGCGCTCGGTAAAGGGGTAGCTATCGAACCAACTGAAGGAAAACTGATTGCTCCTGTGTCTGGTACAATTTCAGCAATATTTCCAACCAATCACGCGGTAGGAATTACCTCTGATCAGGGCGTAGAAATTTTGATTCATATCGGCATGGATACGGTACAATTAGACGGAAAATATTTTACCGGTCACATTGAACAAGGTGCTAAAGTGGAACAAGGCCAATTATTAATTGAATTTGATATCGAACAAATCAAAGAAGCCGGCTATCCGCTGACAACACCTATTATCATAACAAATACCGAAAATTATGCTCGCGTCTTATCGACGGAAGAAAAAAATATTCAAAGAAAAGATCATTTGATTACTGTAGAAAATTAAAGGTTTACCGAGGAGAGGAAAGTGATTATTCTTCTCCCCTTCTAACAATATTTAAAAGGAGTTTTTTGATATGACGAATACATTTCCAGAAGATTTTTTATGGGGCGGAGCAATCGCTGCCTGCCAAGCAGAAGGTGCATGGAATGAGGGAGGAAAATCATTAACCATTCCAGACATCATGAAATATGAAGTAATCGATAGATCCAAACCTACAAAACAAAAAATAATCAACAGAGAAACCATTGAAGCTGCTAGAAATGACGAAGATCCTACCTATTATCCGAAAAGACGAGGGATTGATTTTTACCGCACGTATAAAGAAGATATCGCATTATTTCATGAGATGGGTTTTAGTGTTTTTCGGCTTTCGATCTCATGGGCCAGAGTTTTCCCTAATGGAGACGACGCTGAGCCGAATGAAGAAGCATTACAATATTATGACCAAGTCATTGAAGAATGCTTAAAATATGGAATAGAGCCTTTAGTTACCATCTCTCATTTCGACATGCCAATCGTATTGATTGATAAATTTGGCGGCTGGTATAACAGGAAATTAGTTGATCTCTATGTAAATTATGCGGAGGTTCTATTCAAACGGTATAAAGGAAAAGTAAAATATTGGATTACGTTTAATGAAATCAATATGAGTATTAAAGCAGGACCAAAAACATTAGGAATACTCAATGAAGGACAAGCGAATTATGAAGAAATGCTGTTCCAGGGGTTACATCATCAGTATGTAGCAGCGGCCCTGTCTACAAAAATAGCGCATGAGATTAATCCCGATAATCAAATCGGCTGTATGGTAGCGTACTTTACAACGTATGCCCATACGTGCGCACCTGAAGATGTTCTGGCTATGCAGGAGGATGACCAGCTTCGAAATCTGATATATTTAGATATTCAGGCAAAAGGATATTATTCTCTTTTCGCTAAAAAATATATGCGAGATAATCATATTAAATTAAAGATGGAAGAAAATGATTTAGAGCTATTAAAAACATATACCGCTGACTTTATTGGTTTCTCTTATTATATGTCCATGGTGTCCAGTGCCAATGCGGAAAATCTTGAATTAACAGCTGCCAATGTGACCAATGTGCTTAAAAACCCTCATTTAGAAGCAAGTGACTGGGGCTGGCAAATCGATCCTAAAGGCTTACGATACACATTAAATCATCTATATGATCGTTATGAAAAACCATTGTTTATTCTTGAAAACGGAATTGGAGCACTTGATAAATTAAATGAGGATGGTACGGTCCATGACGAATACCGGATTGCATATCTCGCGGAACACTTTAAACAGATGCGGGAAGCCATCAACGACGGAGTCGACCTTTTCGGTTACACGATGTGGGGGCCAATCGATATTATCTCATCAGGCACCTCGGAAATGAAAAAACGCTATGGTTTTATTTACGTGGATCAAGACGATTTAGGCAATGGAACAAAGAAAAGATATCGCAAGGATTCGTTTTATTGGTTTAAAGATGTAATTGCGTCAAATGGTGAAGTACTCTAAATGGGGCAGAGAGAAAGCTAAAATGCAAACCTTTAAAGGTGTATCATTGCAAACAAAACATAGATAAGAGAAATTCCGAATAAATTTACGGTGATCTATCTTTCATGTTTGCAATGGTACACATTTAGCTATAGCAATCTATACAGAAAGTACCTGAGATGGATGATGATTTATCAGCTTCTGATTAGGCAAAAATCTTTTACTTGCCAGAGTTTATGAAAACGATTAAAAAATTTATTGACTTCCTATAGCACCCGTGATAAATTATAGGTGTTAATTAACAAAACAATTATATATACAAATTTAGGAATGTTACCTATTTTGGGCATAACCTGAACGGAATGGAAGGATGCAATCTCTTTGCGTCTATTCTAATTCGTTCAGGTTTTTTATTTGCAATCAGTCATTCAAATAAAATTAGAAAGCGGGGAAAAAGATGAAGTACGAGCAGTTAGCTGAAGAGATTATTGAATTAGTCGGCGGCACAGAGAACGTAAATAGCGTAACACACTGTGTGACAAGACTCCGTTTCCGATTAAGGGACTCCCAAAAAGCGGATCGAAAGGCATTAGAGAATCATGAGGATGTCGTCACTGTCCGGGAAAGTTCCGGACAATATCAAGTCGTCATCGGCAACCATGTTCCGGATGTTTACAAAGCAGTCGTTGCTGTAGGCGGGTTCGAAAATGAGAAACAAGAAGATGACAATGAAGCTAAGGATGACGAGAAAAAAGGGTTATTCTCCAGCTTCATCGATATTATTTCGAATATCTTCATCCCAGTTCTTCCTTTACTGATGGCAACAGGTATTATCAAAGGATTTAACTCAATGTTCATCGCGCTGGGCTGGTTAGAAGATACCAGTGGTACGTCGCAAATACTGAATGTGATTGGTGATGGCTTCTTCACATTCTTACCTATATTCTTAGGTTACACAGCCATGAAAAAATTTGGCGGCACACCTTTCCTTGGTATGGCCATTGCTGCTGCGCTTGTTCACCCGAACCTCGCAGGAATCGGAGAAAGCGAACCATTCATGACATTATTCAGCGGGACGATTTTAGAATCACCCGTACAAGTATCCTTTTTAGGAATTCCAATTATCTTAATGAGCTATACCGCTTCCGTGGTACCGATTATTTTATCCACTTACTTTGCGGCGAAAATAGAACGCTGGTTTGCGTCGATTATTCCGCAAGTGGTGAAGTCGTTTATCGTGCCATTCTTAACATTGCTTATCATTGTTCCATTAACATTTATTGTTATTGGTCCTATCGCAACATGGCTGGCACAATCCATTGGATATGCCATCCAAACAGGCTATGAAGCCGTCCCGGTCATTGCCGGTATCGTTGTCGGCGGGTTCTGGCAAGTATTAGTTATTTTCGGTATTCATTGGGGTATTATTCCAATTTATTATAATAACTTAGCTGTGCAAGGGTTTGATATGCTCATCGCGATGACATTTGCTGCTTCCTTCGCACAAATCGGTGCAGTACTTGCTGTCTGGATAAAAACAAAGAATAAAAAACTAAAAAGGCTCAGCTTCCCTGCCTTTATCTCCGGGTTCTTTGGTGTAACAGAGCCTGCGATTTACGGGATTACCCTGCCATTGAAAACACCATTTGTTATGAGCTGTATCGGATCTGCCGCTGGTGGTGCGATTATTGCTATGACAGGTGCAGCGCTTTACAGTGCAGGACCTTTGGGTGTATTTAAAATCCCGACATTTATCCATCCGGAAAACGGGATTGACGGCGGTTTCTGGGGTATGCTGGTATCCATCATTGTAGCATTTATCGTTGCCTTCGTATTAACATACTTCTTCGGACGTATTAATCAAAAAGAAAATACCGAAGCGGTCGTCGGCGATGAAAAAATGCAAGAAGAAGTTCAAGACCAAGCATTGGTTGAAGATGATGTGAAGCAGACCAATCAAGAGATTACCGTCCAAAACGAAAATATTTTAAGCCCTGCAAATGGAGATATCATTCCATTAACGTCCGTTCCTGATGACGTATTCGCTTCCGAAGCAATGGGTAAAGGCGTTGCGGTCCAACCAAGTGAAGGCAGGATGTATGCTCCGGCAAATGGGGTCATTACCACACTCTTTAAAACGAATCACGCTATCGGTATGACCACAGACAATGGCGCAGAAATTCTGATTCATATTGGAATGGATACCGTAGAATTAGATGGAAAATTCTTTGAAGCACGTATGAAGCAAGGGGATACAGTAAAAGCAGGAGATTTGCTGGTTGAATTTGATATCAATCAAATCAAACAGGCTGGATATTCTGTCGTCACCCCTATCGTCATCACGAATACAAAGGCTTATAATGAGCTTGAAATTGTGTCGGGTGATACAATAATGAAAGAAGATGTATTAATTATTACAAAAGTGTAAAAAGAATATTTATAAAAATGCAAGGAGGAATTTTCATGACAAATAACAAACGATTTCCAGAAGGTTTTCTATGGGGCGGCGCTATTGCTGCTAACCAAGTAGAAGGAGCTTATCTTGAAGATGGAAAAGGACTGACAAACGTTGACTTACTCCCTACCGGAGAGAAAAGAAGAGGGATAATGGAAGGCCATATTACCGATCTCAAGCCGAATCCAGAAGATTTCTACCCTAGTCACGAAGCGATTGATTTTTATCACAACTATAAAGAAGATATCGCATTGTTCGCAGAGATGGGCTTCAAATCATTTAGACTCTCTATCTCATGGGCACGTATTTTCCCGAATGGAGATGACGCAGCTCCTAATGAAGCTGGTCTTCAATTTTATGATGATTTGTTTGATGAGTTACGTAAACACAATATTGAACCCGTTGTAACCATCGCACACTTTGATGTACCTGTATCCCTGATTGAACGGTATAACAGCTGGGAAAGCAGAAAACTCGTTGATTTATTTGAAAAATATTCGATTACGATTTTCGAGAGATACAAAGATAAAGTAAAATACTGGATGACATTTAATGAAATCAATATGCTGCTGCACCTTCCATTCATGGGAGCAGGCATCGTCCTTAAAGAAGGAGCTAACCGCGATCAAGTACTTTATCAGGCTGCCCATCACCAGCTTGTAGCAAGCGCCAAAGCGGTAAAAGCATGTCATGAGATTATTCCAGATGCACAAATCGGCTGTATGCTTGCTGCGGGTATGTTCTATCCATATACAAGCAATCCGGATGATGTTTTCAAAGCAATGGAAAAAGACCGTGAATCCTTCTTCTTCATTGATGTGCAGTCACGAGGAGAATACCCGGGCTATGCGAAACGTTTCTTTAAAGATCATAATCTGAATATCAAAATGGAGCCGGAAGATGAGCAAATCTTAAAAGACAACACTGTAGATTATATTGGATTTAGCTATTATTCCAGCCGGACAACCAGTACCGACCCAGAGGTTCTTAAAAATGCTACAAGCGGCAATGTCTTTGGTTCCGTTTCGAATCCATATGTTTCTAAATCCGAATGGGGCTGGACCATTGATCCAAAAGGCTTCCGCATTACAGCTAACCAGCTTTACGACCGCTATCAAAAACCATTGTTTGTTGTAGAAAATGGCCTTGGCGCGAAGGATGAAATAAATGCAGATGGCACTGTCACCGACGACTATCGCATCGATTATTTGAAAAAACATCTTAACGAAATGGGAGAAGCAATCGAGGATGGCGTGGACATCATCGGTTATACCAGCTGGGGCCCCATTGATATTGTCAGTGCGTCCACTGGTGAAATGAAAAAACGCTACGGTTATATTTATGTAGACCGTGATAACGAAGGAAACGGCACATTAAGCCGTAAGAAAAAGAAAAGCTTTGACTGGTATAAAAATGTCATTGCGACCAATGGCGAAGAGCTGTAATAACGATAAAACCCCCGAATGGATTTCGGGGGTTTTTTGCGCTTGAATTTCTTATTTTGCAGGTAAAGCTGAAAAAGGAATCGTTATCTTTGCCTGAATTTATCACAGACAGCATCACCAGTGATCCTGCCGCTTTTTTAAATAAAGTAGGCAAATGAAGAAGAAATACCTTACGTATTTTTTTCAATCAACATCCCCAAATATTTTTCAAAATTGATCCCTTCTATTTCAGGAACCTTTTCTTTCGATGAATCCTGAATAGCTTCTTTGAGGAATGCGACAGCAAGCTGTACAGCATTTTCCAGGCTATCTTCACGCATGATGCTCCCCATCATGACGGAAGCAAATAAATCGCCAGTACCTGAATAGCTTTTCCCGTTATACTCCATCTCATGGTAAAACGTTTTATTCTTATCTAAATACAAGTTACCGATAAACTGCTCTTTTGAATCAATTGACGGAGGATTCACGCCAGTAATAATGACTTCAGCACCCGTTGCTTGCTGCAGGTTATTTCCTGCTTCCTTCAACGCTTGTATATAATCCTTGCCATTTGAATAGCTATGTAACTTCTCATAAGATAATCCAGACAATAAACAGCATTCTGTCACATTTGGTGTAATCACATCTGCATGTCTCACTAATTCTTTCATTTCCTCCAATAATCCCCCGGTAAAAATCTTATAGACTTCTCCATCATCCCCCATGACCGGATCTACCAGCAACCTTGTTTCTTTCGTATAAAACGTATCTAAAAAATGAAAAATATTTTTAATTTGCTCTCCGCCAGTTACAAATCCAGTAAATATCCCATCAAATGTTTCCCCGAGCTTGTCCCATTCCTCTGTAAAATAGTTCATTCTAGAAGTGAAATCTTCCCAAAAATAACTCGGATAAGCTGTTTGTGCAGATAAAACTGCTGTTGGCAAAGGGCAGGCTTGAACACCCATGACGGAAAGAACAGGGATTGCAGCAGTTAAAGAGCATTTCCCAAAGGATGATAAATCTTGAAGCACAGCAACTTTTTTCATATGAACCTCCTTGAACGAACTGAAACTTTTTCTATTTTATCATTTGAAGATTGGCTTGTCATTAAAGGTAATAGGCGATATTGACGGGAACGGATCGTTTATTTCAGATTACATGATCGTTTTCAGCTCATCGTTTAACTGACCCTGTTATTTTTTCATGAATTGACACTTAAAGATAGGTCAATATTCTGCTAAAGTAATAAAAATAATTCAAGTAAGGAAGGTTTAAATATGGAGAATACACCAGCTTATTTAATGACACGTAAAAAAACACAAGACTTAATCATTACTTCTATGCTAATCGCACTCATTTTTATTTCTACCGCATTCCTAAATTTCAGACTGCCGATTGCTGCAAATGGAGGGCTAGTACATATGGGTACAGCTATGCTTTTTATTGCCTCTATTTTATTCGGACCAAAAAAAGGTGCCTTGGCCGGAGCAATCGGAATGGGATTATTTGATATGATCGGGGGCTGGCTATTGTGGACTCCTATAACAATTATAGCGCGCGGGCTGCAAGGTTACATCGTTGGTAAAATTGCCTGGTTTCAAGGCCGCAAAGGAAATAGCATCGCTTTAAACATGACAGCGACAATTGTTTCTGTTCCATTTATGATTGCTATTTATTACATTGGTGAGTCCATTCTATACGGAAACTGGATTACACCACTGGCTTCTATACCTGGGGATATCGTCCAAAGTGTCCTGGGCATTCTGATAGCTATCCCAATTTGCGTTGCTTTAAAGAAGGTCTATTATTTTAAATAAATCAAAGAGGCTGTTGCACAATCGGTTACCTGATCGTACAGCAGCCCCTTTTCCCTTCTCATCTATTTATATAATTGTAGTCCAGCCTAACCCAGCCTTTAAATGTCCTCTACTCTGTAACCTTTGTACTTTCCTGCAAAGCTAATAATTGAATAATTGTTCTCATCACGGCATCTTCTTCATTAGAACGCGTGATAAAATTGGCAGTATCTTTTAATTCTTGTACTGCATTTTGGACGGCGAAACTATATACTGCCCTGTTCATCAATTCTATATCATTATAACCATCACCGAAGGCAAGCGTTTCTTCCGGAGAAACATTTAACATCCGCTGCAGCTGTTCGACAGTCGTTCCTTTATGAACATTTGCATCTGCAATATCAATCCAGGCTGCTTCGGAAGCCACAATATAAGCTGATTCAAAAAAAGGTGCTAATTTTTCTCTTGTTTCAAAACAATTCAAGGAAGGGTCATGAATCGTTATCTTAACAAAATCATCCGTTATTTCCTTAAAATCAGCAACCTGCCTGACCTGCGCATAGGACCCTCTGACAATTGCTGCTTCTTCCTGTGAAATGTCCTGTTTAACGACTGCTGCCTCTTTTGTGCATGCAATAATCGTATGCTCCAGACTTATTTCCTCAAGCAGCTTGATAATTTCCAACCCTAATTTATTGCCCAGCAATGATTCATAAACAAATTCATCATTGTGCTTAATTCGTGTGGCACTATCTCCTAAAATCCATAAATCATTTACATCATCACCAAACAGTTCCTCGACACGCTCGCATTGTTTGCCCGTAACAGGAGCAAAAAAACGTCTTTTTCACGCATTATCTTTTTTACATCATTGTACAAATTTCTATTAAAATCACCGCGGTTATTTAAGAACGTTCCATCCATATCCGTCAGTACTAATTTAATCATGTGAATATCCCCTTACTTTACGCAACTATTACAACGTGGCGGAGATTTGTTTTTATCCATTCATGCAAGAAAAAGTGCAGCATTTTGCTCTGCACTTTTTCTCACCTTTCAAATCCTGGCACCTGTATTAATTCACGCTTACTTCTTCTTGGAAAAATTGAGGAAGATGTGCTTTATGCGCCTCCATCATCTCATCAATAATTTCTTTCGCAATCTTATCACTTGGCGTTAACGGATTAATTGTTAAAGCAAGTACCGCTTTATTATAATCCCCTGTCACAGCTGCCTCTGCTGAAATACGCTCAAAGGACTTAATTTGCTGTACAAGTCCGCGGGCAGCAACAGGAAGATCTCCAACTACCAATGGAACAGGACCGTCTTTTGTAATCACACAGCTGACTTCAACCGCTGATTCAGCAGGGATACTCGCAATGGCACCACGGTTCATTGTGTTTACTGGTTGAATATCACGTTTGTCATTGTAGATAGATGTAATCAACCGAACTGCTGCATCCGAATAATATGCTCCGCCTCGCTCTTCTAATTGAGGTGGTTTGATACTAAGGTTTTCATCTTTATAAAGTTCAAATAAATCTTTTTCCAATGCCTGAACAACCTCAGCACGTGTCCCCTCTGTCTTAGAGCTTTCGATCGCTTTATCTAACATTTCTTTCGATTTATAATAATACATATGATATGGGCATGTTAAGGCATCTAACGCTTGAATAAATTCAGGCTCCCAGCCCATGCCATCAATATTTTTAACAAAGCTGGAGTTTTCCGGATCAGATAATTTTTCAATTACCTCTTTCTTCACACTCACTCCATCCAGATAAACTTCTAACCCATATACCATATGATTCAGTCCTGCAAAATCAATCCGAATTCGTGAATGATCGACATCTAATAATTTAGCGACCCCCATCTCCATACCAATTGGCACATTACATAGACCGACTACTCTATCAATATTGGAGTAGCGTAATACAGCTTCGGTAACCATGCCGGCCGGGTTCGTAAAGTTGATCAGCCATGCATTCGGGCAAAGCTCTTCCATATCTTTTGTGATTCCCAAAATCACTGGAATTGTACGTAACCCTTTAAACAGTCCGCCAGCTCCATTTGTTTCCTGACCAAGTACACCATACTTCACTGGAATGCGCTCATCCTTAGCACGTGCATCTAAACCGCCGACACGAAATTGAGTTGTTACAAAATCAGCATCCTTGAGAGCCTCTCTGCGGTCCAATGTTAAATGTACATCGATTGGAAGACCAGCCTCTTTGATCATTCGTTTTGCAAGGTTTCCGACAATCTCCAGCTTTTCTTTTCCTGTTTCCACATCAACCAACCACAGTTCACTTAATGGAAATTCATCATACCGTTTAATAAATCCTTCTACTAATTCCGGAGTATAACTTGATCCGCCACCAATTGTTGCAATTTTTATACCTTTTGCCATCCTTTACACCTCCAAAAATTTTAAAAAACATTTCAATCTATTTAACTCTATTAAAGAAGAAACTGAACTTATATATTAATTGTACCAATATTTAATCAGATATAAATAGAAAGGAAGCATTTCGTTTTTAATAACAAGAGAAGTCATTTGTTACAAGGATGTAACAACCTGTGTTATACTTGTTTATAGAGTTAATTTCTTATTAAAAGGAGAAGTGTGCATCATGTTTACACACGAGATGATTGCTTCATTCAATGAGTTAGAGACTTCTTTGTATAACTATATCAGTAAAAATAGTGAAAAGGTTGCTTATATGCGCATTCGCGAGCTTGCTGATGAAACCCATGTATCCACAGCTACTATCCTGCGCTTTTGCAGAAAAATAAATTGTGAAGGTTTTTCCGAATTTAAAGTAAAGCTGAAAATGTATCTGGAAGAAAATAAAAAGACAATTTTAAAGGATACACAGCATGCTGTAACAGAATTTTTTGATCGGACACTGAAGGGCGATATCGAAGAAGACATTAAAGAAGCTGCTAAGCTGGTAAGTAAAGCAGATAGTGTTATTTTCATTGGAATAGGCACCTCAGGGATCCTGGCCGAATATGGGTCAAGGTATTTTTCAAGCTTAGGTAAATTTTCGATGTATATTAAAGACCCGCTTTTCCCGGTCCATTCCAGTCTGCGATATAATAGCACTGTCATTGCTCTATCTGTCTCTGGAGAAACAAATTTTGCAGTTACGCATCTTAATCAAATGAAACAAGAAGGAAGTAAAATTATTAGTATTACCAACAACAAACACTCCACGGTTGCTAAAATATCAGATATCAATATCCCTTACTATGTAACGGAAGAGTGGTTTGAGAACGCAAATATTACCACACAGGTACCTGTGCTTTATATTTTGGAATCAATGGCACATGAGACATATAAGCTGAATGGCTAATGCAGGATAAACTTGAAAGGCGTAGTCGATAACGACAACGCCTTCACAATATTTCTTGTTAAATTATTTCTTGTGCTAAATTAAATCAACGCATCTTCCCCTTTTTCCTGATCAACTAATTTCTTATCATACATTTTAATGAATGGAAGCCAGATCAGAAATGCTACAAAAGCACAAAGCACGGAAACAATTGCCGCCATATAACTTCCGCCTGTACTAATAAATCCGCTGATACCAACTGGAGTAGGCCAAGGCATCATAGCGATAATCGATTCAACAAACCCTAATTTAATTGCCCAATAACCGATGGAAGCTGATACCATTGGAGCTAAGAAGAACGGAATAGCTAAGAATGGATTATAAACTATCGGTAATCCAAATATTAATGGTTCGTTGATATTAAAAATCCCCGGTGCAAGTGCCGCTTTACCTAAAACACTCAATTGCTTCGATTTTGCCATAAATGCAATAAATATACATAAACCTAATGTTGCTCCAGATCCGCCAATCGTTACAAACGCATTATTAAATTCCCCTGCCAGCGGAATGTTCGCACCATCGATATTAGATTGAATATTGGAAAGAAAGATTGGTGTCAAGAATCCAAATACAATGGTTGCTCCATGGATACCTACAATCCAAAGCGCATGCACAACAAAGTAAATAACCAGTATACCTAACCAGCTGTTTGTAATATTCACTACAAATCCAAACGGAATTGCTACTAATTTAAATATATCCGTGCCTAATGCAATTAAAATACCATTGACCACCAATACAGCAAAGGCAACTAAAAACGCCGGAATCAATGCAGTGAACGATCTGGATACACCCTCTGGTACCGCTTCAGGCATTTTGATAACCCAATTTTTCTTCACACAGAGCCGGTATATTTGCACAGCTAAGACAGACATCAGAATTGCTGTGAATATTCCTGTCGCCCCTAGACGACTGACACCGTCTTCAACCATTTGCCATCCATGAACTGTTGTATTATTTTCATCAATCTGATGCACGAGAGACATCATGCCATTTTCTAATACGATTTCCGGAATAGTGATGAAAAAGGCAAACATAGATAGTAAAGCTCCGTTTAAAGGACTTAGATTAAGCTCTTCCTCTTCGGCATAAATTTTTGTATATTCGTAACCGATAACAAGACCGAAATAGATTGCTAATATTCCCATCGTTGCTTTATTCGCTAACATATATAAATCACTGATTCTAAAAAATGTATTATCGAAAAAGCCTTGTAAAAATGTAAGTGTCTGCGGCAATACGTTTAACACTAAAAACATCGAACCTACAATTACAAACGGAATCGAAGCCATCCCGGCAGCCATAATGGCACGTACAATACGAAAAGATGCAACTTTCCCCATGGGACCCATCAAATATTTTTCCAAAAAAGCAAATACTTTATTTTCTCCGTTTTCTGAAGCCATCGTACTCCCTCATTTCTTTTTATTAATTGACAGCCCTTTCAAAACTTTTAATTCGTTCATAATGCTTGTCTTCATTATGTTTAATCTGATTTAAACGATAGAGGATCAACGCACTCAGTAATACACCGGCAATCAAAATACTTAAAACCAATATTTTAGATTTCTCTTCCGCTACAAGAAAGGGGAATAATTGATTGAATGATGAAGTAAAGCATGCCGGTACAATTAAAAGCACATTTGTAACAAGTAAAATGGTAAAGCAATACTTTGTATATTTGACAATATTAGAATGATGACCATATATTTTCACTTGCTCGATGGTACTGATAACCAATACAACCATTAATATCAACGGGATAAAATACAGTGATGAATCACTCATCAACAATGACATGAACCAGTATAAATTAGTAAAAAAGAATAATGCGGAAACATATCTAACTAATAAATACCGATTAAAGTACATCGATTTAATACTTAGCTTTTTCCTATTTAGTTCGATTTGTGCCCTCGCATCGTTTTTCATATTCAAACCCCTCATTTATCTTTGTCGAGTTTTTCATATAGATATAACATTTCTAACGCAACTTCTCTTAATGTCATCGTAGTCATTAAATGATCCTGTGCATGAACCATAATAATTTCCATATTGATTGTTTCTCCGGATGAATACTGCTGCAATAACGCCGTTTGGGACTGGTGCGCTAATAATACTTCTTCATTTGCTTCATCCAGCTTGTCTGCAGCATTTTTAAATTCGTTATTTCGCATCATTGCAAAGGCTTCATGTATCATGGTTCTCGATGACCCGCTGTGCAAAATGATTTCAAAGGCTACGCTCTGTATTTGTTCCTGATTCATTGAATATCCCCCTTTATAGTTGATATAAAGCAATATAAATATTTATTAATAACGAATGATTATTCCGGCAGCTCCTGCAAAATTAAATTACCTAATTTTTCTATCCCCATTGGAATCGGAACATACGCTTGAGGCGGAATATTTACCACTGGTTTACCAACGCGATCGCCAGCCTTTTTCAGATTTTGATAATACATTTTTGTTTGTGGACTCACTAAGAATAAATCAAAATCACTATTCTCTATTTTCTTCCCGCCCTCTGTCGCTGAAACAGCATCCACTTCAATATCATGCTCTTTTCCTTTTAGATATTCTGTTGCTTTTTTTGCTAATAAAGAAGATGACATACCACCTGCACAAATAATTAACGCTTTTTTCATTTTACATTCCTCCATGAAATTCTATTTTTTAGCACCTTGCTCTATTTCTATCGTCAGGAAATTCATAAAGGACTTAAACAGCAATCTCATGCCTTTCATCTAGCTTTTACCTTTATAAATTTCTTACTTAAATTATAATATGTAAGCGCATTCAATTACAGAGACTCTTTTTCCGCTGGTACAGGAAATAACTAACACCAAGTTTTGAATAGCACGAAAACACCCCGGACAGTGTTTACCCCGGGGTGTTCTAGTGCTACTCTATTTGATTATCTCAATTAATTGTTCATACGTCTTACATTGCACTATTTCTCTCACCATATTTTTATCGTCCAACAGTTCCATTAATCCCTCATACATTTGTTTTAAATCATTTTTTATATCTTTGCTGATATTTAATTGGACAATTAATTGCACATACTTATCTCCCCATTGAATCGGTTTTTGAAGTGTAACAATTGACCAGAATGTATCCTCCGTCTGCGGTTCAATCGGATGAGGAATGGCAACCATATTGCCAAAACTCGTTGGAGAAAAGCTCTCCCGTTGAAGCACCGATTCCAAATAGTGCGCATCCACTTCTCCATCAGATTCCAGTGCTTCACAGATAAAGCGTAAAACCTCTTCTTTCTCAGCAAAGCCCTTTTGTAGATACGTATATTTTTCCCGCAGATACGTATTGGAAATAACATCTCCCTGAATTACAAAATGATTGATTTTATTTAAATCTGTTTCTCCTAAAATCGTGCTTATATGAATAACAGGGACTGGCATCTTTTTCTCAATCGGAATCGTGCTGATAATAAAATCAATGTTATCAAACGAATGCTGGGATAAATTATAGTATTCGGTTGTACCCATAATATTTAACTGATTCCCAAACTCATTTTGCAGTTTATACATTAAAAGCTGAGCACTGCCCAGGCCAGATGCACAGACAATTAAGCAGCCCGGTACGTCTTCTTTATTCTTCTTTTTTCTTTCCTGCGCTACCTCAATATGAAGCGCCAGGTAACCAACTTCATTCTCATCTATTGCAATGCCCATTCTTTCTTGTACGGCTTGCGCTCCAATTAATGCTGCATCAAAAGATAATCGGTACTTCGATTTGATTTCTTCCAGCATTGGATTTCGAATATTCATCTTGAATTTATATCGGCTTATTGCTGGTTTTAAGTGCAGACTCATCGCCAACAGCAGTTCTTTGTCATCAGCTAAATGAAATCCAAATTCTGCATCAATCCGTTTCAGCATTTCTTTGACCATTTCTTGAATCTCATCATCAATAACAGAAATAACCTCTGTATGATGAATCGAAGAATCGGTAATCTTTGTTCCTTGCAAATGAATCGCCAGGTATGCAATCTCGTGTTCAGTAAAGGAAATATACAGTTTTTCCTGAATAGCATTTGCAATTTCTTGAGCAACTAAAAAAACCTTTGATGTCTCTATTTCTTGAAAATGAGGATGAATCATTTGAACAGAATGACTCTCACGAATCCGCTTACAAGCAATTGCAATATGTGTGATTAGATTTTGCAGGCTAATATCTGAAATAATAATATGATGCTTTCTCAGATTAAACAATACACTGTTTTTAATCATCTCTAACTCTTCTTCAGGTAAAATACCTAACCAGTCAGCCATATTGTCTTTTAAGACAGATTGTTGATTAAACAAATACTCAGAGATGCAGTATCTGATCTGCGTTTCATCGCCTATAATTTTAATCCCATGATACGGCTTATGCTCCAAAGCCAGCTTATACTCTCTCAGTATAGCACGGATATATTTTAAATCATGCTGCAGGGTAGAGCGGCTTATAAACAACTGCTCTGCTAAGTCATCTATTTTAATATAATCGGAGGTCATCAGCAGTTTCTCCATCAGATATTTGACACGATCTGGATGATTTGAGGGAACATCATCTTTTTTGTAATTTGTTTGCTCCTGAATGAATTCATAGAATAAGCGTTCATTCCGAATGGTAAGCTGATAGCCTTTCCCTTTTAAAGATACGATATGTGTCCCGTACGGCTTTAAAAGTTCATTTAATACTTTGATATCATTACGTATCGTTTTAGAACTGACCTGTAATAAGGACGCTATATCCGAACTGGTTAAAGGTTCCTGTGCTAATCGCAGCGCCTCAAGTATCTTTTGTAATCGTGTATTCACGTAATCACTTCCTAGTTAGCACAATATTGAATCTGTCATCCTAAAATTTCTGTATATAACGGCTGCCAATAGAGTTTGTGACTATAGTAACAAGTTTATTATATCATACCTTTCTATGGGTCATCTATATTCAAATAATTGCAGCTTAATTAGCAATCTGACTTTCTCTTCCGTTCATGATTCCTTTTTGCTGTACCTGAAAAGCACCGATTTTCACGGATACGCAAAAAAGTATTGCAGCGCATTTCGATTACGCTGCAATACTTTATTAGAATGTCTCTCTTTTAATAGTTTGTCATATACTGCTCCCGCCCCCGCGGATGAATCGCAGTACGGAACAAAAATGCAGACTGCTGTTCAATAAAAGGAATATCGATACAGAGATTTTTTACCGTGTCTGCTTCAGAATTTAAAAATACATTAGAGAAAAAGAAGTTGGTCAGGAACGCTTAGAATAAAACGAAACGCTTCTGCCTAAAGCCTAGCTTACCACTCCGTATGAAAATGACCTTCTTTATCCACACGCTGATACGTATGCGCTCCAAAATAATCGCGTTGTGCCTGAATCAGGTTGGCGCCGCTTTTGGCAGAACGGTAGCCATCATAATATACCAGCGAAGCATTAAAGCACGGTAATGCTAATCCAGTTTCCATTCCTTTGATAACCACTTTTCGCATCGATGCCTGATAGTTATTCAAAATTGTTTTGAAATATGGAGACAGGAGAAGGTTGGATAATTCTTTGTCTTCCTTAAATGCTTTACTGATTTCATTTAAAATACCGGCACGGATAATGCAGCCGCCGCGGAAAATCAGCGCAATTTCATCCAGCTGCAAATCCCAGTTATACTGCTCTGATGCCTGCTTATATTGATAGAATCCTTGCGCATAGGTAATGATTTTCCCCATAAACAGTGCTTGCCGGACCAGCTCGACCCATTGACCCTTGTCAGCTGCATCTGCTAATTGGTTTGGCCCTGCTAATTCCTGCTCTGCCATCATGCGCTCTTCCTTCACATTGGACAGGAAACGCATAAATACAGATTCCGTAATAATAGATAAAGGTACTCCCGTATCCAGCGCATTTTGACTTGTCCATTTGCCGGTTCCTTTTTGTCCTGATTGATCTAAAATAACATCAACCAGCGGCTTTTTGGTTTCTTCATCCACGTGTGTCAAAATATCAGCTGTGATTTCCATCAGATAGCTTTCCAACTCGCCTTTGTTCCACTCTGCAAAAATAGCGGCAATGTCATCGACATTGAGCCCTAACCTTTCCCGCAGGAATTGATAGGCTTCCGTAATCAGCTGCATATCAGCATACTCGATACCGTTATGCACCATTTTGACGTAATGGCCGGATCCTTCTTTGCCAAGATACGAACAGCACGGCTTGCCATCCACCTGTGCCGCAATTTTTTCCAGAATAGGAGCAACGTGCTGATAGGCTTCTTTATCTCCGCTTGGCATTAATGAAGGACCGTTTAATGCGCCTTCTTCACCGCCGGATACGCCCACACCAATAAAATGAAAACCTTTTTCCTTTAAGTAACCGTATCTGCGGTTAGAGTCCTGGAAATTAGAGTTTCCTCCGTCCATAATAATATCGCCATGTTCCAGCAAAGGCAGAAGACTATTGATGACGGAGTCTACAACAGCTCCAGCTGTTACCATCAAAAAGATTTTTCTTGGTTTTTCCAGCGAATGGATAAACTGCGTCAGCTCATAATACGCTGTTGTATTCTCATGCGGATGCTTTTCTTGAAATGCTTCCGTCAAATCAGGTGTATAATTATAGACTGCGACCTTTTCACCCTTATTCGCCATATTCAAAGCAAGATTCGCTCCCATGACTCCCAGTCCAAAAACGCCAATTGAATTCATTTTTTCATTCCATTCCTTTCGCCAGGTGTTCAAGCGCTTTATAAAATCAAGAGAGCCCGAACACCTTTCATACAAATATTTCAGTCGAAGCTTAAGACAGAATTCCTGTACTGTCAGCTTGCCCAAGTTTTAAATAACTAAGCTTATTAAAAGCGTAAATACAAGTCCGGATACAGAGATAATCGTTTCCAGTAACGTCCAAGTTGCAAATGTTTCTTTCATCGATAAATTGAAGTATTCCTTAAAAATCCAAAATCCGGTATCGTTTACATGGGAAGCAATCAAACTTCCTGCGCCTGTAGCTAACACCATCAGCGCCAGATTCACATCGGTTCCTTCAATCAACGGAATCACCATTCCAGCAGTTGTTAAAGCTGCCACGGTTGCCGAACCTAAGGAAACCCTTAAAATAGCAGCAATCAGCCACGCAAGCAGAATTGGCGACATATTTGAACCAGAGAAGATATTTGCTACAGCATCACCGACACCGCCGTCAATCAATACTTGTTTTAACGCACCGCCGCCTGCAGTAACTAAAAGAACAATACTAATTCCGCGAACGGATTCCTCTGCTGAACTCATCAATGTTTTCATCGGAATCTTACGTGCAATCCCCATCGTGTAAATCGCAAATAACAGGGAGAGAAGGAGAGCCATTGTCGGGTCTCCAATGACGCGTGCGATTTCAAAAAACAAATTATCTGCAAGTCCGGCAATTTCCTGAACCAGCTGTACAATCGTTGTAACCGCCATCAATATGACTGGAGAAAGTGCAGTCAAGGCACTAATACCAAATCCAGGTGTTTCTTCTTCTTCAAATGTTTTTGTCGTTCCAAGTGATCCAATATTGCCGATTCGTGAAAAAGCATCCGGCACCAATTTCTGAGCTACTTTCGTAAATAACGGTCCGGCGATAATCACCGTCGGAATAGCAATCACAATACCGATAAGCAGCACCATGCCGATATTTGCTTCATATTGCTGTGCAATTACTGTCGGGCCCGGGTGAGGAGGCAGGAATCCATGTGTGACGGATAATGCAGCCGTCATCGGCACACCCAGATATAATAAAGGCAATTTAACTTCTTTAGCAATCTGATACACAATCGGAATTAATAAAACAAGTCCTACTTCAAAGAACAATGAGATACCAATGATAAAAGAAGCAACAACAACAGCCCATTGAATTCGTTTTTTACCAAATACATTAATTAATGTTAAAGCGATACGATGGGCACCGCCGGCATCAGCCAGTAACTTCCCTAGCATTGCACCGAAAACAAAGATAAGCGCAATGTCGCCAAGTGTGCCTCCAAGTCCTCCTTGGACCGTTTCAACAATTTCACCTGGAGACATGCCCAGTGCCAATGCCGTTAGTAAAGAAACAACAATCAATGCAATAAACGTATTTAAGTTCCACTTCATGATTAGCAGCAATAGTGTCACTACTGCCAGCGCAACAATAATAAGCGGATAAATATTTTCCATTATTCTCAGCTCCTATTCTTCATTCTGTTTATTTTCCAGTGATTTCTTTTCCTGATAAGCCGCAATTTGTTCGTATTCCTGTTCAAGCGAACGGGAAATATTGATAAAAATCGGCATTAATTCCTGATACGTTGAAACATAATCCGGGTTCGGTTCATGCTCATGTGTAAAACCAATCAACTCTTCTACTACATCGAAGGAATCAATTTTCCCTTCTGCATACAATCCCAGTAAGCAAGCTCCCAAGCAGGAGGACTCATAGCTTTTCGGAACGATGACATTCTGGTCAAAGATATCAGCCATCATTTGCCGCCACAATTCTGATTTTGAAAAACCGCCCGTTGCTTTAATCGATTTCACCGGCACATCCATTACTTCCACTAATGCCAGAAAAACAGAGTATAAGTTAAAAATAACGCCTTCTAACGCAGCACGTACCATATGCTCTTTTTTATGATTCAATGTTAAACCGATAAAGGAACCGCGGACATTCGCATTCCAAAGCGGTGCACGCTCTCCAGCCAAAAACGGGTGGAATAACAATCCATTTGATCCGGGCTCCACCTGCTTTGCGATAGCAGTTAATACTTCATACGCATCAATGTTTAATCGTTTTGCTGTTTCGACTTCACTTGCAGCAAGCTCATCACGAATCCAGCGCAACACCATGCCGCCATTATTTACCGGCCCGCCGATGACCCAATGATCCTCCGTTAATGCATAGCAAAAAATTCGGCCTTTTTGATCGGTGCGCGGTTTAGGAATAACGGTGCGGATAGCCCCGCTCGTGCCGATGGTAATCGCCACATCTCCTTCTTTTATCGCATTTACGCCAATATTGGACAGCACCCCATCACTTGCTCCAATAATAAATTTCGTTTCTGGTGCAATGCCTAAATCCTCCGCAATCTCCGAATGACAGTTTGTAAAGCTTTCTGTTGTAGGAACAAGTCTTGGGAGTTTATCCGCTGAAATACCAGCCATTTCAAGAGCTCCTTTATCCCAAGCAAGCTCCTCCAAATTCATCATCCCCGTAGCGGAACCAAGAGAATAATCCATCACATAGTCGCCGAAGAATTGATAGAAAACATATTCTTTGATGCCGATGTATTTCTTTGTTTTTTCAGCTGTTTCTGGCTGCTCCTGCTCCAGCCATGTAATTTTGCTAAGCGGAGACATTGGGTGGATGGGGGTTCCCGTTCGCAGGTAAACATCATGGCCGTTCCATTCATTTTTAATTTTCGTTGCCCAATGCGAGCTGCGGTTATCTGCCCAAGTAATGCATGGTGTAATGGCTTTATTATCTTCATCCATTGCAATTAGACTGTGCATTGCGCTGCTGAAAGAAATAAAGGAAAGGTCTTTTTTATCTATCTCTGATTCCTTTACTGTTTCTCGGATAACATGAAGCACCGCCTGATAAATATCGTCCGGATTTTGCTCAGCTGTACGTACATCCGGCGTATGCAAATCATATCCCTGATTACTCTGCGCGATAATTTCACCTGTTTCCCGGTAAAGAACGCCTTTTGTACTTGTTGTGCCAATGTCGACTCCGAGCATAAATTTATGTTGATTCACATTCATCCCTCACTATCTTTTATTAGAAACTGTGTATTGTTATGACATATCCCTCTGCCATTTATTTAATCCATTCACCCTTTTTATATCACTGAAATAAAGGGCTTACAAAACATATAATTTGTTAGTTCGAATACTTGTATACAAGTATCCTAACATGTAATTTCCATCTTGTAAACGCTTTTATTATATTTTTTTCATTTAAATTTAAGAGGTCAATCGTTTCGGGCTGTGAAAGATAGCCATTACAACAGAAAAAAGGACTTTCCTAACCCATCAAGTTAAGTAAGCCCCTTTTTTCGTCACTATATCATTTTATCTTTCGTAATGTAAGTCTTCCCCATTTGATTGAATTACTTTCTTATACCAATCAAATGAATCTTTCTTCGAGCGTTTCATGGTTCCATTACCTTCGTTATCCCGGTCTACATAAATCATGCCGTAGCGTTTCTTCATTTCCCCGGTTGTAAAGGATACAATGTCCATAATTCCCCAAGGAGTATAGCCGATTAAGTCTACGCCATCCTCATTCACAGCCGCTTTTAAAGCTTCGATATGAGCGCCAAGATAATTGATTCTTGCTTCGTCATGAATGGATCCATCTTCTTCGACTGTATCAACCGCTCCAAATCCATTTTCCACAATAAACATCGGCAGCTGATAGCGGTCATAAAAGCGATTCAGCGTGTAACGCAAGCCTGTCGGATCAATTGCCCAGCCCCAGTCGCTGGATTGAATATATGGATTATCAACCCCATGTGGCAGGCCGCCATCCGTTTTTTCTGCAGACTCGTCCGGTTCCACCTCACTGCTTACGGTTGTAGACATGTAATAGCTGAAGCCTAGGTAGTCGACTTTTCCGTTTAAGAGAATCTCATCGTCTCCTTCTTCCATGACAATATTGTAGCCTTTACGTTCGAATTCTTTTAATGCATAGCTTGGATAATATCCGCGCACCTGTACATCCGGGAAGAAATAGCGGTCGCGCATATATTCTTCGGCAAGCATGATATCCTCTGGATTCGAAGTAGATGGATAGATTGGCACGTGAGAAACCATCGCTCCAATTTCAAACGCCGGGTTGATTTCCTTTCCTTTTGCAACAGCCAATGCACTTGCTACCAGCTCATGGTGCGCAGTCTGATACATCACTTCCTTTGCATTTTCCCCTTCTTTTAACAGGACACCTGAATTTGTCCAGAGGAACAGCGGGTTACGGACATCCATTTTATTATTGATTTCATTAAAGGTCATCCAATATTTCACCTTGTTTTTATAACGTTCAAACACAACCTCCGCAAACTTCACAAAACAATCGACCACTTTTCTGCTGCGAAAACCGCCGTATTCGCGCGCTAAGTGCAATGGCATCTCAAAGTGAGATAAGGTGATTACCGGCTCAATACCGTATTTCAGAAGCTCGTCAAACACATCGTCATAAAATTGCAGTCCTTCTTCGTTTGGCTCCGCCTCGTCCCCTTTTGGAAAAATGCGGGACCAGCCAATCGATGTACGCAAGCATTTCAGACCCATTTCTGCAAATAACGCAATGTCCTCTTTGTAGTGATGGTAAAAATCCACCGCTTCATGATTTGGATAAAATTCGTCCGGCTCTACCTTATCCGTAATTCTTCTTGGCACACCATTGGCACCAGCAGTCAGTACATCCACTACGCTTGGTCCTTTTCCGCCTTCATTCCAGCCGCCTTCAAATTGATGGGCAGCAAATGCACCACCCCATAAGAAATCCTTTGATAATTCACTCATTGTTCTTCCTCCTTCGTTTTATTTAACAACACTAATTAGTCTTTCGCCTGTATTTATTTCTGCTATACCTTCTACAATCGCTTCCTCATATTCTCCTATATTCGTAATAATAACAGGAGTTATCGTCGGCAGTCCTTTTTCACGGATCATGTCTTGATTAAATGTTATTAACTTATCGCCTTGCTGGACATTTTGCCCATCTTCCACATGAACTGTAAAAGGCTCCCCGTTTAATTCCACTGTCTCCAAACCGACGTGAATCAATAATTCCACACCGCTGTTCGTACGCACTCCAACCGCATGCTTGGAAGGGGCAATGAAAACAATCTTGCCGTCAGCCGGAGAGACCACTTCATTGCTGGATGGTTCTACAGCGACCCCTTGTCCCATAGCACCAGAGCTGAATACGTCATCTGGAACCTCGGATAACGCCATTAGCTTTCCACTTAACGGAGCCGCAATTTCTTCTTCATTTGGAACAGTGTTTTCTGATCCATCTTTCTTTTCAGACTCTCCTTGATCAGAGGCAAGTGCTTCATCTGCTTGTTTTGCTGTATCTTCACCATAACCCAGAATCTGCGTCAACACAATTGGCAGAACAATAGCAATCGCAGCCCCAATCAAAATCCCCCAGATAGACATTGGATATTCGCTGTTAATTGCGTTTACCATTGTTATCGGGCTCGGCAGACCTGCATAAGCGAAATAGCTTGGTCTGAAGAAGCTCGCTACAATCGCGCCAATCGCTCCGGAAATACATCCGTAAATAAATGGTCTCTTAAAGCGCAACGTCACCCCGTAAATGGCTGGTTCCGTAATCCCGAATATACCGGTGATTCCTGCTGAGGTACTCACCTTTTTGGTTTCGCTGTTTTTCGTTTTAAGCAGCACACCAATAACAGCTCCGACCTGCGCTACAACGGCGATCGTTTGATAGGCCTGGAAAGAATCCATTCCATATTGTTCAAAGTTGGAAAGTACCATTGGCGTAACGCCCCAATGCACTCCGAAAATAACAATAATCTGCCAAAACCCGCCAATGATGGCAGCTGCAAGTGCAGGGAATACATCAACCAGATAATTATATCCGTTCGCAATCGCATTTGCACCGCCTGTTGTTATTGGTCCGATCACTAGAAGAATGAGCGGTACCATAATCAAAATACTAAAGAACGGTACAAACAAGGGACGAATGACTTCTGGAATTTTCTTGTTCAAGAATTTTTCCACATAGGATAATATCCAAACTAAAAATAGCGGCGGTAAAACAGAGGATGTATAGGTTGTCTGTGATAAAGCAATACCTAAAAATGTTACTGTTTCCCCGCTGGCAACCCGGCCGGCTATATCTGCCCATTCCGGTGTTACTAATGCTGCTGTGGCAGCAATTGCGATATACGTATTTACTTTAAAGTGCTTTGCTGCTGTTATTGCAATAAATATAGGCAAGAATGTAAATGGCGCCCACGACATCATACTCAGCACTTCATATGTTCCTGTGTTTTCGAATGCAGGAAATAGCAGGTTAATTAAAATCAATGTACCTTGCAGGATACCTGCTGCAGCTAATATATATACAAACGGAGCAAATACTGCCGACATCGTGGCAATTACCCGGTTTAATATTGTTCCTTTGTTTTGGTTATCATCGCCATCCTCTGTAACGCTTTCTCCAACCAAATCTGCAAAAGCTTCATATACTTCCCCAACGTGCTGTCCGATAACTACTTGAAATTGACCATTATTCTCCACCACTGTAATAACGCCCGGCATTGCGCCGACTGTTTCTTTTGCTTTGGGCTTCGAATGTCTTAATACAATACGAAGTCTGGTGGCACAACGTGTAGCACTGACAACGTTTTCTTTTCCGCCAATTTCTTCTAGAATATCCCCAGCTAATTTATCATAATCCCTCACTTTTTCAGCCATACTATTTCTCCTTATTTTTTAATTTGATATGCATATTATAGTTGTACGGTTATAATTTTTCAAGTAGATAACAATTATTTTATGCGTATATTTTGTTAATATTGCCATTATAGTATGATATACTTGGTTAAACGGTGAATTAAATAACCCAACTTAATATACATAGTTATTCTTTGCAAAAGGTCATTTTCTTGGCCTAAGATTACTTACCCCATGAAACCCGTTGGAGCGGCTAGCTACAACTATTTATACTTTCTTATTCTTAAAGAAAAACATATCTGTATCTTTAGCATCTTTAATATAAATGAAAATCTACAGTCGAAATGAGGTGTGCATATGTTGAAGTATCAGCAGATTGCAGGTGAAATCGAATTATATATTGAAAAGCACCAAATGCAGCAGGGAGAAAAGCTTCCTGTGTTAGAAACCTTGATCAAAGAATTTAATACGAGTAAAAGTACGATTATTAAAGCATTAGACCTGCTGGAGAAAAAAGGATTAATTTTCCAGGTGCGAGGGAGCGGCATTTTCGTAAGAAGGAAAAAAAGAAAAAACTATATTAATCTGCTGTCCAATCAAGGCTTTCAAAAAGATTTAGAGAAATTTCATCTCAGTTCGGAGGTATTAGAGCTGGAAATCCGTAAGCCGACCGAAGCGGTCGCCCAGAATTTACATATCGACATGAATCAGGATGTTTATTATGTAAAGCGTGTCCGATATATAGAAGAAGAAACACTTTGCTTAGAAGAATCCTATTATAATAAAGCCGTTGTCCCTTACTTAAATAAAGAAATTGTTACAGATTCGATTTTTCAATATATTGAAGACGGGCTCGGACTAAAGGTCGGGTTTTCTGATATGTACATGCAAATAGGAAAATTAACTGATCAGGAAGCAAGCTATTTGAAGCTGAAAAACGGAGAGCCTAAGCTGACAATAGAAAGTATCTTCTATCTGACAAATGGAACAGCCTTCGATTATTCTAAGCTCACTTACAACTACAATCAATCCCAATTTTATATTCTAGGTACAGGAATTTAAACCTTTCTGCATATCAAAAAAACCTGCTGCAAAGCTCGTAAAAAAGCTTTGCAGCAGGTTTTTTTATTGCGGTTTAGTTCACATTATTTCTTCAACTTTTTCTGCGCTATATCCTGCAGTTTAAATTTCTGTATCTTACCTGTTCCCGTCAGCGGCCAATCCGCCGCTTCTACAAACCAGATATAACGCGGGACTTTAAATCGTGCTACATGCTCCCGGCACAGCTTTCGGATTTCCTGCTTCGTGCAGGTTTCGCCTTGTTTTAATTCCACAAACGCGGCACCGGTTTCTGTTGTTAATTGATCCGGCACGCCGACGATATAAACTTGATTTACTGCCGGGTGCATGGAAATCACATCCTCTACCTCTTTGGGAGCTACGGTTTCTCCAGATACTTTATACAGATCCTTACCTCTTCCTAACAGCCGAATATAACCTTGTTCATCAATCGTCCCCAGGTCTCCGCTGCGGATATATCCGTCCTCATCCTTGGCAAAAGCTGTCTCTTCCGGCTTTTTATAATACCCTTCTGTTACCACATTTCCCCGCACCGCTAACTCGCCGGCAGAACCGCTTGGCAGTGTTTCTCTTGTATCGGGATCAATCACTTTGTACGTGACACTTTTATCTCCAAACTCCGGATGAGCAGCAGATCCTGCTGTTTTTACTTTCCCGACTGTGGTAGAGATAATCTCCAACGGGGCTCCAATTTCAGTCAGCATCGTAGTAGAGCCCGCTTCTGTCGCGCCACAGCCTGTACCAATTTCGGTCACTTCTAATTCATCTACTGCTCTTTTCCATAACGGGACCGGCGAAGGAGCGGCACAGCATAATAGCGCATAAAGAGACTTTAGATTGGTATGCTTTACTTCCGGACGATTTAATAAGGCAACAAGCATCGATGGAACAGCCAGAAAATCATGAACCTGGTATTTCTCCATCAGCTCCAGTGACTGAAGCGGCTGAAACGCATGACAGGTCACCATCCCTCCTCCTACAAAGGAAGCGGCAAACAAGCCTTCCTGCAGAAAGTAAACATGGTACATCGGCAGCGGAGCATAAATACGTCTTCCTACCTCATATCCTCTGGTTAAGCACGTTGCAAAACCAGAACGGAGCAGCATATCATCCGTCAGCATCACGCCCTTCGGCAAGCCTGTAGAGCCGGAGGTATAAATAATAGCTGCAGTTGTGTCTGGATTATCTGTTTCCTTCCAGCGTTTGTTTAACGCCGTCTCTTCCACTGCTCGTGCACCTTGTAAAAATACTTCCCATGTCATATAGATTTCCGGTACATCTGCTTCTTTGTTGGGAATACAAACTGCTTTAGTAAAAGGGCTCTCTGCATCCGCTTGGAGTTCAGAAACAATATTCTTTAACCCTTCGGCATGATGCTGTTTTCCAGCGTATTGATGCGTAATCAGCCAATTGGTATCGGATTGACGCAGCATATAGGTCAATTCTTCCTTTTGCAGCTGCGTATTCAGCGGGACCATCACTGCTCCTGCCATCGAGGAAGCTACAAATAATGCGACGTATTCCGGTTCATTTTCCATTAAAACTGCGATATGGTCCCCCGGCTTAACGCCTAAATGCAGCATTGCCTTTGTATATTCACGTGCCCGCTCCCACGTTTCCCCATAAGTTACAGCCTGATTCGGCATCATAATCAAAGGATTATCGCTATATTGCTGGCACTGCTTATGAAAATGCGTCGCAATCGTCCGCTTCTCCCAGCTTGGATACATCTTTTCCAGTGCAGCCTGCCGCTCCACTACACTTCCATGGCCTTGCCGTTCTTCTAGCATTCTTATCTCTCCATTTCATTATTCGTTTCCTCTTTTGCCCGATTAACCTTGAGGTGCCTGCCAAATCACAATTCCATTTTGTCCGCCAAAGCCAAAGGAATTGCTCATTGCTGTCTGGATTTGCTGCTTGCGACTTACATTTGGAACAATATCCAGCGGAGCCGCTTCGTCCCTATTTTCTGAATGAAGGGTTGCCGGCAATATTCCCGTCTCTATTGCCTTAATCGATGCAATGCTTTCAATGGCTCCAGCCGCTCCTAATAAATGCCCGACGCTGCCTTTAATGGAGCTGACCGGCATGTTATCCAAATTCTCTCCAAATATCATCTTTAATGCTTTCGTCTCTGCAATATCTCCAGCCGGAGTCGACGTTGCGTGCGCATTAATATAGTCAACCTCCTCCGGTTTTAACTGTGCGGAACGGAGCGCCCGCTCGATTGCCAAAGCGGCGCTTGTTCCTTCCGGGTCAGGAGAGGTGTCATGATACGCATCATTCGAAGCTCCATATCCTTTTAACGTTGCGTATATATGCGCTCCTCTTGCTTTGGCACGCTCCAGCGGTTCCAGAACAAATAAACCTGCTCCTTCTCCCATAACCATTCCTGTCCTCGCTGCATCAAACGGCCGGGACCATGTGGAAATATCTTCCAGACCTTTTGCTGCCAATGCGCCCGCATCACCTAAACCGGATAAAAAGACATTGGACCATAAGCTATCCACGCCTCCAGCAAGAATATAATCCACATCATCACGGAAAAACCAGTAAGCAGATTCTCCGATAGCATTAGCCGAAGCAGCACATGCAGTGACATATGTATTCGACGGACCGCGGAATCCGTATTGAATCGATATCGTACTTGCCGCTGCATTCGGAATCGATTTAGAAATCATACGCGGTCCGACTCTTTTTGCTTTACCCGTCGCTAATTTTTCAGACGCCTGCTCCAACGACTGAATCCCGCCAAAAGCTGTTCCAATCGCTGTTCCGACCCGATTTCGGTCTACCCCATCTATGAAGGATTCTCCATCATTTTTTAACAATCCGGCATCCTTTAATGCTTCATCTGCTGTTATCAAAGCCAGCTGGGTGAAATAATCCGTATTTCGGATAATCTTTTTAGATAGAAAATCAGACACTTCAAAATCAGGTACACGAGCTCCTGCTTTTGTCCACTTTCGTATATTTTCATCGGTTATTTCCCTTACCGCAGAATGATTCGCAATTAAATTATCCCAAAACGCGGGTACTCCCATGCCAAATGGCGAGACAGCGCCCATCCCGGTTACTGCAATGTCTATCTGTTTCATGCCGCATGCTCCTCTGCATATTTTTAAGACCAAATCTTCCCCTGTGTACATTCTCTATTATAAACATGACCAGCCTACCATTTTAAGCTGCCATATCCTATTCAAAACCTAGTATTATTATAATGTAAGTATATATTTTCCTCAAACCATCCATTCCCAGATTTGTTTAGACTATCGGGTTATCTGTTTTTATTTTCTTACTATAATAAATTGAATTTAATATTAATAGCTACCGCTACATAAAAATTCCCGTTATCGTACAAATGATAACGGGAATTTTAAGGGTTATTTAGAAACAAATTTATTGCCGGCTACCCAAAAGCGATAGGGATAATCTCTGGCCTCTCCAGAATTATCAATACCAATCCGCGGACCGCGATTTATTTTCTCCGGCTTTTTTCCTTCCGCAATAAACAGCGGCGGCTCCTTGAGAGACCGTCCATAATCTCTCATATTAATATCTAAAGCCTGCGATAGTTTGCCCGGCCCGCTTGTTAGATTTTGAAATTTTTTCACTGGACGGCGGGCCATCATCAGATCGATTCCTGTATAAGGCTCCACTGCCCGAATTAATACACTTTCCGGTACTTCCTTCTCCGCACTGACCACATTAATTAAGCAATGATTATGAATGAGATGCGTATAGGTCATTCCAGCCTCTGCATAGAGAATCTCTGTCCGTTTCGTTCGCCGATTTCCAAATCCATGCGCTGCTCTGTCAGCATTTCCCAGATATGCTTCCGTTTCTACAATATATCCAGCGCTTGTTCCTGCCTCCGTTTGCTTTACTAAAATGCATCCAAGCAATTCTTCTGCTAACTGTAAGGTCGGATACTGATAAAATGCGTCTGGTAATGGGGTTAGATTAGGATCTTGTTTCATCGTATACACTCCTCGTTCTTATATCTCCTCTATAAGTTTACCCCATTTTAGTTAATTGTTAAGCATTCCCCTTTAAATAACTCCACCGTGCCTCTTACGGCGCAAAATATATTTCGGCCCATTCAAGATAATTGAACTATTCTGCAAACAATGAAATAATATAAATAAAACAAATCTGATGAATATACTTTGTCTTTTTCAAGGAGGAATACTGGTATGAGTTCTATAACAGCCCTAAAAACAAAAGAGGAGCGGGTCCAGCTTTTATCCAAAACAGTGGAGCCCTTTGGTGAACGTGTTCGGGAGCTTCCCGACGGCGCTTTTCCATATGAGAACTTTAAAGACTTGCAAGAAATCGGTTACCCGGCACTCACTGTACCTAAGGAAGATGGCGGAGCGGGTATTCCGCTGGATGAACTGCTTACCTATCAGCAAATAATTGCCCGGGCAGACGGTTCCACTGCATTATCTATCGGCTGGCATATGGGAATCATAAAACATTTAGGGGAAAGCAAGCCCTGGGACGAACAGATGTATACGAAGGTAATCAAGGACGTGGTTGAAAATGGTGCATTATTAAACAATGCCGCAACAGAACCGGCAACTGGAAGCCCGACGCGCGGCGGCAAACCGGAAACAACTGCTGTCAAAAAAGACGGTGGCTGGGTGATTACCGGACGAAAAACCTTTACGACGTTATCGCCAATCTTAACTTACTTTGTCGTTAGTGCTTCTATTGATGGAACAGATGACGTCGGTAACTTCCTGGTAAAGCATGATTTGGAAGGTGTTAACGTAGAAGAAACATGGGATTCGATTGCGATGCGCGGTTCTGGCAGCCATGATCTCGTTTTAGAAGAGGTTCATTTAGAGAAAGAAGATCTCGTTGAAATCATATCCAATCAGAAAAGAAAACCAGCAGGCTGGCTCTTGCATATACCGGCATGCTATCTCGGCATCGCACAGGCTGCTCAAAAAGATGCTGTCGCCTTTGCTACAAGCTATTCACCAAACAGTATCAAAGGGACGATTTCCGAGCTGCCGAATGTGAAACAAAAACTGGGTGATTTAGAGCTTCTTTTACTAGAATCTGAATACTTCCTGCATGCCATTGCAGATAAGTGGGATAAAGGCGATGAAGAAACCAGAAATACAATGGGCCCGGAATTAGGAGCAGTCAAGCTGTCTGTCACCAATAAAGCCGTTCAAGGTGTAGACCTTGCCATGCGTGTTGCCGGCGCGCAAAGCCTCAAGCTGAAAAATAATTTTGAACGCTATTACCGTGATGTCCGCGCCGGATTGCATAATCCGCCGATGGATGATATGACGGTGATGCAATTAGCGGATAAGTCGATACGCGAACTGTAAAGCATTCCAGCTAATAATGAAGGAAGAGCATACAGTAATGGAAGGAAGCTGTATGAAAATCTCGTTTCATACAGCTTCTTTTTCTTTGTCTGCATCTTCATCTATAAATTTAAAATATGGAAGCAAGATTCCCAATAAAGAAGTGGTGCTTATCACCATCCCTATCAATAAATATAATGGCCGGACGCCCCACATGTCACTTAAGTAACCACCGGCCAGGACACCTAATGGCATCATACATCGAATAATTAACAGCCTCACAGAGAACATTTTCCCCATTAAATGATGCGGGATGATTTTTTGGCAGATTGTCGTATTATGTATCGCGAAAACAGCCATAGCTACTCCGCCAATTACCTCTGTCAGAATCCCCAATAGAATGCTTGTATTAAAAAATAGAAATACAAAGGTCAGCCCGCCGATAAACAAAGCGCCGAGCATGAGTTTTCTCCGGCTTTTATACTTTATCTTACCAACCAAAATAGAACCTAAGATAAAACCAACAGGAAAACCGGCCATAAAATAACCGTATGCTGCGTAGCTTCCAGATAACTCCTCTGTTATATAAGGAAGCGTCGTAACCATTGTCACCCCAACACCAAATTGGACAAAGCCAAGAAATATTCCTAACCAGACAATCACCCGTTTTCTAAAAAAGTAAGTGATACCCTCTGTAAATTCCTTTATCCACGGCGCTCTTGTTTTTTGCTGGATTCTCGTCTCTTGGATAAAAAGCAACGTGAAACCGCTTAACAAAAGCAATGTACTTACTAGAACCATCGTAGGCAAGACACCCAGATATTCAATCACGACTCCCCCTAAAAAAGGAGCGGTAAAGGTCATGAGCCGTGCTGTTCCTTCCAGATAGGCGTTCGCTGTTTCCAATTGCCCCTTTGCCACGATGGAAGGCGTGATTGCCTGATTTGCCGGAACATACAGCGGTGTAATTAAGCCAATGATAATCTGCACGAAATAGACATGCCATGGCAAAAGCGAATCTGTCCATAAAGCAAACAGCGGCACAAGAAAGACAAAGCCTCTTGCCATCTGGGAGAATATCAATATCCACTTGCGGCTCCAGCGGTCAATAAACGGACCGATAAATAATTGGAGCACCAAAGAAGGGATAAAATATAACAGCCACATACTCCCAAGGGCGAGGGTCGAGCCGGTTAATTGATAAATCAAAATGGAGTTACAAAAGGTTCCAAAAGCACCGCCCAGCTCTGAAATTCCATTGCCAATCCATATGGACAGAAAAGATCTATTCTTAAAAATGGACATTTCCTTCTGCTTTATCCCCTTCATTTTTCCAGATACCAGTCAAATTCTTTCGCTAAAAGGGAAAATACATTCTTTTTCAAGCAATATTTGGAATCGCGTATTTCTACGATTTTTGCTGCTCTTAATATTTTTAAATGATGGTGAATCGTCGATTTCCCGATATCCAGTCTTTCTGTCATATCCTGCAGCGTCCTTGGATGTTCAGATAATAATTTAACCATTTTCAAGCGTACCTCGTCACCTAATGCTTTATATTTCTGAACGAGAAAATAATCAGGCATATACCGATCGCTTGGAGACACACTTTCATTCGCAACCGGATAATAAAATACTTTGGTTCCTTCGATATCTGCTTCAATATTCCACGGACGATAAATATATTGAGGAATCAATAAGACGGTGTGGACACTGGGTTCAGGTATATAAGTCACCCCGCCGGTCGCCCATTGCACTAGTTCCTCCGAAGACACTTTCTGCTGCCTCTCTTTTTTTGATTGATAATCCTTTTCTAAAATTGCTTCGGTTTCCTGCTGTTTCTCCTTCCCTACTTCTTGATACCAGCTGTTCATTACCTTTGTCAGATGCTTTTTTAAAGATTCCGCTTCACAGGTACTGATAAATTCGATATATGCTGGAAAGAACGGGTTATGTTCTGTAACACGCATCAGCTCTTTGACTGCCTTTGTCTCTCCTTGCGCAGCCTGCTCCCGGTCGGTCTGATAATGACCTCCGACAAAAGGCAGGCAGATAAACTTCAGCTCTGTATCTGTTAAACCTTGTACATATTGCTCGAACGTTTCTAGACTTGAAAATTCCTGCTGATGAAGTATTTGGAGCAATGCTTTCCACGTATTATTTTTTTCAACAAATTCCAATTCCTCCGATAACGCTGCGGAAATAGATTCTCTTATCTGCATCCAATATTCTTTAGGCTTATCTAATGTATCCAGCAGCCGGGTATTTGTTATTGCCGCAATTCCTAACGCACATTCCCACAAAATAGAATAATGGAGCTTGACTTGATACGTTTCTCTTTCTCTGCTTGTTGTTTGCAGAACATCCACTTGATCACTCCTCGTATGTTATTTATTTTAGTTTAACACATATTCTATAAATATAGAATTTAATATTTTATATTTATGAAATGTATTACATCATCATATAGTGCTATCACGAAGAGCTTTGATTGTATAAAAGATGATATGAGTTAAAGAGAAAAGAATACTCCTGCTCCGCGCTCTCTAGAATCAGCTCTCTTCTAATTTGATACAATTAAAATTTTAAAAACTTGCAGCTTCTATTCATCTCTTTGATATGCCTTTCAAATTAAAAGGTTTATAAAACGCTCGTAAGTGGAAAAATGTTGATACATACTTGGAAACTGAAAAAAGGGAGGAACGTATGATGAAACCGACAGAAATGCAAAAAGGCAGTACACCAAGACAAACACAAGATAAGCAGCCGGGAATTGAATCGAAAATGAACCCGCTCCCGCATCAGCCAACAGATTATACAGGTACAGATAAACTAAGAGGAAAACATGCGCTGATCACCGGCGGTGACAGCGGAATTGGCCGTGCTGTTGCTATTTTATACGCGAAAGAGGGAGCAAATGTTGCCATCTCTTATTTAGATGAGCACGGAGATGCAGAGGAAACGAAAAAGCTAGTCGAAGCAGAGGGCGTCCAATGTCTCCTTCTTCCTGGAGATATCAAAGAAGAAGCTCATTGTATTGATTTAGTCCAAAAAACAGTAGAAGCATTTGGCGGCATCAATATTTTAGTCAATAATGCTGCCATCCAATTTGACCAGGAAAATGTAGAAGATATTCCTTCTGAACAGTTTGAAGAAGTATTCCGCGTGAATTTCTTCTCGCAATTTTATCTGACGAAAGCAGCTGTTCCGCATATGGGACAAGGAGATTCAATCATTAATACCTCTTCCATCAATGCCTATAAAGGAAATGCTACATTAATGGACTATTCGGCAACCAAAGGGGCGATTACTGCTTTCACTAGAAGTATTGCACAAAGTCTTGCTAAAAAAGGAATTCGAGCGAATACCGTCGCTCCTGGACCTGTATGGACACCGTTGATTCCATCTTCATTTGACGAAAAGAAAGTGGAACAATTTGGACAAGATTCTTTAATGGGACGGCCCGGTCAGCCATCAGAGCATGCTTGGCCTTATGTGATGCTTGCCTCCAAGGAAGCTTCTTATATGACTGGACAAGCTATTCATATTAACGGAGGAAGCTGGACATCTTCCTAATAAAAAAACAGCCTGTATTCTCGATAAAAGAATACAGGCTGTTATCTATTTCTATATAAAATCAGTTGAATTTACTTCTACAACTTGTGCTGCTGCATGATCATGAGGCTCTAAATCATTGCTTTCAAATGGATTATCCCCTGTGATCACACCATATGCAATAACTACAGCACATACATAAATAATCCCGATACTTACCCATTTTTTAATCGACATCGATTACGCCTCCCTTTTCAGCTTCAAGCGCTGAAGTCTGAGTGCATTGAGCACGACGGATACGGAGCTGCACGCCATCGCTGCGCCAGCAACCCATGGGGCTAACAGTCCAATCGCAGCAACTGGAATAGATGCAGAATTATAGGCAAAGGCGAAAAATAGATTTTGCTTGATATTCCGCATTGTTTTGGCGCTTAGCTCAATACTGTCAGCCACACTGTGTAAATCACCGCGCATCAGTGTCACATCTGCTGCTTCTATGGCGACATCGGTTCCTGTACCAATTGCCATTCCAATATCGGCAATTGCCAGAGCGGGGGCATCGTTAATGCCGTCGCCTACCATCGCTACTTTTTTGCCTTCCTGCTGCAGACGTTTAATTTCATCTGCTTTTTGATCTGGCAAGACCTCTGCAATGACACGGTCGACACCAACCTCTTTGGCAATGGCCTGCGCTGTTCTTTCGTTATCTCCTGTAAGCAGAATAACTTCCAAGTTTTGTTCATGCAAACGTTCAATCGCTTCTTTTGATGTTTCTTTCACCGTATCAGCAACAGCAACCATTCCTGCCAGTGCACCTCTATAACCGATAAGCATTGCCGTTTTTCCTGCAGCTTCAAGCTCTATCATTTTTTCTTCGATGGAATCAATTTCGATATTTTGCTGCTTCATCAATTTTCTTGTACCAATATGGAGAGGTTCTCCCTCCCAGGTTACTTGAATACCTGCTCCGGGTACCGATTCAAAGTCGGTCGTTTCGATTAAATCAATATCCTGTTCATCGGCGCCTTTAACAATGGCTTCTGCGAGCGGATGCTCTGAATGCTTCTCAGCAGAAGCAGCCATTTTTAACAGCTCTTCCTTGATAATATCTCCTTGAGGAACAACATCTGTCAAAGCAGGCTCTCCTTTGGTGACGGTTCCCGTTTTATCCAGCACAATTGTTTCAATCAAACGTGTATTTTCTAGATACTCTCCGCCTTTAAACAGAACACCTAATTCCGCAGCTCTGCCTGAGCCGGCCATAACCGATGTCGGCGTTGCAAGCCCAAGTGCACAGGGACAAGCAATAACCAGGACAGTAATTGCAGGAACTAAAGCTGCACGTAAATCTCCTGGAGCAACCAAGAAGTACCAGACAAGGAATGTCACAATCGCAATACTGACAACCACAGGAACAAAGATTCCAGATACACGGTCTGCTACCCGCTGAATATCTGCCTTGCTTCCCTGCGCTTCCTCGACAACTTTTACAATTTGCGCAAGTGCGGTATCCTTTCCAATTTTCGTTGCTTCAATTGTCAGCATGCCATTTTTATTGATGGTGGAACCAATCGCCGTATCCCCGATATTTTTATCAATCGGAATACTTTCACCGGTAATCATTGACTCATCTACAGCTGATTTGCCTTTGACAATCGCGCCATCAACCGGTATTTTCTCTCCTGGACGGACGATAACCTGATCGCCGACAGCTACTTCTTCTATGGCAATTTCCAACTCTTCCCCGTCACGGATAACACGGGCTGTTTTCGCCTGCATATCTAACAGCTTTTTAATCGCCTGACCAGTGCGTCCCTTCGCACGTACCTCGAATAATTTCCCAAGCAGAACTAACGTAATAATCACCGCAGCAGCTTCGAAATAAAGTTCAGGCATGCCGGCTGCGCCTTGTATCTGCCACTCTATTCCGAGAAAAATACTATAGAGATAGGCTACCGATGTTCCTAGAGCAACGAGTACATCCATATTCGCGCTTTTATTTCTTAGTGCTTTATAAGCCCCTATATAAAACTGCTTCCCTGCAATAAACTGCACGGGCGTTGCCAGCGCTAATTGTACCCATGGATTCATCAGCATATCCGGTGAATAAATAAACGAGGTAAAGGAAAAATGCGTCACCATCGTCCATAATAACGGGAGCGTTAAAATAGCGGAGAAGATAAATTTTCCGGTCTGATGACGAATTTCCTCTTCTTTCCGGTTTGACGTCTCTTCCTTAGATACCTGGGGTTTAAGAGCATACCCTAGTTTCTTCACTACCTCCATCATATCCTGGGATGTTACTTGATTTTCATTATATTCAACCGCCACATTTTCCAATGCGAAATTGACATTGGCTTCTGTCACGCCATCCATTTTGTTTAAACGTTTCTCAATCCGATTCGCACATGCTGCACACGTCATTCCCTCAACATCAAAGGTCTGCTTTTCATGCTGGACATGATAGCCCAGCTGCTCGATTTTCTTCTCAAAATCCGCTACCGATGTCTGCTCTGGATTATAGTGAATCGTCGATTTTTCGATTGCAAAATTAACATTAGCATCTTCTACACCATCTACCCGCTTCAAGCCTTTTTCAATTCGGGTAGCACAAGCCGCACAGGTCATTCCTTCAATAGGCAATGTGACTTCTTTTTTAGCTTCCATCCAAACCACCTCCCATACCTATACAGGGTATGTAATCCTTTAAAAAGGAGATCGTGCGGAATCTCTCGCACGACCTTTATTAAAATATCTAGACAAGATGTGTTCCTATTTAAACAACATCATAACCTTGATCTTCAATTGCTTCTGTAATATCGTCCAGCTTAACTTTCCCTTCATCAAAGGCAACATCCACTTTACCTTCCTGAAGATGAACGTTCACTGTATCTACGCCATCCAGACCGCCTGCCGCTCCTTCAACAGAACTCACGCAGTGCTGACAAGACATACCTTGAACTTGAATTGTTTCGTTAGCCATTTTTCTAACCTCCCTTACATTCTATATCTATCATAACATACCCCTTATAGGTATTGTCAAGAGAGATGATTGGATTTCTTTTCACGATTAATGGACACCGCAAACTTATCATTGATAGAATAAAAGCGAGCTTTATCAGGAAAGGGAGTGGCGTGATGGATAAGAAAAAGCAGAAGCAAATCATGATGCATAACTTAACCGAGAAATCAAAAGCAGCAGCAAGAAAAACAAAGGAAGCAGTGCTTTACGAAGAACATGGCTTTACATATATCGATGCCCAGCTTCCATCCTATAATTTCAATGTCGTTACCTTATCCGAAGATACCCCGCTCCCGCAAGAGGAACATGTTCAAAAAATCATAGCTATGTATGAAAATAAAGGATACCCCATGAATGTATGGGGATGGGAAGACCAACCAGAGATAATCAGTATGTTTAAAAAAGCGGGGTTAGTTGAATACGAAACGGATTATTTAGGAATGATTGCTGATTTGACAACTTTCAATTCCGGGGATTCTAATAAGAACACAACGATTCAATTTAAAAAAGTTACCGCTCCAGAACAACTGATTACGTTCGGTGAAATTCTGGCCAGTCTATATGGAGAGACCGAGGAAGAAATACAAATCAATCATTATTTTCATCGTGCTGCACAGCATAGCTTTACAGATCATAAACAGTCACAGCATTTTCTTGGCTATTACCAGGGCAAACCGGTTGCTATTGGTTCATTATTGTTTACGGAAAACGCAGCAGGAATTTATGATATTGCTGTGTTAGAAAGGGAAAGAGGACGCGGATTGGGTACAAAGCTGATGTATCATCTGATAGAGACTGCTATCGCTGCAGGAGCTGAATATTGCACCTTACAAGCCTCTCCGGAAGCGGAGGGTATTTATCGAAAGCTCGGCTTTGAAACCATCGGGAAGCTGAAAGTATATGCTAACTTTAAATAAATCCCTTCATACAATAAGCGTCCTTTGCCATAATAGGCTGTTTAAAAATAAGCGATCCAACAAGCAATGAATCAACCTGCCCGCCGGATCGCTTTTTGCCGCTTAAGCCGCAGCCAGAAAATCTTTTATCTGTTTTAAATGATGCTCATCATGTTTTGTAAAAATTTTAAGAAAGCTCTCTGCTGAAAATTTCCGCTTTCCGCTGCCGATGGTAAATCTATCATTTTTATCAACCGTTCTAATCTTCTCTAACAGCTGCTTCCTCCGTTCCATAAATAACTCTATTATTTCATAAACGGTTTTTCCATCAAGTGATTGAATCGCCTTTTCATTCTGCGTATCGTGGTCTGGAAATGCCGGCAGGTTCGCTCCCTGCTGCATTTGGGAAACCATATTATGGAGATTGTAGTCATCCCAATAATACATATGACCAATAATTTCTCTTATCGACCAGGCATCTTCTTTTATAGGAGTGTTCAATGTCTGTTCCTCTACTTTTTTCAGTTCGGAAACAGCGGCTATCGTACTTTCGTATGCAGTAAATACGTTACTCATATTCGTTTCCCCCTCACTTAGTCTATACCTTTCACACGCTTGAAAAAGGTGTCTTCCCGCCTGTCGGAGCAATGAATTCTATATTTGCAGATAATCGAAATCTTATTCTACTTCTGACGCAGGGACATACGATTCTATATGATCATTTAATTGGCCTCCGTTAAAATCTTCCTCCGTAACCATTAATTTATCGCCATCCCGCTCTAATTGAAAGGTGTAAAACGGACCATGGTAATTAAATAACCACGTCAGTTCAGCTGTTTCAACGGCTTCCACTTCCCCTAATAATTCTCCAATTATCTCCGTATCATCCTCTGCGGTTTGTTTCATATAATCAAAATCAATGTCATCATCATCAATCTCCAGATTTACCTTTAAGCGGCTATGTACAGAACCATCTTCTAAAATATCAACGCCGTTTTCCTGAACAGAATACGTCTCCGAACCTGCCACAAGCACAGAAAATATATCTGATTCTACATCGCCCGGCTGGATTTCTTCCTGCTCTTGCTCTTCTTCTGTACTCTCTTCTCCATCACCGGCAGATTCGCCACTTTCAGCCTGCTCACTTTCCTCTGCCTGTTCATTGTCAGAAGCATTATTCTCATTACCTTCATCATTTCCACACGCAGCCAGTACAAATAAAGCCATTATTCCCGCTGTCATCAAACCAAGTATTTTTTTCATTTTCTTCCTCCCGTCTTTTCCTTTTAAAAATAGCATAGCGAGATTGGAAATCAACAGGGAAAAAGAACTGATTTTTCATTCTATTCTTTTACTTTCTTTCAATAACAATACAATTGTCCTGTGTTTTTACAATACCTAGAAACAGGAATATTTTTTACTCGATTTACCTAAGCTTTAAAGCTAGAATATATTGCTCTCCTTTAGGACCTTCTTTTCGTATACCCGTATCTGCAAATGCAACTTGTTGATAAAGCTTTTGTGCGGCTGTGTTTTTATGATTAACTGCTAAAATGATCTCATCACATTCAGGAAATGTATCCTTCACAAAATCCTCCAGTAACCGCATCCCTTTTCTGGCATACCCCTTGCGTTGATGAGCTTGATCAATAGATAGCGCAGTCAAAAGGATAGCGTGAGGGTTATCGGTGTATTCTTTTACACGGTCTGTCTGATGCAGCAGGAAAAAACCCACCGGCTCCCCGTGATTCATAATCATAACGCCATACTGACCTTCAGCCAGATCAACGACCTCTTTCGGCAGCGCAGTAAATTGATGCTGCTCTTCCGGAAGCTCAAATTGATACAGCTGATCCATGTATTCTTCGGATAAAAGCTTTAAGGTGATTCTTTCCGTTTTTGACATAACCCTTCTCCTTCAACATTATCTGTTTATTCATTAAATAGGATGGAGGACATCAATAAAAAAGAGAAAACCAAACCCGCCCATCATAGCAGCATGAAGGACAATTTTGATTTTCTCTAAAAGCATTATAGCTGTCTATTCTTTACCTCTAATACAGCTTCCACAGCCTCTTCTATCGTAGAGGTAATCACACCATTCCGCTTAACTAAGCCTACTAAAAATAAATTGCGATAAACAAATTGATTTTCTAAAGCATCTTCCACAAGCGCATCTATCTTTTTCTGATTATCTCTCCCCTGCTGGCGGGTATCCGTAAATACACCAACAATCGGACGTTTCAACATCGAAAAAGCACCAATCTCAGCAGCTACACCAGAATCTATCTCTACACCGTCCAGTACTGCGATTAAAATATCACTCTTTTCCAATTTGGATAAATCCGCTTCTGCAATAATCTCACTATTGGCATAAGCCGTTTTATCATTAATTGCAGCATTTTCCTGCGGGAGATATAAATCTATCTCTGGAACAGCTTCACGAATCGCCTTTGCCAGCTGTTCATTCACATAACGATCGCCCATTGAAAATAACCCATTTGCCAAGTAACCCTTCACTTCAAGCACCTCTTATCTATTTTGATTCCTGCTTATCTTTCATTGCTTACATTCTAACAAAATATGTCTGGTTACAGCTATTTTTCTTCTTGAAACTCTAAATAAATATAAGCCCCTACAATCAACACCGTTAAAATAATACCCAGAAACGCTTGCATATCTACTCCAAGCGGTGTATTTTCCAAAATCAAGGGCGGAAAATTCCAAGCTATTAAAATAACGGGCAATATCCATGTTTTCGCCCAAACAGAGAGCAGTATCGCCGTTGCTGTTACAACTCCTAATAAAATCATACTACCTGCGAATGGAATCGTAACAAGCGACGTTTCCACATAACCATCTATAAAATAAGCCGCTATAAATAAAAGCATGCCTATCACTGCTGGAATAGCGAGCATGGCATATTTTTTAGATTCAGATAACTGATTTCCAGAAGTATACCGCACTGCAAATACAGAACCAATGATAAATAATAGCCCAATAACAACGGTACTCAGGATTCTAAAAAGACTGTACGCTACAATTTCTCCATACAATACCCCGCGTAAGGCGTCCCCAAACAGCATAAAAACAATCGCGCCGATCAGAATATAAGGTATCAGCCAGGATACCGACGGATTCTTTTTTTCATCCACTTCTTTTTTCAGCTTGTCTACATATTCCTGTGGGGATTGATTGGTAATTTGTTCAATCGGCTCATTATTCTGTTCCATCTCATAAAGCTGCTGTGCCAGATTATCTGCAACATCTTCAATATCCGACTGCTCAATCCCTTGAGAAAATAAATACAGCCGCAGTTTTTCGATAAATCGATTACTTTCCGAGCTTAATTTCGTCCGGTCCATGTCTACTCTCCTTTTTGCTTCTATATCAATATGTTTCCACTTTTGATTATTCCATTTACTTTCGGATTGCCAGGAATTCTCTTCTTCCTGTGCATGCCTCATCATATAAGAAAACATCCCTATTCTAAAGGACATGGACGTGTTTTACAAGAAATTTAGAACAGCAGAAATATTCTCTTCTTCCCAAGAAGCAATGCTTCATCCGTATGGTATTAATCAAATAATGCCGGTTTCTCCGGGTCTCTTAAAAATTCAAATAAACGTTTGATTTGTATTTCCGTATTCCGGTTTAATGAAAGATTAGGCAGGTTATCCTCTGCAAAAAAATCAATCCCCTTAGTCTCCATACCTAAGCTGGCTTCCCCGCTGATAATCTCGCACTGAATACATAATTTATAATATTGGTAAGGCTGTGGCGGATGCGCATGCTTATTCGTATCAAAAACAGCGAGCAGCTTCTTGGCTTCAACATGAAACCCCGCTTCTTCCAGAATTTCTTTGGTAACATTTTCTTTTGGCGATTCACCGACATCGCAAAAACCGCCTGGTAACGCCCAAGCATCATCATGTTTTTCACGTACCATTAAAATACGGTCATTCTTGAAAACTACGCCCCGCACATCTACTTTTGGAGTCTGATATCCTGTTTCATTAGCAAATAAATCACGGATAGATTCAAAATTGTGGTCCGTATATTCGTTCATTATCTCGATGCTTAAGGTACGCAGCTGTTCATACCGCTCTTTATCATACATATCATTTGTGAAAGTTAATCCTGCCTGTGCTAACGACTGGATTTGCTTTGCCCACTCTAGCCATTTGTCACTCATCCAACTGCATCCTTTCTCAGATTCATTTTATGTAACCCTTGCTGCACACAGAAAAAACAGCATAGAAAACCTTTCTACACTGCTTCTATTCGTGATTATAGTTGATAATCGACACAAACTCGATCCTGCACGCATTCCTTTACAAATTCGGATACACGGACATGCTCCGGGTGTATTTGATATTGCTGTAACGCCTCTTCCGTTTCAAATTCACTATCCAGAATAATATCACGGTCACTTGTCGCCAGCGGATCAATAATGACTTTGATAGAAACAACACCATCTATCTTCTCTTTTAAACTCTCTAACTCGTTCTTAATTTTCTCTGCATTGGTCTTCTTCTCTGCTTCACTAAAATTTTCACGGTGATTCCATTGTACGATATGTTTAATCATGCCTAACAGCTCCTGTTCATTTTATATACTAAAATTTTATCACATACTGCCCTTTTGGGATATCCATAACATAATTATATTATTCACATATTTTAGAATTATTTGATGCCATTGTCTTTAAATGATAAGGTAAGAACAAAGGATTATTTGCTCAAATTTCTAAAAATTATTAAGAAAGGAAGTACGGCAATGTACAAAACAGCAAGAACAGCAGGTTTTTTACGAACGCTCCTTTTATTCATTGCTTTCGCAGTCTTGATGATTGGATGCAGCTCTAATTCCGATGAAAACAATGAAGACTCGAGCGCCGCAGCAGATCAAAATGAAGAGACGGAAGATACAGCGGCTAACGGTACGGAGGAAGAAGATACAAATGATGAATCAGAAGGTTCTGAGCTCTATCATGAAATGGGAGAAACATTTGAAATCGAGGGATACAGTTCTGGTGTCCCTGCAGAAATTACCGTTAATGAGATATGGATAGAGGACGGAGATGATCATCAAGCATTTATTGAAGAAAGTATCGCTTCCCCATCAGAGGATGACGCTGTTGCGTTTGTTGATTATACCGTAGAAAATATCGGGGATCGTTCCATTAATATGGGGGACGTTATACCGGAATATGCAGCTCTTAATGGAAGTTTCGATCTTGATTTAAGTTACCCTGAAAACGATACATTCACTGACCAGCTGGCGTCTTTCCAGGAAAGTTTAGACGAAGGCGAATCCATGGATTTGGTCGGAGCTGTTGCGGCAGATGAAAAATCACTCTATGCCGGTGCACTCATGTGGAATTTCATGCAGGATATACCTGAAATTGTTTTCCACACTCCTCAGGATGAGCGCAGAGATCAGATTGGCACTTATGATATTGGAGAAGACATGTATTTAAACGATTATGGAGAAGATACATTTTTCAAGGTGAATATCAGCAATGTGGAAATCAATGAAGGGAATGAAAATCTTGATTTAAGAGATGAAACGGAATCTGTGCTTGCTGTTGATATGACATTTGAAAATCAACTTGATGAAGATGTAACTTTATATCATAAATTTCCACAGCCGCATGTAGAAGGCCTGGTAGATGGTCAAGGAGCAAACAGTTCTAATCACCTTGTAATCGATGGACAACCTGTCGAAGATTTATATGAAGGACCTGAGGGAAAAATTGGTCCAGGTGAAACGCTGGAAGGAACCGTCTATTATGAAATAGTCAGTGATGATGTCGAGGATGTTCAGCTGCTTTTTCCAAATCCATCCCTGCTTACATTTCCGGATTACGGGATGTGGGTTGATTATAATTTGGAGGGTTAACATATCGTAAGGGAAGCATCCTTTATGAATCTCCAAAACAAATATCATCATTATGAAAAACGAGGCGCTCTAAAGCAGCACCTCGTTTTTCACATTTGTGTCCCTTCTAATCCTTTCTCTTTACAGCCATCCAAATCTCACTATATACATTATCCAGATTGCTATAATCTTCTACAAAAGAGATTTCAGGTGCTTCCACTAATTCATAACTGGAGGAAGGAAGCCATTCAGCAGCAATTTTTGCCCATATTTCCTGCATCGTTTGAGGGAACGGTCCTTGTGAAGAGAAAATAGCCCAAGTATGGGCAGGTACCTCCAGCACATCCAGCCCGCCAAACGGTCCTTCTTCGTCTGTCAATACACCAATCATATGCTCTAAATATCCTTCTTCTTTCATCCTGCCTTCATCAAAATGATACGAAGCATTAATTACTTGTCTAGGCTCTAGATTAGCATGTTCATGCATTTTGCCTTTTTGAGATTCCGTAATACTTTGCGCCAGCTTTTCAATTTCCGGATTAACTCCTTCAAACTGCATTGGCACTTTTTTACTGACACCAATTATTTTAAATGCTTCTTTTTCCACAATTCGATAATTCATATCTGCTCCTCCTTGAATCGTTAGTTGGAAGGTTAGTTTCGGAAAAGCTTTAAGTTTGTGCTTTTGCTGATGCTTCACTTCAGAAGGTTTACATCTTGCCCATTCCCGGAATGCGCGGGAGAAACCATCAACAGAATGATAACCATACTTAAAAGCCATATCTGTCACATTAACATCCTCCCGCAGCAGATCAAACATTGCATTGGAAAGCCTCCGATTGCGAATATAGGCTGTGAGAGTCATCCCGGCCAAGAAAGAAAACATTCGCCGGAAATGATAAATCGACGTACCAGTAATTTTTTCAATTTCTTTCTCATCGATTTCTGTATCCAAGTTCTCTTCAATATATTGTAATGCTTCGTTCATGCTGCTTTGCATTTCCTTTCCCTCCTTCCATTGATTCAAGTATAGAGACTTCTTCGGTAAATCACTCGACAAAAAAGAAACGGGTTTTATCGGAAAAACATCGTCAGCTGCCGGATAAGATTACTTTACCCTTTCTGCCATCGGTAAGTGTATCCAATGCCTGCTTTATATCTGCCAAATCATAATTTGCTTTCTCAATACCCAGCAGCAGCTCTTCCTTCTCCACAAGCCTCAAAATTTGCTGGAAGGCCCCCTGCCATTTCCCCTGGCTTACCCCCTTATTCCAATGTCTTAAATGAAAAATATTCATTTTCACTTTATCTGCAAAGCCTCCCCAATCCATCTGCTGTCCAGACAACAAGCCGATACTCAAAAAACGTCCCTGATTGCGCAAACAGCCAGCTAAATCAGAACCAGCACTGCCTCCCAATGAGTCAATCGCCGCATCGGCTCCTTTTCCATTTGTTTTGTCCATCACCATTTCAAAAAGGGATTGGCTTGAGATATCTACCACTTCAGAAGCGCCAAGTTCTAAAAGCTTCTGTGTATGTTTATCATTTCTCACAACTGCAATCAAACGTAAATTTAAAACTCTTGCAAGCTGCGCATATAAATGTCCAATTGCCGACCCACAAGCGTTAACTAACAGCACACTACCTGACTGTAATTTCAATATCTCTGTCAGCGTAACCCACGCCGTCAAAGGATTAATATATAGTTGTGCAGCCTGTATCTTATCAATGGATTCCGGTACAGGTACAGCAAATGCAGCAGGCACCCGGACAAAATCCTGCCATGTCCCCTCTCCCCGTAATGGTAAAACACGCTTGCCTATTAGCTCTTTGCTGACATTAGCACCAACATCCGCTACAACTCCGACGCCTTCGTAGCCCGGAATATAGGGCAGAGGAATTCTGTGTGAATAGCTTCCTCTTACCGGGATTAAGTCTGATGGGTTAATTGGTCTGGCTAACATGCGTACAAGTACTTCTCCTGCTTCAGGGGGAGTGATTTCTTTGTCTGTTATTTTTAATACTTCATTAGGATTACCAAATGAATCACAATAAATATATCTGTTTCGCACTTTAAAGATATCCTCTCTTTTAAAACGTTGCCTTCTCCCTATTATAATGGAAAAAGGAACAGCAGACGACTGCCATTCCTTTTGTGTTTCTTCTTATTAAATCGCTTTTCTCTGGAAATACAGATAGCCTCCAATGAAAAACAATAGAAAACTGCCGCCAATCACCATTAATATTTGATTCCAGGGAACAAAAAAGACATCTCCTGTACTTCCGCCAATATTCATCATTAGAAATGGCTGTCCCCACGGATAATATGGGCCAAAACGCTCCGAATTAATAACTAAAATCGTTGGTAATGTAAAAATAACATTTATCGCGAATGGGGCGGCAAAACTTTTAAATGCGATCGAAACCCATAACTGTAAAGCAATTAATGGAAAAGTGGCCAGCCAGCCTCCTACAATCGTTTTCCAGACAATATCCATCGGAAAAGGATCAGTGATCCCCTCTATCATTCCAACCAGATAAATAGAGACCAGATACAATAATTGCATCGCAAACACCAGAAGCAGCAGCAATAGATATTTAGATAGAAAGACTTTTCTCCTTGTCACTGGCAGCGCCAGCAGCTGCTTCCAACCTCCTTCCTGATGCTCGTACCGGCAAATCACACTAGCTAAGACCCCTGAAATTAACGGCAGGAATAAAACAGCGTAGGTAAAATTCATCATTATCAATTTTTCATACCATGGATTGGGTGCCCCTATATCGCCTAGCGGACTGGACATTCCAATAAATAATCCAATCAGCGGTGCCACTAATAGAAGTAGTAGTACTTTTGACTTTCGCAGCTTATACCATTCAGAACTTATTACGGAAAACATTTATTTAACGTCCCTTCTTTTAAAATCAATCATTCCCAGCAAATACAGCAACACTCCAAAGCCGATTCCTAACAAGGCATTGATATACGTATGACCCCAATCATTAGATAGAGCCGGCCATTTCCACATCATCCAATCAGGTAGAAGCGGAGCAGAATATGCAAAAATAACACCAATCACGCCTAGAGTTACCGGGATAGCCTGATTTTTACTTATCGTAGCCACCCAGAGCTGCAGTCCTAACACCGGCAGCGCAGCAAAGAAAGGTAAAAAACTGTACTCCATTAACCGTAAATACGGAATATCTTCTCCTAATCCCAATGTCAGACCGTAACCAAATACAAACAGGAATAAAAGGACGGAAGACAAAAATAAGATACAGCTGATTACCGTAAACTTAGATAGATATACTGACTGTTTGGATACAGGCAAAGCAACTAACTGCTTCCATGCATTGGTTTCATCTTCAATACTCGACATAAAAGATGTTAAAATCACAATCCCCAAAACAATCGCAAGCGGGGTAAATGTATTGATATTCAAAAGATAGTAAAGCCAGCGATCATCCATCTGCTCAAACAGATAATCTTTTCGCACTCCATAATTGACCATCTGCAATGCCACCACGCCCAAAGGGCCAATCAGACACAACAGCCACATACCTTTACGCTTTATCTTTAAAAAATCCGATTGTATCAGTGGAAAAATCATTCTGCATGTTCCTCCTTTGTCATCTCCAAGAAGATATTCTCCAAAGACCGTGTTTCTTCTTGCACCCGATAGATAGAGAAGCCTTGCTGGACGAGGTAGTCAATGGAAGCAGCCACCTGTTCATCGTCCTCCACTTGCAGATTGATATGTTCTTCTCCTAAATCGGCTTTTTGTCCATTGGCAAGCATTGAACGCCAAGCTGCTTCATTATCATTTACCTTTATTTGAATCGAAGCTTGTGCAATTTTACGCATGTTTTCGATAGAATCCTGAAAAATCATTTTCCCTTTCGATACAACACCTACTCTTGTAGCCATTTGGTCAATCTCGGATAATAAATGGCTGGATATTAATACCGTCATCCCATATTCTTTCGGCAAACTTTGAATCAATTCACGCATTTCAATAATACCGGATGGATCCAGTCCATTTGTAGGCTCATCCAAAATGAGCAGCTCCGGCTGATGAAGCATGGCAGCAGCAATCCCGAGGCGCTGCTTCATTCCAAGTGAAAAACCTTTTACTTTTTTATTCCCAACGCCGTGCAGTCGAACAAGTCTAAGTACTTCATCTATTCTTTCCTTTGGTGCATGAAGAATTTTTCTGCTTGCTTCTAAATTTTCTTTGGCAGTTAAATGCGGATAATACGAAGGGTTTTCTACCAGCGAACCCACATTTTTCAAAATGTCTATCCGGTTGTTTTTCATATCTTTGCCAAATAATTGAACAGAGCCGGAAGTTGGCCGCATCAACCCTAACAGCATACGAATTGTTGTCGTTTTACCAGCCCCGTTAGGACCAAGGAAGCCATAGATTTCTCCCTTTGGTATCTTCATTTCCAAATTTGACACTGCTTTTTCTTTTCCAAATGATTTTGTTAAGTTCTTTGTTTCTACGATATATTCCATGATTATCACCTCTACTTTCAAGGTTAAAGATGGAAGGTTAAAATAAAGTATGTGCTTTGTTTAAAATTTGTTTAAAAAAGCCGGAATTTTTAAGTTATCTTGCTTGGTGAAATGCCAAAAAAAGAGACAGTTTATATCACCCGTCTCTTTTCATTGCAACATCTAAAATACTTTGATAATGTATTCCAATTTTTATTATATTTTTTTATATCTTTCGGATTTATCCATATTCTATCTCTCGATTCATGAGCGGCTTTAAATTCATAAATTTGCTGCACATCCATGCGATAAAAAATCTGATAACCAACTTTTGGGTAACGTCCTTCCGAATTCCATTCGATATTTTCGGTATGATTTACTGCGATATATCCTAAAAGCGAACAACTGCCTGTAATATAGCCTTCTTCATAAGCTTCACGTTTAAAACAATCTGCAGGCGCTTCCTCTTTTTCAATATGCCCGCCCGGTATATCCCAGCCCCTGTGATTTAAATTCATCAGGAGCAATTTATTATCCTTGAAGCATAAACCGTGTGCACTTGTTATCAATTCCTTTTCTGGAAGTTCGTTAGCTTGTATACAAGTTAATTTTACTTTTCCATTTCCCCAATATACGTAAGCACTTTTCATTATCACTTCTCCCTTAAGAGAATTTCTCTACTCAAAACAAGGCCTAAACATCAGCTCTTTTTACTCTAATAATTTTTATCGTTGTTCCTTCTTCCGTAGAATTCATGTCCCAATCCAGGTCCATACCTTTTACCATCATATCAACAATAGAAAGACCAATCCCAGCACCATTTTGATCTGTACTCGTCTGCATTCCTTTTCCTTTATCTATAATAACAATGGCATCGTGGTGTCCCGTTGACTCTGTCCGCACTGCGATATATTCGCCATCTGCCGCATGACGCAGCACATTTTGTAACAAATTATCTAAAATCCGGCTGAACCACAATGAATCTACTTTCCACATATTTTGTTCAAAAGGTTCTATGTCAATATCAACTTCAAACCTTTCCTTCTCAAAAACCGGATACCAGGTCGCTAAATATTGGCGGAGAAAACGCATCATATCTATTTCTTTTAATTCCTTCTTATATTTACTCGCCATAAGCAACGTATAAGACATTAAATTTTCGATCAATTTATCCACATCTTCAATAGAGGTTGTCGCCAACTTAAGGGAATGCTTTGCCTCTTTTGGCAAATTCATTTTCTGCAATGTATACGCCTGTGCATTTATTTTAGTTAAAGGTGTTCGTAAATCATGTGACAAATTAGCAATCAGTTCTTTACGCAGTTGTTCCTCTTCTTGTTCACGCTCTCTGCTCTCTCTTAATTCCTGTACCATTTGATTAAAAGACTTCTCTAAATCACCAATCTCATCCTGTTTTTTTTCTTCAATAGGAATCGGTAACCCATCTGTATCTCGAATTTCCATTGCTTCTTGCAGGTGGACAAGACGTTTACGAATTCCTCTGAAAAACCATAGGGATATAAAAATAAACAAAAACACAACACCTATCGTTAACATAACAATAGCCCAGCTATACTGATCAAAAAGGCGTTGTCCTTGAGGCTTCATCGCTTCCCGCTCCAGTTGAAAGACAATAAAGCCATCTTCCTCATTTTCTCCTGCAAAAGCAACAACAGTAAATGGATCATTATTGTAATTTCTTTTTAAGAAATCTGCAGTATAAGTTGCGTCCCATTCCACAGGTAAGTTTTCTTGAAGGTTGCTTTGTACAGACAAAATACCGTTCCCATTCACCCAAAACATAGATGCGTTTGAATAGACCTCCCGCCACTCTTCAAATAGTTGATTCACATCGTCTTCCGATACTACGGCATTGGCTTCCTGATGCCATTTCTCCTCTATTTCTGTAAATGTATTTTCCCCATCCTCCGGTGAATCTGAATCATCTACTAAATTTAAAAAAACAAAAATGATAATGAAGTAGGCTGCTTGTATTAAAAAAATAGCAATGAGGATAATCAATATATATTTCGCTAATAAAGATTTCAAAAACCGCTTCATTTTTTCACCCGATATCCAATCCCGCGAATTGTCTCAATAATTGTTGGTTTCGCCGGATTTGCTTCAATTTTTTCACGCAAATAGCGAATATGCACCATCAGCGTTTTATCTCCTTCCATAAAACGCTCTCCCCATACGCCTTCATAAAGCTGCTCCTTCGTCAAAATTTGATTCAGGTGACGAATGAAATATTGAAACAGTTGATATTGCTTTCCTGTCAACAAAATCTCTTCTGCTGTATGCTTATTGGTAATAACCAATGATTTCGTATCGATTTGCAGATGTCCGATTTCAATCGTGTCCTCTTTCTTTTGGAAACGGCGGAGTAATGCTTCGACTCGCGCAGCTAATTCATCTGGATGAAATGGCTTTGTGACATAATCATCTGCAAAGCTTAAACCTTCAATCTTATCCTCCACAGCTGAACGCGCAGATAACATCACAATTGGTGTGTCTGGGTTTGCTTTTTTTATTCGTTTACCAATAGAGAAACCATCAAGTCCCGGCAACATAATATCTAAAATGGCAAGATCTATATCATTTATATATTTTTCTAATTCATTCCCAGATGTTAGCCAAGTTACTTGATGACCTCTTCCTGTTAAGTCCTCTGTTCCCCATTGCCCGATTTCTTGTTCGTCTTCGATATATAGGATATGTGCCATTTATTCCACCTCATAATCTAATGCATTTCCTTATGGCTGCTTCTTCTTTTCAAGTTTGTTTCTTAAATTAAACATAATTATTCCTTTATAAACAATCATAGCAATTCTGCGAATGAAAAGAAGAGACAATTTCTATTTTTAAACAAAATTTAAACATTAATTTAGCTTTTCTTTCATAATTTATTAAAATTTAATAAGGGGATTATTTTTAAATTACTTGATGAAAAAAGTTAATGAATTTTTTTCATCAAGTAATTTATGATAAAGTATGATTATCTTAAACATTTTAATTTAAAGGACTTTTCACCTTATTTTTATTTGTTTATGCGCTAACCTAAACGAATATAAGTTATTAGGAAGGTTAGCACTTTTCTGGTTTGGAAGCCTTGTTTATATAGGGCATCTGGAGTACGCTGTTTGTATTTATATAAGTGCGTATTTGTAGATTCTGAAGTTCGTATGTTTAAGAGCGATTATCTTTACCCGGTTTTGGCTAAATTATAATAATTACTTTAATAAAAGAAGATGGAGGTCACTGCTGATGGCACCTTTAAACGAAAATCAATTAGAACAGATTCGTCATGAAAGAAAAGAACAGATTATGAGTGCAGCACTTCAAGTTTTTGCAGACAATGGCATTAAGCTGACAAAAATAAGCACGATAGCAAAAGCTGCAAAGGTAAGCCATGGATTAATATATCATTATTTCTCTTCAAAAGAAGAAGTTCTGTATGAAAGCTTAAAATGGGCAACTGCTGTCAATACATCAACTAATTTTTTAGAAAAATTAAAAGAAGATGACCTGTCTCCATCTGAAAAAATTAAAAAATTTGTTCTATATGCATTTTCCTCCACAGACTCCACTTCTAGTTACGTGTTTCGAATTATACAAAATTTGGATAATAAAGAAGAAACTCCGCAAGAAGTTAAAAATTATGTGGATAGTCTTGGGACAATGTATATCAATTTCCTTATACCTCTTATAAAAGAAGGACAAGAATACGGAGAAATTATCCAAGAAGATTCCGAAGAACTTGTCGGGATTTTCCTTACAACTTTATCAGGTGTCATTGCTGATGATATTACATTTTGGCAAGAGGACATGGAGCGCAAAGTAGAAATTTTGCTCAGAATGATTACTACACGATAACCTCTCCCCTGACTTCCAGACCCTAAAATTAAAAACAAAACTCCTCCAAAAAAGATTTGACAAAAGGAGGAGTTTATTATAAATTATTGATTGATTGAATTAGTCAATCAACAAAAAGGAGGTTCTAGTTTGGAAACTGTTATTTCAGTGAAGGATTTAGAAAAAGTATACGGAAATCATTCTGTTTTAAAAGGAATAAGCTTCGAAGTAGAGCGAGGGAGTGTTTTTTCTTTATTGGGGGAAAATGGGGCCGGCAAAACAACTACTGTTCATATACTTTCTACACTCATTTCCGCTACTAGCGGCTCTGTCCTGATTGGAGGATATGATACACGCAAAGATACCGATAACGTAAAAAAACGAATCAGTTTAACTGGACAATACGCTGCTGTAGATGAATTACTGACTGGAAAAGAAAATCTTATGATGATGGGACGCTTGAATCATTTAGACAGACAAACAGTAAAAAAACGAACCGTCGAGCTTTTACATCAGTTTGATTTAGTAAATGCAGCAAATAAATCTGTAAAAACATATTCAGGAGGAATGAGACGACGCCTCGATATCGCAATCAGTCTGCTTGCTTCTCCAGAGGTGATTTTTCTCGATGAACCTACAACTGGACTAGACCCAAGAAGCCGAAACAACATGTGGAAGCTTATCCAAGAACTTTCCAATAAAGGTGTTACGATTTTTCTTACAACGCAGTATTTGGAAGAAGCTGATCAACTCGCTGATAAAATTGCTATTTTACATGAGGGAAAAATTGTAGAACAAGGTCCAGCAGAAGCATTGAAAAAATTAGTGGGTGAGGAAAAACTAGAAATTAACCTTGCTAATCAAAAAGAAAATTGGTCCATTGCCAAGCAGCTTTTGGCTGGAAAAGCAGATGAAAAGAATCTTACTATTCTTGTTCCGTTATCATCCGTAAACAATTTGCGCGAACAATTACAACTCCTTCATGAAAATGGAATTGAACCTGCCTCGATAAGTATTCGTAAACCAACCTTAGATGATGTATTTATGCAGATAACAAAAAACAAAAAGTATGAATAACAGGAAAGGAGCTGATAATTTTATGAATGAATCAAAATGGACTTGGATTATTCTGGATAGTTGGACAATGACACAGCGTACATTAAAACATATTTTCCGAAATATAGAATCACTGATGATGAGTATTGGTCTCCCCATTGCGCTTATGCTTATGTTTGTTTATATTTTTGGTGGTGCAATAGACACAGGAACATCTTATATAAATTACGTTGTTCCAGGCGTTATTGTAACATGTGTCGCTTTTGGGAGTTCGCTTGTTGCTGTAGAAGTTGCTGATGATATGACTGGAGGTTTATTTGAACGCTTTCGTACGATGCCTATCCTTCCCTCCGCTTTATTAGCAGGTCATGTTATTGGAGGAATGGCTAGAAATGGGCTCGCTACAGCCATTACTATTCTCGTAGCAGTTATTATTGGATTCCGACCAACTGCTGGATTATTAGAATGGCTTGGAGTTGTCGGTATTTTAGCATTATTTATGTTCGCTGCTAGTTGGTTATTTGTACTGTTTGGCCTTATTGTAAAAAGTGTAGAGACTGCTAATGCGATAACATTTCCAATGCTTTTCCTCCCCTATTTAAGCAGTGCTTTTGTGCCAACAGAAACCATGCCTAAATGGCTCCATACTTTTGCAGAGAATCAGCCAATGACACCATTTATAGAATCATTACGCAGTTTACTCACTGGAACACCCCTTCATAATAATGTATGGATTACGATTATCTGGTTTATTGGTTTGCTTATTTTTTCTATTATTGGAGCTACAATTGTATTTAATCGCAAGAAAAAGCGTAAATAATAAGTATATTATTTTTCAAGCGAATCTTTAGCTATCATTAGGTACATGATAAAAATAAAGCTAATTTCATCTCGTCATCCAACCAAAAAAACCGCCTCACACAATAATCCATAGTCAATGAGGCGGCCCTAACTCCCTATTCTATTTCCTTAAGCAAACTGCAAAATCCGTTCCGCAGCCTTCCTTGCTCCTGCAATATTTCTGGAAACCGGACCTATCTCCAACTCAGCTAACGCTCCTGCCACAAACAAACCATTCTTCCATTCCAGCGATCTAGGAACAATCGGAAAACCACATGGGGCGCAGGGCAGCTGCATCTGCTCAATTACCGGATCTAACCATTCCTTTCCCGGCATTGCAATGGCTGGACCGGTTGCCAGTAAAATAGCGGTTCCTTCCAGCTTTGCTTCATTTTCCATAAACAGCTGCATACTTCCATCCGTGTCTTCTCTAATCTTTTGAATACAGCCTGTATGAATATCCAGCCTTCCTGCTCTCTTTTGTTTCAATAATTTTAAATATAAATCCCTGGTGATGGAACCTCGATTCCTTGCTTCTTGTATAACTGACCTTCTTTCCTTATAGCTGGTCAATTTATGATACTTATTCAAATATTTGGGCCCGAGCCATCCTGGATCACTATCAAAATGGTGAATACGTAACGGATGCCGCTTCACCATGGTGACAGAATGAATAGATTCTTTTTGTGTAAGTGCATAGGCAAGATGTGCTGCCGTCATCCCGCCGCCAACTACAATCACATCCCCCGTTTCCGGAAGGCTGCCATCCATTTCAAACACATGGTTTATCGCTTTATGATCCTTATACGAGTCAATCCATGAGGGATAATGAGGGGTATGATTCACTCCCATAGCAAGCACCACTCGCTCACTAAAGAAACAACGTCCGTCTTCCACCCAAACTTCCCATCCCTGTTCCGTCCATGACAGTCCGTTTACCACTCCCTGCAGCCAACATTCCATGACGCCTGTTTCTTCTAACAAATCCATACTGTGCTGATTAAACATATCCAAACGCGGTCGCTGATACTGTCCTTTCAAACCCGAGGCATAATTGTTTTCAGAAGAGTATTTTTTTAAACTGTATGGATCCGTATGCAAATGATGTACTAAAGGAGAGCGTAAATATTTCATTTCAATCTTCTCTGTGATTGTGCGCCATCTTTCCAATGGCTGTTTATGTGGATCAATAATCAGTACATCTTTTACCTCTGCTTTTTTCTCTTCAAGCAGCCGGGAAGCAACACAGCTTCCTTGGATTCCTCCACCAATCACTATCCATTTATACATACCTGTTCCTCTCCTTCCCAAAAAACGTAATCATTACGGTTGAAAAGTTAAAATTTTTTCTTAAGATTCCTCCCTATTTGATTCCCATATCCGCTTCCGAATAGTTGTTTTTCTCTATTACCTTTCATTACAATCCTTCTGTATAAAAATATTTTCTATGTTCATTTTTTTCAAAGGCAGTCGAAACAACATTTGTACAATCAAGCCAACGTGCTTCTGCTTTTATCATTTTCGTTCTTTTCTCTATCTTTATTTCTATTTCTTTTAACACTTCCAAAAGTTCATGTAAGGATAAATTGAACGCTTCAGCTACATGCTTATGAGGAGATTCAGCTCGGATTAAATCTATAAAATGTTCGGGTGTTAATGCTTTTTCAGAAATCATATTTTCTATATTTATTACTTTTTCATATAATAACTGCTCCTCGTTTGAGAGAAATCGGCTGATCACCTTATTCAAAAGTTTTGCTTCTATGTAGCTTTCCATTTTAAACGCCCTCCCATAAAATAATTCACCAAAAAAACGTAATCATTACGATTTGTAACGGAAATATTATTACTTTACCATGAAATATAAATAAAAACAATCTCTTTTTCGATAAACCGCTCTCTAACTTCCAACGCTTCCTTACGATATGTATCTATTCCCTAAAAAAGTATCCAAATTCATCTGCTCTGCAAAAAAAAAGCCATCTTCCACCAATCTAATGGTACAAGACAGCTTTTCATCCTTCACATACTCTCTTAAAAATCTTTCGGATCAAGGCTATGCGTTGAATCTGGGTACTCGATTTCGTCTGCAGCGCTTACAGACATCGTTACACTGAAAAATGCGAATACGGCTAATGCAGCAATTAATAATTTCTTCATCAAATCCCTCCTTTCATATCCAAAACATTTTTTATCTTAAAATAAGCCTGTTTATATTGCTTATTTTGAGAATAGTAGTTAGATAGCAATACATTATAATGTATTAGAAACTCTTTATCATTTTTCTTTTCCAAAAACGGTATGGCAATGGTTTCTAAGTATTCTTTAATATTCTCTTCATTCAACTGTAAATGAAGTACATGAAACTTAATGATATACTCTTCCAATCCCTTTTTTTCTGCCACTTCTTGTCCTTCCGTAATATACTGCATCGCTTTTTCTTTATTCTCCATGCTCAAGTACAATTTTGCTAAGGCATATATTGTTTTCATACTATGTTGTTCTTCTACAGAGACGGAGAAACTTTTTTGATAATAGTCAATTGCTTTTTCAATATCCTTCTTTTTTTCAAAGGCCAGTCCCAGATTATGATAGACCTTCCGAAGTAAATTTTTATCATCCTCTATAACCTTCTCTATACGATCATAATAATCAATCGCTTCGTCATAATTGCCCATCTTAAAGTAGTTAATACCCAGCAAAAAATAACAAACTGTACATTTATCATAGTTCATTTCCTGTAAATACTCATTTAAAGCTTTTTCCAAGTGCTTAATCGATTTATATATGTTACCTTTCCGGTTGTAAACCAAAGAAAGTTCATAGTGAATATCTGCTTTATACGGATAATTTAAAGAGTTTGCCAGCCCCAGGTATAACTCTAATGCAGCATCGTAATCACCTGTTTCATAATAGTATAAGCCACAAACTCTATTAAATAAAGGCATCGTCTTCAAATTACTATAATCTTGTAAAGATTCTGCCTCTTGAAATTTTTCTTCAATTTCCTCTATTGTTGAAAATCTTAAAGCAAATCGCAACTCTATTAAGCTGATCAGCAGTCTGATACCAGGATCTGATGAATTTTCGAAGTCTTCCAAAAATGATTGATAAGCTTCTTTGGCTGCAGCTTGGTCTTCTTTAATCAAATTATAGATATTCTCTGCTTCTTGAACAACCTGATCATTCACCACTTCTTCTATTTGTACTAATTCTTCAGGGGCGATTCCAAACCGTTCAGCAAGCAATTGTAGAATCTCTTCATTAGGAACGACATTACCGTTTTCAATCTTGCTGTAATAGGATACAGAACAAATACCTTCAACAATCTCATGCTGGGTAGAATTCTGCTTATTTCGTAAAAATTTAAGTTTTTGCCCTAAATCCAAAATCCTCTCTCCTCTTCATGAAATTTTTTACCTAGTTTAAATGTAACATAATTTCAATGGGAAGTAGAAGCATTCTTTTAATTTTTAAGGGATATCCTCATAATTATGGTTAATATTCACAAATAATTAAATAAAATGAAATGAATTTGTAAAATTTATAAAAAAAAGAACAAGATAACCGCTTCCAGTCATCTTGTTTTTTATAATTAAGAAGCTTGCTTCCAATCAGAGACATCCACTTCAAGCGGAATATTATTAGCACGTGCCTTTGCAGCTGCTTTAAAAAATAGAACTACTAGCAGCGCTGCTCCAATAAAGCCGCCTCCCCATGATATATTCATAGGTAAATTAAAACCGATTGGCTGTGACAAAATATAGGTAATAACCATGATCAGCATAAATGTTCCCGGAATCAATGCGACGAAATAATTTTTTCCTGCAATATAGAGATACATCGAACCAACAAATAGAGCAATTACTGCCGTTGACTGGTTTGCCCAGTTAAAATAGCGCCACAATAATTCAAAATCAATTTGCGTTAAAATCATCGATACTGCAAATAATGGCAAGGCAATCCACAAACGGCTGGAGAACTTTTTCTGTCCAATTTTTAAGTAGTCTGCAATAATCATTCGCGCACTGCGAAATGCTGTATCTCCAGAAGTAATTGGAAGTATGATAACACCCAGCACGGCCAGTGTTCCGCCAATTGCTCCCAGAAGCGTAGTGGAAGCTTCACTTACAATGGCTCCTGGTCCGCCGGCCGCTAAAATGTCATTCAATCCATTATAGCCGTTAAACATGCTCATGGCAGCTGCAGCCCATATCATTGCAATAATCCCTTCTGCAATCATCATGCCATAGAAAATTTTACGTCCTTCTTTTTCTTTTCTGGTTGTCCGCGATATAATCGGTGTTTGTGTAGCATGAAAACCTGATAAAGCACCACATGAAATAGTAAAAAACAATAATGGAAAGATAGCTGCCCCTTCAGGATGAAAGTTTTGGAAAGAAAGCTCTGGAATTGGTGCTCCCGTTACTACTAAACCAATCCCAACACCAATTGCACTCAATAAAAGTAATGCTCCAAAATAAGGGTACAGTCTGCCGATAATTTTATCGACTGGAAGCATCGTAGCCAAAATATAGTAAGCAAAAATAAATGCAATAAAGATACCTAGGGCGACACGCCCGTCCGCCAATAAATGAAGCAGACTTGCTGGTGTAGAAACAAATACCGTACCAACCAGCAATAGTAAAAGGACTGCAAAGCCGTTAACGACATGCTTCATAACCTTTCCTAAAAACTTGCTCGCAAGCTCCGGCAGATGCGCTCCCCGATTGCGGATAGAAATCATCCCTGTTAAATAATCGTGGACGGCCCCTGCAAAAATGCATCCCACTACTATCCAGATAAATGCTGCCGGTCCATATAACGCTCCCATAATCGGACCAAAAACCGGCCCGGTACCAGCAATATTCAAAAGCTGAATCAGCGAATTTTTAGGTGTACTCATCGGAATATAATCCATGCCGTCACCGTTCACATAGGCAGGTGTCGGCCGGCTTTCTTTGACTCCGAAAAGCTTCTCAATAAATTTCCCATACGTAAAATAACCGATAATTAATAAAACAATTCCTGCTAGAAATGTATACAAAATTTTCTCCCCCTCTACCACCATCAATGAATACGTTTTCAATAAGTATAGAATATACAAAGCAGGAGAAGGGGAAATCAGGAACAAAAGGTTATTTTTAAGCGTTATGATGTTCTTTCAAGAAATTAAGATGCATTGAAAGAAAGCATCAGATTTCTAATTTAGCACGTAAGGCTTTTATATAATTTCTGCTGACAGAAAGCGTGTCTTTACTTCCTTCTAATTGCAAATGATAAGCGCCATTAAACCATGGAGTTAATCGTTGAATATGCTCCAGATTAACTAAGAAGCTTTTATGAATTCTGAAAAATCCATACGCTAACAAGCGATTTTCCAGTTCTTTCAGCGGCATTTTGGTATCAAATTCTCCCTGCTTTGTGATTAATTTTGTCCGTTTTTCTATTCGTGACATATATAAAATATCTTTCAGATCTATATAGTGAATATCTCCTTCCACTTCTATCGCCAGCTTTCCACGTTCCTTCCCTTGATTTGTCTGCTCTTTCACACCACGTTTTTTCTCCAGCCGCCCGATTGTTTCTTTCAACAGTTCTTCATCATAAGGCTTCAGTAAATAATCTACAGCATCATAGCGAAAAGCCTCTGCAGCAAACTGCGGATATGCTGTAGCAAAAACGACCAGCGGCGGCTTTTTCAGTTCTTGTATCGCCTTCGCTACTTCCATTCCGCTCACTTTTGGCATTTCAACATCTAAGAAAATAACATCCGGTTGATGCTGCATAGTCTTCATGATAGCTTCCTCACCTGATTCTGCTTCTTGAACAGATTGTATTTGCGTGAATTCACTTAGTAAATGCTTTAATTCTTCCCGGTTATATGGTTCATCATCAACGATAAGCACTTGCATTAACTGATCCATTGCTTCTCTTCCTCCTTATGCGACAGGACAAAATAAATATTGGTCCCTTCCTCGTTGGTTCTTACTTGAAGTAACGCTTCCTCGCCAAACAGAATACGCAGCCGCCGATTTACATTGTAAAGCGCTAAGCCATTTCCTGATGTCGAATCTATCGGTGCTTGACGTATTTGATTTGCTGCTTCTTCACTCATCCCCATGCCATTATCCTTAATCCCGATATAAACACTGTCTGGGTGTTTTTTCATCGTAACCTCTAAGACACAATCGCTTTCTTTATCTTTAAACCCATGCATGATTGCATTCTCAACGATTGGCTGCAGGGTTAAAGGCGGAATCACTTCCGATAGCGCCTTCTCATCAATTTGATAATTCACCGTTAACTTATCTTTAAATCTTTCTTCATTCAAGGACAGATAAGCCTGGACCTGTTTTAATTCCTGGTCTAAAGTCGTTATTTTTTGTGTGGTAGCGGATAGATTCTGCCTAATAAAATGAGACAGGGAAATCAGCATTTTCCGAGCTTTCCCCGGATGAAGACGGATAAGTGATACAATTGTATTTAATGTATTAAATAGAAAATGCGGATGAATCTGAGCCTGAAGCGCTTTTATTTCTGCTTCTTTGGCCAGCTGATATACGCGTTCTGCCTGACCAATTTCCAGCTGATGACTGATCATGGAGCTTAACCCTGTAATCAATTCCATATTAACGTTGGTCAAATCATTTTCTGACTGAAAATAAAATTTTAGTGTACCTATAATTTCACCCTGTTCTTTAAGAGGAGCAATCATAACAGCTTCCAGCGGACAATCTGGGTTTGTACAATGAATCGATTCCGCTGTTGCCATTTTGATTTTCCCGCTTGCTATGGTTTCTGCAGTAATTTTTGTCTGAATTGGGTTTTCCTGCTGATGGTGGTCATGTCCAAGTCCGACATGTGCAAGGATAGCTGTCTTATTTGTGATGGATACAGCGCTTGTGTTTAACTCTTTATGAATAATACGGCAAACTGCCTCTGCTGCTTCTATTTGCAAGCCATTACGTAAATGCGTCAGTGTCTGATCTGCAATTCTCAACGTTTTTTGAGCCTGTACAGCACCTGCTTTCTCTTCTTCCTTCAATACACTTTTAATAACCAGCAGAACAAGCACTGAGCCGATGCCGTTAGCTAAAATCATTGGCAGCCCAATTAAATTAACTAGAGCCCAAGCCTGCTCTATCGGCCGGGCTAAAGCCAGAATAACCAGCATTTGTACTGCCTCAGCAATCGCCCCCACAAAAAAAGCGGTTTGCAGTTTAATCCGTTTATTTTTCTTATAGAACAGACTTGCAATAATTCCTGCAATCATTGTGGCAACACCACAGGCTATTGCTGTAAACCCTCCCAGCGTAAAGCGATGAACTCCGGCAATCACCCCGGCTCCAATACCAACCTTAGGCCCTCCGAGTAACCCAGCGATAACGATGCCAATAACCCTTGCGTTTGCAATCGCTTCTTCTGACATCAAGTCCGTTGCCCAACGGTTAAATTGCAGGCTGTCCGTATTTACATTCAGCCCTGTATATGTACCGATAATCCCAAAAAAGGCGAAAAAAAGAATAGCTGTAAGATGCTGCTGACGATTCAGCTGATCCTGATAAAACATTTTCCGGAAGAAGCGAAACCTTGTCAGCACAAAGGCTATTGTTACAATAATTCCAACTCTTTCTACTAACGTAATTAATAATTCAAACATGATAATGCTCCCTTCCGTTTTAATCAAATCTCGAAAACGCTCTCATTATTATAGCAGTTTCCTAGATAGTTGAAAATTGGTTATCAATCTACTATCAATAAGCCCTTACCGCCTTCCTGTCTACTTAAATTCATCGATGGTAATATAACCGTAACCTTGGCACACAGCTTTAAAATTAATACTTTATCCGCTTTCCATATAATTATCTTTTATTATATACTTTTAAAAAGTGCAAAAAAGGAGTTTCATTATGCCCATCTCAATACATTACCAAACAGCTTCAAAAGAATGGAAGCAGGCAGAAAGTGGTGCAGCGGTTCCCAGTGATGCCCTTTTTATTTGGTATGATTTTGTACAAGCCAGTACAGAGGAAAGTGAATTGCTTACCACCCAATTTCATTTTGACCCGCTGGCCATTGAGGATACGATTAAAACAGTGTCACGGCCCAAGCTGAAAGAATACCCAGAATACCACTTTTTAGTTTGTCATCTTGTTAATGCAGATGATTATCGCGCACGGGCGGTAAACCTGTTTATGAAAGATCATATTCTTGTAACCTATCATCAGGATGATCTAAACAAGCTGGGCACTATCGGAGAGGAAATTCAAAAACGCTATCCGTCCCAGCCTCTTACTCCGGCAGATGTCGCTTTTGTTATTTTAGATTTTATTGTGGACAGCTATTTTGAATACGTATACCACGTAGAAGATGAAGTATTTTCCTTTGAAGATCGGCATGTCAATGATACAGCCGATAATAAGCTGATGGAGGACGTCTTTCAAATCCGGGCGGTGATGATTAAATTAAAGCGTGTTATTCTGCCGATGCAGGAATTGATACAGCATTTAAAAGATGAAACAGCCTTCACCAAAACCAAGAAACAGCGGCTCTACCTTCATCATATTGAAGACCATATTATTAAACAAATGAACATCATTAAATCTGCACAGGAAATGACCAGTGATATCCGCGATAATTATGATTCGTTAAGCTCATACCGTTTAAATAATGTAATGAAGATATTAACTCTCGTTTCAGTTATATTTTTGCCGCTCACGTTAATTACCGGTATTTACGGCATGAATTTCTCGCATATGCCGGAGCTGCAATGGGATTATGGGTACGTTGCAGTGCTTGTTGTTATGCTGCTTATCAGCATGGGGTTAATCATTTATTTCAAATTAAAAAAGTGGTTTTAAAGAACAGAAATGATATAGCAGTTAAAATCATGTTTAGCTGCTATATCATCAGTCAAATGTTTTTATCCCGCTTCTGCTTTTGTTTCACCTTAGACAGATGAAAATCATGGATAATCGAAATGATTGGACGTACCAGCATCTGAATGCTTCCGATCACAAACAAAACGGTCCCGGCAAACATTGTATTGTCACTGAAAAACAGAAAGCTGCCAGTCAAAAAGACGAGTCCGAGAATCAAATCATTTAACTGATAGAGCAACTTATAAATTGAAGTTACTTTTAATTCGACCCTGCTTACATGCAAATCCAGTTCTTGGTTACTTTTAGGTAATAGCATGCCGCTCCTCCTCCATTTATTGCTGTATGTGTAATCGGAAATCCTTCCCTCTCTTACACGATATTTTTCATGCTATTATTTTAACAAATAACCTACTCCAGAAAGAAAAATAGTTTTGTTAAAAAGGATCAACACCAAAATCTATGGTTGGAAAATATAATTAAATGTGATAAAAGCAACTAGCTAGCGGAGGAAATACACGTAGACTCCTATGGGAAAGCGCAATGGTCTTCGGTGGGGCGAGTAATCGCAAAAGCTCTTCGATGGGGCGAGTAATCGCAGTCCCAGTCCCAGCCCCAGTGTGAAGACCCCGCAGAAAAAAAGCGAACTTCTTTTTTTCTACCCGCGGGGCATAAGTGCGACTTTGCTTCTGTCTGCGCCTGACGGCTTGCCAATCAGCAAGTCTTCTTTAAAGGAGATGAGCTCGGGGTCCATGGAAAGCGTAGTGTATTTCCTTAGCGGTCGCTTACAGCAAATTTATATCTACTATGTCACCCATAGATTTTGGTGAAGAGCCGTTAAAAAATAAAAGAAGTTTTTTCGTTACACATATATTTCATCTTTTTAACTATGTTATACTTTTTTGTGTTCTAATTTAGAATGAATGTTTCATTTAAAAATAAATCGTCCAAAGGGAGTCTTCTTCGTGAAATCTTTTGTACTTGGTATATCTGCTTTAATGATTGCCTTATTAACTATCATCAGTATTTTCGTTTACCAAAAATCTGATTTTTTTATAACCTCTCCACCAGGATTTTCTGAAATAGACGATACCACTGTTTCAGCACCTGGAGGACCAGCAGCTGACGCCCTGCGCCCAGTTGATTATGAAGCTTCCATTAGTTATTCCTTGCAAAACGATGAGCTGCGTCTCACCTATAATCAGGGGGAAGATTGGGTGAACGTACCAGTCGAGAAAGAACAGCTATTTTCCGGAGAATATCAAGGAAACAAGCAAGAATTGATGGAGCACAGCTATATACTGACGGAAGACCGGGCTGCCTTCTTACATGCAAAATCATCAAATCAACGTCTGCGAAGCATTTTTCTCACTTATTCTTTAGATCAGGGAGCGACATGGGAAACGTCTGAAATAACCGATGCTTTTCCAGCAATGCGTTTTAGAAAAGTTGATTTTGTAAATAATCAATTTGGTTATGTCATCGTTTCGGGTGATCGCACGATGTCTCAGGAATTTTCTACCGTCTTCCTAACCCATGACGGCGGAGAAACTTGGGAGGAGACCAATAATTCAGGAGTATCAAGAATGATTGCAGACGGCGGATTTGTAGATGAATCAACAGGTTTTTTATCATTTGGAACCATTGATCCCGCAGAACCAATGCTTTATGTGACACAAAATGGCGGAGATAGCTGGGAAGAAGCTGCATTTCATATTCCTGAGGAATACAATCATGTCTTTGTTATCGCCGAACCCCCCGTACAGGAAGAAGACCAATTGACTGTTTTAGTGAACCAGGGCCCTAATGGCGATTATGCCGGCGGTTTCGTAAAAGGAAAATTTGTATCTGAAGACAATGGAGAAACATGGGACTTTTTAGAGGAGGTGGATCCTGATGAAACAGCGTCAGAATAAAGATAGAAAGTGGCAAAAAATCATTGGTGCTATTTTATTACTTCTTGCAATTGGCTTTTTCTGTTTGCAGATGGGCTACCTCTTTATCCGGTCCAGCCGTTTAATTGATTATCTTGATCACAGGCTTTTTTACATTATCAATATCGCCTGTATGGGTTTTCTCACGTCTGGGGTTTTTCTTTTTATTTCCACGACAAGAAGGTTGAAAATCATTGGTTCAGGTATTGTACTTCTTCTCATCGTGGTACAGCTTATCATGCTCTTCAATAGTAATAACCTGATTAAAAGCGTAACAAGTCTGTCTCCCGACCGGAAAAATGTTTTATCTATTAAAGAAAATCTGCAGACGACTGAGGTCGTTTATTATCGGCCTTATTTCGGTATTATTGGTCGGCCGGAAGAAAGACTGCGGTCTCCAGTAAAAGGAGACTTTAAAGTAGAATGGCTGGCTAATGATGCGGCGGCAGTTACGTATCAAACTGTTGATAACAACACGCAGCAATTTATCGCTACCTATGGAGATCGCGGAGGCGGAACGAGCTACTATTATGTAGGTGCTGAGATTCACGGTACTTGGCAGGGGGAAAACGTACAGCTGGTCAGTGATACAGAAGGGATTTCTATCACAGCTGATGGCGAATCCGAACATTTTGAATGGGACGATATCCATCAGTTCGGAACGCTTGCTGTCGTTTTAGAAAAAAACAACGAGGCTGCCTGGACTGTCTCTTTGGATGAAAATTTTCAGGTTAATGAAGATACACCAGAGCGGCAGAATGGAAATATTACATTATATCAAGCCACGATGGATGATAATGAACCGATAGAGCTGACTATGCAGAGAGAATAAAGTAGATGCACTTCGGCTGAGGGAACTATTTTCAGAGAATATGAGTATGAATCTGGAATTTCAAGCCTGCAGATAACCATATGTATCTGCAGGTTCAAGGTTTTTTCGGACATATTATACACTATTCAATTCTCCTATGGCTTTGACAAAATTCCCCTTGTACTTGTCCAGTTTTTCCTGCGCTGTTTCCAACTCAACGCCAAACATCTGCATTAAAATAGCTGCTTTTGTATTACCACCTGCTTTATCATAAACTTGCGCAGCTTCCTTATCATCTGCCTGCGTCAACTCTTTGATAATAGAGATTGCCCTCTTACGCAACTTATGATTCTTCGCCTGCAAATTAACCATCAAATTTTCATAGACTTTTCCAGTCCGCACCATTGTTGCTGTGGACAGCATATTTAAAACGAGCTTTTGAGCCGTTCCCGCCTTTAGCCTTGTAGAACCTGTGACAACCTCCGGACCAACGGGGAGTTCGATAGCTATATCCGCATCCTGCGATAGTTTTGTATCCTCGTTGCAAGAAATGCCAATCGTTGAAAGCCCTAATGATTTGGCTTTATTCACAGCACCTAATACATAGGGTGTTCCGCCGCTGGATGCAATACCGACAATGACATCTCCTTGTTCTGCAGCCTCCTCTACATCTTTTCCGCCAAGCTGTTCATCATCCTCTGCCCCTTCTACAGCTACACGCAGTGCGCCATCTCCTCCAGCAATAATACCTTGAATGACGTCAGGGGAAACGCCAAAAGTCGGAGGACATTCGGAAGCATCCAGAACACCTAACCTCCCGCTTGTTCCTGCCCCTAAATAAATGACTTTATTCCCTTTTTCTATCGCTGCAACCATTAGCTCTACAGCCCTCTCTATTTGAGGCAGCACGTTCTCAACAACTTCAGGCACCTTCTTATCTTGTTCGTTCATCAATTGTAAGATGTCATAGGTAGATTGTTCATGTAAATGATAGGAATGTTTATTTCTCTTCTCCGTCAGCATATATTAACTCCCTTTCCAAATGTTAATTTTTACTAGGTAAGCAGCGTTTCATAAACCATCGTGTGAAACTTTTTTCTGATTTCAGACAATCGATGCTGTCGTCCATAGTGCACCATATTGGTAAGCAGGACCGTAACGATTTCTTCTTTTGGGTCAATCCATAAACTTGTGCCTGTAAATCCAGTATGTCCAAACGAGCCGATGGACCAGGCTGACCCGCAAGTTGTTCCAAGCGTCTTATCATATAATACTTCAAAGCCTAAACCTCGATTTTGAATTACATTTTCTTTGATTAAAGCCATTGTCTCCGGTCTTAATATCGACTGCTTTTCTGGATACAGCCAATAAGCAGCATAGGTCGCTACATCCGAAATATTAGAAAATAAACCTGCTGAACCGCTAACACCGCCTAAATGATAGGCTTTTTCATCATGCACCTCACCATGAACGTATTTTCCGGAAACTTTTTCTGTCGCAGCAATCTTATTTTTTTCTATTTTGTCAGGAAGAAAGCCTGTGTCTTTCATCCCCCAAGGTTGATACAGCTCCTTATCCGCAAAAACATCCAGCCGTTGGTTTGTTATTGCTTCGACAACTTTTCCTAAAACAATCATGCCAATATCACTATATAAAACCTGAGTCTCTGGCGGGTGAACTGCTGTACAGTTTAAAATTTCCTTCCATACGTCTCTTTGCTGATACCGGTTTTTAACAGATAAATCTGCTGAAACACCTGAGGTATGCTGTAAAAAATGGCGAATGCTGATCTGCTTTTGCGGAAACGCAGGTATATATTTATTTACTGCATCGTCTATATGCAGCTCATTTCGCTCATGTAAAAATAGAATGCTCGGCAGTGTACACATAATTTTTGTTAAAGAAGCCAGGTCAAAGTAAGTTTCTGTAGTAACAGGGATTCTCTTTCCTTCATTATTTAAAAAGGAGCCTGCACTTCGTAACGTTTTCTGTTGTTGATGATGCCTGACAAGATAAACAGCTGCAGGAATCTCATCCTTTGTAACTAATTCCTCTAAATACCGTTCATAAGCCTTCATTTATGCCACCTCTTCTCCCTGTATCTGACAGCATTCGTTTGATTTGTTCCGGCAAATAGCCCTGCTGCTTTAGAACAAGAGCTATACTTCCAATCACTGGGGAATTTTGTGATTTCAAAACATTTAATGAGGGAATTGCAGCTAGTTCTGCTTTCACCTTTTCGACAATGAAATTATTTTGAAAAATGCCTCCTGTCAGTACAAATGAAACAGCCTCGCCCGTTGTTTGAAACAGCCTTTCAAACAAAACCTGACCTCGTTTCGCTATTTGTTTAGCTGTTTCTTGAATAATTGTTATTGCGATTTCATCTTTCATTTCAGCCGCTTGAAAGACATAGCTTGCGAATGCAGCCACACGCTGTTTTTCAAAATGTTGATAGATTATAGGAATCAATTCTTCTATACAAACGATTTCTTCTCCATCCAAAATAAGGTCTGTCAGCGCAGTTTTTTGTCCCAGCCCGTCTAATTCATTGAATACAGCTATCAAGGCTTGCGAGCCTAAATCATAGCCGCTGCCCGGGTCTCCTCCAATCACGTGACCCCATCCGCCAACCCGGGCAGTCCTTGATTGATGCACCCCAAGCGTTATTGCTCCTGTTCCGCAGATAGACACAATACCATCTGCGCCGAATGTTTCTGAATAAAGAGCAATGGTTCCATCATGCTCCACAACGATTTCATTAATGGGGAAGCTATGCGGTGTTGTTTTTTGAAAGTATTCGACCCATTTTTTCCGGTCCGCTTCTCTGCCTAAGCCTGCTATACCCAAACCTAACGATACCTCTGTATTATCCGAAAAATGATTGTGTTCATAAGCCTCGCTTATGATTTGGCTGATGACTTTAGCAGAATGAGTATAGCTGGTACTGTGGGGATTTGCAGCCTCTGCTTCCGTTTCCCATACATGCCCCTCTGTTTTATGAAACAATAACGCTTTCGTTTTCGTTCCACCGCCATCAATTCCCAAGATATACATTTATCATCACCCTTTATGTGGATTCCGAAATTCCTTTTGCAACACTTCTCGTGTCTTATTAAGATAATATAAGGTGGAATCATAACTTCTTGAAGCAACGCCGGTAAACAAAATATCAATGATATTAAGCTGTGCCATCCGTGATGCAGTTGCTGCACTTCTAACCAGTTCTGACTCAACAGAGGATACATATAAAGGAATATCAGCCATCTCAGACAGAGTATTCTTTCCGTACCTTGTAATCGTTATCACCATTGCATTATTTTTTTTCGCATTTTCAATCGATGAATTGACATGCTTTGTTTCTCCTGAATAAGAAATCCCGACTGCCACATCCTTTTCTGTTAATGTAACGGAGGAGGTCAACTGTAAGTGCGCATCTTCAAATGCGGTACAATATTTGTTAATTCTTAAAAATTTCTGCTGTGCGTCCTGTGCAATAACCTGTGAAGCAGCCGCTCCATAGAAATCAATTCGATTTGCCTTATCTAATGCTTCAATGGCTCTCTCCACACTGGATAAATCAAGTATCTTCAATGTCTGCTCAATAGATTGTATGTTTTTCTGTGAAATGATATCCATAATGGAGCTTACCTTTTCCCCTGAGGAAATTTCTGTATTGTTATAGTTGCTCAGCTCACTAGTTTGCAAATTCCCAGCAACTCGCAGCTTTAAATCTTGAAATCCGGATACGCCTATGTTCTTACATAGACGTATAATAGCGGCTTGGCTGGATCCGCTTCTTTCAGAGAGTTCTTTGATTGACAGCCGGACTGCTTCTTCCGGATGCTCTAATATATAATTTGCGGCATTTCTTTCAGCTGGTTTGATGATATTCAATGCTTCTCTAATTCGGATTAATCCATCATTATTTCTCATTTTATAAAACCTTTCATTGTTAATTTTTCGACTTGTGCATCGTATAGACTTATTATAGAAGGAAATTTGGATTAACTCCATAAGGAGGAAGCGTTATCTGCCCCAATATAACCGGCTCTCTGGCACCTGTCGCGTTAGGTACATTCGTTTTTTGCTGATGAATGGTCTCATTCGCCAGAACAGCAAATCCGACTGCTTCCTTCTCATCTGCAGTTATCCCTATCTGTTCCGCTGTGTACACATTTTTAGAAGGCAATAAACTCTGGAGCATTGTGATTAATGTCTTATTATTTCCTCCCCCTCCGCTGATAATAATGTCTGTAATATCTGTTTTGGGAAACACAAATTTCTGATAAGCATCCGCAATAGAATATGCCGTGAAATAGGTGGCAGTCGCTACTAAATCCTCGTATGGCAAATCTTTATGGTTCTTGATAACTCTAGAGGTAAACGTTTCTCCAAACTGTTCTCTTCCTGTTGATTTAGGCGGCTGAAGAGCAAAGAAATCATGTTCCATCCATTCTGCTGCGATAGCTTGATGAACCGTTCCTTTTTTCGCAATTGCACCTTCTGCATCATAGCCCACCTGAAACAATTTTCTGCACAGGGCATCAATAATCATATTCCCCGGGCCTGTATCAAATGCATAAATCGTTTCTAAAGATGAATCCTTTTCCATAACCGTACAGTTTCCAATGCCGCCAATGTTTTGTAAAATTCTTCCCTTATGCTGATCTCTATATAATAACCAGTCAATATACGGAATTAAGGGAGCACCTTCCCCTCCAGCAGCAATATCCATCATTCGAAAATTGGAAACAACCATTGTTTTGGTTTCATAAGCAATCACCGAGGAATCTCCTATTTGTAAGGTGGACCGCACCTTGGAGCCATCTGCTTCAGGAATATGATAGACCGTCTGCCCATGAGAGCCGATTAAATCAACATCTTCTAAATTGACCCCAGCCTCTCTGCAAACCCTTTTAACTGCCTCTGCAAAGGAATAGCTTAATTTCACATTTAAGCTGCACAGATTTTCAACATTTGATTTATCAACGTCCATAGCATCCAATAATTCTTGTTTTAAAGCACCATCGTAGGGCCATGAAATGCTTTTTATAATATCGATTTCTGTATCGGTGCCATAACCATCTATTTTTACAAGTGACGCATCCAGACCATCTAAGGATGTCCCGGACATTAACCCTACAACCAATTTACTCATGTCATCTCCCCTTTACGAAAGTTTTCATGCTACACAACAGAAAAAGCGCCACAGCCTCCGTCACACCGTTTACCTAAACATCTGATAAGATACCCTTCATTCTTTGCTTATGCTCTTGCCGTAAATGCAAACTTTTCCCATGGCTTTAAATAATCAATTAAGAAAATCTCTTCCTCTCTAATTCTTGCAACTACGTTGGATTTACCGGAATTGACCATATCTTTTAAAGCAATCTGCAATTCTCCGGCATACTGTTGATATAAATCACTTTCTATAATGATATCTCCTCTTTTTATATCCGGCGTATGATGAGCCGGGAAGGTATGCCCGCGATATTTCACTCTGCTCTGCGTAGAACGAATCATATAATCGGAAACGTCTCCCCTGTAAAAATGCGGCTCACGAAAAATAATTTCTTTTTCCAAATCACTTGCGGTAGAAACCGTATCGACAGTAAACGTTATTTTCTCCTTGTTTATCTCACTGAGGCGCTTCATTTCCGCTTCAGATGCATAAGCATTACTGATAATGACATCATCAATAACGTTTGTAGCAAATAAATGCTTCGCTTGCACGTCAATTGGCAATTCACGATGCATCTCAACTGTCGGCAGACCCTCTACGATTGGCCAAGGTCCAAAAGCAGCATCCTTGGAAGAGATAAAAGCTGCTGTTCTCAAACCATGCTGTTTAAATTTCCGGCTGCATTCCATAAAAAAATCATAGGATAGCCCGGCGTAGCGATGCGGGTAAAAGTTATGGCATCCTGTCAGTTTAGATAAATTAGGCTGATAGCTTAACAGATTTTCCAGATATTTATTGGAGTTACTCATATTAATCTCGATGCTCAATCCATAAGAATTATACGTCATCATTGCTTCTTCATTACCGGTAAATCCCATATCTAATCGGATACCATCCACTCCAAGATCAGCGAAAAAAGATAAGTCTTGATAGGAAATATTCAATGCAGCAAATATGCGCGGACTGATATCACAAATCACTTCCATTTCTTTTTCTTTCGCAAAAGAAATTGTTTTCTTAAAATCAGAGATTATTTTTTCTTTATCCCCTTCTACGGATAGCAGACAAGTGAAGATACGTTCAAAACCATATTTCCTTGCTGTTTGTATATATTCCAAGTCTTCTTCGACACTTGATTTATTGGGATAGATGGAAATACCAAGCTTTTTCATTTCGAACACCTCTCTCCTCATGTATTCATTTTAATTCTTCTCTAATTCGGAAATTCTTTTTAACAGCTTAATCATATTTTCAATCAATGACATTTCACTTATCGCTGCCATCAGATGGTCTTGGGCGTGAACCATCAGCAAAGTCATTGGAACACCTTCTCCATTCAACTCTGCTTGAATCAGTTTGGTCTGCGTATTATGAGCCGTGTTTAGTGTTTGATTTGCTTCTTTCAATTTCTCTTCCGCTTGCTGAAAATCATTTTCATGCGCTAGTTCAAGCGCTTCATAAGCCATTGCTTTCGCATCTCCACCATTCGATATAATTTCAAAAATTTCTTTTTCCATATCCATCTGAACCCCTCCCGCTGATTTCCGCATGATAGCGGATTGAATTTTAATTTTACAATTTTAAAATATATTTGAAATTTTATTTTATATATTCTATAATACAAGTATATGAAAGCCCTTTCAAGAAATTAATCATTTATCCAAAAAAATATTTTCAGGAAGGAGGCCACCAATAAAAAAATCGAGCTTATTTTTAAGTTGCTTACTGTTTATAGGAAACGGATAAAAGGCTGCAGTAAAATCCAAATAATTATTTTTAAAGGACGTGACGTGATGAAAAAAGTATTATTTGTATGCTCTGGTGGAATGTCGAGTGAAATTGTGGTGAATGCATTAAAAAAAGAAGCGGGAAAACACGGACAGGATCTTGACGTAAAGGCTGTAGGTTCCAGTGAGGTAGACGCAGAACTTGACCATCATTGGGATGCCATTATGGTTGCACCGCAAATAAGACACCGCTTTAAAGGCATCAAGGAAAAAGCGGATGAACATGGCGTTCCATGCGGATCCATACCTGCTCAGGCCTATAACCCATTGGGCGGACCTACGTTATTAAAAGCGCTGAATGAATTGATTTCATAGCTCGGGATGGAAAGGAGTTACGTATCATGGCTAAATTTACAGATTTTTTGGAGGAGAAGGTTTCTAATCCGATGGCCAGATTGGCGGAACAAAGACATCTTTTAGCTATTCGTGATGGTGTTATTTCTTCCCTGCCATTCATTATTGTAGGGTCTTTCTTTTTACTTATTGCCTCTCCGCCTTTGCCCGAATCATGGGCAATTACTCAATGGGCGGCAGATAATGCAGCAGAAATATTAATCCCTTATCGGATGACCATGTTCATTATGTCCCTTTACGTCGCATTCGGTATTGGCTATAATCTAGCGCAATCCTATAAGGTCGACCCTTTGTCAGGGGCACAAATTGCAGTTGCTTCTTTGCTTCTTACCATTACACCAACAGTAATTGATGAGTTGTTTTATTTACCAATGGAGTTTCTCGGCGGAAGCGGTCTGTTTGTAACGATTATTGTTTCCATCCTGTCTGTAGAAATCTTCCGAATATGTAAACAGAAAGGGATAACGATCAAACTCCCGGATGCCGTCCCCAAATCTGTCAGCAGATCCTTTGAAGCACTTATTCCGGTAGCCATCGTTATCGTATTAATGACTCTTATTACGGTAGTTATCGGAGTGAATTTGCATACAGTTGTTGAAAAGCTGGCCGCTCCGCTCGTTACAGCTGGAGATAGTTTATTTGGTGTATTAGTCCCTGTTTTTCTCATTACCTTTTTCTGGTCGTTTGGTATCCATGGTGTTTCGGTTGTCGGATCGGTCGCACGTCCGGTATGGGAAGTATATTTGTTAAATAACGGAGAAGCCGCCGCCGCAGGAGAGGTTCTGCCTCATGTTGCCCCTGAGCCTTTATACCAATGGTTCATATGGGTCGGCGGCTCAGGCGCCACACTTGGTCTTGTTATTGTGATGATCTTATTTGCACGATCAAAATATTTAAAAAATCTAGGCAGAACAGTGAGTGTACCTGCCCTTTTCAACATTAATGAACCGGTTATTTTCGGACTGCCGATTGTCTTAAACCCGATACTGATTATTCCTTTTATCATTACACCTATCGTTCTTGCAATTATTTCTTATTTTGCAACGTCCATAGGTCTGGTATCGCCGACATTTATACGAGCCCCCTGGACGCTGCCGGCTCCAATCGGCGCTTATCTGGCAACGGGAGGTGATTGGCGGGCTATCCTCCTGGTTCTTGTCAATATCGCGATATCCGTAGCAATCTATTTCCCATTCTTTAAAGTCTATGATCGAAAAATGGTGGATTTAGAAACGGAAGAAGATAATACAGCTCCATAAGACGAAACGTCACTCAGCGGGAGCTTTACGGACGATTCTCCGTAATAAATTCAAGAGAGGAAATCAGCAGGTTTCCTCTCCCAGGGAGGAAAATATAATGGAAGAGTCCAAATTAATACCTCGTATCAGCTTTAAAGGGGTGCTTGTGTTTTTATTTATATTATTTGTTGGAATGCTCGTCTTTCCGACTTTCTTAAGTTATTTCCAGCTTCCGGATGCAGTAAGCTATTTTATCAGCGCCGGGATAGCAGCTTCATTAGGTATTGGCATTGTTCTTACCAAAATAGACGGGAAAGCGGAAGATAAACCTTATTTCAAAAAACGTATAATCGTTGCCCTTCTTGTTGGATTTGTCAGCAGTGCTTTAATGACCTTTGTATTTGGAGGAGATGTTATTGGTTAAGGAAAGGATTAAACAAAGGCAATTGAGGAGGTTCTCTAAAATTTATTATCAAGTTGAAAAGGCTGGTTTTTTCAACCAGCCTTCCCATTGTTTAATTCGCTATCTCATCCATTGGCGCAAATAATTCAAAGTGAATATCATTATCTGCCACATTCATTTCTCGTAAATGACCATGCATCGCACCCATAAATCCTTTTGGACCGCATAAATAAAAAGATGCGTCCACCGTTGGAATAACTGTTTTTAGCCAATCCAAGTCAATATGCCCTTCTTTATCACATACCCCTGCGTCTGTATTATCCGCATAAACCGTATATTGCGTTACTTGTTTATTGGATTCTGCAATAGAGGCTATTTTATCCTTCATTGCATGATAGGCGCGAGATCTTGCCGCATGGATAAAGATAACTTCTCTCTCCGGCTGTTCTTCTACCACTGTTTCCAGCATACTCATTAATGGGGTTAATCCAACTCCTCCGCTGATTAACACTAGTGGTTTTTGTTCTGTTTCGTTTAATACAAAATCTCCAGCTGGCGCGCTAATTGCCAGAATAGCACCTTCTTCTATTTGGTTATGAAGATAATTAGATACAATTCCTTCCGGATGATGCTCATCTTCCCGCTTCACACTGATTCGCAAGAAATCCTGTCCCGGCGCAGTGGATAAACTATATTGACGTAAATGGTCATAGGCTTCCCCTTCCATTTGTGCTTTTACAGTAATATATTGTCCAGCTTGATAAGGTGGAAGCTTTCCGTTATCTGCAGGCTTTAAATAAAAAGAGGTAATGACTTCACTTTCCGGAACTTTCTTAGCAACTGTAAAATCACGAAATCCAACCCAGCCTCCTGGCGTATTTTGCTTTTCTTCATACATTTCTTTTTCTACGCTGATAAACACATCTGCAATCACGCCATATGCTTTTTCCCATGCATTAATAATGTCATCTGTAGCAGCATCTCCAAGCACATCCTTGATGGCAATTAATAAATATTTTCCTACAATCGGGTATTGTTCTGGTCTGATATTTAAGCTTGTGTGTTTATGCGCTATCTGTTTTACATGCGGCAGGATATCCTCTAAATGCTCGATGTTTGCCGCTGCTGCATATACTGTATTTGCCAACGCTTTTGGCTGTCCGCCCTTCCGCTGATTGGTCTGATTAAAAACATTTTTCAGTTCCGGGTGATTTTCTAACATAATTTTATAAAAGTGTCCTGTGATTGCTTCTCCGTGCTCCTGCAAGACAGGAACCGTTGCCTTTATTGTTTCTATTGTTTTTTGATCTAATCCCGCTGTTGTTGTTGCCATTATAAAACACTCCTTTGTTAAATAGTGAAAATTCACTCCATGGAGGGCTGCTTCCCTCTTACAGAGTTTTAGCTAAATCAATCGGGGTATTCACGTCCGCTGCTTCCCGTTTTCTCTTCATAAATCACCTTAATCCTTGAAACAGAGAGGTTACAGACGATTGCACCAAGGTACATTTTATCTTGATCATTTAAAAGATGTATTTTGAATACATCTTTTATTTTAATACGGTTAAAATGTGAATTCAATGTGTCAAAAGCAAATTTATGTTACAATTATGTGAAACAATTAACAATTGGAGAGATATCATGAACTTAAAAAAATATACAGACTTCTCCTTGCGCGTCTTGATTTTGGCAGGTTTAAAGTCAGGGGATGAACTTTCGACAATTAAAGAAGTATCCGATGTGTATGCCATCTCACCAGAGCATCTGAGAAAGGTTGTCCATGATTTAACCAAAAGAGGATTACTGACCTCTGTAAGAGGCAGAAATGGGGGATTTCGTCTTGCTAAGCCTGCTGCTGACATCAATATCGGATTATTGATCCGCTCGCTGGAAAGTGATTTCAATTTACTCGAATGCTTTGATAAGGGAACCAACCATTGTGTGATTTCACCAGGATGCTCCTTAAAGCATGTCCTGAATAAAGCGTTATTTCAATTTTTTAAAGTGCTGGAAGAATATACATTAGAGGATTTAATACAGAATGAAGAGGAACTGAAGGAATTGATGGGGATGAAAGATTAATTCGGGGGATGATCTTGTATTTCATCCTGTTATTTACAAGACGGCTAAGGCAGCCCGCTACAAGGCCCCCTATCTCAATTTGATTATTAAAATGAAAAAGCCGTGATTTTTACTAATGGCCTGTATAGTGATATCCTCTAAACTTATTTAACGAAGCAGGAATTAACGGAAGGTCATTCCTACCTTTTTGAACAGTCTCTTAAATAAATAAAAACAGCCTTTCCTGGAAAAGACTGCTTTTACTCCTTACTCACTGTATATCCGCTAGTACTGAATTTTATAATGAATCAATGTATCTCCCTTTTCAAATCCTATTTTTTCATAAACATGATTCGCATGATGGTTGTCGGCATCCACAGTGAGATGTATCTCATCTATTTTAGGAAAAGCAAATATAGCTGTTAACACTTCCTTTAATAAAAGCCTTCCAAATCCTTTATTTTGATACCTGTCTGCTACGGCAATATATTCTAATGAAGCCTCTGAAAGCTCTTTGTTTATTTCAAAATAAGCATAACCAACGAAATCACCATGATCATCCTTCAAAACCTTCAGTACATTATTCTTGTTTAACCTGTTCCGGATTGTTTCTGCGTCATAATATGTATTTGGAAAAATGCTGTCATGCAGCTGCCGGAATGCTGGAAAATCAGGCTCAGTAAAGAAACGGCATTTTCGTTCATCAGCGTTTTCAAAACGGTTCCGATAAATAACTAAATTTAAGTGTTTCCTTCCTTGTTTTGCTCCAATCTGTTTCATAAATGCCTGCTGCTTTCTATTTTCTTCGTTAATAAAGAAGGAAAAATACTGAACAGATGGATATCGATCGATTAATCGCTGCCAAAGCTGAACATCCCATTCCATTCTTTCCGTCTTATTAAACGGACCCCAGACTTCTGCTTCGTTATTCTCTATATCCAATCCGCAGGCAGCCATCATTTCTCCCGTATTGCGTTTAGCTATTAGAAAGGAAACTTCTCCCTTCTCATTCACAAAGTCTTCTTTAAGCGCTTGTAAAATATCCGCTTTATCTGTTCCGCAGAAACCAATATGATTGGTCTTTTGATGATTCATATCCGCAAGAAAATCAACTAATAATTCAAGGTTATTTGCTCGTTCTATTATAACGGTCATCTTCATACACCTTCTTTTATAGAGCTAAGCATGTCATTTTACAAAAAGGTTTTTTGTAAAATGACAATAGCACCGGGAAAATTCTGTTCGTTCTTAATTAATTATTATATTCAAACTAATCCTTCACAATTCCAGTTGTGTCTCTTGAAATAAAATCCATTTCAAAAACTATCTCTTTTTTGCGAATTTGTTTACCCTTTAACAAATTAATTAAAATTGCTGAAGCTCTTTTTCCTATTCCAATCAAATCAACATGCACGGTCGATAGCGCAGGAGTAATATGGCTTGATAATGGCACATCATCTAATCCAACAACAGATAAATCTTCAGGTATCTTTAAACCAACTTTTCCGGCAGCTTTGATTAAACCAATTGCTAAATAATCAGATGAACAAACAAATCCAGTTATTCTTGAATTTTCAATTAAAAATTTTTCTAAATCCTGATTTCTTGCTTGTATTTCAAATTCACCCACTTCAAACACATTATTTTTAGTGTATTCCATATTTAATGACTCTATTGTATTTTTATAACCTTTCAAGCATTTCACACTATGCATAGAGTCCATAGGCCCATTTATAAAACCAATATTTCTGTGTCCTAATTTGTAGAGTTCTTCTACCGCTTTTTTGGTCCCCATCTCGTCATTTGGCCGTACACAAGGGAATGGCGAATCTTCTAAATAACTACCGATTACTACAATCGGCAATCCGATACTTTCTAACCATTCTAATTTCAACTCTTTGTATCTCGGAGCAAATAATATTACTCCATCAACTGATTGAGTTTCCAGCAACCTTTTTTGCTGCAGGGAAGTAAAAGACATCACCATATTGTAATCTGTTTTATCTAAACCTTTCGCAATACCTTCTAGTACAGTAGAAAAAAAAGGGTTATTTAAAGTAAATGTACCTCTGGGTATTACTATAGCAATATTTCCGGTCGATTTCATAACTAACCCACGAGCACCCATATTAGGACGGTAATCTAGTTCATCCATGACTTCGCGTATTTTTTTTTCAGTTTCTTTGCCTACACCTGGTTTTCCACTTATGACTCGTGAAACCGAGGCAATTGAAACTCCTGCCTTTAATGCAACATCTTTCATACTGACAGTCACTATCTTATCCCCCATTTAATGATTGTTGTTTTTATTATAAAACATTCTTACACCAATTCATAGAATAGGGATATATGTAAAAGCTAATATGTTCTTTTTCCAGGAACATACTAGCTTTTTATTTATCATAAAACATTTTTAATTAATAATACTTATACTTCTACAGATAACCCTACTTTTTTAAGTCCATCAGATATTTCTTGTTTTTCTTCCTCAGTTAATGGTAATACTGGACGACGAGCTAGAGAACTGCTGATTAAACCACGTTGATACATTGCTTCTTTCATTCTTAAATGTGAGGTAGATGAAGGTTCATCCATCTTATAGATTGCCTGTTTTAATTCGTAAATACGATCATATACTTTATTAGCTTCTGCTAAATTTTGATTCTTAACTTGTTTGACCAGTTCTGCAATCAAATCTGGAACAAAGCAACCGAATCCTACTAATGCACCGTCAATACCTTGTACAAGTGTCGGTAACAAATATTCATCGTGGCATGTTAACAGTGAAACATCTGGCGCATGCTCCTTAAGCGCTCTTACGTCTACTTCATATTGTGCCATATCACGTTGACCGATTTTAAAGGAGACCACATTAGGTATTTTCGCCATTTCCAATAATTGACTCGTCGTATATGATGGTTTAGTCCATGTAGGATATTGATGGACTACAATTCCAATATTGACCGATTCAGCTACATCTTTAAAAAATTCAACAGGTGAATCCGGCTGCATTCCAAAGCGTAACCATGAATGTGGAGGCATTAATAAAATTCCTTCCCCACCAGCTTGCTCAACTGCCTGACTATGTTGAATGGCTTCAATTGACCCTTCTGCAGAAACACCAGAGATTACTGGAATACGCCCTTGTAATTCATCTGCTGCTATCCTTACTGCTTCTGCACGCTCTTCCGGTAATAAAGTCATGATTTCTCCCGTATGCCCATTAACCACTATTCCATTTACACCTTCATGACTTGCCACCCATCTAACTAATTTACGAAATTCTGGTTCGTCAATTGAATAATCATCCTTAAAAGGAATTAATACTGCAGGAAATACTCCACTCCATTTTTCTTTATTTTTCATTATAATCTCCTCCTGTTTTTAACGTAAACGTTTACGTAATAATGGTAAAACGGTTTCATTATATTGTCAATAATAAATAATGACCTTATATAAATCCTTCCGTTTATTAACTGAATATTTTAGAAATTACATCTATAATTACAAAAGTAATTAATATTAAAGAAAATAAATAACTTATGGTCATACATACTTGCAATAATTTTGGTTTTTTCAAGCCTTTATTTACTTCTTTGTTATATAAAAGCAAACACATAAAAAGGCCTCCAAACGGCGCAGCAACAGCCGTAGCTATATTTGCCACATATATCAATTGTATTGGTGACCCTCCATAACTGAAACTAACAACTGCAGAAATAACCAAGACAACAAGAGACCCCCAACGGACACTTTTTTCTTCTAAGCCAGTCGGTTTATTAAAACCTGCATTTAATAATACAATTGATCTGTGTGTGTTTCCCAGAAGTGATGAAAACGCACAAGCAACTAGGGCAAGTCCCATAACTATACTTGCAGCTCTTCCCATAAAAGGAACTAGCATATCCGCCAGCTGCGTAGGAGAGCTTATTATTACTTGATTAGGAAATAACACAATAGCGCCCACTAGAACTATTGCGCCGCTCACTAATATTACTCCCGCTATATGCGCTATCGAATCAGCCAGCATACCGCCATTAAATAAATCAGCTTTTTTCCACTTTTTCTCTTTGCTTAAATAAGTACCATATAACGCAGTTGTAATAGAAGCATTTGTACTAATAAAACCTAATACTAAAGCTAAACTTCCAACCGGAAAAGTCCAATGGCTTATTCCGTACGCTAATTCACCTAAATTTGGTCCTCCAGTTTGAAATATTGTGGCGTAAAAAGCCAATATTAACCCAATAACACACAACATTGATATCTTTTCCACTTTCGAATATACACCTTTAGAAAAATAACAGTACACTAGGAAGGCCAACATAATTAACGCACCTATTTTCCAGTCTATCCCGAATAGCAGATTCATACCTGCACCTGTACCAGAAATATTTCCTATAGTAAAAAATACACAAGATAAAAAAGTTGTTATTCCAACAATCTGAGCAGCTAAAGGGCCAAAATAATGTCTAATCGCATGTAACGCTGGCATGCCAGTCAAAAGAGCTACTCTATATGTTGTTAATAAGAAAGATATACCCATAAAAGCAATTGGTATCATAATCCAAAGTAACGAGTATCCATACATCGCCCCTACCATAGAAGCTGTTGTAATCGCTCCAGGTCCAATAACAATCCCAGCCAATATTATACCCGGGCCAATTCTCTTCATTAAATCTTTAAAAGGAAGGCGCCTAATATTGGATTCATGAACAGGTTCTTGTTCAATTAGGTTTTCCTGGCTCATAATCTACCTCCAGTTCCATTTTCCTTAGTAAACGTTTACGTAAAATTAAAATAACACGAAAGCGCATACAAAGTCAACGTTTTTATAAAATACATTCTGAACTTTCTTTATTTTCTTTTTCTAAAATTATTTCTTGTTTTACCGCAAGCTCTCTTTACCTCAGCGTACTGTACAAAATAATATATAAAAAAGCCAATCACCGGTGGCCCAATATAATCAATTACATTAGCATAATTACTTCGTATAACCATCATCAACAAGGAAGCAAATAAGAACACACAAAAAAATCGTATACTTAATGGAAGCAATTTCTTTTTTTCCTTTTGAAATGCTTCTTTTGCGGATACTTCTTCCGTTTCGAAGTCCATTTTTTACCACTCTCCCACTTTAATGTAACACAAAGATTAATTTCAGAAAATAACAATTTATTTAGCAGGAAAAATGAATAGGTTCCATTGCTGATTCGCGCAAACGCTTTTACAATAAACATAAAAGGTCCTGCTAGAAAATATAAGGAGAGGAGAGATTTTTTGCAGCATTATCCTTGGGAAGCTTTGACAGTGGAAGAAATAAATCACCTGATGAAAGATGTCTCTGTGTCATGGTGGATTGCTGGAGGCTGGGCGCTTGATTTGCATTATGGACAGCAGACAAGAGAGCATGGCGATATGGATATTTTGATTAGAAGCGAAGATTTAGATGCACTAAAAAAGTATTTAGGAGAAAGCTATGAATTATTTATTGCTGATAACAGTATGTTGACACAGCTGGAAGATTCTGAAAGCCTAAGCGTAGCATCAGGCAGTCTTTGGGTCAGAAAGAAGCAGGGAACAAGCTGGTTATTCGAAATCATGCTAATAGATTCAGAGAATGACGAATGGATTTACAAAAGAGAGAACCAAATCAAACGGTCTATCAGCAGGATTGGAGCACTCACAGACGATGGTATACCCTATATAAAGCCAGAGATACAATTGTTATATAAGGGCGGCAGCTCTGTTATCAGAGAGAAGGATCATAAAGATTTAGAACGGCTGCTTCCCGTTCTGAAAAAGAATGAAATAAAGTGGCTTTATTATTCATTACGTCAGCAATTTAACGGGAAGCATCCGTGGCTGGAAATCATCCATAATAAAATGAAAGACCTCCCTGCCCACACCTTGGTTATCGGCGGAACAGGAATGTTATCCACTGCTTCTTTATGGCTTGCTGATCATTCAGATAAAGTTTCCATTATCGCACGCAATCAGACTAAAATGGAGAGAGTACTTAACAAGTCGGATGCGGCTTCCTCTATTACCCCGTTATTTGTTAACTACAAAGATAGGGCGGGGCTGAAAGAAAGGATTAAAGCAGCCATCCTTCAGAACGGTCCAATCGATTTGGTTATTGCATGGATTCATTCGGATGCGCACCATGCGTTAGATATTATCTGTCATGAAGTTGCACAGGAAATTCCAGCTTGGAAACTCTATCACATCTTAGGGAGCAGCTCCAGTTTAAATCAAATAAAAGATGCTGCTGTAAAGAAATATCCAGGCTGCCAGTACAGACAAATTCAGCTTGGATTTATTTTAGAGAAAGAAGACTCCAGATGGCTAACACATCAGGAAATCAGCGATGGAGTGATTGATGCTGTTGTTCACAATCAGGAAATAAAAATTATTGGAACATTAGAGCCTTGGGATAAGCGTCCTTGAGTTATACAAATACGGATACTTTTATGAAGAAGTTGACGGAGAAATAAATAAAGCTATATGAACATTTTGTCCATATTTGAAACGAAATATGACATGTTGTACCTAAATCCCTTTACAAATTATTAACAAAAGCAATTTTTCTGATTTTCTTTGTTAAAATCGGGTAAGAGCATACATTAGAAGGAGTGATAATACATCATGCGATTGAAAAAATCTTACCTTGCAGCCTTAGGAGTTTCATTGATGCTTCTTCTTGGAGCATGTCAGGACGATGAAAATGAAGAACCGGATAATCAAGAACCAAGTCAAGAAGAAAATGACAATGAAGATGGAGCGGAATCAGAAGATACAGAGAAAAATGATAACGAAGGCGGATCAGATGAGGACAAGGTGGAGGACATTTTTGAAGGCGGGGAATAAAAAACCTATCTAAAACATATTCACCTGAATCCTCTTTGCCGGATTCAGGTGAATGCTCATTTTTATTCTTTATTGCATATATTCAAAAATACTTCTCGCCTTGGATATCACATAACCGCTGCCGCCGCGGTCCTTCACATCTTCCACCATCATTACCAATAATATGTCAAAATCGTCTTCTTCAAATCCGACAAACCAGCCATTTTCGTTTCCATTATCATCTTCCTTGCTTCCTTTTATCTCCGCTGTTCCAGATTTCCCGCCAATTACTGCTTCTGGTATATACGTGCTGTGTGCAGTACCATCCGGGCTTTCTACGACCTGAATCAAATTCTCTTTTACCAAATCAGCGGTTTCTTCGCTGATAAGTTTTTCCTTCCAAACCTCAGGTTCATCCGCTTCAACCAGAGAAGGGTATAGCATGTTTCCTTCATTAAGATAGGGCGTGTATGTTAACGCAAGATGGAGTGGGCTCATCATTACCTGCCCTTGTCCATAAGCTGTATCAGCAAGCTGTACTTCATGATCGATTTCTCCATTATTCGTCAGATTCGAAGCTGGAATAGCAAATGGGAACGGGATTTCTTCGCCAAATCCAAAAGCAGCTGCCTCTTCTAAAAAGCTGTCTTTCCCCATCTCTAAAGCTTCCTGCGCAAAATAAATATTATCAGAATGAACAAAAGCATCTCGCAGATTGACATCTGCTTTGTCATGAACACGAGTGACATAATAATCTCCCCATGAATCATCCTTTGTCCAATGAAGACCGTCAATCTGACGGACCTTTTCCGGATTGGTAATGCCGGTTTCTAATCCAATCGATGCAGTTATCGTTTTAAATACAGACCCCGGAGCATAACGGCTAATAAAACGATTTAAGAATGGTTCATCCGGGTCTTCACTCCATTTTTCCCATTGCCCGTCTGACAGTCCTCTTACAAAAGCATTTGGATTGTAACTCGGTGAGCTGACAAGTGATAATACTTTTCCTGAATTTGGATCGAGCGCAATGGAGGTTCCAGCATCCCCGTCAAACTGATTATATATTTCTTGCTGCAGTGCAGCATCAATGGTTAATTGTACATCTTCTCCATCGACAGGTTCTTTTTTGGCAAGCGTTTCTTTTACATCTCCATCTGTATTGCTGATATAAATATGGGCGCCTTTTTCTCCCCGTAATTTATCTTCAAATACCTTCTCCAACCCTGCGTTTCCAATTACATCGCCAGCAGCATAACCATCGAGCTTCTCCAGCTGCTCTGCCGATATTTCCCGGACATAGCCTGTTAAATGAGCGGTCGAAGCTCCCAACGGATAGGTACGTACGGTTTCCACGCGGGAGCTTACTCCTGGAAGTTCCACATAGGCTTCTATATCGTCTTCTTCCATTGGCAAGGTTTTTATTGGCACGAACACTTCCGGTGTTACCCAGGATGCATCCAGCGCCTGGTCTATTTCTTCCACCGAAATATCCAAGAGCTCCGCCAGCTTCTCTTTTGTTTGGGTTCCTTCTTCCAGCATGCCCGGGATAACCCCTATAACATTCGCATCATCGTTAACGGCAAGTCCGTTTCCATTCTTATCCTGCAGCTCTCCTCTTTCTGCCTCTAACGTGTTGACCTTTACTTTATCTCCTGTACTTAACTGCGAAAAAATCTGTGAGGTATTCCATTTAACCAGCCACGCTCCCTCATCTCCCTGTTCTAATGTCAGCCGGTGCCTGTATTCAATTGGACCAGCAGCGGTGTTCATTTCTACCTTATATGGAAGAGTCATAACACCTCCATCAGACTTTAACTGCTCCTCGGAATCTACCTGCGATGTCACTTGTAAATTCTCTGCTTCTATCCCATCATATATATTTTCATAGCGTTCGATAAACGCTTCTTCTGTTATTTTATTTTTTACTTCGTCAGAAAGCTGTTCATACATAGCAGAAAAATCTTTATTCTCCCAGTTGGAAAGATAATCATCCAGTACCTCTGACGGCTCTTCTTTTTTGGAGCATCCAACGATTATCAAAAGCAGCATCACCAGCAGGAGGAGAATCATTCGATAACCTTTCATTCTTCCACCTTCCTATTCTTCATTCTGCATCTGCTCGATGACACCTCGTGCTGCTTTTGCAATGACTGCATCATCGAAATCTGCGTCTTCTGTATCACGACTGGACAAAATGGAGATAACAATCGGTGCTTGATGGTCAGGCGGCCATACCACAGCAATATCATTTCTTGTACCATAGCCCCCGGCTCCGCTCTTATCGATAACTTCCCAGCCTTCAGGTACGCCAGCACGAATCAATGTATCTCCAGATTCATTCCCGGTCATCCAATCAATTAACAAATCGTGCTTATCCTCAGAGAGCAAATCACTGAGCACATATTTTTGCAAGCTTTCAGCAAGTGCTTTGGGTGTACTCGTATCTTTGGTATCTCCCGGCGCTGCTTCATTTAGATCCGGCTCCATCCGGTCTGCTTCGATTGTTTCATCACCAATTTCTCTTAGCCTTTCTTCCAGTCCATCCGGCCCTCCTAGCTCTTCCAATAACAGATTTCCAGCTGTATTGTCACTATAGCGAATAGCAGCCTCCATGATTTCTTTTAATTTCATTCCATCATCTACATGATTTTCCGTCACAGGAGAATAAGTTACTAACTCATCCTCCGTATACGTAATGACTTTCTCCAAGTCTTCCATTGATGCGGTTTGTAAAATGGCAGCAGCTGCTAAGACCTTGAACGTAGAAGCATAAGCAAACCTTTCATCCGCGCGATAAGCAACAGTCTGATTTGTTTCCGTATCTATCGCATATACGCCAAGTCTTGTATCAAATTCATCCTCCAGCTCTTTAAAAACTTCTTCACTTTGCGTTTCACGCTCCGCAGCTTCAGGATTTTTATCACTGTTTCCCGCTTCATTGGAACAGCCTGCTAACCCTATCACAGCAATCAATAACAATAAGGCCAATCCTTTTTTATTAAAAATACCTTGAATATACATCGTTTAAATTCCTCCTAAACATTCTTTTTGACTACAACTGTAATACAATACTACATATGTAGTCCTCATATGTCAATTCCTATTTTTCCATTCTTATTCAACGTTTGATAACTTTACCTCAGCGTGCTAAACTTTAACGTATTACAGATGTAATTTCAGATGCACTTATGCAGAAAGAAATATGGATGTATTTCTTTACGTCAAATAACTTTCGGTAAATTGTTTATATATTATTACCGCAAATGAAGAATGGAGACGAAAAGCATGTTTGTAACAACGCTTCTTACAGGTTTCATCATTTCTTCCATTACAGTCGGATTTATTTTGCTTATAAAAAAGCTTTTCCAAAGCCAATTATCTGCGAAATGGCAATATAACCTATGGTATTTATTGCTTGCTGCTTTGGTCATTCCATTTATCCCTGCGCACTTTCTTCCTGCCGGCAACCTATTCCATTCATTTACTGGCCCGTCCAGCGAAGGAAGTACCGCTTCGATAAATACTGCAGCGCCCGAATCCGGGGGAACCAATACAAATTGGATGCAGGACTTTTCTGTAACTGTAACGCAGACAAATACGGATCTGTTCAATGGAATTGCCGGCGGGATCTGGATTGCAGGTGCTCTCGTATTTACCGGGCTTTCCATACATGCATGGCTGAAATTAAAAGGAATAAGAAAATCTATTTCCGCGGTGGAAAATAAAGCTATTCTTGACCTTTTCAAAAGAGCGAAGCAGCAGTTAAATATCTCAAAAAATATTTCATTGGGAGTTTCCGATGAAGTACATTCCCCGTTGACATTCGGCTTGCGTAAAACCTTTGTTGTGCTGCCGGCGAATTTTGAAGAATGGTTATCTGAGGATGATATCAGGCATATCTTCCTGCATGAATTAAACCATTATAAATACAAGGATATCCCTACAAATTATCTGATGGTTTTCTTTCAAATCATCTACTGGTTTAATCCGTTGATTTGGATTGCATTTAAAGAAATGCGTCTCGACCGGGAAATTGCTTGTGATTACGCAGTACTGTTGTCTTTAGATGACAAAAATCATAAAAAATACGGAAATACCATCATTCATTTTATCGATAAATCCTCCAGCCCTCCGTACAATAAGCTGGCAAATCAATTAAATGGCTCTAAAAAGCAGATAAAGAAACGGATTGTAGAGATTGCTTCCTTTCAAGCAGACTCTAAATTACAGCGTGCCAAAAGCATGGGAATCTTTTTGCTGGTTGGATTATTTGTAATCACGCAGATTCCATTTGCTTCTGTAATGGCAAATGACAATAATCGTTATACTTCCTTTAAGCCTGAGCAGACAAACGAGGAAGACCTGAGTTCTTATTTCCAAAATTACGAGGGCAGTTTTGTTCTGTACGATATGCAGAAGGATGCATACCATATCTATAATGAAGATCAGAGCACACTGCGGATTTCTCCTGATTCTACTTATAAAATCTATAGTGCTTTATTCGGATTAGAAGAAAACATCATCACAACCGAACAAAGCACCATCGAATGGGATGGCACAGAACAGCCTTATGACCAATGGAATCAGGACCAAAATCTGGAGACGGCTTTAAACCGTTCTGTCAATTGGTATTTCCAGCAGCTTGATCAAAAATTAGGTGCAAACAGCATTCAATCCTATCTAAGCCGGATTCATTACGGAAACCAGGATATTTCTGACAGAACGAACCCATACTGGCTGGAATCTACTTTAAAAATTTCACCAGTAGAGCAGGTAGAGCTGTTGCAGGAACTTTATACCAATCGCTTTGACTTTCAGGAAGAGCATATCCAAGCTGTCAAAGAGGCCCTGCAAATGGACCAAAAAGACGGTGCTGCTCTCTACGGAAAAACGGGAACAGGTAATGTAAACGGCAAGGATATCAATGGCTGGTTTGTCGGATTTGTTGAAACAGAAACAAACACGTATTTCTTCGCAACAAATGTACAGGACGAAGATAATGCCTCTGGAAGTATAGCAACAGAAATAACCTTAGCGATTTTAAAAGATAAACAAATTTATGAGGAATAAAACCGGGGTGAGGAACATGACGGAGAAAGTACCAAGTATTTCTGAAGCAGAATGGGAAGTAATGAATGTCCTGTGGGAAAAATCACCGCAAACAGCAAATGATGTGATTACCTCCCTGCAGGGGCAAAAAGATTGGAAGGCGAAAACCGTACGCACATTGTTAGATCGGTTAGTGCAGAAAGGCGTTGCCGGTGTAAATAAAGAACAGCGGGTCTATACCTTTTACCCCCTTTATTCACAGGATGAGTGCCAGCGTGCCGAAGCGGAATCCTTTATCAAGCGAATCTATGGCGGCACGGTAAAATCCATGCTTGTACAGTTTATTGAAGAAGATTCTTTGTCTGAAGAAGAAATTGAAGAATTAAAATCGATTTTGGATGAAAAACCGAAAAAGAAAAAGTAAATTAACCAGAAAACCTTGAAGGGACTGAATGATGCGCAGATAGCAATACTTTTTACAATAGATTTAAATGATTATTGGAGGTAAAAGTATTGAAAGAAGAACTATTCACAAAAAGATTAGTCTTGAGAAAAATGCAGACATCTGACGCCAATGCTCTATTTCATATTTGGTCTGACCCGGCAGTAGCAGCATTTATGAATATCTCTGCTTTCACACACGAATCGCAGGCCATAGAAATGATTAACACATTGAATGAATTAGCTGAAACCAATCAAGCCATCCGCTACAGTGTGATTGATTTGGATTCACAGGAAATTATCGGCAGCTGCGGCTTCAATGCTATCGACCTTGAAAATGCCCGGGTTGAGATTGGCTATGATATTGCGAAAGCGCATTGGGGAAATGGATATGCTCCTGAGTCAATCCAGGTACTGATCCATGAAGCTTTTGAGAATTTGGGAATAAATCGGATCGAAGCGAAAGTGGAGCCTGCAAATGTGAATTCGGTGAAAGTCCTGAAAAAACTGGGATTCAGCTTTGAAGGAACATTACGGCAATATGAAAAGGTAAACAAAGGTTTTGTTGATATTCAAATGTATTCCCTTCTGAAAAGTAATTAATCGAATTGAAGCCGTTCTAGATCTGTTACAGGATCTGGAATGGCTTTTCTTTAGCGTTTTCATTCTAAGAAAAACCAAGAAAATCACTTGGTCTTTAAAATAGTGGTATTCTTTTCGAGCAGATGTCCGCTACGGGAAGTCGCTTTCCGCGGGCAACGCTTAAATCTCCTCGGAAGAAAATCGCTTCCTGCTCAGGTCTACCTGTTGCTTTTCCCGCAGGAGTCGACAACATCCGCTCTCATCCAAGTGGAATTATGTTTTATTTGCTTTTTTACAAGGAAATAAAACATAATTCTAGCGGAAGAAATACACGGAGACTCTTGTGGGAATGCGCAGTGATCTTCGATGGGGCGAGTAATCGCAAAATCTTCGATGGGACGAGTAATCGCAGTCCCAGTCCCAGTGGGAAAACCCCGCAGGAAAAAAGTGTTTTTCTTTTTTTCTACCCGTAGGGCATAAGTGCGACTATGCTTCTGTCTGCGCCTGACGGCTTGCCAATCAGCAAGTCTTCTTTAGAGGAGATGAGCTCGGGGCCCACGGAAAGCGTAGTGTATTTCTAAAGCGGCTATATTCAGCATTTTTTATATACTTTCCTATTCTTTAAAAAAGACAGACAAAGAAAGTACGCACCTTCTTTACCTGTCTGCTTTTAAATTGTTTTCATAAAAGTTACTTAGTGACTCTGTCAAAGAATGTTCTTACCTTCTCTATATCCGTTACTTGCTGATTGCATAATTGACTGTCAGCGCAGATATAATTATAGTGTTTGGTAAATGTTCCGGGAACCTCTCCTTTTACGGAAGTGGTTAAACGAACAACATCTGAGTGCTGATTGCAAAGCGCACAAATACCTTTCGTTGAAGGGTGTGTAAAAGTACCCTTAAGTGCTTTAAACCCACTATCTTGCTCTATCACCATATATCTGCGTAATTTCCCGGGATCATCCCAAGCTAAATAAGAAATGTGCTGAAAATCCATCTCCTCAAGGGTTGGAAGCTTCAACTTTTTCTCCTTTTTAAATAAGCTTTTTAATTTACTTGCTTCTACTGTTTTAAATGGAACAATATAGGATGTTAGCTGTTCTAAAAAAGCTTCTCCCTCTGTCCGGTCTGTTATATCTATCAACGGCTGGATTACTTTTTCTTCTTCTTCGGACCATGTAAAGGAATCGATGACATCTGCTTTTACAATTCCGCGTACTGCCAGAATGACATTTTTATCCTTCGTGGTGGTTAAGGCTCTTAAAATTTTATGTGCCTGCTGCTCTATAAAACGATAATTCGCTACTGTTAAAAACGGCTCAATTACTTGTTTTCCCATTCGAATTCACTCCATTATATTAGGCTATTTATTAAAACTTACGGCCTAAAGAGATCATTCATTATTTATTCCGGCTTACTATATTCAGACCTCTCAGACCAAAAAGGTGCCTAGTCTAGAGCAAGCATTATCAAAGAATGCTTCCATGTCGATTCCTCCTTAAAAAGAAAGCTACAGCCAGTATATCACTTTTTCAACCTAACATTTTGCTATTTGTCTATTTGTCAAAAGCAATCTTGAACTTCAGGATTCATTTAAAAAAATAAGGGAAATATATACATTAGAAGGAGTGATACAGCATGAGACTGAAAAAATCATATTTTGCAGCACCAGGCATGGCACTCTTACTTATCCTGGGGACATGTCAGAGCGCTTAACAGGCAGAAAGAGACACCTCACAGCAGGAGCAGGAATCGGATGAAGAAACTGCTTCTGAGACGGATAGTACGGAAGAAAATGACGCAGAATCCGCTGGCAGCAAGGAAACACCGTTTATGAAATTGATGAGAGCATCGACAATCCAATAGACGCATTGCAAATAGCTGTTGAAAGTGCCTCTTAACACAGAATGGCTTGCCTTTGTTATATAGGGCAAGCTTTTTTCGAATAACATTACTAGCAATACTTCTGCCTTTTTATCCTTTTTTAGATTATTCCTCCATTTTATTATAGAATGGTAATATATGCTTCACGAATGCTGCAGTTTGAAATAAGAATATGACAGAATCGAGGGATAGGTATGTTCAAAGAGTACGGGGAACTAAGTACAAAATTATATGAAGTTACCAAACCAGTTGGACATTCATTGAACGGCGACATGGAATATTATCTTGAGAAAGTAAAAAATAGACAGGGTTCGGTACTGGAGGCCGGTGTTGGTACAGGCAGAATGCTAATCCCCCTTTTAAAAGAAGGAATAGCCATAGACGGCGTAGATATCTCACCAGAGATGCTGACGCAGTGCAAAACCAATATGCAAAAATATCAAGTAAACACCAATTTATTTAATCAAGATTTGATACAGCTTGATTTAAAACAGAAGTATAGCACCATCATTATGCCTTCAGGGAGTTTTTGTCTGCTTTCCAGAAACCAAATCGATACCTTCCTTCAAAGAATCTATCATCATCTGGAGGAAGACGGACTATTTATTTTTGATACCTTATTGCCAATCGGCTTTCAAACGGGTGATATGGAAATAAGCAATTATCCTATAACAGAGGATTCAGGGATATTATTTACAAGTATAAGCAAAGGCATCGACTGGCTGGAACAAAAAATTTCCTATATCCATAAATATGAACTGCTGCATAAAGGTGCTGTAAAGAAAACCGAAATCTCCCATTTCATTCTTTACTGGTATGGATTGAAGGAATTAGAAGGTTTATTAAAACATATCGGTTTCAGTTCCATCGATTATGACATTGGTTATGGTCAAGAAAATGACCCTTCTCTCATAACCTTTAGTGCGAGTAAAGAACATAATTAAGGGAGTGAAGTTATCTTGGAGATTCAAACAGAACAATTGATTCTGCGGCCATTTACCTCATTGGATAAGGATATTCTCGTTACTTTCCGGATGTATCAGCAGATTAATTGGGATAATAAGAAAAATCGCGTATTTAAAAAGTATTGGAATATGTACGCTGAACATTTTATAGAAGATATTTAATATAAACAAAATATTACTCTGAATATAATGAAGCTCTCTGTGAAGGTAACCTCCTGGGGCTTCTTATTATTTTCTTCAAAAACGCCGCTCTCTGTTCCCTCCACCATAATATTTTCAATCAGCTGCTCTAAAAAGGATTTCTCATCCTCTCTAAAATCCCAGCTTCATATAAATGCTTTTTTCATTGGGACATGTCCCGGAAAATGAACGCATGTGTCAGCATGAGTAAAAGCATCCATAATCGCTTCCATCTATTGTTGTTCTTGAAAACAGCATTTAAAATTAAAATCAGTTGAAACCCCTTCCATCGCCGGCAGGAAAAAATTTATGGATAGTGAGGTGATTGCTTTTATACAGATTTTTAAATTATACTCCTTGTAAAGGAAGACTTACAGGAGTGATAAAAATGGATTTAATAGAAGAAGCAGTTAACCAATATTATGAAACATTTAATGCCACAGATAAGTCGATAGCCTCCTATATTCTGAAGCATCGTGAAGCTGTAGAGAAGATGACCATCAGGGAACTGGCTGATGCATGTCATTCATCAAAATCAACGATATCCAGATTTATTAAGAAGATTGGATTCGCGGGTTTTAGCGAAATGAAATATGCAATAAAATGGCAGGAACAAAAGGAGACTTCAGAAAAGTCTTATAAAAAAAGCCTCATCACTGATATACAAATGAATATTGAGCAGCTGCAGCATTGGGACTTTGAAGAAATATGCGAAGCCATTGAATCATCCGAGCGTTTATTTGTATACGGAACAGGAACAGAACAAAAATTGTGTGCAAATGAACTGAAAAGATATTTTTGGGTACTCAATAAATATGTCCATGTGATTGATGACGAAATGGATTTTCATGTATTAATGGACGATTTAACTGAAAACGATTTAATTATTATTATTTCACTTTCAGGCAATACGCCTTCCATGCTTCCTTTTGCACAGCGGATTGCTGCTAAAAAGATTCCATTGATGTCAATAACAGATTTAAAGAATAACAAGCTTGCTCAATTAACTGATTTAAGAATGTATGCGTTTGCTCATCCGCAAAAAAGCCATCTCGCTTTAGAGATTACAACATTTTCTACCTTTTTCGTTATGGTTGAGGCGCTTTTCCGGTCGTATTTAGATTATTTGGAGCAGAAAAAGTAACAACTTTTATCTATTACTATTTTAAGTTAGGGGGAAATACAGATGATGCAGAAATTCCAACGGTTTGGAAGCGCTATGTTTGTTCCGGTTTTATTTTTCGCATTTTCAGGGATTGTCATAGGCTTTTCGACACTTTTTAATGACCCTCTTATTATGGGCAGTCTTGCAGAAGAAGGCACTGCATGGTCTAAGATTTGGTTCATCATTGAAGAAGGTGCCTGGACCGTATTTAATCAAATGCCCCTCATTTTTGCAATGGGCATTCCGGTAGCATTGGCTGCCAAAGCAAATGGCAGAGCGTTAATGGAAACAATTATCATTTTTCTCACCTTTAATTATTTCATTAATGCGATGTTAACAAGCTTTCCCGGATTTTTTAATGTTGATTTCAGCCAAGAGGCCGGCGGTGTCAGCGGGCTAGCAGAGATTGCAGGGATTAAAACATTAGATACGAGCATTCTTGGCGCAATTATTATATCCGCTATTGCGGTATATTTGCACAATAAATACTATGATACGAAACTGCCAGACTATCTCGGTATTTTTCAAGGGTCTGCATTTGTAGTCATTATCGGTTTCTTCGCTATGCTGCCAGTTGCTTTCTTAACTGCCTGGTTATGGCCTTACATCCAAATGGGGATTGCATCCCTTCAAGGATTTTTAGCTAACGCGGGGAATTTCGGTGTATGGCTCTATATCTTTTTAGAAAAGATTTTGCTTCCGACAGGGTTACATCATTTTATTTACGGACCATTCCAGTTTGGACCAGCTATTATTGACGGCGGAACTTATGCCAATTGGGCAGCAAATATGGGTGATTTCGCCCAATCTACTGCTTCCTTGAAAGAACTATTCCCAGAAGGCGGATTCGCCATGCAGGGGAATTCCAATATATTTGGCTTACCAGCTGCCGCTTTAGCTATCTATGTAACAGCACAAAAAGGAAAAAGAAAAGTGGTCGCCGGATTATTAATACCCGCAACCATAACGGCTGTTTTGGCAGGAATTACCGAGCCGCTTGAGTTCACGTATATTTTTGTTGCACCATTATTATTTGCTGTAAAAGCTGTTCTGGATGCTTTTCTGGCTACAACGATGTATATATTTGGCGTCACTGGAAATTTTGGCGGCGGACTGCTGGAATTCATGTCCATGAACTGGATACCTTTATTTAGCAATCACTGGATGACCTATTTAATTCAAATCGCCATTGGTATCGTCTTCTTCTTTATCTACTTCTTTGTATTCCGTTTTATGATTTTGAAATTAAATATTAAAACACCAGGGCGTACTGATGAAGAAGTCAAACTTTATGGAAAAGAAGACTATAAAGAAAAGAAAAGCGCAGAATCCACAGAAAAGAATCTGGCTGGTGAATATGTGGACCTTCTCGGCGGACCAGAAAATATTGAGCATGTTACAAATTGCGCTACCCGGTTAAGAGTGCTCGTCACGGATCCTGAAAAAATAGCTTCTGATGAGCATTTTAGAAGCCTCGGCGCATCAGGTGTCGTTAAAAACGGAAATGCCATTCAAGTAATCATCGGATTATCTGTGCAAAATCTCAAAGAGGATGTAGATAATTATCTCGGAAAAGAAACAGAATAAAAAGTTTAGTCATGTACTGGAGGAATAAAGAATGAAGGATAATTTAATCATAACCATTGCCGGCGGCGGAAGTACCTACACACCAGGTATCGTCTCTGCGCTATTAAGTAATAGCAGTAAATTTCCTATTACAGAAATGCGGTTATATGATATCAATCCAAAAAGAAATAAAGATATGAAGTTAATTATCAATCAGTTATTGATTGATAAGGACAGACAAGATATGAAGCTGGTTGTAACAGAAAATCCAGAAGAAGCATTCACAAATGTGGACTTTGTTTTCTCCCAAATTCGTGTTGGCGGTCTTGCTATGCGAGAACAAGATGAGAAAATTCCGTTAAAATACGACCTGGTAGGCCAGGAAACATGCGGACTGGGCGGTTTTGCATACGGGTTACGCTCCATTGGCGGAATATTGGAGATTGTAGGCTATGTACAGCAATATGCTCCAGATGCCTGGATTCTTAACTACACGAACCCGGAATCTATCATTTCCGAAGCAATACGGAGAAAATATCCTGATGCCAATATGATAAATGTGTGTGATATGACCATATCCCTGGAAGAGACCATTGCATCTAACTTTGGGTACGACAGAAAAAACTGGATACCAACTTACTATGGTCTAAATCATTACGGCTGGTATAGCAAAATATATGATACGTCGTTAAAACGGGATGTTATGCCTGAAATTATTGACAAGCTGCGTCAAGTTAATATGGACGTTGCCGAATTTAATGAAGGAGATCGATATTGGGCGAAGACGTATCAACTGATGTCTGCCATGGTGAAATATTTCCCTGAGGCACTGCCTAATAATTATTTAGAATATTACTGGTTCCCCGATCTTATGGTTGAAAATGAAGATAAAAACTTCACCAGAGCCAATATGGTGATGGAGGGCCGTGAAGCAAACACACGTAAAATGGCAGAACAAATCAGAAATGGAGAAACAGAAGATATTCTGCATTTCAACTTTGGTGAACATGGTAACTATATTGTAGATATAGCTGTTGCGATTTTAAATGATGAACCGAAACGTTTTATGGTTATTACACCTAATAAAGGGTCAATTCCAAATTTAAGAGAAGATGCAGTTGTAGAGGTCCCTGCCTATATCGGCGCCACCGGTGTAGAACAGCTTGCTTTACATCCTATCAATGATTTTCATAAAGGAATGATGGAAGCACAGGTTGCAGCAGAAAAACTGCTTGTGGATGCATTTTTTGAGAATTCCTATGACAAAGCCTTACAAGCATTTACCTTAAATCAAACCGTACCGTCTGCGCGAGCAGCTAAACAAGTCCTTGATGATATGTTGATTGCGAATAAAGATTATTGGCCTGAACTCCGTTAATTCAAAATATAGTGTTCTCTCTCTAAAAAGCTTTTGGGTGGCAAGAAGAAGCCACCCAAAAGCCTTTTATTTATATTTTCTCCGCATTTCTTCTAAATACGCTTCCGATTTCCCTCTAGGAATACTCAGTGTTTCCCAGTCCTCCCCTTTTACTTGTTTACCTATATAAACAATCTGTCCAACATGATAAGCATAATGAGCCAGCTGTCTTTCAATCGCATCTATTACTGTGTGTTCTTCACTCCGAATCAGAATAGTCTTTAATAAATCATCACCGCTTACTTCATGCAATGCTTGAAAGAGGACTTTCCAGCCGTTTTCCCAGGTGTTTCTTAATTCTTGCAAAGAATATATTGTCTCTTCAAATTCCTGGTCACGGTCTCTGGTTGGCTTCTCACCATCTGATGTTAAAAAATTGGTCCATCTCGATACCATATTGCCATACAAATGCTTTACAATCACAGCAATACTGTTGGATGCTTCATTCAAACTCCAATGAATATGCTCTTCCGCCAATTGATTGATTGTTTTATCGCCAAGTTCCTTCACACTCTGAAACCTTTTGCGTACGACATGCAGATATTCTTCCTCTATTCCCATCATCATGTCCCCCTCCTATTTGAATCCATTTTCATTGTCTTCTCTTCGTCATCCTGCCTTCAATATACAAGATTCACAAAATGATAACAATTTATCCTTCAACTTCTTATTGACAAACTTGTATATACAAGTTAAACTGTAAGCGATAACACTTGTATATACAAGATACAAAGAGGAGGTAAGACATTGAGTAAATTTACTGGCGATGCAAAGAAGCTGCTGGAAAAAGTCGGTGGAAGTGAAAACATATCTGTGGTCACACACTGCGCTACCAGGATGCGGTTTGTTTTAAATGACCCGGAAAAAGCAGATGTCGAAGCTATAGAAGATATTGATATGGTAAAAGGAACCTTTACACAGGCTGGACAATTCCAAGTAATTATCGGAAATGAAGTTGCTTCCTTTTATAATGAATTCACAAAAATTTCTGGGGTTGGTGACACTTCTAAAGAAGATGTCAAAGAAGCTGCAAAGCAAAATATGAATATCATGCAGCGGCTAGTATCTCATTTAGCAGATATATTCACGCCGATTATTCCCGCATTGGTTGTCGGAGGACTGATCCTAGGTTTCCGAAACGTAATTGGTGATATTGAGATGCTGAATAATGGAACGCTGACCTTGGCTGATTCCTCCCAATTTTGGGCAGGTTTATATGATTTTCTTTGGCTGATTGCTGAAGCGATCTTTCATTTTCTCCCTGTTGCTCTTACCTGGTCTATCTCCAGGAAGATGGGAACGACACAAGTACTCGGAATTATTTTAGGTCTTACATTAATTTCTCCACAGCTTTTAAATGCCTATAGTGTGGTCGAAACATCCGAAGTACCGGTTTGGGATTTTGGCTTCTTCCAAATTGAAATGATTGGCTACCAAGCCCAGGTTATCCCGGCTATTTTAGCAGGTTTTGTATTAGCTTATTTAGAAATTGGCTTGCGAAAAATTATCCCGCAGGTTGTATCCATGATTTTTGTACCTTTCTTTGCATTACTTCCAACAGTAATTATTGCCCATGTAATCTTAGGCCCTATCGGCTGGACAATCGGTACATGGATCTCAAATATTGTATATGACGGATTAACTTCTGCAGTCGGCTGGTTATTTGCAGCGGTATTTGGATTTGCCTACGCACCGCTTGTTATTACTGGTTTGCATCATATGACAAATGCCATTGATTTGCAGTTGATGAGTGAATTCGGGGGAACAAACCTCTGGCCGATGATTGCCTTATCAAACATTGCCCAAGGTTCTGCCGTTGTCGCAATGATTTATCTTAACCGAAAAGATAAGAAAGAACAGCAAGTAACCATCCCGGCAGCAATCTCCTGTTACTTGGGAGTTACTGAACCGGCATTGTTTGGTGTTAACTTACGATATCTGTTCCCGCTTTTCGCTGGTATGGCAGGATCTGCCGTTGCAGCAGTGATTTCAGTCGGCTCAGGTGTCATGGCTAACTCCATTGGTGTTGGCGGAATACCAGGAATCTTATCTATTCAGGTACCGCATATGCTGATGTTCGCTGTAGCAATGGTCGCAGCAATTGTTATTCCATTCATCTTGACAGTGATTTTATCCAAAACAAAAATGGGCGTAGACGCGTACAAACGCTTAGGTAAAAAATAAAGTGAGGAGGGAGCCTCTCTCCCTCCTCCATTCATAAAAAAATAATTGAAACACAGCAACATTTAGGAGGTTGATTATGGAAGAAAAATGGTGGCAAAAATCCGTCGTTTATCAAATTTATCCAAAAAGCTTTAACGATACGACAGGCAACGGAATGGGCGACATTAACGGAATTACAGAAAAACTCGATTATTTAAAAGAACTGGGGGTTGATGTCATTTGGCTTACCCCTATTTACCTTTCTCCTCAAAAAGACAATGGATACGATATTGCTGATTACTATGCAATCCAACCAGAATTTGGAACCATGGAAGACTTTGAAACAATGATGGAAAAAGCACATCGACTTGGTTTAAAAATAATTATGGATATCGTTGTAAACCATACATCCACCAGTCATAAATGGTTCCAGGAATCCAGAAAATCGAAGGATAACCCTTACCGAAACTATTATATTTGGAAGGATGGCAAGCCTGGCGAGCTGCCGACAAACTGGGAGTCCAAATTTGGCGGCAACACATGGGAATATGATGAAGCAACCGGCTCTTATTATCTGCATCTCTTCGATGTTACCCAAGCAGATCTCAATTGGGAAAATGAAAAAGTCCGCGACGATGTCTATCAAATGATGAATTTTTGGCTGGATAAAGGGGTAGATGGCTTTCGTTTAGATGTGATCAACTTAATTTCTAAAGACCAGCGTTTTCCAGACGATGATGGCAGTGTACCACCAGGAGACGGACGTAAATTTTACACAGACGGCCCGCGGGTACATGAATTTCTTCATGAAATGAATCAGGAAGTTTTTAAAGGACGTAAAACCCTCACTGTCGGGGAAATGTCCTCTACCTCCATGGAGGATTGTATCAAATATACAAATCCAGAACGCGAAGAACTGGATATGACATTCAACTTCCATCATTTAAAGGTCGATTATCCAAACGGGGATAAGTGGACAAAAGCACCATTTGATTTTCTTTATCTCAAGCAGCTGCTATCCGACTGGCAGACCGGGATGCAAGAAGGCGGCGGCTGGAATGCGCTCTTCTGGTGTAATCACGACCAGCCGCGAATCGTTTCCCGTTTTGGAGATGATACAACATACCATAAGGAATCTGCAAAAATGCTGGCAACAACGATGCACATGATGCAGGGTACGCCTTATATTTATCAGGGAGAAGAAATCGGCATGACCAACCCTGGTTTTGAAGATATTTCCCAATACCGCGATGTCGAATCACTGAATATGTACAAAATAAAAAAAGCTGAAGGCTTATCTAATCAGGAAATTATTGAAATTCTGCAGCAAAAGTCCCGTGATAACTCTCGAACTCCTATGCAATGGAACCATTCAGCCAATGCCGGGTTCACAGAAGGTATTCCTTGGATCGGCCTTCCTGATAATTATCAAGAAATCAATGCAGAAGCTGCAGTGGCTGATAAAACATCTATTTTTTACCATTATCAGAAGCTTATTCAGCTTCGAAAAGACTACCAAGTGATAACAGATGGAAAATATGAGCTGATTTTACCAAAGGACTTTGCAATTTTTGCGTATATAAGAGAAAATGAGGATACAAAACTATTAGTAGTAAACAATTTTTACGCAAACGAAGCAGAGCTGGGTTTACCTGAATCGATTCATCGTGCATTTACAGACAGCGAGATTATACTGTCTAACTATACCGATTCCCCATCTTTAACGTCAGATCAGATTTCACTGCGGCCGTATGAGTCTGTTGTTTACTATCTAAAGAAATAACTGGAGTTAATTGCGATGCGAAATAAATATGTCCTTATTTATCAAGAAATGGTCCAAAAAATAGAAAGAGAAACGTTTAAAGCAAATGAATTTCTTCCCTCGGAAAATGAATTAGCCGAGCAGTATCAAACCTCCCGGGAAACAATTCGGAAAGCATTAAATTTGCTTGCTCAAAACGGGTATATTCAAAAAATCCGCGGGAAAGGATCCACGGTGATTGAACGGAATAAATTTGACTTTCCCGTATCCGGGTTAGTCAGCTTTAAAGAATTAGCTGATAAAATGGGAGAAAAGCCAATTACTGCTGTTCATCAATGTGCCAAAGTCAGCGCAAATGATTTTATCCAGAAGCAATTAAAGCTCAAGGATAACCAGGAAGTCTGGGAAATTATCCGGACCCGTTCCTTCTCTGAACAGCGTATTATTTTGGACAAGGATTATTTAATCACAAAAACGGTTCCGTACATTTCCAAAGACATTGCTGAAACGTCTATTTATAACTATCTTGAAAATGAGTTAGGACTGATTATCAGCTTTGCAAAAAAAGAAATCATTGTAGAAGAACCAACAGCAGAGGACCGTGAATTATTAGATTTAGAAGGTTTTCATAATATCGTGGTGATAAAAAATTATGTCTATCTAGACGATGCGACATTATTTCAATATACCGAATCCAGGCATCGTCCAGATAAGTTTCGTTTCGTGGATTTTGCCCGGAGAGAACATTAAAGACAGGCTGCTGCAGGAATAGAATTGACTGCAGCAGCCTTTTCTCTGCCTAAATATTCCGCTGCTGATGCTAAAAACCAATAAAATCAGGCATTTCCTCACCAGAATAAAACAAATGCGAAAAACATCTGCAATCCGATGATCCGAAGCCTTTTACCGGCATTGTTCCTGCATTTTCCCGCATCAACCGCTGAAAAAGCCCGCATTCCCCTTCCAAACCGGGATACGTTTGCACAGCCTCAATTTGTAAATAAGGGCGTAAATAATCTATATGCCAGCGCTTCTTTTTGTCTATCTGAAGATGCCTGTCCACCCGCGCACGAATATTCCGTTTGGCACTGCCAGCATATACATAATACCCTTTTGGAAAATGAAATTGCCCCAGCTTGCCAATTGGAATAGCGCTCATATCTTCCGGAAGCCACGCCTTCACTGCATAAAGTGTATCTGTTTCCTGTACAGAATAATGTATAAGCTTCAACTGTTTTATCACCTCCACGGTAACCATGCTGATGAAAATACCTGAAATGTTCCTTTGCTTTCTATTCCTGTTAATTCTATTTTAAGATGAACTGTCCATATTGTAAAAGACCGTTCTTCCTTTTTACACTCTTCCAAATGAAGCTTGAACCTTACGTCACGTCATGTTTTATCCTATTATTAGAAAGGAGCGGATCACATGATAAATACAATTATAAAAACCCTTATTTTAGATAAAAGTATCCGTTTATACTTTACGGATAACACAAAAATGCTACAGGAAATCATGGAGTTAAGTACAATAAAGGATAAGACCTGCTGTTTTGCTTTAGCTAAAGCGGTTTCCATTCTGAGCCTTCTTTCCGCAGCACTGAAGGATAATCAGCGAATCAGCTTGGTTATTACATTAACGAACAAGAATCATAAAATATATGCAGATACAGATGCAGGAGGAAATGTACGCGGCTACGTCAGCCAAGCACTTTTAAAAGCATCCCGACAACAGAATTCAAACCACTCACTCCAGGACCTTATCGGGACAAAAGCTTCCATACGAATGATGAAAGGATTGGAAATGAGCCAATTCACTGGGGTTACAGATATGCCTTATCAAAATATGGACGATGATTTTGCCTATTATTTTAAACAAAGTGAGCAGACAGATACCATGATACAAACAAATATTGAATTGGACAGGAATAGCTGTCTTCTTAAAAGTTATGGAATCTATGCGCAGGCCTTGCCTGGAGCTGAGGAAGGTGCATTGGATTTTGTACGGGAGCAATTCGAAGCAGAAAACCTTGCTTCTTTGCTGCTTAACATGAATGACGCCGAGATAGAAAAGGCGTTGAACCAGCGCTTTTATCGTTCTAAAGTGTTGGAACATAAGCCAATCCAATTTTCCTGTTCCTGCTCGAAGGAAATGTTTTATGGCTTTCTGTATTCCCTATCTGCAGAAGAATTACAAAAAGCCGTGGAAACAAGCACTTCTATTGATACAACATGCCATATTTGCGGCAGAAGCTATGTATTTCACCCTTCTGAAATACAAACTATTTTACAAACGAGGTGAGCACATGCCAGATTACTGGTCAACCGGGCAATTAGCAGCGCTGACAGGACTTTCCATCCGTACACTAAGGTACTATGATCAAATCGGGTTATTTTCGCCTTCTCTCTATTCAGAGGCGGGACATCGGCGCTACACCAGCGAGGATATGCAGATGCTGCTGCAAATTCTCGTGTTGAAAAGAATGTATTTACCATTGGAGGAAATAAAGGAGATTATCCAAACACACAACGAGAACCTATTAGATACACTCGATCAACAAATTAGCCGGGTCAAAGCAGAATTAGCTGTTCAGGAAAAACTGCTGAGCCAGTTAGAATATACCAAACAGGAAGCAGCTAAGATGAAAACTATTTCTTTCCAAGAGCTGACCTCCCTTTTTGAATTGATTCGATTAAATCGTTCCGACTATTTTACAAATAAACAGCTTGATAAAATGAGAGAACACTATCTTCATACAGGAAAAAAAGCATACAAACAAGGGGAAAAACGCTTTAAAGAACTGCTTGGAGCGTTAAAAGACAAGCATGAAGATGGCGTATCTCCACAGGATCCATCCGTTCAGAGCTTGGCAGAGGAATGGCAAGAATTGATGGATACTTTTTCAGGAGGAAATAAGGACTTGATAGAGAGCGCCGAAAAGTTTTACGCTAAAAACCCACAGCCTGCTTTGCATTTTGGCTTGGACAGTGTGTTGTATAGATATATTCAAGCTGCTTTGGAGGAATAGCGAAAAGATGCACGACAGTAACTATCTGTATGCCAGAAAAGGCTGATACCAAACCAAGAAAAAAATGACTTGTATCAGCCTTTATTTTCTATGATTAATTAAAATCATTTTACTAAATCATCGTATTTCTGAGCGCCAAATAAAACGCGCATAATCAATACATTTTTGTTCTTAATCAAGTAGAAAACAATATAATTCTCAACAATAGGTTTACGATAACCTCGTCCCCTTATTATTTTATCTTTTGCCAGTTCACAAGAGAATGGAAATAGGTTCAATCACTTAATTCCCGATTCTATTTTATTCATTAATTTATTCTTTTTACTTTAACCCAACAAACTATTCCTTTAATGCTCCGGAAGATGAAATAATTTTTTTCGCACCAAAAAAACGACTCCTTTGCAACGAAGCCGTTTTTTCCTTGTTAATATATAGAAGCAAATCATACATCTTATGCTTCATTATCCTCCGTCTCTTCGTCTTCCAATTGCTCTTCCATATGTTCATCAGGGGCTACCTGTTCAACCTTGATCTTATCATCCAATACGTCCTCTAACTGGAAAAAACCTTCATCGTAATCAAAGTCTAGTGCATAATCCTCTAATTCCATACTTGTTGTAACCTCACCATCATTTGAGCTCATCTCCATCTGGACGATGACAAAGGTTTCGGTATCAAAATAATAGTCGATTTCCTCCTCTCCATCTGTGAATACGAAGTGATGCGCATCATATTCATTAACAGCAGTCTCACCTTCATAGGTAATGTCGTGCGTATCCATCATCTCGCGAATCTGATCTTCTTCCATTTGGATTTCTGCTGGATTTGCTTCCACATCTAACATTTCGATTTCGTATGCCGTATCATCACCCTCTGTATAATTGATGGAAGTTTCACTATCATCAGAGGCGCTATATTCTACTGGGCCGCCATCTGTCTCTATTTCCGTACGTTCACTGACCGTTCCATCTTCATTATTCATTTGCCATGAGTACATATGCATCGTAGTAGAAGATTCTGTTTCAGCGTTCTCTTCTCCTCCCAGTTCTTCCTCCAGCTCCTCATCTAAGGACATCTCCATGGTAATCGTTGCTTCTTCATAACGCTGATCAATTCCAGACAAAGCATCTAGGGCTCCCTCCAGAAGCTCTTCTTCCTCATTTACCTCTCCCTCTTCTGTTTGATCAACTTCTGGTGTATCTGTTCCATTGCCATTGTCTTCTGCGTCATTTTCCCCTGTATCATTACATGCCGCTAATATTAGTAAAAAAGATACCATGACTGCCAAAATATAATGCTTCTTCATACAACTTTTGTCCTCCCTCATTTTTACATCTACAGGAGGATTTCCCTTCAAAATGAGTGCTAAAACTTTCATTTTAAAAGAAAATTTGGTATTTGCTTAAATTTAAACATTTTATAACGCCTATTAAAAAGGCTGCCATTTCAATTGTTTTGCCTTATTAAATCGGTTCTCCACTTCCGTCCAATTGACAATATTCCACCAATTATCTACGTAATCCTCTTTCACATTCTCATATTGCAGATAATAGGCATGCTCCCACACATCAAGGACGAGAAGAGGTACCACATCCCATTGACTTAAATTTTGATGCTTTTCCGCCTGAAGAATCTCCAGACGTCTTGCCCGCGGAGACCATACTAAAATAGCCCAGCCACCTCCTTCAACATGATTTGCTGCTTCTGTAAAATGTGCTTTAAACTGGTCATAGCTGCCAAAGGATTGCTCGATTTCATGCAGTAAATCTCCAGTAGGCTCCCCGCCCCCATCCGGGCTCATCACCTTCCAAAATATCGTGTGTAGATAATGTCCTGCACCGTTAAACGCTGCTTCTCTTTCCCAATGCTTAATCAGGTCATAATTATTATCCCAACGCGCCTGCTGCATTTCCAGTTCCGCTTTATTTAAACCGTCCACATAGCTCTGATGATGCTTATCATGATGCAGCTCCATAATCCGGCGTTCGATATAAGGCTCTAAAGCATCATAGCTGTACGGAAGCGGCGGAAGCGTATGGCCGCCGATTGGAACCACTCTTTCACGATTCCCTTCTGCTCGCATTTCCTCCGTGTACTGTTCTATATACTGGTTAAATGTTGTGTACAAATGATTCGCTTGGTTATAAGCCTCCTGTTCTTCTATAGCTTGATGATTTGCAAGCTCCTTTTGAAATTGATTGAATTCCTTTTCCCATTCAGCTAATGCATCTCTACGGACATCCTCTTGAAAAGATTCCCTTGCTTCCCGATATGTTTGCGCCATCTCTTTACACCATAATTCTATTGAATGAAGATATTCTGACAATGAAAAAGCCTCCCTCAAATTAGTCGTTAATACTATATGCAAAAGCGGGCTGGGCTGATAATTAATAAAATAATATGTGTAAGTTCAATTAAGTATTTAATACATTAGCACCTATACTGATTGAAAAAACAGCAAACAAATTCTTTTACGCTTTATAAAGAAGTAAAAATTACAAAGGACATTGAAAAGTTTTATTGCTTAAGAATGTTAATGACTCCACGGCATAACAAAAGCACCTCCTTTAACTTAAATTCCCACAAAAAGAAGGTGCTGGTTTACTAATATATTATTTGAATATTAAGCTGCTTTACTTACTTTTTATAAAGACAGATAAGACAACCCATGTATCGTATTTTTCAAGCTACGTTTAATATGTGCACGCATTGCTGCTTCAGCTGCATGTTCACTTTTAGCTTTCATATGTTTCAATACTTCTTCATGTTCTTCGACTGGTAAAGTACGTGGATATTCAGGATCCTTATAAACACCTAATCGTCTATACCTAGATACCCGGTTATTTATCTGTTCTAGTAAATTTACTGCCGTGGCATTGTTACTGTACTCACCTAATAAACTATGAAAATCACTTCCATAAGATACTACATCCATTTTACGTTCATTTTCTGCAGAATTTCGCATTAAAAATGTAATGTCTTCAAACTTATTAATGATTCCATCAAAATCATTAGATTGAGCAATGTTCAGTGTAGCCTCTCTGGCAATGAGTCCTTCCATTACCTCTCTAACCATAAAAAGTTCTTTCGCTTCTTTCATAGACATTGGAGCAACAGCCATTCTCCCATTAGCTTTTTTTACTATTAAACCTTCCAATTCTAATCGATATAATGCTTGACGCAATGGAGTTCTGCTTATCTCCATTTTTTTAGCTAACGAATCTTCAACTAAACGGCCATTGGGTTCATAAGTAAACTCGATAATATCTTTTTTTATTTGTTCATAAATATAATCAGTTGTTGATAATCTTTTTGTTTTATCCAATATAGATCCATCCTTAATATAGTATTAAGTTAGATGTCACCTAATTAATTCTTTTCTCCATGGGATTTTAGAAATACCTTATATAAAAGAATATCATATAATTAGGAAGCGTGACAGTTAAAAAGCATGTATATGGTTCAAACTCAATTAATATACTTTATTTTTTACGAATTATTTAATTATAATATTTCAAATATAATTAAACCATTAAAATATTAATAAGTAATTACTTATTAAATGTAGAAAAAAACACAGAAACTACTGTAATTCAGCATTTCTGTGGTTTTTTATATCAAGAAGATATTGCAATAAATAAAACTAATTACTTAATCAATTCCTCCATATTTGTTTTCGCAATACTTTCATCTAATAATTCATACTTTTCATATAAAAGAACATCATATAATTCTTGCCTTGTCTGCATCTTGTTTAATAAATTACTTTGTGTACCTGTCTCAGCTATTTCTTTATACATAAGCTCTACCGCTTTACTTGCTATACGCAAAGATGTAACTGGATATATTACGATTTTATACCCCATCTCTTCAAATTGTTCTGCTGTAAACATCGGCGTTCGTCCAAATTCTGTCATGTTAGCTAAAAGCGGAAAATCAACTCTTCTAGCAAATCGTTCAAAGTCTTCTTTACTTTGCAATGCTTCTGGAAAGATAATATCTGCCCCAGCACCAAAATATGCTTTTGCACGATCAACAGCATTTTCTAACCCTTCTTGGGCGAAAGAATCTGTTCTTGCTATAATAACGATATCAGGATCTGCTTCTCTAGCTGCTCGAATTTTTCTCACCATTTCTTCTTTGGTTACTAGTACTTTTCCGTTTAAATGGCCACATTTTTTAGGAAGTTCTTGATCTTCTAATTGAATGGCTGCAGCCCCGGCGTCTATCATTTCAAATACAGTTCTTGTTACATTTAATATACTTCCATAACCCGTATCAATATCAACAAGGAGCGGCATTCCTGTAGCACGAACAATTTCTCTTGTACGATTTGTTAATTCTGTTAATGTGAGCACCCCTAAATCTGGTATGCCTAAACTTGCGGTTAAAGCTGCTCCAGATAAATATATAGTTGAAAATCCAGCTTTTTGGGCTAGCAAAGCTGCCATTGCGTCGTGTGCACCTGGCATTTTAATAATTCCTTTGGTATTTAATTCTCTCCTCATCACTTTAATCGGATGTTCATAATTATTTCGTACTAACCAGCTCATTTTAACACTCCTAATTCAACTTAATTTTGCGGTATATATAATTTACCAGACATAATTCTACGTGCTGTTCTTTCCAAACCAACATAATTAATTCTTTCTTCTAATTGACTTTTTTGAACTCTAATAGAAATTATTCCTTCTGGATGTCCAATCCTTACCATTTGTCCATTTTCCAATGGCTTTATCTTAGAAACTTGGTTAGGAATCGTGCCATCTAAAAGACATGCTCCTGCTAAGTTTAGTAAGCCACTTACTGCAAAGGTCCGATGCATCTTCTTCATAGATACCATACGAGCTAGAATATCATAATCATTCTTTTTTATTCGCTTCCCAGTAGACGTTAAATAATCTATAGGTCTACTGACAAAAGAAACCTTTGGTAAAGCAAGATATTTTTCTTCTGCTTCTATCAAACTGGGAGTTAACCCACTTTTAACGGCTATATGTCCTCTCATATCTTCTAATGTTTTCATAATAAGTGGGTCTTTCATAATTTCTTCATTTTGCTCAGCACCTGTTAGAGAAAGGGATTCTGCATCTAGATATACAAATGGATTAACAATATCGCAAAATGAGTAAGCATATTTTTTTTTGCTAATAGTCAGTATAGACTTTGCAGACAACGGTAATGTCTTCTTTGTTTTTGCCCCGCCAGGATCTTTAATATCAACAAGGAATTTAGCGCCAGGGTCTTTAACACCTGGTATTTCAAAACTGCCATCTACCTTTGCCTTTCCATTTTCCAGTGGAACTGTTATCTTAAGATATTTTTTAATATTAACGTTCCAAACCGTAACAAGGGTGGATTCCATGTCTTTTGATACGTTTATCATCCCCTCATCCACTGCAAAAGCTCCCGTTGCAGCCATAAGATTCCCACAAGTTCCTTCGTAATCTATTACTTCACTTCCAATTCCTAATTGAACAAAAGTGTAGTCTATATCTGCATCTTTTTTTACGCTTTTATTAATGATTACAACTTTACTAGTATGAGAGGTTCCTCCTCCAAGGCCATTTACATGAGATACATCTTCCGCTCCAATACCTTTTAAAAATATTTTTTCTCTTAATTCTTTTTCTTTAGGTAAATCTTTTTCGTGGAAAAATAATCCTCTGCTTGTACCGCCTCTATAAACAACACATGGCACCGTTAATTGTTCCATTTTCTCACTCCTATCCTCACAACAGTAATAATTTGATTATTACGGGTAATATTAAAATTAAAAGAGATATACGAAACAAATGCATTAACATTACTACTTCCACATCAACATCTATTTCATCGGCTACAATCGAGATTTCACTCATTCCCGCAGGTAAACTTCCACTTAACGCAGTTAACCATTTAAAACGGAACAGCTTAGTAAATATATAGGCAATTAAGAATGCAAATAAAAGATGAAAAACGGTTGCTATAAGACCAGGAACTATATGATTAAAAAATAACGATACGATATCCGGCTGTAAATTCAATCCTATTAATCCACCAACTAGCATTTGTATCATCTGCTTATACTTTTTCTTTAATGGAGGTACTTTCAAACCACTAATTTTCGCGATTGCTACAGTAATAAAACTCCCCATTAAAATGCCAATTGGCAAATTTAAAATATGCCCAATATATCCTCCTACGCTTGCTATGCTGACTACAATCACAAATTTCTTTAAAGATTGATTCATGTCTTTTCACCTTGTTTATTAAACGTTTTAAGAATCCATCTTAAAAGTAGCATTAATGTTACAAACCGAATTAAATGCATTATTGCTACAACTTGTGTATCCGTATGTATAGAATCTGCCAAAGTCAGCATTTCAGCAATTCCACCTGGTGAAACAGATACTAAAGTCATAACAAATGGAGTCATTCCCATTCCTTTAAGAATCATAGCAACAACAACAGCTGATATTACACTTCCAAAACCAAGTATTATAAAACTGATTAATTTTTTAAATGGGAGATAAAGTATATTTTTAGTAAACATTAAGCCTATCATTGTTCCTAAAGCAACTTTAGATAAATTCCGAATCAAAGGCGGTATCTCCTGGGAGTCAATCATGCCGACAATGCTAAAAACCCCGACCATTAACATAGACCCTAAAAGTGCACCAGCAGGTATTTTTAATTTAACGCCAATTATGCCTCCTAAATATGCAAGAAATAAAAAAACAATAGCATTCATTTTATTATCCCTATTTATTAGGAAACTTTACTCTTTTTGTTTAATTTATCAAGAATAATTGGCAAGAATACACCTAAGATAGTAATGATAATTAGAATGATACTTACAGGGCGAGTTAAAAAGGCATTAATCGTTTCACTACCATGAAGCTGTACACTTTTCAATAATTCTGAATCCGCAATTGGACCAAGAATCAAGCCAAGTACGACCGCAATGACAGGATATTTATTCCTTCGTAAATACCAACCAATAATTCCAAAAATAAATACTAAAAAGGCATCAAATAATAAATTTCGTGTAGCAAATGCACCAATTAAAGCAAATACTATGATGATGGGAATAAGAATTCTAGTAGGAATATTTATAACACGGCCTGCCCCTAAAGATACTGCTCCTCCAACAAAAATCAAAAAGAACAAACCTACAACCATTGAAAAAATAACACCATATAATATTGTACTTTGTTCAATAAATAATCTTGGTCCCGGAACCCATCCTTGCATAATAATAGCTCCAAGCAACATTGCCGTTGATGCGCTTCCTGGAATACCTAAAACAAGCATCGTAGCAAGTGCCCCTCCCTCAGAAGCGTTATTAGCGGATTCCGCTGCTACAATTCCTTCTTCATTCCCTTTACCAAATTTATCTTTAGACTTGGAAAATCGTTTCGCCTCATTATAGCTCAGTAAACTGGCAATCGTAGAACCTGCTGCTGGCAAGGCACCAACAAAAACTCCAATCGCACTTGATCTGATTAAATTAAACGGATATCTAAAGATTGATTTGATACCTTTTAAAATTTGAGAAGTTAAATTTTGATTTGCTGATTGCTTAGACACAAATTGTTTATCTGCAAGAAAAAAGAGTTCAGATACTGCAAATAAACCGATTAATGCAGGAATCATTGGGATTCCATCCAATAAATAAACATTATCAAAAGTACCTCGTACCGCTCCAGTATCTGTCATGCCGATAGTACCTAATAAAACACCGAACAACCCTCCAAAAATTGATTTAACAAAGCCTCCTTCTTGTATTGAAGATATAATTGTTAAACCAAATACTGCTACAAGAAACATTTCCGTGGGACCAAACTTTAATGCAAAGGAGGCAAGAGGTTGAATAATTAATAGGAGCACAAATCCTCCAATCATTCCCCCTATAGCAGAGGACCCTACCGCTAGACCTAGAGCTTTTCCTGGCTGACCCTGCTTTGTCATTGGATAACCGTCTAAGGTAGTTGCGACTGCTGCTGGTGATCCAGGAGTGTTAATCAAAACCGCTGTTATTGCTCCCCCAAACAAACCTCCTGTATAGATTGCAATTAAAAACACAAGTCCGGATAATGGTTCCATCGTAAATGTAACTGGAAGCATCAACGCAATACCCAATGATCCTGTGAGACCTGGTATAGCCCCGAGTATAACCCCTAAAAGTAGCCCTAATATAATTAAAAGGAAATTAAACCAGTTCATAAACATGACTATTCCATCCATTAGTGACTGCCATTCAATCATCTACAATACCCCCTCTAATAGTATTCCTGATGGAATAGGTATTCCCAAAAGGTTATTAAATAGATAGAAAAGAAGCAGTGTAAATACTATTGGCAAAATAACTAGAACTTTTTTCGAACTTGTTCCTAATATTCTCATCAAGATTGGCATATAAATAATTGTCATTATTAAAAAACCGAGATAATTCATTAATACTAAATAAATTAATGTTGACAGCATAAACAAAAATACTTTTTTGCTTAATCTAGCAGATGATTCATCTGCTTCATCGGAATCTTTTTCATCTGTGTTAGTGGATTGTTTTACTTCTTTCCATTCTTTCCATATGATTAGTGGATAAAGTAGAATGATAATCCAAATAATCGGATTGACCATAAGTTTATCCTGTGCGCTGTTTAGTGAACTAATATCTACTAAATATACTACTGAAAAAATAAGGATACCTGTGGCTACAATAACGCGATGGACAAATGTATTAAAAAATTTTCCTAATCCTCCCACATTACCCCTCCTTATAATAAAATTTAGAAAAAAATAAAGTCATGAATTTTAAATAAAAGGTTCATGACTAATAAAATATTCGAGTGGAACCAATATAGTTTTCTAGTTTAATTTCTTCTAATGTTGTATTATTCTTCTTTAAGTTTGTCTTTATATTCATCTAATAAGTCATGTAGAGAGTGATTTAATTCATCACTTTCCTCAGGGCCACGAAATTCACTTACTTCCTCTGCGTTGTTATCTTTGATGTAACCTTGATATTCTTCACTTTCGAATACATTTTGATATGCTTCTGTAAGTAATTCAAACAATTCTGGATTATTTTCTTTAAAAGAATCATGTGTAGCTAAGAACCGAACAGACCCTACTAAAGGGACTTCTACATCATAATTTGCTAATACATCATTTATAGGTTCTGCATCTGGCCATAAATCCATTTTTTCTTCTGAAGCTACAGATAGAACTTTAATGTTGTCTTCAATTGCGCTATCCCCCAAAGCATTACCAATCATGAAATCAACGTGCTCTCCTAAAAGAGCGTTACGCATTTCCCCTCCGCCATCATAAAAAACTGGTTTAAATTCAATTCCTAACTCTTCTTCCAACAGTACTCCGGTAAGATGTAATGGCCCACCGCTTACCGTAGAATAGCTAAGCTCTCCAGGATTTTCTTCTGCATACTCAATTAACTCTTCAAATGTTTCAAAAGGCGAATTTTTATGCACAGTTATTGTGATTGGATCAAATTGTTCAATATTTACCATTGAAAAATCATCAATGTCATAATCTGCATCTTGTAGCAGAATACTAGCACTTAAGTATAATTGCGTACCACCAAATATAACAGATCCATCATCTTTCCCATTCTGAAAAACGGTAGTTCCAACCTGTGTAGCTGCCCCAGGACGATTATCAATTTGTATTTTTGTATCTAATTCCTCTTCTAACTGCTGAGCAATAACTCGCATCATACTATCCAAGCTCCCTCCGGCATCAAACGGAAGAATAAGCGTCGTAGTATTATGTGGCCATTCTACATCTCCTTCTGAGTTTGCCTCGTTATTCGCCCCATCGTTAGAACATCCTACTAAAGTAATCCCTAAAATTAATAGTGCAATAAGTAGTTTTGCTATTTGAAACTTCTTCATTTTTTCCCTCCTCTTATTTTAAAAAGAAACCGCTTGCAAAATTATTTATTCCCCCTTTTCTGAATTATATAAATTAAAACTTTTCGATATCATATCATAGTTTCGTATAATTGTATACAATTATACGAAAAATTTTCGACAATATTTTTTAATTCAACAAAAAAAGACAAATTAATTTATAACAGCTAGATGATGGACGAGGGAGAAGACTATCCTGTACTTTTTATTTTAGTTTATATTTTTAGAATTTTGATTAGTTTAATATTAGCTGTACATGTAAAAACTTCATTTAAAGGTAATTTTCTTTGTACAGGATAAATCTGTGTTATTTATTCTCTTCGAAAAATGTCATATTGTAACCAATAAAAAATACCGATTAGAAACCGGCATTTTTATCTTGATTTATTGTATTTTTTAATAAAAAGTCCCAGGCTGTTGAAGAGTTTGCGGTCTCCACCAAGACTCTACCATTTGCCACGCTGAATGAAAATCCTGTCCCTGCCCCATCAAATATGCAATTGCTATGGCCTCTCTTAATGCATGCGGATAACCGAGATGTTGCGCTTCCCGCATCCCGTGGTTGATTACTGGAGACATCGCAGACAACACCTGCTGCTCCATCGAATGTTGTCCCATATTCGGCTGCTGCTGAAAATTCCGAGGTTGTTGCTGATTAAAAAACGCCATATGCTGATTTGGATTATATGGATTAGACATATTAGCCGCCTCACTTATAAATGGAATCATTTTAGGTAAATTCCCTACTGTGCAGCCTATGCATTTATTATTTTAAATGTTCCCTTTGAATACTTCATACAGAAGCAATGTTATTCACGCCTGTACTCAACGAAGTTTTTAAATAAAAAGTGATTTCCCGCCATAAAGCGAAAAACCACCAATTTAATTCTTTACCACATTATTTAACAGTAATCACAACGTCTTCACTTGCACGTACTTGGTTCACATCTTGTTTATTTAATGCTTCGATATCACTCATATTCGTAATAAGCATTGGTGTGACCGTATCTGCAGCTTTTTCACTTACCACATCTAGATCCACATCAACAAGGGCATCGCCTTTTTTCACTTTATCTCCTTCTTTTACATGGATGGTAAATCCTTCTCCATCCAAGGAAACCGTTTCTAATCCAATATGAATTAGAATTTCGGCACCATTGTCAGCTTTAATCCCTACAGCATGCTTTGTCGGGAATGCTTGTACAATATCTCCGTCAACAGGTGATACGACTTTACCGTTAGATGGTTTAATCGCAATTCCGTCCCCCATCATTTTTTCAGCAAATACCGGATCAGGTACTTCTTCCAAAGGAATTACATCCCCGTCGACGGGGGCGAATAATTCAATTTCCTGTTTTTCTTTCTTTTTAAAAAGCTTCCCAAACATAGCTATCCCTCCAAAATTGATATACATTGATTTTATCATATGTTCCGAAGAATTACTTTAATAAGCCTGCTAGAGCCCAACATGTAATCAACTTTGCTTATCTATCAGCTTCTCCACGATTTCTCCTGGCCGAACATCCAAATAAATAAGCTCATCCAGTCCTATCCACACTGGCTGGTAAGTCCCCCTATTTCTACTAGAATTCGTATACTCCTCTCCAAGTCCTGTCGCAAATTCACCACTTATTATCTCTGCGGCAAAATAATATTGTTTACCATCAAAATTTATGGTATCAAAAAGTTTGATGATTCTTACATGAACACCGAGTTCTTCATATACTTCCCGAACAGCTGCTTGTTCTGGATTTTCTCCGTCTTCTATGCCGCCTCCTGGAAATACATAATACCTTCTTTGTTCACGAGTTCTTTTTATCAGCGCAACTTTCCGGTTTTCGATAATCACTGCAGCACTTCTTCTTCTCATTTATACACCTCTCTTCTTTATAATAAATGAAGCCATTTCATCTGTATACTTACTTTCTCCCCCTATTTACCACTATTAGCCCTGCCTGATAGATAAAAACAATAAATTGGTTTAAATGGCTTCAAAATGTAATAAAAAACTCCAGATACCATATTTACGATACCTGGAGCCCTTTTCTCCAACTAATCCTGTTTTTGTTTATCCCAGTCTTCAAAATCATCATTATTTAAATTTCGTATTTTACCATTATTCTCGATAACCGCTTCTACTTCTACCTTTACATTTATATTCGGATACGTTTCATTGAGAAAGTTTTTCAGTTCATTATGGGTATAGTTTTTCCTGATTCGATTACTGATTCCAAGAACATCTGCATGTTTATCCTGCAGCTTTTTAACGAGCTGAAGTGTATCCTTTTCCACTTTTTCTTCAAACTTCTTCTGAATATCTTCATCGTTTAAATGATCTTCTGCTTCAGCAACAATCATCACAAATTCCAGCTTGATGGTCAGGTCGATTTGATCGCCATTGTATTTGTAATCGTACTCTACATCTCTTTCAACAAGCTCTACATCAGTTGTCTCATCAATCGTTATAAACGTTTTAATAACGTTTTCTTCATTATTTAATAAATTCATCAGCAGCACTTCTAAAGCATCTAATGTTTCAACGATCTTTCCATTCTTTAGCACGGATGCGCCAAAGTAATCCATTTCCAAATTTTCATTGGAGCTAATAATTGGAATAGCAATATCTGAGGTATACGAATGAATGCCTCTGTATACCTGCCATAGACTTACTTCCGGATTATAAATTTCCCAGCCAGCCTGCTTTTCTAAAAATCCAAATATAGGTACACCTACTTTTTGAAATGTTTCAATCATCTGATCGATATAGGAATCCATATCTTCTTGGGTAAATGCCACAGTTGGTGTTGCCGGCATATCTCTCATGCGCATGAAGGTATTAATGATTTTTCCAATCCCTTCCCTTCCCAGTTCTTCACCTAACACAACAAAACCAATATGTTCTAAATCAATGGTTGTTTCAATTTTTTTCTTAATTTGTTCAATGGCGTCAACAATTGTAGCACCTTTGCCGTCCACCTTTGCCAAATTCCTCTGCTCAGATACCACAGAGACCGGTATGATTAAATACACATGATACAAATCTTCATCCTTTGTTACCCCCATTAAAATAGGCGTGGAACGGTAATTAATGTCTCTGGAATCCCAGCATCCACTTAATAAAGCCAGCAATACGAAAGAAATGATTATCTTTATCCAATAATTACGTTTCATGTTTATCCCTTCTTCCTATCCAAAAAATGAAGATCAGCAGACTGATGAAGGTGTAAAAACGAAGCGGCACAATCCAAATGATATGGGATTGTACTTGCTCCCACGTAGAAATCATATTTGCTACAGCTGTAATGAAGATAACTATAATAACCATTGCAATCGATGCATGAAGCTTGCTCGTCTGGAAGATGCTTTGATATAACGTCCGCAAAATATGCAATAGCATCCCTAAAAATAACGTTGCGTAGATAAGAAGACTTAGACCAAAGAGGCTTGTCAATGTTTCAAAGATAGACCAGTCAATATCAACCGTAGCTAGCATTTCGATATATGGAAAAGTGAAATTCCGTGCTATTTCATTTCCAAATACCAGCATGGGTGAGTAAGCAGCCATAAATATAAATAGAATCAAAAGCCACGAAAACCAGAAAACCGTTTTATAATTGAATTTTTTTCCTTTTGGTAAAAAAGCGATAAATAAAAAGGTTGGAGATAATATTAAAAAACCTGTAATAAAAGGCATCTCCAATAAAAAATCGAAGTTACTTACCTTCGCCGGAAAGAAGTTATACCATTCCGCATTGAAAAAGGATAATATGAAAATAACGACTATGACATAGGAAGAAGTAGCTGCTATTAAAAAGGTTGTCCGGAAGATACTTTCCATCGAACCAAGACCAATATAACCAGCCGTTGTAATGAAGATGACCATCACATAAAACATGGGTGTCTGATTCAAGAATAATACTGTAGTAAACTCTGCATAAGTACGGATGGCAACAATCACTGTTCCAATAATAAAAAGGCTGATGGGCACAAGTAAAGTAAGGGATACAGCCCAACGTTTTTTGGGCAAATTTTTTAAAATATTAGGTTCCTTTAACTTGGATACACCAAATAACAGCAGACCAAAAAGAGCGATATGTGAAAATCCATGTATAAGAACAATTAGCCAATGTCCATTATCTACTGTATCCAGGATAAGGCTAGGATACAGCAGAAACATCACTCCGATATTTGTGACTAAAAAAAAGATTATAATCAATAAATTATTGATTTTCACTTTGAATCCCTTCCTTTTTCCATCGGACATATGGAACTCCAAAACTCGTGATTCGGGCAATATAGGAGCATAAAACCAGCAGACCGATGACATGTCCCAGAATTCCAAACATAGCGGAGAAAACGACAATAATATATTTCATCAAGCGCAGCGTAATCCCATTTTCAAAGTTAACGATAATTCCATTTGCAATTGTCGTCGCAGCAATGATAATAATCAATACCCCACTCACAAGGCTGGCTTCCACAATCGCCTGTCCCAAAATAATACCGCCTACTACTCCAATCGTATTGGATATCGAGAGAGGCAGCCGAACGGCAGCTTCCGTAATCAATTCAATCAAAAGAAGCATAATGATGATCTCAATAAAGGCAGGATAAGGCACAAATTGACGGCTCTCCGTTATCGACAAGGCCAGCTGGACTTTTAACATTTCCGGATTTATTGTAATCAGCGCGACATATAAGCCGGGCAGCAATACAGCAATCATAATTCCAACAATACGCAGAAGATATAAAGAATACACAAATGCACTCAGATAGTTACTGTCACTTGGCTGTTTGAACACATCAAAAACCGTATTAAACAATACCAGTGCAAACGGATAACCATCCATAAAGAATACAATCTTCCCCTGCTCTATGTATTCCATGGCGTTTTCAGGTAGCTCTGTAGAATTTACTCTGGTAATTAATGAAAATTTAGAAAAACCAAATGCAACATGAATGTCTTTGACTTGTTTGATTTCATTTGGATAATCCTCGATTTTCTTTTTAATCATCTCTACCATGTGTTCCTCTGTCGTCCCTTTTAAAATAAGAAAAGAAAAGCGGCGGTTTCTTTTTCCATGCTGTGTTGTGATTACTTCCACATCTTTTGATTGATATTTACTTCGCAACAGCCCTATATTTTGTTGACTATTCTCTGTAAATGCATCCTTTGCCCCGTAAATAGTGGTTTCATTGACAGGAACTTCAATACTTCTGTATAGAGGTTGTGAAACAGGATCAATAATTAATGACATTTCTTTCTCACGATTCCAAATAATTACTTTTCCTTCATAGAGTGTTTTGATTTGTTTATTAAATTCCATTTTCTTCCAATATGTTTCTTTAGAATGAAGGCTGTTTGGCTCTGATGATTTTTCTTCTTCGTGCCGAACTAATGTCTCCACCATTTCCCACGTAGCCGAAAAATCCACCAAACTTTCAAACCCAACCACATCGTAAGGAATACCTTTAATAATGACGGACTTCATTTGCAAATCTTTATTCTTCTGTTTCAAATCTTCTATCTGATTGATGAAATCCATTGTCCGCATCCTTTCTCTTATCTTATCTTTTAGTTATGAGCAAGGAAGCACTTTTTCATACAAAAAATCCGCAGCTCTGTTCTTTCTAATTTTTTAAACAGGTGGTTCTACACCGAAACTTTATTCACCCGGAAGTTTACAGAGGGTTTACCGTACTAATGTGTAAATTATAAGAAACCTTTTCCCCCCTTTTCTCGTATTATCTATTAAAAGAACACGATTCGGAGGCAGGATAGCATGTTTCGTTTTAAAAGCAAGCGCAGAGAAAGAGCAGCAAAAAAAGTAAAGAGTGGGGATGGACATGCGTTAAAACCCTTTCGTTTTTATGAAATATTTTATCGTTCCCTTTTTTATATAAACCTTCATGAAGATGATAAAGAAAAGCATACTTATGCAGTCCATATTAATTACTTTGATGAAAATGAGTCCATCGATTTATACCGTGATGGAAAGCACCATGCAAAAGCCTCTACTCCAGCTGTCTTTCCGGTTCCTGGAGGGGTTATTGAAGCTGCAGCAACGACATATGGTTTAAAACGAATTCATTATATTACGGAAGATGAACGCGAGTTTGTACTCTCCCCAGATCGCCGTTCAGCGGAAGGGCTGCGCATGCGTTTCGATGCCAAATTCCCTGAAATCAGCGCCATTATCGGAAAGTTTGCCATTTTTATTCTGCTGGTTTCTTTAATACTAGGACTTCCGCAGCTGGCTTCGCTTATTTCGGAGATTCCCTTTATTGCAGAGCGGTTTGGTTCCTTTGATTCGCCAATCATTCTTCCTTCTTGGCTAAATACGACACTTCTCATCGCCGGGGGCATCGCAGCTATTGAACGTGCTTTGACATTAAAAAATCATTGGCTGATTGATATGGAAACAAGCTGGTGGGATGACTAATTTTTGAAGTGAATGGAAAAGGAAATACGAAGTTTATCAGCAAGTATTTAAAAATGCAGCAACCGCCAGTTGAATGACAGTTGCTGCATTTTTAAATACGTTTTTCGGCGATTCATGACCTGTTAAACTGATTATTGGATAATTAATTGCATATCTTTCGTTCTTTACGCTTCTAACCATATCCGCTCAAGCTGGTGATGATCTTCTGAAATCTGCAGCTTATAAATATCGGGATTACTAAGTTTTCTCCACGCCTCAAATCCCGTACTTTTATCGTAATAATGCAAAAGCAGAGAGATGATTCCTCCATGGGCCACCATTATGCTGCTCTTCGCATCGCTTTCTCGCAAATCATTCACTACATGCATTATTCTCCTGGTTGCTTCCTTACTGCTTTCGCCGCCTTCATATTTTAAATAGAAATCCGTATACGTTGCTTCAAGTTTATCCATCCAATCTGGCATCGAAACCGTACTGAGCACCCTCTCTTTCAAACGGCTATCTGTCTCTATTTTTAAATTGTTCTTTTCAGCAAAAGGCTCTACCGTTAGTATCGCGCGTAGAAACGGGCTGGAAATGATGCGATCAACTTTTTTGCCGGAAAGGAATACAGCCAGCTTCTTCGCCTGCTCTTTTCCTTTTTCCGTCAAGGAGGCATCAGGAGCTTGACCTGTTGCTTCACAATGCCGGATGATGTAAATTATTTTATTCATCTTCTTCAATAATCCTCTCTTTTTGAAAAATTTAATTTATTCTCTTTATCCTAACAGAGTTTATGATATTTCTTTTATTTTTTATGAACTTTTTGCTTTGTTTGTTTGTATAGTCAGTAAACAAGGGGGAGGGAATGAAAATCAATGCATATCAAAAACGAACCATTTATATTACAACTGGTGTACTTATTTTCTTCGCAATCATTTCTTTCATCACAAATGATTGGAGATTCTTTTTAGGAAGCTTATACCCTGTATTCATTAATATCATGTTTGCATTTACCGCTAAAAACAATAAGCATATACAAAAATTTAATCAGAAACATGCTGAAAAAAAGAAACTTGTAAAATAAAATATAAAATCCAATGTTTTTACTTCTTTGATATAATGCCTGTACAGTAACTCTTATTGACGAGATATAGTTCAAACCTTATCCATGTCCGTTTATTTGGCTGGCCATCATGTCATACTCGGAATTTGATCAAAGAAAATATATAATAGATAGGAAGGGAATTATGGGGAAAGGATATATTATTTCTTTAATTGTGGCAGGGGTATTATCAATATTGATTCCTGCTATCATCAGATCATTTAATCATAAATATGTTGTTAAAGAAAATGGAAAAATAAATTATAAAAAAACAACGATTTATTTAAGGTGGAACGTATTTGATACAGTCACGTTATGCCTTGCCATTTATGTCATTCTCTGTGCACAAGCCTTATTTTTCTTCATTGCAGCTGGAAAAACCGTTGAAAATGCATGGGTGCAATTTCTATCCAATCAAACGCAAACTTGGGTTATTGTTATTGTGAGTTATTTTGTTTCCCGTATTTCGATGACATTAAAATCCATCAAAGCTCACCTAGGGGATAAAGAAGATGAAGCGTAACGAAGAGTGGATGGAAATTTACAAAAATGGGAACAAAGCAGGCTTCACACAATTATATGAACGCCTGTACGAACCGCTTTACTGTTTTCTCTACCGTTACACGCAAGAAGAACAGCTCAGTATCGATATTATTCATGATACGTTTGAAATCCTGCAGAAGAAAAAGCAGGCATTCAATCCTGCGAAAGGAACAGTCAAAGCTTATTTATTTCAAATTGCTTACCGCTTACTAATAAATAAATTAAATCGAAGAAAGAAATGGCGCTCTCTGCTGCCTTTTTTAGCACCACAGTCTAATCACTCGATAAGCATGGATGAAAAATTATGGGTTCAGCAGGCCATTGCCGACTTGCCTGATAAGCAGCGGGCGATTATTTTACTGGTTTATTATGAAGACCTGCCGCAAAATGAAATTGCATCGATATTAGATATTCCGATAGGTACCGTTAAATCGAGGCTACATACGGCAATGAATACATTAAAAAACAACCTGGAGGAGGATTTTCATGCTGAAAGATGAATTTAATGAAGAAGATAAACTAAAGGAAGAGCTGGACCGATTTCAGGTAATCGTCCCTGAGCAGAAACGCAGGCAAAAACAAACAGCCTGGCAGCGATTTATCCATTATTTAGCTTCCCCTGCCAAAGATCCTTTAGAAAAAGCAACCGTCACCTTAACCGGGTTAAATTTAACAAGAATGGTTCCTTTAGCTTTAGGGGTTGGGATGAGTGTAATTCAATTATGGATTCATATGTAAACAATAAAATGCGAGTAAAGCAACTTTCTATTACTAAATTCTGCCCAACTTCCTTAACTACAGTTTTACAGATTCTAGATTAGGGGATGGTTTTATAACCTGGAATAATGGGAGGTTCGTAAATTCATGCAGGTAGTATCTTGACTTATCTTTGGATACCTTCTCCTTCTCTTACATGTATGGTTTCATGAGCTGGGGCATTACCTTGCCGGCCGTTTTATTGTAGAAATCCATAAAGACAATATCCAGATAAAACTTTTGAATATCCCCTTCATGTTGCGTTGAAAGGGAAAGATGAGCAATGGGTGGCACCGAATGACAAAGACGGAAATTATATAGAGAGCTATTTAAAATATGATCCGCAGGGTAAATGGTCTTTTTTATACATAATGGCGGGTTTTATTTCAGGGGTTTGTCAAATAAAGTGTGTAAGTTCCCATTCACTCAAGGTACTTTAACACTCTATCTTTCAGTTCATCATGAAGTAGAAGTTGGTTCATGACCATTGCCCAGTTTTGGATATGACCGCCTTCCCACTTAGATTCCAGTTCTCTGATCCGTAAAAATAACACTTTTAACAGAGCGTTCTCGTTAGGGAATGCTCCTTTTTTCGTTACTTTTCTAAAACTGGAATGGATGCTTTCTACAGCGTTTGTGGTGTACATGACTTTCCGGATGGCACTTCCATAATCATAAAGCTGCTCTACATGACTAAAATTCCTTGTCCATACATCAATCTCGCCCTGGTAAGCCGCCCATTGTTGTTTAAAGGATTCAAAGGCACTTAAACAAGCCTTGAGACTTGGTGCTCCATACACTTTTCTTAAAGCTTTGGTGAAAGCCTTGTAATCTTTGCTTGGCACGTATCTGATCGAGTTACGAATTAAATGAACCATACAACGCTGCACAATGACTTCAGGGAAAATAGCTCGTGCACCTTCTTCTAAGCCACTCACTCCGTCTATCGATAGAAAGAAAATATCTTCTACACCTCTCGCTTTGATTTCATCAAAAATCTGCATCCACTTATGCTTGCTTTCTGTCTCGTTTAACCATAATCCAAGTATTTCTTTCTCTCCTTCGATGGTGTAGCCCAGAATGGTATAGACTGCATATTTCCTTGTTTCATATTGGTTGCGGATGGTGGTATACATACAATCGACAAAAACAAAGGCATAACAGTTACTCAAGGGGCGATCTTGCCATTCTTCCAAATCAGGAAGAACTTGGTCGGTAATGTCCGATACCATTTCATGAGAGACAGAAAAGCCATAAATGTCCTCAATGGTGGAGGAAATATCTCGCTGGGACATGCCTCGTGCGTACATGGAAACCACTTTATTTTCAATGGCTGATACATCTTTTTTTCGTTTCGGTATCAGTTCCGGTTTATAGGAGCCGTCTCGATCTCTTGGTACCTTGATATCTACTTCTCCTGAGCTTGTTTTAATGGTCTTTTTACCATAACCATTTCGTCTATTCTCCGTTGTTTTTTCTGCTTTATCATTGGATTCATAACCTAAATGATGATTCATTTCACCTTTCAACATAGACTCAAACATCGGTCCAAATATGTCTTTCAATGCATTTTGCATGTCTTCTACGTTCTCTGGTTGGTAGTTTTCTAGAATTTGTTTGGCTAATTCAGCTGATTTCTCTTCTCGCTTTGACTTAGACAATAGAATAACCTCCCAATCGTTATATACTTATTCTAACAATAAAAAACTAAACTGCGTAGTAAGAGCCGTACGCTCTCTTACTTACACAGTTTAGTTTACACTCCCTATTTCAGTTATTTTTTTCAGCCTGGCAGCGAGCATCTTTTTTATTTTTCAATGCTGTATATATTTTCGGAGATGCTTTATTTTCTATTTGGAAACAAACTCCCTTTGGTGACACGAGCGCTGCTTTTCTTTTTGCCAGGTGGCAAACGATTCTATTTGTTAGCATTCTTTTACTAATTTATGTTTTCTTCTATATGTTTATTTGGATTCAATCGTAACTTCCACATGACAAGGGGCAGGTTTCATAACCGCTCCCTTTTAGGCTACTGATATAAAATTACTTTTCCCACAACATCATTTACCGGCAAGTTTTCCATTTTCTCCATCATTTGCGCTTACTCCTCTTTATTTAGTTTTAAATAAGTTTTGCTTCATATAAACAAAGTGAGCCAATTTACAATGAAACCAGCTCACTTTGTTTGTTTATAGAAACAGATAATCTATTTTATTTATTTACTCACTAGCAAGCCTTTTAATTTCTGCTTCACTTAAGTCTGTGATCTCTGCAATGTCACTGATTGACATATCTCTTGCTATCAGTTTCAAAGCTAATTCCTGGTTCCGCTTTTTTATCCCTTCTTCTATTCCTTCTTGCTTTCCTCTCTCAAAATAAGAATTCGGCAGCTGCATGACTATTTCTTTTTCCTCTTCCGGCAAGTTTTCCATTTTCTCCATCATCTGTTCTTCCTCCTCTTTATTTAGTTTTAAATAAGTTTCGAAATAACCATAAAGAAACTCCATTTGCGCCGGATTGATTTTCATCCGGGTAATCATACGCAGAAATTCCAACTTTACTTGGACACGCTCATGTTCTTCATAGCCCATCTGACTAAGCAATGCGGCTGCGGCCGGGTTGTCTGATTGAATATATTCTTTCCAGTTTTTCTTTCTTAATTGTAATTGTAAAAAGTTAAATTGAAGTACTTCTTGGGTAGGTGTATCGACTTTGAATTTCGTGGGTTCTTCTTGTTTCCTATTATAACTCAAAACGGCGATAGGTTGAATTGGTTTGCGGTGTTTAGCGTAAAGATAACTGAAGTAGAGAAACATTCTTTCGGGGAAATCTGCCTCATGGGTGGATTGTGCTTCGGTGTGGATATGGAGAATTTTATCCTCGTGATGCAACTTTACTTCGACGAGCACGTCAATTTCCTTTTTGGAGCCTTCAAGATAATCCAGGTAGACTTCCTGTTCAAGAAATGTGACGTTGGAGAAATCAATGTAGGGATGAAGGTCGGGGAAGAAGCCTTCGATAAATTCCTCGAAAAACTCTTGTATCAGCTTTTTCGTCAGCCGATCATGTTTCATGTAATCTGCTTTTTCTTCTAGTATAACGGGGACTGTAAACAATAGAGCACTTCCTTTCTTTTAAATTATATTTATTTTAGCAATTATTCTGAAATAAAACAATTATAGTTTTTTCATTCCTGCTTCGAAAAAACTAATACTACTTCCCTATAAGAAAAGAGCATCGTCACAGACCATGCTCTCCTCTCCCTTATAAGAACTGCTAAACTAATCTTTTTCATTATTCTCCCCTTAAACTTGCGGCTTCTTTCCTTTAAATGAAACGAAAAATACAATTAAACTCACAATAAAAGCTGCTAAGGCCAACCATGAAACTGCATTGGATACCGAAATGACATCTAAAAATCCAAGTACAGCAATGATAGGCATGACAAGAATAGCTCCCAGAACCTTTTTAAAACGTGCATATCTGGCTCTTTCTTTAAATGATGTCATGGCATCCTCCTTTTTCGTTATAGAAGGTTTTCCCGGCTTTCTTGCAGATGAAACATGCTCCATAATACATCACATAAGAAATATGATAATTCTTCCGTGTATGCAATTCAAAAAGTCTTTTAACGCACAGTCTCCATAAACCGCTCTTTCTCCAGCTTCAATACTTTTTTCTGAATAGAAGCTTCTTCTTCTTCCTGCTCCTGCTCATCTAAAATGCGTGATGCTGTGTCAGATTCTTTTACAAACAGGTTAAAAAGATTCGCTTTTTCTCCTAATACGTCAAGCATTGTCACATCAATACTCTCTTCCGTTAATAAGCGATAAACGACAACGTTTCGAGATTGTCCCATTCGATAAGCACGGCTGATCGCCTGTTCTTCCATTGTCGGCTTCCATTGCGGTTCGCATAAAACAACCACATTGGCAGCCTGAATATTCACCCCGACACCGCCGGCAGTAATCTGGCTGACCAGAACGGAACCAGCTTCATCCGCTGTGAAGGCATCAATGATTTCCTGTCTTTTATGATTCGAAACATCCCCAGTAATGACGCGATGTGCCTCGTTTTCTAAATTACTGCTGATTGTCTGGATAACATCTTTAAAATAAGAAAATACCAGCACTTTATGCCCGTTTTCTTTTGCATTTTCACAGATTTCAAGCAGCTTCTCAAGCTTCGGTGACTTACTCTGAGATCCGCCCTGCCAGCCTGCACGGCGCATGGCCATGACCTGTTCCTCTTTCACTGCCTGCTGATAGAACTTCTTCTCTTCTTCACCAAACGGAACCCATTCTGGAATAATCTCCAAATCCGGAAGCTCATGTAATACGTCCTTCCGATTCCTCCTTAAATAAACTGGAGCAATGGCTTCACGGAATGCTTGCGGATTACGCAACAGCATCTCTTCTGATAAGTCATCCGCAATTCCCGGCTGCAGGACAGAGACCAATTGCATCATTTCCTCTACCGTGTTCTCGAGTGGAGTTCCGCTCATAAATAAGACATACTCCGCTTCGTCTGCCAAATGATAAACATTTTGCGAGCGCTTTGTATTCGGATTCTTCACATAATGCGCCTCATCAACAACCAACGCATCAAAATGATGACTGCCTTCCAATGGCAGAGTTCCCGCCAATTCAAAAGTGGTTATTAAAATACCCGTACCTTCTTGCCAGGCCTGAAATTGTTCTTCACGATTGCTGCCGTGAAAGATAAATGCCTGTAAAGCAGACCGCTGTTCCATCTCTCTTTTCCAGTGGGCGATTACGCTTAGTGGACAAACAATGACAGCATGTCCCTGATGGTTTTGCCTGAGATGATTGAGAATAGCAAGCGCTTGAACCGTCTTTCCTAAGCCCATCTCATCCCCCAGCAGCGTCTTTTTATAAAGCAAAGCATACTTCGCACCAAAAATTTGATAATTTCTTAAGGTAATATGCAGTCCATTCGTATCAAGCGGATGGTTATTTACTGCTCCTACCACTTCTTCTGGCAGACTTTCGGAAATATTCTTCGAGTCAAAGTCCGTTGCTTTTTCAATTTCTGTATAGTAAAAGGCATTTTCTCTTTCAAAATGCTTTTTGAGCTCTTCTTTACTCACTTCAAAATCAAGCATATAATCTAATCTTTTCTTTATCTGTTTTAATTCCTTTTGATGCTTGTTTTTATTTAGATTGGCAAAAGCAGACCGTATTTTTTCCTTCTCCTCTTTCGGCTGAAACAAACCGCCAAAAAATCCTTTCTGTTTCTTGGCCATTTCAATATCAGATATCGTTTCATCATAATACTCCTGAAATTTCTCCTGCATCTCTTTAAGAATGTTTAACAAATGCCATTTTTTATAAATCGATTCCAGCAAATGAACATCTTCATCAGAAATATCATCCGGATTCACACGCGGCGTTGCCTGTTTATATACTGCTTCTTTTATTTTAGAAACTGCCTGATAAATGTGCTCTGCCGTTTTTTCATCCATCCCATCCAGCTGCGCCAGGTCCTGAGCTGGTTTATCCGCTATATCTTTCATTGTTTTCAGCCCATTATGCTTCAAAGTGTTTACAGGGAGCTCTTTATTCACTGTTAACATTGTATCTAAAGGCATCGTCTTTAATTGTTCATTTCCTGAGCTTGTTTTCAGCCTCTGCCATATTCCTTTGATTCGATTGTTAAATAACTCCTCCGAGTTCATATCGATGCTGTCGTATATCCGGTTCAGATCCGCTTCTAACCGTTCTACGTCCTGTTTCGTCCGTACCATGATTTCTCCTCCTGCTGCTCTATATCAAACATGTAAAATTGTCTTTTTTATCGATCACAGACAGCAATTTTTTTTACCAGCTGCCTCATCTCTATTCAAAATTACATTCCGCTTCAGCAGAATGTATGACATTATATTATTGTAGCATTGTTTCCCGCACGATAAAAAGAGAAGATGTCTTTATCGTTACGTATTTACCCTTTATCGATAACGCAAACGCATTTCCTGTTTTCAAATGTAGATTAAAACCGTTCTTAACCATCATAAAAAACCGCTTGATATCTAAGTATACCAAACGGTCAGAGCAATATTGAAGCTGATGTATCACGGAGAATTGTCCGTAATCCTCTCATTGAATGAGATTTCGTTCTACATTGCGCTCAAGCAAATCCTATGTAATATCAAAAGAATTCGCCCGATGAGCCTTCTGAAAAAAATGCTGATGAGATTTATTTTTTCGGCTTCCCTTAAATAGATGATGATTTCTGCTCAATAATTCCTTATAATACTGGGCAAATCCCGCATGTGATAATCGCAAATTAGCCATTCTTTTCATTGGCTCATCTGTTTTATCCATCCTATCATCCTCCTTGCTTTAGCGTATGTACAAGGAGAATCAATTATGAAAGCTGGAAGGAATCTAATTACAGATTAAAGATGATTGCAACATACTGTCAGTTCCACGGTGAAAACTTCTTTTTTCGATGCTATTTTCCCACCGTCTAAAAGCCTGCTTACAAGGAATCTCAGTCTCCTGAGAGAAAGCAGACAAACTCCGCTCAATATACTGTTTTTATAATTATACTAATATCCTTGTACGTGATTTTTAGAAAAGCATTTCACTGCATACTTTCCCCAATCTCTTTCTTCATAACAATCTCCATTTTTCTCCTGCTCCGAAACGCCCCGACTGTCAACACAGCCATCAGCACACAGATAATGATTCCTAACATGAAAGCTGGTTCATAGCTGTTGGAAAGGTCATACATATAACCGAAGACCGCAAATCCGAAAGACTTTACTAACGCCTGTCCCATCGTTACATAAGAGAAAATTTCAACAAAATGTTTCTTTCCAAATAATTCTTTTGTAATCAATGGCAGCCCGACGATAATAACCGATGCATGAATACCGTACAGAAGGGAAGCAGTAAACACGGTAGCATAGGTTCCATGAGATATGAAAAATAGACTGAAGCCAAATGCAATCAACAGCACACTGACAATCAACGTCATTTTCACACCAAATTTATCACTGGCTGCTCCAAAGAGAAATTTGGTAAGCAGGTTCGATATCATCGAAGCCGAAACTAATGTGGCAGCGGCTGTAGTGGTTAATCCGACAGTATCACCGTAGGAGGTTAACAGCTGGTTTAATCCGCTGATCAACCCGGAAAATGAAGCAATGATAATTACACAGAAAAAAGCTAAACTCGTTATCGCAACTTTCACAGGTACGCCCTTTTCATTTTCTTTTTTAAAGGTTTCTTGATCTTCTAAGGTTTCTGCATAGCCATATGGTTTGTACCCTTTATCCTCCGGTTTAAAGCGTAAAACAAAAATGGTGAAAGGCAGGACAATCACTCCGATAATAATCGCGGTGATCACATATGCAGTTCTCCAGCCAAAGCTGTCGATGAAAGAAGCAATCACCGGATTCATAATTGCTCCTCCAATACCTGTAAAAGCACCGATGATTCCCAAAGCCATTCCCGTTTTTTTGTGAAACCAATTTTGAACAATAACCGGAATAGGAATATAAAAAATAAATGCTCCGGCAAATCCGATAACGATACCAGAAAGGTACCATTGCCATATTTCTGTATATAACGACATGGCAGCAATAGCCGAAAGAGCTACCACAAAGGCAACAGATAATGTAATGCGGACATCGATTTTAGGTAATAATTTTGCCACTAAAGGAGAAGCCACAAACATTGCCAAGCATAGAAAAGTCATGTATAAAGACATATCTCCTGTGCCAATCCCCAATTCCTTTGTAACAGAAGGAAAGAATATACCCGATGTGTTGAAAATTGTACCTAAGCCGGCAAAATTGATCATACAGCAGACAATTAAGACCACCCAAGCATAATGGAATTTTTTCTTCTCTTTCATTTTGCATCACCTTTTTCAGCTAGTATCCATTCATTCACCATCAAAGTAATTATCCCCTTTGGAACAACCCTGGGGGTCTGTCATTTTACCAGCGGGAGAGACTGCCCTCTCCCACTGTATGGTGCTTCCTATGCCATTCCATTCGATTTGAAATAAACCGTGCTTAAATCACTGTAACACGCTTTACGCGGCTTCTACCATACCTTCATTCTCTTTCTTATATCTTTTATTGACGTAAATTGCAAGCAACACACCTATAGCTGTTATGGCAAAGTTAAACAATAAAACATATTTTGGTCCGTCTACACCGCCAACTCTTGTAATCACACCAGCTGCACTTAAAATAATATAGTTAGCCAGACTGGATGAAATCATAACAATGGACGTGATTTTTCCTTTATGCTTTGGAAACAGTTCATTTGCTGTGGATGTTACTAACTGTAATACTCCGCCAGCTGCAGCGAATCCGAGAATAAACCCGCCGATCAGTAAAATAGCCGGCGTTTCTATAAAGTAAATAATAAGCAGCATAACCGCTGATATCGCTGGATATAAAATAAGCACTTGAACTGGTTTGAGCCATTTTTTATTGATGAAAACAGCCGTTAATAATACAGCAACAATAGATCCGATGGCATAATAGGACTGAATGGTGCTTGGATTTTCCATACCATATAATGTTCCTAATTCCTGGTTGGCATTAAGCCAGAGCTGGAATGTAGAAGTACATGTAAATGCAATAAGAATAATGACCACGCTTGTCGCTGTGAATTTCATTTTTTCTTTCTTCTGGTTCTTATCAGTCTTTTGGGTACTGCTATTTGGCGGTAATGGCACAAAAGCCAGCAACACACCGTCTATAGCGAGCAGAATCGCTACAAAGTAAAAAACGGTTTGGAATGACATTTGGCTGGCAGCCACAAACCCTATCATAAAAGGTAATGCAAACTGTCCGATAGATATAGAGAACTTAGTGAACATATTCGCTATACTGCCCTTTTTACCGAAAATCTCCATAAGGGATGGAATAACCCCGGTATCCAAAAAGGAATTGGCAGCTCCTCCTAATAAGGCAAAGACAAAAGCAACATAGAAATTCGGAGCAAAAATGATTCCAACAAAGAATAATACATATAAACCGACACCAATCAGACTGGAAACTCTTCTGCCAAATTTATCGGAAACAGGTCCTGAGATTGGCAGCGTAATCAGACGCCCCAGCCCTAATGCAGCAATAACGGTAAAAACGATACTTACATCCAACGCGCCATTGGGCAAGGTTGCTGCTCCCCACAGCTCTGCCAGCTCATCTTTATATTGTGCCAGAATAGATACTCCAATACCATGGATAATAAAAGTAATATAGAGTGCCAATGCAGCTGGATAATATCTTTTCGTATTCATGATTTTTTTCTCCTCTCATTTGAAGGACTTTTTATTTTCTACTGGATATAAAATGATTCATCATTCTGTGGGAGTTTACGCTCCAATGTTTTCAGGTTAGTGTGACTGCTGCGAAAAACACTACGCTAAATAGTTTTTTGCTATCTAGTTGTAACAAACATCATATTTAAGAAAATTCATTAACCTGACAACATTGGTTTACGCTCTCCTCTCACAGAATAGGATTAATACGGCATTTCGATGACTTACCCTTCCAAATCAGTACAGCGTAATCAAAACATCTGATTTTTCACATATTCCACCGGCATTTCCTGACCTGTCCACAATTCGAATGCGGCAGCGCCCTGCCAAAGCATCATCCCAAGACCATTGATTGCCTGGCAGCCAACGGTCTCTGCCATCTCCAACAGCTTTGTTTTTCTAGGGATATAGACCACATCGGAAACAATCAATTCCGGACGCAGCCAAGAAGGGTCGGGAACTAAGGCTTGCCCTTCAAGCGGTTTCATTCCAACACCTGTTGCATTTGTTAAAATATCGCTTGCTGCAATTTCTTCTTTCAACGTTTTTTTATCTTCTAACCGATACACATTTGCTATACAGTCCCCTTCCATTTTTTCATTGATAATCACCGTATTATTTTCCGCCCGGTTAAAATATTCATCGTCTCGATTAAAAATGGAAATTTCTTTTACTCCTTCCAGAGCTGCCTGGATAGCAATTGCCGTTGCCGCCCCACCGGCTCCCAAAAGGGTGATTTTCTTTCCTTTTACATCGATATGATTTTCTTTCAAGCTGCGAAAATAGCCGATCCCATCTGTGTTATAACCTATTAATTTGCCATTATCATTTAATACGGTATTCACAGCACCAGCAAAACGCGCTCCATCTGTTAATTCATCCAGTAATGGAAGTATTTTTGTTTTGTTCGGCATGGAAACATTAAATCCACGCAGGTTTAAGGCCCGGAACCCGGTGACAACATCCTCCAGCTGCTTGTTATCTACCTCAAATGCCATATAGACATAATTTAGTCCCAGTTCCCGAAATGACATATTATGCATTGCCGGAGATAAAGAATGTCCAATAGGTGTTGCTGTCAGTCCAATCAATTTTGTTCTTCCGTCGATTCTGCCTTGATCTGTCATGTTAATTCCCTCCTGAATTTTTGATAACATACCATTGATTTTTTCTATTTTACCTATACACTACACTCTAATGCCCCACTACATTTGTGAAATATTTCACATGAATAACTGCAATAATCCCATTTTTTTATTAGGAAGCATCTTATCCTGGTTAACTGGGTTTTTATTTTATAAACTCTGATGCAGCAGATGCAACGTCTGTTTTAATTCCGCCGCTGCAACCTGTCCGGGCGCTGATGCTTTATTTGCCGCACCAAATGTTAATGCAGAGCCAAATACTTCCCCAGCGAGACGGCTAATAACGCCCTGTCCTGCCATCGACATTGTAATAATCGGCCTGTCAGCAAATTTCTCCTTCATTTCTCTCGTAGCATCCAATAATGTCAGTACGTCTGCCGTTGTTTCCGGCATAACAGCAATCTTCGGTAAATCGCCGTCCAGCTCTTGAGCCCGGCAAAGTCTGGTTATGATTTCTTTCTTATCTGGCGTCTTGTTAAAATCATGGTTTGATATGATAACAAATACACCATGTTCATGCGCGGTTTCGATGATTTGTTTTACATCTTCGGGTTGATTGAAAAGTTCGACATCAACGATATCAACCTGCCCTGTTGCGGATATTTCACGGTTCAGTTGTAAATAATAATTAACAGAAACCTCTTTTTCTCCTCCTTCATTGAAGCTGCGGAAAGTAAATATCAGAGGCATCTCCGGAAGCACCTTGCGTATCTCCGTAAGGGCTTCTTTTACTTTTTCGATATCCTCAACCTGTTCAAAAAAATCAACACGCCATTCGACTACATCACATTCCAGGCTTTTTAGAAAATCTGCTTCTTCTATCAACTGGTCAACCGTTTTGCCAACCATCGGGATGCAAATCTTTGGCATCCCTTCACCGATACGAATATTTTTTACTTCCACGGCTTTGATCATTTTTTCTCCTCCTTGGGATGAATAATTAGGAATCCTTTAAAAAGGAATCGCTTCTTTCTTCTCTGGTTCTTCAAAGGCACCTATTTTCTCTAATGTTGTAAGAATATTTCTTCCTTCACGTGTGCCGTCCATAATTTTTCTGGCGCCCCAGCTGTCTCCGATATTTACGACTTCCACATGATTTGCCTGGAAATATTGCTGTAATTCTGGAACTTCTTTATTTTCAGGACGCATTCCCAGACAGATAAATCCATAATCAAATGCCATTTGTTCTTCTTCGTCTTGATGTTTGATTTGGAAAGAATTATCTTCTACTTTCGTCAAAGCTGTTTCGGTTCGAACATCGACCTCATAATCCTTCAGCATGGTCATCATTGAAATTTTTGTAATATGGTCTAAGCCTGCGCCAACTGCCGGCATCATTTCTATCATGCTGACATCGCTGCCTCGTTTGCTGAAGAATTCCACCACATCCAGACCGACAGCACCGCCGCCAACTACAGCGATTTTCTTTCCTTCTAAATGCTGTGCTTCAAATTCATCAATCTGCTGAAGCAGTTTAGCAATAGAATAAATACTGCTGTTTTCCTTATCAATACGATCATGGAGACCTTCAATCGGCGGCAACAACGGCTTAGACCCTGTAGCATTAACAATAATATCGGGGTTTAGGCTTTCCACTAACGCAATGGTTGCTCTTGAATTTGTTAAAATTGTCAAATTATCTAATTGCTCTGCTCTTTTTTCCAGATATACAGGAAAATCTAAAATCCGCTTCTTATCAGGAAGCTTCGAAATCTCTCTGGCTAAACCGCCTAGTTCTGCTTTTTCTTCGATAAGAAATGTCTTACATCCCACTTCCGCTGCTGTACATGCTGCTTCCAGCCCCGTTGTTCCGCCGCCAATCACAACAACCGTTACGTCCTTCTTCACTTTTCTATCCTTATACGCATCGCCGCCAAATAAATCCGAGTTCACCGTACATCTTATTGGACGGTTCAGAGCGATACGATGACCGGCACAGCCGATATTACATGAAATACATTTTCGAAGCATATCTTCCTGGCTATCTCTTACTTTATTGACCCAGTTCGGATCTGCAATCAAGCCGCGTCCCATTCCAATTAAATCTGCATCGCCTTCTGCCAGAATTTTTTCTGCTGTCAGCGGCTGACGGACATTTCCTGTTGTAATCGTCGTTTTATGGAATTTTTCCCGCACTGCTTTTGCCATATAAGAACGCCAGCCATCCGCTAAATTCATTTCGTCGATTTGATATTGGATGGTATCATTTACTGCAGCTGATACGTTAAAGATATCTACTTCATCATCTAAATATTCCAGGATATGCAGGATATCTTCTAATGTATTGCCGCCCTCTACAAATTCATCGGCACTTACCCGGAGACTGATTGGAAAATGCGGACCGACCTCCTGACGAATACGGTCGATGACCATCCGCGGGAATCGTGCTCTATTTTCATAGCTTCCTCCAAATTCATCGGTCCGTTTATTATAGATTGGTGATAAGAATTGATTCAGAAGATAGGAATGTCCGGCATGGATTTCAATTGCATCAAATCCGGCAGCAACCACACGTTTAGCTGATTTACCATAGTCTTCAACAATTTCAAGGATTTCTTCTTTTTCCAACGGTCTTGGAACAGCCCCTCCCGCTTTCGAAGGAACATTGGAAGCAGATACCGGCTGATGTCCAATTCTTTCCGGCACAGCAGATGCTCCTGCATGATTGATTTGAATAGCTGCTTGTGTCCCGTGTTTATGCAGCTTTTCTGTTAATTTATATAACCTGGGAATAAATTGGTCATGGTCAATACGAAGCTGTGTTGTTCCGTTCGATCCCATTGGAAAAGATACACAAGCATTTTCGACTATAATTAATCCAGTCCCTCCCTTTGCTCTCTGCTCATAATACGTTATATGCTCGTCGTTCATCGATCCGTCTACTTCGGCGAAATTTGTTCCCATCGGCGGCATAATGATTCGGTTCGGTATCGTCATCCTTCTGACAGTTAACGGTTGAAAAATATGTTCATATACACTCATTATAATACCTCCATTTTATTATTTTGTGAAATATTTCACAAGTTGTTTTAAAAATTTTTTACCTTGCCTTTTGTTCCTTGATTTCCTTTACACCTTTATTATATTAGATACTAATTCATAAATCTAATAGGTTTTTTCGACAAATCAATAGATTTTATCTATGAATCATAGCATAATAAATATATAGAACGCTCCGAAACGAATGGAGGAATGAAAATGAATTTGAAACAGCTTCACTATTTCAGAGAACTGGCGCACAGTGAACACCTTACCAACACAGCGAATAAGCTTTCCATTTCTCAGCCGACATTAAGTTACGCCATTACAGAGCTGGAAAAGTATCTTGGTGTCTATTTATTTGAAAAGCAAGGCAGAAATATTCGTTTAACAAAATACGGTCATTTTTTTCTTGAATATGTAGAAAGGTCACTGGCTGAACTGGAAAGAGGAGAAAAAAAGCTGCGTGAACTGACAAGTCCGTCTCATGGAGTCATTGATCTGGCGTTTATTTATACGCTGGGGCCTTATTTCATTCCAGAATTGATTAAGAACTTCTCGGAACAAGGTGCCTATAAAAATATCTCTTTTTCTTTTTATCAGGGAACCACCAAAAATATAATTCAAAATCTAAAAGAAAATATGTACGATATTGCCTTCTGTTCGATGAAATACAATGAGCCTGACATTGAATTTACACCCGTTGCAGAGCAGGAGCTTGTATTAATTGTTGCAGAAAATCATCCTTTAGCAGGCAGAGAAAGTATTGATTTAGAGGAGACAGCCAGCTATCCCTATGTTTATTTCAACCAAAACAGCGGGCTGCGTCCCATCGTTGATGAATTATTTCATAAAGTAAATTTAACTCCTGAAATTATTTGTGAAGTGGAAGAAGATAATGCCATGGCCGGGCTGGTCGCAGCCAATTATGGAATTGCCGTGATTCCGAATATTGGGGCGCTTTCTCATTTTCCGGTTAAAGTCATTAACATAAAAAAACCTGTTTATCACCGGTTTATCTATATGGCTGCCAGAAAAAACGATTATCTATCCCCGGCAACCAGCGCATTTCGCAGCTTTGTCATCAGCTATTGTCAAAAACATTATTTAAAAACAAAAAATAAAGTAGAATAACCTGCAAACTCATTTTGCCTTGGCATCAAAACAGGCTGCCTGGATACTCCAGACAGCCTTCATCTCAATAACTTATATTAATTGCATCGTTGTGATACAGGTGAAATCATCCTGAAATGTACTGATTTCTGATGTTACTTCTTTTCCATCCTGTTTGATTTCCACCGTATAGGTTTCATCTCGAGGAAGCCATAGATCAATAAAGCCATTTTCTTCTGTCTGCATGGGTTCATCTATAACCACATCGCCCGCTGCGTTTTCAATATAAACCTCGAATTCTTCCTGAACCATTTCTCCCTGACACCCTGTTAAACTATGAATTTCACAAGGATGCGTCTGCTGTTCAAAGGGAGCTATCGAAACAAAAAATTCATCCTCCGGCAAATCATATACTGCTTCCTCCTCTCCCTCATCATTTGTTACAATCAGCTGCTCGGAAGTAATCGATGCATTCTCGTCAACAATTTCTTCTGTACTATAATGATGGACTAATTCCTTGATATCCCCGGTTTCGTCCAGTGTATTTTCTTCGGGGTTATCCTCTTCTCCACTGCAGGCAGTTAATAAAACCAACAATCCAAACAAGACCAGGATTATTTTTTTCTTCATGAAATTCACGCTCCAAATAGGATTTCTTGTCTTGTATTATACGGGACGGCGATGCTTTTTCCTATATTCACATGATAACTGACACAATATAGTTAACTTTATAGGAAGAGGAAGGGCTATTATGAACAGAACGTTCATAAATGTATGTAAAAGTGTTTAAAGATACACATCTCCTAATCTTTCCATTTTTATATTTATAGCGTATTCTTAAAATATAAATGAATATACGTCCGGTGCTGGTACACCGAACGGTTTTTACAATAGACTACTTCATCATAATGAGTAGCGCTGAGTTATTGAATAATCCCTCAAACGCCCGCTAAAGCATACGAGGGATTATTTTTTGTGGCCCTAGAATATAGTTAGGGATAGAGCTATATTTTAATAGAAACAGCAATCCTCTTCAAATCAAGTCACGCAGATAAGCTATTTTCTTTTTATCTTTCTGGTTATTTTTGTTCGCACGATAGCTGTCCTTAAAGGAAGCCTCATACACTTTCAAATATTGCTCAGATGTTAAAAGATAATACGTCGCATCTCCTTGCTGATGGAGTTCTAATTCCTCAAGCGATATCCCCGCAAAGTCCGGCAATGTGTCCATAATACCGAACCCAACAGCCAGCCCATCCTTTTCAAATTCATGCTCATGCAGATCAACAAAGCTGTATCCCAGAGATAGCATGGCCTTCATAATGTCGTCCCAATCATAGATAGCTTGTTCTGGCGGAATCTCCCATCCTCTTTTATCACCGGGAACGTGTATATCCAGGTCCTGCGCCTCCCAGTTTTCCCCTGTAAATATTTCTAAACCTACAGACCCCATTAATAGAGGAGTAATTTCTTTCTGATTAAGCTGTTTTACAATGGTTAAAAAAATAGAAAACTTTTCATTTTGCATTTACACATCTCCCTTTATTCAGAGACTTAGTTAACTATATACTCCTTGCATTTCTTGATTCCCATACATATGCAATGCTTTGGTTATCATTGCTGCTACCTTTTCCTTCTCTACCGATATAGATGCATATTGTTCCACTTCATGTTCACCAACACAAACACTGTACAAAGCATTTTCGAACAAGCATTGATCATTACTGTCATTTCCAAATGCAATAAACTCCTGAACCTGCAAGCTATGTAACCCTCTTACTTTATTAATTCCAAGCGGGCTGATATCTATCGCATTTTCCCCTTTATAATAGGTTATATTTACAGGCAAGTCGGCGAGCTCATCTATCACACGTTGCGGCGGCTGAAACAAAACTAGCTTGCACAGCTTAGACAGGCTTCTTAACTCCCGATTCTGTGCGGAAGCCTGATTAATATTTTTATAAATAGGATGTGTTTCCTCTCCAGTAAATGCATAATCCCAGTCACTATCTGCTAAATAAGTTACCTGATGAGCTTCTACCAAAGTAATCAGTTTTGTAAGCAGACTATCTTGAAAATGGATAACATCCATCTTCTCCCCGTTTGAAGTATATGCTCCATTTCCTCCAACCAGTTTTTCTTGCTGCAAAGATTTCGGCAAGACCGGCAATAAATCACGGATTGGCCTTGCCGATGCGAAAATCACTTGATGCCCTGCTGCCTTTATTTCCTCCAGCGCTTGTATAATGGACGAATCAATTGTTTCCCCATCAAAGCAAACCGTTCCGTCTATATCAAAAACAAAATTCATGTGAATCACCTCTTTTTCAAGTATACTATGGATAAAAAATTACGAAAGGACAGATGTCCCGAGGAGGAAATAACATGGAATTAAACCAATTTACCGTCATTTACAATTATTCCATTTCAAATAACCTGGGAAAGGAAATCCGCATTCGAACGTATAAATCACAAGAATACATATTAACCGCCGGAGAAGAAATCGACGGATTTTATTTTTTAATAAACGGAAGATACTTTGTTTCCAGTCAAGAAATCACGGGTAAGGAACTGCTGCTCCGTTATTGCCAGCCCCCTGCTGTTATGGGAGATATTGAAATTCTGGAAGGCGGTCTGATTCAATCAAATTGCATCGCCGCAGAACCATGTACATTTGTCTTTGTTCCGAAATGGATATATGAAAAAGAGTTAAAGTATGATGCAGTCTTTATGCAAATATTATTAAAAGAGCTGGCCTATAAACTTCGGACATGCACTATTTCATCCAGAGTAAATGCCCTATCCCCTACAAATGTCCGATTGGCTGCTTTTTTGTGTACAATTGCTTCTGATTCAGATTCGAGAGCGTCCTATCTTTTAACAAATAATATGGAAGAAACTGCTGCTTTAATTGGAACCACGAAAAGGCATATCAACCGGATTTTGAAACAATGGACGGATCAAGAAATTGCAGAACGAGAGAAGGATGAAATACGAATTTTGCAATGGGATAAGGTGGAGGAGATTTCTGAGGGGGTTCGGTTTGAATAGGTATATATTGCTGCCATTTTCTTTATATCAAAAATGCGAAATTAAAGTCCCCTCTCATAGCAGCCTTTGCTCATAAAGAAAGATGATAAAAACTTATCCTGCATTTTGAATTATGGGTAGAGTAGTGATTACCCATAGTTCAAAATGCAGGATTCGGAATTAATTACTTGAAAGTCAAGTACTATTCTTCATCAGGCTGAGCTATTTATAAACATTAATAAATACCCACACTTGCTAATAAAATAGCTGGTATAAGCGCTAATATCGGGAAAACAATTGCTACTACTGCAATATCTTTGTATGACTCTTTATGTGTTAGTCCTGTTACAATCAATATCGTTATTACCGCTCCATTGTGTGGCAGCGCATCTAAACCGCCTGAAGCGATGGATGCGATACGGTGAAATGCTTCTGGTGCAATACCAGATGTCGCAGCGATTTCATTATATTTTTGACCTAAAGCTTCCATCGTAATACCTAAGCCTCCAGAAGCTGAACCAGTCGCTCCAGACATCAAATTGGATGCAACAGCCATTGAAATAAGCGGATTTGCCTCAATCCCCAAGATATAATCACTTAATTTTTGGAATCCCGGCACTACTCCTACCACCGTTCCAAACCCAACCGCTGCTGAAGTATTAATCATCGCCATTACCGAATCCGTAGCTCCTTGATTTAATGAAGGAATCAGACCTTTAATTTGGTTTAATGAGAATAAAATAATTAATAAGATACCAACTAATAAACAAACAACAATATCCCAATATAAAATATTAAGCGTAATGATTACTGACACTAGAGGCAGTAAAGACAAAAGAATGTGTGGCGGTTTATCAATTAACTTTCCTTTTGCTTCAGAATCTTTTTCTAATTCATGGAATCCGTAGCCAGCCTTTTTTAAATTCTTTTCTCTTTTCTTTAAATAGAAATAAGCGACTCCGCCCATAACTAATGAAGCAGCAAGTCCCATAACAGGTGCAGCTGCCGCTGTTGTATTAAAATAAGCAGTTGGAATCAAATTCTGAATTTGCGGCGTCCCGGGAAGTGCCGTCATAGCAAATGTCATCATCCCAGTTATAATTGTAGCTGGCATCAGCTTTCTAGGAATATCTGCTTGCCTAAACATACTTACCGCAAGTGGATAGACAGCAAACACAACAACGAACACACTAATACCACCATATGCCAAAACTGCTGAAGCCATAATTACACCAATAATTGCTTGCTTTTCACCAAAAACTTTAATTATACCTTCCGCCACCGACTGGGCCATGCCACTAAATTCCATTAACTTACCGAAGATTGCACCTAACATAAACACAGGAAACCAATTCTTCGTAAAGTCGACAAACCCTTGCATATATGTATTTGTATATGCATCAAGCAAATCCAGCCCACCAAATACCGCCACAACTCCAGCACAAATCGGTGCAATCCAGATAATTGACCACCCGCGATAGGCTAGAACAATTAACAAGACTAAGCCTAATAATATCCCTACCATTTGATCCCCATCCTTTTGTAAGGGTTTACATTTTACTGTTCGTATAAAGTTGATGAAAGTACTAATCTATCTGTCAGGAAACTTAATACAGATTAGAGACTCTGTGCTTTCTTGTTAAAAAGATTAGGGGCCAGTTTTAATGGCCCCTTCAATTAACTGCTAGGAAAATCAAAATTAGTTTCATCCGAGGCGGATTGGTCAAACCATCTTTCGGAGACCGTTTTAGTTTTAGTGAAGAATCGAGCAGTATCTGGACCAAACATTTGCCCTTCCCCAAATCGTGAATCTTTCCACCCTCCAAAATTATGATAACCTACAGGAATTGGAATCGGTACATTTACGCCAACCATTCCCACTTCAATTTCTTGAGTAAATTCACGAGCATCACGGCCACTATTGGTGAATACGGTCACACCATTACCATATTGATGATTATTGATTAACTGTATGGCTTCATCAATTGAATCGACTGCAGTGATTGTACGTACCGGACCAAATACTTCTTCTTTGTATATATTCATATCAGAAGTAACATTATCTAATAACGTAGCATCGAGATAAAATCCTTCCTTGTTCTCCACATCAGGGTTCCTTCCATCTACAACAATATTAGCTCCTTCTTTTACTGCTTCATCAATAGCACTTAAAATGCTTTGTTTTGCTTCGGCGCTTATTACTGCACCAAAGTCAGCTGTCTCATCATCATAAGATCCAGCTTTCAGCTTCTCCACTTTTTCTTTTAGCTTCCCTGTAAATACTTCTGCCGTCTTTCGCCCTACTGGCATCGCTACGGATATGGCCATACAGCGTTGCGATGCTGAACCGTAAGCAGCACCTAGAAAGGAATCGACTGCTTTATCAATATCGGCATCTGGCATAATAACCATATGGTTTTTCCCACCGCCAAAAGCATTGACACGTTTATGGTGCTTCGTACCTGTTTCATAAATAAATTCAGCTACTTTTGTAGACCCTACAAAGCTTATCGCCTGAATATCTTGATGTGTAATAATGGCATTGACCGTATTTTTATCCCCATTTACAACATTCCAAACACCAGCAGGTAAACCAGCCTTTTCCCATAGCTCCGAGAGTAATATAGCAGAGTATGGAACTTTTTCGGATGGTTTTAATATCATTGCATTTCCTACTGCTACCGCCATCACGCTCATTGCAAGCGGTACCATAACTGGGAAATTAAAAGGAGAAATACATGTTACAACGCCAAGCGGCTGTTTCATGGAATAAGCATTTATTTCCCCGCCAACATTAACAGAATATTCCCCTTTAAGTATTTGCGGCGCTCCAATTGCCAGGTCAACTGACTCTATCCCCCTGCTTATCTCTCCTTTTGCATCAGAAATTGTTTTTCCGTTTTCTTTCCCTATTAACTGTGCTAATTCCTCTGTATTTTCAACTAATAATTGACGGAACTTAAAAAGAACTTCAACTCTTTTACCCACAGAAACTTTTGCCCATTTTGCCGCAGCCTTTTTGGCTAATTGTATCGTCTCATCTACTTCTTCATCGGAAGCATAAGGAACAGCAGCTATTTTCTGACCAGTTGACGGGGTGTATACATAACCAAACTTATCATTCTGTCCTTTCACTTTCTCTCCATTGATATAATGTGTTACTGTATCTAACGTTACCGTAGCCATATCATCAATTCCTCCCATTTAGTATTATTTCATAAAATCAATAGTATGTTATTAATTATTAAAAACTACTTAGCAGGTTCAACCTTTTGTTCTGTTAACATGAGATATGCTGTCGACATATCTTTATCTTCGTAACCTTTTATATTAGATTCAAAGTAGTCTACTAACGCTTCACCTAAAGGCAATTTTGTTTCAAATGAATTGGAAACATAATTTGCCAGTCTTAAATCTTTTAATAATAGTTCCGTAGTGAATGCTCCTTTATAATACTCATCTTTAGCTATAAAATTTTTATAGTTTCGTCTAAATACATCACTTTGTCCTGAGCTTACATTTACGATTTCATAAACGATATTATGATCTAACCCTGCTGCATCTGCGATAGATAGAGCTTCTGCAACAGCCTGTGTATGGATACCAGCCATTAAATTATTAATTAATTTAACAACAGTTCCCACTCCATGGTCTTCTCCTACATGAAAGATGTTTTTGCCGATTGCTTTTAGGTATGGTAATGCGAAATCATATGTTTCTTTGTTACCTCCAACCATCACACTTAAGCTGGCTGCTTCTGCGCCAGTTACACTTCCACTTACTGGTGCGCCTAAGTATTGAGTCCCGTTTTGTAAGGCAGCTTTTGCAATCGTTTTATTTAATTCTGGAGAAACTGTGCTTAAGTCAACCAATGTTAATGATGTTTTTCCATTCTCTACAAGACCCTCGTTACCTAAATAAACACTCTCTACAATGGGTGGCGTCGGCAAGCTAGTAAATATAAGATTTACTTCACTTGGCAGTGTGGCGGATGTGAATCCAATATTTCCACCAATTTCAGCGAACCTCTTTTCATTCATTTTGTTTACATCTACTCCATAAACGGTATAACCCGCTTTTAGTAAATTGCTTGCCATTGGAAAACCCATATTCCCTAACCCAATAAAACCAACTTTCTTTGTGTCCATCAAACCCCTCCTTCAAATAATTTTCATGAATGGAAACGCTGTCATTTTACTGTTTGATAATTGTTAAACCTCCATATCTTCTTCTATATTTATATTTCACATACTAAAGTCAAATACCGCGGTCACCGAAATGTATTAACAACATAATAAATGTAAAATTAAAAATAGTCAAGACTTTTCAAAATATTGATTCTACATTTCAAAAATATTATGCTATTCTAAATGAAAGGGGGCTATATTATGACACATATAACAGCAAGAAAGCTAAAAGCCCTAGAGACCAAAAAAGCACTCTTGGAAACTGGGCTAGAACTTTTTGATAAAAAAGGGTTTGATAATGTAACGGTGGATGAAATTGTAAAAACCTGTAATGTATCTAAAGGGGCTTTTTATGTGCATTTCAATAGTAAATATGATATTTTCAATGAAAAATTTAAAGATATTGATAATTTCTATTCGGAATTTCAGAAAGGAATATCAAATGACATTAAAGCAAGTGAAAAAATTCTTATATTTTTTGAAGCCCAAATGATTTATTTACGTGACGAGTTAGGGAAAGATTTAATCAGAACTGTATACATGAATGCAATGTCGCTAACCATTAACAAAAATCATTATTTATCTGACCCAAACAGGAATCTTTATCAAGTAATTAACTCTTTTGTTCAGGAAGGAATTAAGAATAAAGAATTTAAGGAAGGATTAACGACGGAAGAAGTATCTGTATTAATTACGAGGTGTATGCGAGGCACCATCTATGATTGGATTATTTTCGGAGAACAATTTGATATCGTGGAGGAAATGAATAAATTCACCTCTACTGTTCTGGATGGGTTAAAAAGGTAGTAAGTATATCATTTTGGGCGAGGATTTCTTACATTAATAAATTAGGAATTACTTTCCCTGCTCTAATTTGTCTCTAAAATGAAGAACGATTTGGGAGAGATCCCGATAAAATTCACTATGCTATATATATCGGTAAATGCTTAACGATAATTTTGTGTATTACAAATAAAGTGACATACATACTGTTTATAATGTAGTAGACGGCTGATTAAAGAAAAAATATCTGATTTACGAAGTTAGCTTTCCTGATATTCGGAAGATACAGGACGGTTAACTTCTTTTTGGATATGCATGATAATTGCAGTTACCTTTTAAAATGATCTATAATCTCTCTAAAAATATGTCAATATATTCTACTCTAATCACTGAAATCCCCAGTAATATATTTCGCTCATCAACAAGTTTCTCTACTACAACCCTGAGTACCTTCAATATATGAATTATTTGCTCTCATATTTTCTTTGATTATCCTGATTTGCTATAGTAACTACTATACAGAATAAACTGAATTTCAGGAGGTTTATTATGCCAGACAAAACATCATTACAATTACCTGAAGCATTCGAGCAATACCGCTCTCTCATTCAAGACACACTGATACCAATTGTAAAGGTTTCTACTACGGAGCGTAAAACTTCATTATTCGAAAGCAAATTTGCAGGTGACCCTTACTTCCCTGCTTCTATGGAATACCCTAAAAATGAAGAGGGAATTCCTCTAAAACTATTGGCGCAAATTAATTTTGAAAACGTTCCTGTTCATTTACCGCATTTTCCCCATAAAGGGATTTTGCAATTTTATATTGATGGCAATGATGATTTGCTGGGAGTAGATTTTGATGATGGACAAAATCAATCTGGGTTTCGAGTAATCTATCATGAAAAAGTAATTCAGGATGAATCCCAATTAATCCAAGACTTTTCTTTTGTAAAAATGCCAGATGATGAGCTGTTTTTCCCTGTCGAGCAGGAAATGGGATTAACTTTTGAGACAGACTTGGAAGCTCTCACAGGAGGCGATTATCGCAGTGATGAAATGTATGCAGCTATATTCGATGAAATAAACCATGATGAAAAGCTAGAGGAAGCATTCTTCCAGCTATTTAACGGGACAGGCCATAAGCTTGGCGGCTATCCCTTCTTTACGCAGGAAGACCCGCGCGCCTATGGAGATTATCAAGATGCAGATATATTGCTGCTGCAAATAGACAGTGCCGACGAAAAGATTGTATGGGGGGATTCCGGTGTCGGGAATTTCTTTATCTCTGAAGAGGATTTGAAAAACAAAGATTTTAGTAAAGTACTTTTTAATTGGGATTGTTATTAAAATATTGCCTGTGCTGTTTTATATTTTGAACAGCACAGGATATTTTATACCCAATCTACTAAACATAAAATATACTCACCTTGCTATTTTTTCCCTTCTTTTTACCTCTCCTTAACCCCTCTCCCGGCAAACACCGTTGTTTTCGTCTCCTCCGGTGTAACCAGCACCGGCCAATAAAAAGCTCCACCGCGCCACCCCTGCTCCTCTGCACCATTTTGTCTTATCAAGATCAGTGATGGAATAATTCGCGCTAAGTTTCGTGCTATTTTCAGTTCATCCTGTTTGGTATCCGGTGCATCTTCAAACCTGCCAGTGCTTTTTCGAATACGCGCCATATTACGGTTCTGACGCAAAACGACCCAGACATGCCCTTTTCGATTCGTGTCCGTGTCCTCGGATAAATAATTCATCACAGCACCATACGTTTCTAAATCCCACTCATAGCCCTCTTTGAATACGTAGGTTTGATAAATCATTTCTAATAGCTCTTGGACTTTTTCCTTTTCAACCAAAAAGCAGCGGTCATCTTTGGGATGTATTGCTTTTGCTGTCTGCTTCATTGTCGCCACATGCTTATCTATCTTTTTCATTTCCCTCTCCAGGTAGCTTTTCGCAATCGTTTGAAAACCAGATGGCAGCATCCGTTTTCCCGGCTTTAACATCTGTACGCTTGATAATAGAATTTTATTTGGATTGCATGGCAATATCGTATTATCGCTATCCTTTTGAATAAAAGTAACTTCCCCGCTGTTTGCTCCAGATTCAAAAGCCCGGCGCAGCTCTGTATCAAATTCATACATCTGCTCCATAACATCATAAATTCGTCTGGTCGTATAAAAGCGGGTAACTGCCATGTCAGCAAGCGGACGTGCTCCATACATTCGCGAATGCTGTAAGACCGTGTCCTGCTGGAATTTCTGCGGATTTCTTCCATAGTAGAAGCCAATTAAATTTTTTATTGTAATCCCCCGGTCAAGGATTTGCCCGCCGATAAAGAAGTTAAGCGGCGTCCGTAATTTTAGCTCTCCTGATTTATCTAATAAATGATCGACATCCTGCTCTGAGTTTACAATTTCAATTAACAGCTCTTCCTCTATCAAAGCATCACGCACATCGGAAAGCACTTCATCAAAAGCAGGAAAATACATATCCTTCCTTTGTGAGCGCGCAAAATCCTGATAAGCTGTACGAATTAACTGATCAAAGATAGGGTCTTCTTTCTCCATTGCATCGCGGAGCTGTTCTTCCATATGAAGCATGACTTCTTCTTGCCACTGATGCGCTGCTTTTGTCGTGATCGTGTGCATGATAAAAGCATACTTTTCAAGGCGCTCTCCTTCTTTTTGCTGTTGTATATTGCGGATTTTACTGCCGACAATAAAATGAATCAGCGCGCTGCGAATCCCTTCATACCGTTCGCTATGAAGCAGATGGTTCACCTTTACCTTCCGCTTATCACTTTTCCTTAAGATTTCAAGCTCTTCCTCTTGAATTTCATGGTAGAGGTAACTCGCCATGTGCGCCTCTTCCTTAGATTTTTCAAAGTACATTTCCCCGCCGACATATTTATCATGCACCGGCACTAATTCGGTAAACGCCGGCCGCTTCGGCTGAAAGGCTTTATGCTCATGAATATTCATATCATCGGGCTGAAGATATAAGGAATATGGAGTCGCCGTTACCTGCAGATAAGCAGCATTCTCTAATCGAGCGCGAATCTGATCAATTTGTCCGGCAATCACTTTGAGATCAATTATATTTTTATCTTTGACATTGTCATACGCGACAGAAGCAAAATCTGCTTCATCATCAATAAATAACATTTTCCTAGCAGTCAAAACCGGGTACATGTCAAATAGCAGTCTTTCTAAACGCTGTATATTTTTCTTTTCTTTTTTCAGAACAATCACAAGCTTTTTCTTCAATTCAAATTTACGCAGCTTTACGGGTATTTTCATAATATCGTAAATAGCTAATTCATCTTCTTCAATACACCCCGTAAATTCACTCTCCACCCTTTCAAAGGTTTGTTTGACAAGGGCATTCGAATTTTTGGTCAGAATAATCACCACTTCAAAGCCATTATCAAAGCCTAGCCCCATCGATCCGAGAAAGGAGCGTGTTTTCCCTGATTGGATATGTCCTAAAAGCATGCCCGGCTTTTTTGATGTGGTAGAAGTGTCCAATAGCTTTGAAACAGTGTTCTGCATCACCTGTATTTCTTCGGTTTTATAATTATTTTTCTGAATTAATGGGGGGAAGAATGTCCCGTTTGTTTTTAACGATGTTACACCAGCTGTGTGCATATGTACTTCCTTACTTTCTTTAACTATTAAAAAGTGACTTGTTCAGCCACTTTCCGCTTTTTGTTTTATTTAAATGCTTACTTAAATATACCATTTTTAAATAAGGTACTCAAACCTTGCAGAAACCCGGCATCCTGCAGTCAAGGGCATCTTCATGAGATTAAAGAAACTTTCCAGCTTTTGTATTTCTATTTATTCCTGCCTCTTAATTTCGCCCTTTCCTTGCGAGATTCGAAAAGAAAAGCTACAATAAAAAACGGAATATAACAAGATTCAGGCTGGCATTATTATTATGTTCCGCCTATTTAAATAAAACAACAAGCTCCTTCTATCATGAATAGAAGGATTTTATTAGTCTATATAACGACAAGGATAGAGCCAGAAACTTTATCCTTTTTCGACCGTAAATAATGAGGAGTTATCACTATGAGTAAAATAAAGAATGAAAGCTATTATAAGATTCTTGGCACCACTGCTAATATTGGTCAAGCAAGAATCGAAGAAAAATATCTGCAGGCTTTGGAAAAACATCCGCAGGAAACAGACCCAGAAGGCTATGCCAAAGTACAGGAAGCTTTTGAGGTTTTAAGAGATCCTGAGAAAAGAGCAGCTTACGATAATAATCGTAAACACGGCAAGAAAAAAACAGACGCTGCTTCAACCGGGAAGGCTGACCAACAGCATACACCCGAAGAAAATACAAAAGCAGAAGAAGTCAAACCGCTTGATGAAGCAGAACAATTAATTGCTGATGCAAAAAAAGCCATGGACAGTGGAGATAACCAAAAAGCCTTTGAAATCTATAAAAAATTAAATCAGCTCGTACCAGATAGCGGCGAAATTAAATTTAAGCTATTAAAACTAGCTAGTTTTAATGACGATGTTGATGAGATGGAAAAGATATTTTCAGAAATCATCCCACTGACGACAAGCAACGAAGAGTTGCAGGTCATCTATACGTTAAAGGCTGATATCTACCAAGATAATGGCTATCCTGACAAGGCTATCGAAACCTACGAGGATTTATTGGAGAGGTTCCCAGAGCAAACATCCATGTTTGCCCCAGCGCTTGCACATCTTCACACTCAGATAAATCAGTTTGATAAATCCATGCAAGTCATGGAACAATCTCAACCAGCAGAAGATGAAGATACCAAAACAACTACCGCATTCTATCTATCCTGGATTAATATTATCATTACGACAGAAAATTGGTCTATGCTATCTAAAATCATCTCCAAATTTAAAAAGCATCTAAAGCATGTTTCGGAAACGGATGATGTAAAAGAGCTGCAGAATGAACTGATGGAACAATATATGTATTTTCATAAAGCAGCACTATTTCAAGAGGCTGAGATTTACATCGGTTTAGCAGATGCTATTACCCGGAATAATAGTGACATAAAAAAAGCACATAATGAAACCAAAAAGCAGGCACGTTTGCAAAAAGAAATCAGCAGATTGTCTCGTGATATGCATGCTCATGCGCTGCTTTACTACAAAGCATATGAATGGTTCTACACCGGCAAAGTATCTGCTGCAAAAATGATTGCGGTAATGAATGAATTACCTGTCTACCAGAAACAGCAACTGGAAAATGACAACCAAAGCTATGCGGCAGGAATTCTGCAGTTGAAGAAAAAATATCCGCTTATTTATAAATCATTTCAGAATCAATGGGATACTTTATTTGAACAGTTAACTGTCGGACTTAGCCGGGAAGAGAAAAGGAATTTGCGAAAGAAGAAATAATTTATTTAAAAAAGAAATAGCTGACACTTTCACATTTTATTTGGCGAAGGTGCCAGTTTTCTTTTTAATATGAGCACCAGACTTAATCTGTTAGTTATTTCTCCACATAATTAAGCTTATGAGAAATCAATAAAACATTAAAGGAAATTCCGAGAATATACTCTTACTTCTGTTTATTTCAACATCTTTAGTATAATATGAATAGATCACGAAAAACATCTATGCTTCACAAATGCAACTGCCATTTATTTTATCAGATATTTAAGAAGGAGCGGTTTTTTATGGATTTTCCATTACATAAAATAAAAGAAAACATTGATCACATTGAAGATTATAAGTTACCTCAACAAGCTTATTTGATACTTAAATCTGCCGTTCGCGAACTAATTTTATCGCCAGGAAGTATGTTTTTAGAACGTGAAATAACAGCATTTCTAGAAATGAGCAGAACACCCGTAAGAGAAGCATTTGTACGCCTGGAAACGGAAGGTTTAATTCGTTTAGTTCCTCGTAAAGGGTTTGTTGTAGAACCGATACGTCCAGAAGATTTAAAAGAAATTTATAGTGTTATCGTGGCACTTGATGGAATTGCCGCAGAAGCAGCTACTCAGAACGCCTCAGATAAAGATATTCAACAACTGCAAAACATGATTGATGAACAACTAGAGGCATTAGGAAATGAAGATTTAGAACGATGGTCCAAGCTGGATGATTTATTCCACCGCCAAATTTTAGATTTAGCTGATAATCATCGTTTATCAAATACTTATGAAACATTTGATGATCAGTGTCATCGAGCAAGACTCTTTACGATTCACGAAAGGCCCTTACCAAAACAATCCATTCAAGAACACAAAGCTATCATCGCCTGTATGATTGCTAAAAATGAGCAAGCTGCAAAGTATGTTATGCAAGAGCATCGAAACAGATCTCATACCGAAATTTTAAATGTTCTACGCAAGGAAAACTAGCAGACAAGATCTTAAAATCTTATCTGCTAGTTTTTTAATGAATACATTAAAAGGGTTGAATGAACAAAAAATAAATAAATAAAATAAATATTGACTTTAACGTATACGTTGTTTAAGATATAAATAACTTAATAAAGGGAGGAAGCGTTATGACAAAAGCGTTTAAACTTGCAGTAATTCCAGGAGACGGTATCGGAAAAGAAGTAATTGCAGCCGGTATGAAAGTATTAACTTACTTGGAGGAACAATCAGACGGTAAATTTAAATTTGAAAGCGATTACTTCAATTGGGGAAGTGATTATTACTTAGAGCACGGAAGTATGATTCCCAAAAATGGTGTAGAAACTTTGAAAGATTATGATGCCATTTATTTCGGAGCTGTGGGTGATCCTCGCGTACCCGACCATGTCAGCTTATGGGGACTTCGTATAGCAATTTGCCAAGGGCTAGATCAGTGGGCAAATATCAGACCTGTGGAGTTTCTTCCTGGTATCAATCATCGTATCGCTCATCCAGATCCAGAAAGCTTAAATTGGATATTGGTACGTGAAAATTCAGAAGGAGAATACTCTGGAATTGGCGGAAGAAACTTTAGCGCTCGTCCAGATGAAAGAGAAGTAGCCATTCAATCTTCTATTTTTACAGAACATGGCTGTGAACGTATTATCCGTTTTGCGTTTGACCTTGCACGTACTCGAAAAAGAAAGAAGGTAACTAGTGTTACAAAAAGTAATGCACAACAATACGGAATGGTTTTATGGGATGAAGTATTTGAACGTGTCAGCAAAGAATATCCAGACGTAGAAACAGACCAATGGTTAGTAGATGCTATGGCTGCCCAATTTGTACTTAATCCAGATGATTTAGAGGTAGTGGTTGCATCTAACTTATTTGCTGATATTTTATCTGATTTAGGAAGCGCCCTTGCTGGCAGCCTTGGTATTGCTTCTAGCGCTAATTTACAAATCGACAAGCGGTTTCCTAGTATGTTCGAATCTGTCCATGGATCTGCTCCAGACATTGCTGGTAAAGGAGTCGCAAATCCAATTGGCACGATTGCCAGTGCTGCATTAATGCTAGAAGACCTCGGACTGCAGGAAGAAGCCAATAAAGTACATGAGGCTATCCGCCGAACAACTGCACAAGGTATTATCACTCGTGATATTGGGGGAACTAGTAATACAGAAGAAATTACAAATGCAATTATCAAAAATCTAACACTTTAACGCACCCTTTATTTTCACATTTTTCTAATATTTAAAGAAAACTTGGCAAGGCAAACCTGAAAGGCGCGGATTTCCTTAGTTGGGACTGGTACCGCGATTACCAGCCCTACCAAAACCGCGCGCTTATACTTTATTCCTGAAAGTTCTTTATGCTCTTTTAAAGTGCAATGATAAAAGGTACTGAGATAGGCTTATCTGAGTACCTTACTTTTTCATAAGGAGGAGACAAATGAAGATATTAGCTGCTGTAGACTCATTTAAAGGAAGTATCAGTTCTTCAGAAATTAATGGCATTATAGCTAAAGAATTAGAGATTAAAAATTTAGAAGTTATTCAAAAACCTTTAGCTGATGGTGGTGAAGGAACAATTGATGCATTGATTGATTCGGGTGTTGCGAAAAAAATAGATTGTATGGTTATTGGCAGTCTGGGAGAAAAAATACAAAGCTATTATGCTCTGATGAATAATGGCACGGCGGTAATTGAAATTGCTCAAATTTGTGGCTTGCCAATGATTCCTGAAAATAAAAGGAATCCGTTGCATACGACTACATATGGTGTAGGCGAAGCGATTATGCATGCAATAAACCATGGGGCAGATAATGTGGTCATTACGCTTGGCGGAAGTGCTACAAATGATTTGGGAATAGGGATGCTTCAAGCCCTTGGCGTAACAATTACAGACGAATCTGATCAACCTGTTCCTTTGGGAGCTGCTGCTTTAAAAGACATTACACATATAGATTTTTCAACATGCTTTACAGCGATTAAAAATATTACATTATCTGTTATAACAGATGTGCAAAATCCGCTTTTTGGTCAGAATGGCGCTACATTTATTTTCGGCCCGCAAAAAGGAATCACACCAGAAGACGCTGTTGAAATCGAGGAACAAATACAGCGCTTATGTACCATTACCCCTATTTTAGAAAAGTATCAAGATACTCCAGGGGCAGGTGCAGCAGGTGGTTTAGGTGCTGCATGCTTAGCACTTGATGCTCAAATATTTGATGGTGCTGACTGGTTTATGGAAACGCTTCAAGTAAAAGAAGTCATTCATCAAGTGGATGTTGTTATTACAGGGGAAGGAAAATTAGATTCTCAAACATTGTCAGGTAAAGCTCCTATTAGTATTGCAAATTACGCACGCAGCTTAAATAAACCCGTAATTGCTATCGCCGGCAGTATCGACAGTTCTTTATTAACACGTTTTTACGAAAGCGGTATCAACGTTTGCTTATCCGTTATTCCCGGCGTTCAAACACTAGAACAAGCAATGGAGAGGTCACAAGTTCAGAATAATATAAGCTATATATCACAGCAAATAGCCACTTTTCTATCATGGCCAAAAAAGTAGTTTAGCAGTCTTTGTGTTTTAGCTTTTAAACGTTATAACTTTAGGGGGAATAAAATGAGTCCTGAAATAATTACGTTACTATTTTTAATATTTGCTATCATAATGTTCGCTTGGGAAAAAATCCCTTTATCTATTACAGCAATGATAGTTGCTGTGGGATTAATTTTAACAGGAGTATTAGAACCCGGCGAAGCTTTCGATGGGTTCGTCAATACGAATGTCTTATTATTTATCGCCATGTTTATTGTTGGTGGAGCATTTTTTGAGACAGGTATGGCACAAAACTTTGGGAGTATCATAACCAAATTTGCAAAAACGGAGCGGATGTTAATTGCCGTTATCATGGTAATTACTGGCCTTATGTCAGGTCTATTATCAAACACAGGCACAGCAGCTGTATTCATACCTGTTATCATTGGCATAGCAGCTAAATCCGGGTTTTCCAGATCCAGATTACTTCTCCCTCTAATTTTCGCAGCGGCGATGGGAGGAAATTTGAGTCTGATTGGCGCCCCAGGGAATATGATTGCCCAATCAGCTTTACAAGATATAGGTTTATCTTTTGGTTTTTTTGAGTATGCAAAAGTTGGATTACCTATATTAATTATTGGTATCTTATATTTTTGTTTTTTCGGATACCGATTTTTACCAAATAATAAAGAACAAGCATTGAATGAAGACTCCATTTTCAATCAACAAATAGATTATTCAAATGTTCCCAAATGGAAACAATATTTATCTCTTATTGTTCTAATATTAACTGTAGCGGCGATGATTCTCGAAGATGTCATAGGTGTACCGCTGCATGTTTCCGCTTGGACTGGGGCATTAATTTTAGTAGCAACAAGAGTTATCTCAGAAAAAGACGCAATGAAATCGATTGATATGAATACCATCCTTTTATTTGTCGGTTCTTTAGCAATGGCAAAAGCTATTGATGTTACCGGAGCGGGAGCATTAATTGCACATTCTATTGTAGACTTTTTGGGAGATACACCATCACCTTATTTATTATTATTTGTGATTTTAGCACTCTCTGCTGTGATGACAAATTTCATGTCCAACACAGCAACCACTGCTCTATTAGTACCGATAAGTTTATCCATTGCAACTTCTATTGGAGCAGATCCAAGAGCTGTACTGATGGCAACAGTAATCGGAGGCTCTTTAGCATTTGCTACGCCAATTGGCATGCCTGCAAATACAATGGTTTACAGTGTAGGCGGCTATAAATTCATGGATTACGTTAAGGCTGGCTCTCCAATGATTTTAGTCGGCATCATTGTTTCCATGTTATTGCTCCCTATTTTCTTCCCATTTTATCCCTAGGAAACTAGGTTAGAAATTACATTATTTCAATTAGCAGCGTGCTGTCTCATAAGAAAAGTTGAGAGCACCATTATGATAAATGTTTATTTAGCAGAATTGCTTTTAAATTTTATTTTTTAACACGAAATAAAATAGGTATAAGCAATTAAAGAAGAAGACCGGAATCTTTCACGAAGCCAGTCTTCTTCTCTTATTACTCTATTTCAGAACACATCATTCCTCCCTATCCAAAGGAACAGCCGGCCTTTCTCCCAACGGAATCTTCCAATACCACCATTTAAATATCCTCGCAATAACAAAACATGCTATCGAAATAGCTACATAAATACCAACAAACGTCCAATGCTGTCCGGTCATCAGCATAATCGGACCCGCCGACCAGGCAAATAGCTCCAACGGCGTATTTAACGGTCCAACGATCGCAGTATCAGTTAATGTTTTTGACTTATTGTTTGGATCAATAACTCGTAGCAGTGTTAGCCCAATAGCAAAAACACCGGTGGAATAGCCATATACAAAGATAGATCGTTCAAACCAGCTTTCGTAGTTCATACCAGGCCCGATTACGACGAGGGTCAATACAACGACAACCAGTCCTGAAAGCATTAGTAACGTCAACGGCAGCCAGTACTCTCTCACAACCGGAAGCTGAATCGATGCCACGCCAAAAAATACAAGATAATCTGTTGCAGAGCTTCCGATTCTATCTACTATTTTACTGTCTACATATTTATAAATCCCTTTTTTACCTCTTCCCAAAACAAGGTACATCAATAACGCAATAATAAATGCAATCGTAAATGTCGGAAATTCTAAATTCCAGGTCTCTGCAATATAGTTATTTAATAAATATCCTAATCCGGCAGGAACCACCAATAACGCGACATGAAAAGCCAATGGGTCAAGTGCGATAGGCGATACGGTATCCTTCCCCATCGAGGTGCGGTTTTCAGGCTTTACTAATCCTGTTTTTAAATCCTCCGAAATTTCAGAGAAATCCTTTACATATTGCGTATAGCCTTTTCGTGTTGCCCATTTGATAAAAATGAGCCCGCCCAAAATACCAATAAGCATCCCGCCGGTGGCCGCTGTCATGCCTAAATCCGTTGCATTTTCCCAGCCTAGGTTCTCAAAGGTTGTTCCGATTGCTGCAGCTGTTCCATGACCTCCATAGAACCCGGCTGCTAATAGTAATCCAAACCCGTAATTGATCTCTGGAATAAATTTTGAAATAACGATAATGGCAAAAACAATTGGGATAACGATTTGCAGAGCAATCCCCAAAATCTTATAAATCGCATAGGCGCCCATCCGGTTAAGATCCTTTTTCATATTGCCCGGTGAAAAGGAAAAACCATTAATCCCTACTGCCGCAAATACTAATATCGTAATAACGCCCGCATAAGAACCAATATGTTCGGAAAGCGGCAAAATATTTAAAAAACTGGGTCCCAATGCCAGACCCAGAAATCCCGCCAGCAAACTTGCAGGAATAAAACTTCGTTGAATAAATTTCAATTTTGCGCGCAGAAACATTCCTAATAAAATAAGAATACTTGCACACGCAAAATCTACTAATAATGTGTTTATCGTCATCTAGTCTCCCCTTTTCTTGGTTGTATTAAATCTTTAAAAAGTTAGTTGATCTTGTCCGCGTTGCCGGCGGCGCAAAGTCTATTTCTTCCTCCTGCAGCTGGAGTACATCTTCCGGACGTGCCCATGGCCGATTTTGAATAGCACTTGTTTCTTCATGTGTTAAGTAGCCTTTATAGGCTGTTAAGCTTCTTCTCAAAAAGCCGTCACGAATGCAGGCCTCCTTCACGCCATGGTTTAAAATAGAACGAATATGCGGAAGCACGGAAGCTGCATAAGCTACTGAGGTAGAATTCGCAATCGCTCCCGGAATATTACTTACACAATAATGCACCACACCATTTTCAACATACATCGGATCTTCATGTGTTGTTTCGCGGAAGGATTCAATGGCACCATCTTCATCATTACTAATATCTACAATAACAGAACCCTTTTCCATTAAGTGAAGCATCTCCCGGTCAATTAAATAATCTTTATTTTCTTTCGGCCACTTCACACAGTTAATCACCATATCAATTTCTGGGAGCAGTTTTTTAATATTCTGCTTTGTGGATAGTTGCGTATTTACCTTTTCGTTATATGTCCTGCCGATATCTCTAAGTACCCCGTAATTTACATCCATCACTGTACACCAGGCGCCTAAAGATTGCAGAACCTGCAGGGAAGACCTTCCAACTAGTCCGCCTCCCAGGATAAGTACCTTCATGCCGGGAGCGCCAGCTAGACCGCTGACAAATTTTCCTTTTCCGCCATTGATTGTCAGCATCGCATTTAACCCCATCAACGCACCCTGCTTTCCAGCTGCTTCACAATTGACGGAGCCAAAACGATGGGAATCCTCTGCAGTAAACGCAACACTCTTGCTGTCGAGAATAGCCTGTACTTGCTCCGGATGCGCCGCCGGATGAATACATGTATAAACAATCTGGTTTTCTCTTAATAATCCATACTCACTTTCTTCTATTTCTTTTACTTTGGCAAGAAAATCACAGCGCTTGTACATTTCTTCTATTGTATCTACCATCTCCGCACCTTCTTGCTCATACTGTTCATTCGTAAAGCCGGCTGAAAAACCAGCATCCTTTTGAACTAAAACGGTATGTCCATCTTCTTTAATGGCAGCCGCCTCAACAGGAGTTAACACCACACGGTATTCTCCTATTTTATTATCCTTTAACACACCAAAAATCATTTCTATTCCTCCAATATCTTTGTGAAGCATTTCTAACATATATATTAATCTAATTAGTATTCTACACATTTAGTCACTTAACAAAGTATAGAATATATTACATGAAATTTCAAAATTATTTTCATTACACATGAGCCCTTAAATTAAAAATACTTTTTATTTAAATTGCTTTATAGTTAAGATAACTTAATTATAAAGCGAGGTGTTTTATAGTGGACTCAAAAATAAAGCTTATTCAAAAAATCAATGCTTCACAAAATCAGCTGAATATCCAACTCGCCAGCAGATATGAGCATGAACTCGATAACCAGCTTACCGCAAAACAAGTGTTACTATTAGAATTGATTCAAAACGGAATTGCTTCCACCAAAGATTTATCCCAGCATTTAAACACTTCTATGAGCGCCGTTAGCCAGCTGCTGAATAAATTGGAAGCGAAGGAATATATCACGCGTCATATTAATAAAGAGAACCGTCGTGAAATCATTTTAAATTTGGCACCGAAGGCAGAATTGTATTTTGATAAACTGCAAGAGCTTAACGATGACATCAATTATCATGTTTATGGGCAGCTTCCTTTAGAGGATTTGCAACATTTAGATCGAATACTTAGCCATTTAAATACCATTGTAGAAGAGGTGTAGTTGATGAATGTGATTCAAAAAGGTAAGTATCTGTGGCTGCTGATACTCAGTCTCATTTTGGTCAGTAATTATATGCTGTATCAAACAGCGGTCGGAGCTGAGGTTTTACCGCCGGAGACTAATCCGGTTGTTTTAGGTTCGTTAATTGATTTAGTTATTATCGGGCCACTATTTTTCATGCTGTATAGAAAGAAATTCTCTATCAAGACAGCTGTTTTATTCGCAGCAGCAGGCTGTATAATAGCAAGACTTCTTATTCCCTCTCACTTGTTAGGCCCTTATGCAACAATTACTTGGGTCGGGATAGGTGCAGAAGCAGCATTGGTGCTTTTTGAGCTTTTATTTGTTATCGCTTTTTTCCGATACCTTCCTAACATCATACAAAAAGTGAAAACAAGCGCATTGCCAGTTATTTTTTCATTCCCAAAAGCAGTGGACCATTATGTAAAGAATAACCCGATTATCCATGTGATTTGCTCGGAGTTTTTGGTTTTTTACTATGCGCTTTTCACTTGGAAAAAGACACCGCCAAACGGGATAACACTCCATAAAAAATCAAACTTTATCGCCTTTCAGATTATGATGATTCATGCAATTATTGTGGAAACGCTCGCTATTCATTGGTGGCTTCACGAAAAGTCTATTGTTATTTCTATAATTTTATTGATTCTTAATATCTATTCGGTGATTTTTTTGATAGCGAGTATTCAATCCATCCGCCTGAATCCAATATATACAGATGAAAAGGCTCTCTATGTATCATTCGGAATATTAAAACGGGTCAAAATTAATTTTCAGGATATTGAGAGCATAGTAGAGGATTCTGTTGTTTTGAAAAGTAAATTAGAAAAGGATACCATTGATTTTATCGCAAAGGATTTTGAGCAGGTTTATCCAGATATGATTTTAAAAATGAAAAATCCAGTTAAAGCAACTTTATTTATGGGGATTCAAAAGGAATATTCCAAGATCGCCATTAAGTCAGATGATCCGGAAAAACTGAAGGCTGTTATTTTTGCTAAGTGACAATAATGATTGATTACGAAGATCTCCTCATTCCAACAATCTGTACCGAATTAGTGTAGGATTTTTTTAAATTGGGTATAGTAATTATGGACATCCTAGCAAGAGATGTAAACATGAAATACGGGTAATGTGACCTGAGTTTGATGATTGACCGGAAGCTCTGTTGCTGAAGGCAGCTTGTTGTTTTCATAATGGCAGACATCTATCATTCTCAGCTTACATTACAAAGTTTGTAAAGGAGATGAGATTGTGACTGTTAGTCATAACGGTTTTATTCTAAATGATGGTTCCGTACTTCCCTTCGTAGGACTAGGCACGATTGGTATTGACGGGGATCAGGGTACATTTGAAATTTTAAACGCCTTGAACCTGGGATACCGTTTAATCGATACTTCTACAAACTATAACAATGAAGGTATTGTCGGGGAAGCCGTGCGTCGATCTGCACTCCCAAGAGAAGAAATTTTAATCAGTGCGAAATTGCCCGGCTCGCACCATGAATACGATAAGGCATTTATCTTTATTCAGGAATCTCTGCGCCGCATGGGTCTAGAATATTTTGACAAGTATTTAATTCATTGGCCGAACCCTAAAGACGGCAAATATGTAGACGCTTGGAAGGCTTTAGTCGATGCTCAGAAACAAGGATTAATCAGAACCATCGGTGTTTCTAACTTTGAACCCGAACATTTAGATAACATTATCGAAGAAACAGGTGTGACGCCTGCTACAAATCAGGTAGAACGTCATCCGTATTTTCATAATAACCGCAAGGTTGAAGAAAATGAAAAACGGGGCATTCTTACGGAAGCCTGGAGTCCTTTTGGCCGGGGTTATCTGAATGACGTGCTGGAAAATGCCACAATAAAAGAAATTGCGGATAGATACGATAAAACTCCGGCACAAATTATTGTGAATTGGAACTATCAGGCTGGCGTATTTACTATTCCAAAATCAAGCAATCCAATGCATCAAAAAGATAATATCAATAGCACCAACTTTGAATTATCTCCTGAGGATATGAAAACAATTGATTCGTTGGATAAAGGGGAAGACGGCCGTGTAGAAGGACAGGATCCCAACGAATATCACGAATATGTATAGACCGGCCATTTTTTGGCATTACAGCCTTTTAAATGAAGGGAAATTTCCTTTAGCGGGCATTTTTTGACGCATAAACATTTTCGATGGAGCGAGGAATCGTCCTATCGAAAAACGTTGTCTCAGACGTCTTGAGGACCTGTGTTCTGCAGGGGCAATCCAAACAGAGCCCATTACTGCGATAAACTCAGTGAAAAATTTTTTAAAAACGGCCGTGCTTCCTTTTAACATGTAAGAGGCGGTACCGACCCCCGAAAGTTAGAGTAGAAAAATCTAATTTTTGGGGGTGTTTTTATGGCCAAATATAATGAAGAATTTAAAATAAAATTGGTCACTGAGTATTTGTATGGGAACCTTGGATATATATCGTTGGCAAAAAAATATAATATGTCTAGCCCTAGTCCAATAAAAAATTGGGTAAGCTCCTATAAATCACAGGGAATGGGTGGATTGAAACGAAGAAAGACGAAGGAGGAGTATTCTGTTCAATTTAAATTAGATGCGGTACAATTTATGTTAGAAACAGGTGCTTCTTATCAAGAAACTGCTGTTCGATTTCATTTGAACAACCATTCCTTAATTGTACGCTGGATGAAATCATTGCGTGAACAAGGAATAGAAGGCCTGAAACCAAGACCAAAGGGGCGACCTTCTATGTCTAAAAAACCGAATAAACAGAAGAAAAAGGAAGAAAAGAAGTTAACACGCGAAGAAGAATTAGAACGTGAGAATGAATTATTGCGACTAGAAAATGCATACCTAAAAAAGTTGAGAGCTTTTCGGGAGGATCCGAATGCCTTCTACGAAAAGCACAAGCAAAGGTGGCATTCGAACTCAAAGAAGAAGGATTCCGATTAAAAGATATACTTTGTGTTGTAGGTATTCCTGAAGCAACCTACCATTATCACGTAAAGCATTTTGGCAGAGAAGACACGGATACAGCAATAAAAGAACGCATTACATTCCTGTTTAAAAAGTTTCATGAACGCTATGGTTATAAACGTATCACGAAAGAATTAAAGAAATTAGGGCATGAAATTAATCATAAAAAAGTGTATCGCATTATGCGAGAATTAGGTTTAAAATGTGTGAAATTTATGCGGAAATCCCGCAAATATAATTCCTATAAGGGAAAGATTGGTAAAGTGACGAAAAATCGAATATCCCGCTGTTTTGACACACCTATTCCTCTTCAAAAACTAGTAACAGATATTACAGAATTCAAATGTCTTGGAGAAGAGAAATTATATTTAAATCCGATTCTTGACCTTTACAACGGAGAAATTATTGCGTATGAAATCAAGAAGTGACCAACGTTAGATCTTGTCATGGAACCTTTAAAAGAAACGATGGAGATCCTAAAGAATCGGGCAACCTACCGTACCACGCTTCATTCCGATCAAGGCTGGCATTATCAACACAACCAATGGGTGAAGACTTTAAAAGAAAATAAAGTATTCCAAAGCATGTCACGCAAAGCAACCTGTGCAGATAACGCTTCGATGGAGAATTTCTTCGGTATTTTAAAGCAAGAAATGTACCATGGAGAAGAATTGGTAAGTTATGAAGAATTAAAAAACAGATTGAAGAATATATCTACTGATATAATCATGAACGAGCAAAAGAGAAATTGGCTGGGCTGAGTCCAGTCGAATACCGAACTCAATCCAGCCAATCAGCTGCATAACACAACTCTAACTTTTAGGGATAACCACCGGCTCGGCTGTTTTTGTTTATTTTTAATTTCCGCTCCTGTTCTCGCCAAACTCTGTAACTTTTCTCCATAATTGCTATAATGAACAAGTAAGATGCTTAAAAGGGAGAGGAACAAAGCAATGAAATACGATGTAATATTTTTTGATTTGGATGATACATTATTTGACTTTGGCAAATCAGAGAAAGGGGCTTTACAAAAAACATTTGAAGCCTTTGGATTGCCGAATGGACTTATAGACTATCGGAGCAGCTACCGGGAAATCAGCAATGTGCTCTGGGGCGAATTGGAGCAAGGAAAGCTGTCGATAACAAAATTAGGGACAGAACGCTTTAGAAGATTATTTGAAAAGCATGGTCTTTCTTTGGATGGAACAGCATTTAACCATGCTTACCTTGAAAATTTAAGCAAAGAAATATACCTGGTGGATGGTGCTGACATCTTATTTGATTCGCTTCCTGAACAGCGTTCCGCGATTATCACGAACGGGTTTAAGCATGTGCAATTACCTAAGATTGGAAATTCACCGCTTCATAACACGTTTGAAGCGGTAATTATTTCAGAGGAAACAGGTTTTCAAAAACCGGATTATCGCATATTTGATTATGCTTTTTCCAAGCTTGGACTCACCGATAAAGCAAACGCATTAATGGTCGGAGATTCCTTAACCTCTGATATGCAGGGCGGTATAAACTATGGAATTGATACATGCTGGTTTAATCCCGACCATAAGGGAAACTTGACAGGAATGGAGCCTACATATGAAATCAATCATTTAACAGAGCTTATTCCGATTGCTAAATGATGGATAGCCAAAGAAGGAAGGTTCCGTATGAAACCTTCCTTCTTTGCTGTTTTTTTCTATTCAATCGGAGCTAGATTTGCTTCAATTTCAGCACGCTTTTCTTCTAAGAATGGCGGTAAATCAAGTTTTTCCCCCAAATGCTCCACATCCCCATCAACAGTGAATCCTGGACCATCTGTCGCGATTTCAAATAAAATACCATTGGACTCGCGGAAATATAAGCTTTTAAAGTAGAAACGGTCCACGATGCCCGATGAACGGAATCCGCGTTCCTTGACTTGTTCTTCCCAATATTGAAGCTCTTCATGGCTTTTTACACGAATCGCTACATGATGAACGCTGCCGCGACCTGGTCTTTCCGTAGGACCGTCTAAATATTTCACAACGATTTCTCCAAAAGCCTGGCCCGGAACAGATTGAAAAATAGCTTCCCGCTCGCTGCGGCTGACCTCTGTATAACCAAACATATCTGTCAATGTGGACGCCAGCTTATCCAGTCTTTTTACGGTTATCTCCACGGATCCCATACCTTGGATTTGATGTTCAGCAGGTACTTCTGATTTTTCCCAGGTTTCCCAATGGTCTGCTTTTTCTCCATTGGCAACAAGCAATACCATCTGCAGTCCTTCCGGGTCTTCGAATTTCATTGCAGTTCGATTGGCATAGGTTGTTATCCCGCCGTGTAAAACATTGTACGTATCAAAGCGTTCTTCCCAATAACGCAGACTCTCTTCCGATGGAACTAAGAGACCAATCCGAGTAATAGCATTCGTCCCCCGATGTGTGTGTCCAACCATCGGGATTTCGAAAAAGGTTAACTCCGTGCCTGGACTGCCTGTTTTATCCCCATAAAATAAGTGATACATGGAAGGATCATCTTGGTTCACTGTCATTTTCACACGACGTAAACCTAATACATCACGATAAAAACGATTATTTTCATTTGCATTTTTTGTAACCATCGAAATATGATGGTGTCCTGGAATGGTATACATAACCAATTCCTCCTTTATCAGTTTACTAGTCAAGTTATAATAAAAAAATAATAGACGTATTATTTTTTTAATTTGCTTTCTGTATGCTTTTGCAGCTTCGACATCAGCGTATATAATGTTCGCTGTTCTTCTTCTGTTAAACAGTCATCCACTACAGATGTTTGAAAAGCCAGCTGATTTTCAAAAACTTCCTCTATCTTGGTTTCTCCCTTTGACGTCAAACTTATCCATTTTGTTTTCCAATCCTGCTTACGCTGAATGTATCCTTCCTGCTCCAGCCGGGCAAGCATACGTGAAATGCCTCCCTCTGACACGGTCACTCGGGCAGCAAGCTCACTCTGCGTAAGAGGTTGATAAGACCAGACTTGGTTTAATACATCAAATTGGGCAACGGTAATATCAAATTGCTTTAGAAAGTCATTGGACAGCTGATTGCTCTGATGCATGAAGCGGACAATCCGAAGCCAAATCAAGGAACCAAGGGTATTCTTTTTCATTCGCCTCATATCCTTTCTATATCTTCATTTTACTACTCAAGTGATAATAATGCAACAAAAATATATTTAATTAAAGATATTTTTTCGTATTAAAAGAAGGCTACCCTTGATATGGATAACCTTCCTTTCATGTACATTAAGCATGAATCCGTTTATTCAACGAAACCATTTCCAATAAACCTAACGCTGCTTCTCCACCCTTATTCCCTGCTTTTGTACCAGCTCTCTCCAATGCCTGCTCAATCGTTTCTGTTGTCAGCACACCAAACATTACTGGAATTTCTGCGTTCAATCCGATTTGCGCGATGCCTTTGGCTGCTTCATTACTGACAAGTTCATAATGTGTGGTTGCGCCGCGAATAACTGCTCCCAGTGTAATAATTCCATCGTACTTTTTTGTCTTTTCCACCTGCTTTGTCACATATGGAAGCTCAAAAGCACCCGGCACCCAGAAAATATCGATATCTTCTTCGCTTACCCCATGCCTTTTCAAAATATCCTTGGCACCTTCCAATAATTTAGATGTAATCAACTCATTAAACCTGGAAACCGTGATAGCTACTTTTAATTGCTCTCCTTGAAACATTCCTTCATATACAGTCATAATCATTCTCCTTCTACAGATAATAAATGGTGAAATTTATCTTTTTTTATTTTTAAATAGTGTTTATTTTCATGATAAACAGTTGTTTCTAATGGCACCCTTTGAGCCACCTCAATACCGTATTGCTGTAATTCCTTTACTTTATCCGGATTATTCGTCAGCAAACGGATTTTTGATATCCCTTCCTTTTTCAAGAGCCATGCGGCGATATCATAATGGCGCTCATCCGGAAGAAAGCCGAGAGAAACATTCGCTTCATAGGTGTCTGCACCCTGCTCCTGTAATTCATATGTCTTTAATTTATTGAGCAGTCCAATTCCTCTTCCTTCCTGCCTTAGGTATAGAATGGCACCGCGCCCTGCATCGGCAATCATTTGCATGGCTCTTTCCAGCTGTTCCCCGCAATCACAGCGATGGGAACCGAAAATATCTCCGGTTAAGCACTCTGAATGCACTCTGACTAAGATCGGCTCCTCAGTGTCCTTGATTTCTCCCATCGATAAGACGAGCTGATCTTTGCCTTCTTTGTCCTGATAAAGGGACAAGTCAAAGTCTCCACGCTTGGTCGGAAGCTTCACTTTAGCATTTGCCTGGATATTGGAATAAGCCAAATAAGTTGCAAGCTCTTCGATGGTTACCAGCGGCATACCCCACTCTGCCGCAAGCTGTTTTAAATCCTGCAGCCGGGCCATCTCTCCGTCTTCCTTTAAAATCTCGCAAATATAAGCTGCTTCGCTGTCTCCTGCCAGTTTTGCTAAATCGACCGCAGCCTCTGTATGTCCCCTGCGTTCCAGTACTCCGCCGTTCTTTGCTATTAACGGAAAAATATGACCTGGTCTGTTGAAATCAGCCGCTTGGCTACTTCTATTTGCCAATTCCTGAATTGTCTTTGCCCGTTCAAATGCAGATATCCCTGTGGTTGTTTCTTTATGGTCCACGCTGATAGTAAATGCTGTTTGATACTCGTCTGTATTTTCACTGGTCATTTCCCATAAATTTAAGTTCTTGGCAATGTTTTCGGAAACTGGCGCACAAATCAATCCCCGGGCATGCTTTGTCATAAAATTGATTGTTTCCGCAGTTGCTTTGCTGGAAAGCCCAACTAAATCACCCTCTGATTCCCGCTCCTCATCATCCGCAACAATAATCAGCCGTCCTTGTTTCAATGCAGTAACTGCAGCTTCGATATGGTTTATCATCTTTATTTCCCCTCTATTCTCCAGCGTATTTACTTAACATTTGATTCTTTCCTGTGCCTATCATGGCTTTGATATATTTTCCGAGTATGTCCGTCTCTACATTCACGAATTCACCTTGTTTTAACTGTCCCAGATTGGTGTGATTCATTGAATAAGGAATGAGTGAAATACTAAATGATCCTGGTGTGACAGCTGACACGGTCAAGCTTGTCCCATTAACCGCAACCGAACCTTGGGCCACGATTTCTCCTTGTATTTCCGGTGGATAATAGAACGTGAGAACAATGGAATTCTCCTTTTTTACTTTTTTAATCAATCGTGTGGTGATATCTGCATGACCTGAAACAATATGCCCCTCTAAGCGTCCATTCGCAGGCATCGCCCGTTCCAGATTCACCGCCGCATGTACATGCACATCAGAGAATGTTGTTTTATGAAATGTTTCCGGCATAATGTCTACGGTAAAATCTGAATCGGTCACTTCGATGGCAGTTAAGCACACTCCATTGATTGCCATACTGTCTCCAATTTGATAATCCTGTAGAAGTTCGCTGGAGGCCGTGCATGTCAATTCAATATGCCGGCTTGCTTTTCTGATTTTCTTGACTGTCCCTACTTCCTGAATCAACCCTGTAAACATCCTTCTTCCCCCTCCTGCTTACGATTCGTATATCTTCACCAACGGCTTCCACACTCTGTAAAGCTAAAGGCATTACTGACGAAACCTTTCTATCACTGTAAAAAGCGGACACTCCATTGCCGCCAATCAGCTTAGGCGAGATGTACGTAATCACTTCTTCAAATTTATTTTCTGCCAGGAATGCATCATGAATTTTGCTTCCGCCTTCCACATAAACCGATTGAATCCCCTCTTTCTGCAGGTAATCAACTACTTTTGGGATGGTCCAGTACTGGTCTGGTATTAACCGGACATGCTCCGGCGTATTCGCGATGGAATCGTTTTTTGTAAACACCCAGACTGGAACAGCTTCTTGATAAATCTGGTACTTTTCAAAATCCAGTGCTTGTCCTCTCCGGTCTAAAATAATGCGAACTGGCGGAAAATCAGTGATTACATTTGGTAATAGCTTGGGATCATCCGCTAAAATGGTTCGGCTCCCTGTCAAAATAGCCTGGTAATATTGCCGCTCTTCACGTACTTTTTTATAGGTTTCCTCTCCAGTGAGATACGTCCGCTGAGACGGATCAATAGAGAGCTTCCCATCCAGGCTGACAGCTTGCTTTAATACAATATACGGCCGCTTTCTCCTATGAAAATAGTTATAATGCTTGTTTAACGCTTCCGCCTTTTCCTGCAATATACCGGAAACGACTTGTATCCCTTGTGATTCTAAATAAGCTTTTCCTTTGCCTGCTACCACAGGGTTGGGGTCAAGCTGTGCAATCACAACCTTGGAAATACCGCTGTCTATAATCATTTGGGTACAAGGGGGCTGTTTTCCGGTATGATTACAGGGCTCCAGCGTCACATATATCGTTGCATCAATCATCTCTTCGGGCGATTCACATTGGTCGACAGCCATTTTTTCTGCATGCTTGTCACCGTATTTCGAATGATAGCCGGTCGCTAAAATGACACCGTCTTTCACGATTACTGCACCGACTAATGGATTAGTATATGTCTTTCCTCTTCCTAAACCAGCAAGCTCTATGGCTTGCTCCATGTACCGTTCGTCCATGCGTTCCCTCCTTTCTTAAACACGAAAAAGCCCCGTGAAAAAATCACGGGGCGTCCTTAAATAAACTATATCCAATACACCTGAACAGTTTTTATGTACGCAAAAAAGAGTACACTACACCCATTCATGTGTTGACTTACTTTTCTTCTCCCATCCAGACTATTACTGTCGGCTCTAGAATCTCACTAGATCCACCGCTAAACGCGGGTCACGGACTTCAAACTCGATATGTTTGTCACCGCCGGTCGGGAATTACACCCTGCCCCGAAGAATAATATTAAATTTTGTTATTAGCTTTTGTTACCTTTAATGCTCTCACATAGCTTGTTATATGGCTTATCACTATATTAATTAAATTTCCAATATCCTGTTATATCCTTAAAAACCTACCAAAATCCTACCAAGAATCTTAATTCAAATTCTGACATGTTAAAAATGATAATATCAGTTAAAAGTGTAAAATGCAAGACATTATTTTTATCACGAGTTAATGTTCATTGAAAACAAAGACGATTCTTTATTATTGTTTATTTCACTCTTTAAATTTCCAAAAAATAATTAATAAACCATCCTAATTCACCACCTATAATAAGCCCTCACACCGGTTACCCTCCCCATATAAGCCCTATCCCGCCTAAGAACACGGCACACCAAAAGTAAAATTAAAAAGCAATATAATACGAGATAAAGCAGTCATTTCAAGTTCTATTCCAGAGATACTTATGTAACATTGACGTACGCTAAAGAGAATATGACATGTTTTTCATAGTATTATGACGGGTATAGTGAAGTTCAATATTTTTTATTTCATTTCTACTTGGAAATCCTCTTAAAATTTTATGAAAAGGAGTTTATCTATGTCCTTACAAATTGTCGGTTTTGCTGTTATTATACTAGCCGCTCTGCTCGTAATCGGGAAGCTTATCCGATTGAAAATCCCCATCCTTCAAAAACTCTTCTTACCTACGTCTTTGATAGGTGGTTTCTTAGCACTCTTATTGGGGCCGGAAGTATTAGGCCGGCTAACTACAGATGGTTTTCTTGATGCTGGCTTCTTTACTGAAGATATGGTAGAAGTTTGGGCGGGTTTACCTGAGCTATTGATTAATATTGTTTTTGCATGTTTATTTATTGGATTTATCTTACCAAAGCCTAGAAAGATGTGGAGGGTTGGCGGACCGCAAATAGCCTTAGGCTACACAATATCCTGGGCTCAATACGTAGTAGGTATATTACTAACGCTTACCGTATTAACCCCCTTTTTTGGACTTAGTCCTGCAGCAGGAGCACTGATTGAAATTAGCTTTGTTGGCGGCCATGGCACTGCTGCCGGCTTACAAAGTACATTTGAAGAACTCGGATTCTCTGAAGGTTATGACCTTGCTATTGGTTTAGCAACGGTAGGAATACTGTCCGGCGTAGTAATTGGTATGATTATGGTGAATTGGGCTGCACGAAAAGGGAAATCGCAGACGTTACGTCATCCCGATGAAATTTCTTTTGAACAACGAACGGGCATTATCAATAAAGAACACCGTAAATCGGCAGGTACGAAAACTACCTCTCCGCTATCAATTGAACCATTTGCATTTCACTTAGGTCTAATTGGTATTTCTATATTCATTGGTTATGTACTATTAGAAGCGTTTGTTTGGTTAGAAGATGCAACGTATGGAAGCGCACTGGATATTTATTTATTTGAATATGTTCCTTTGTTTCCATTTGCAATGATTGGCGGGATAATTGTCCAAATCTTTCTATCCCGCTTTGATTATCATGAACTAGTTGATCGGGATACGATTAACACAATACAAGGAGTAGCACTGGATTTTCTAATCATTAGTGCCATGGCTTCACTAAGCTTGCAAGTAATTGGAGCTAATATCATTCCATTTATTTTACTTTCCATTGTCGGTATAGCTCTTAATATCTTCCTCTTCCTATATCTCGGACCTAAGATGATTCCGAGTTACTGGTTTGAACGAGGAATTGGAGATTTTGGTCAAAGTACCGGAGTTGCAGCGACAGGAATAATGCTTATGCGTATTGTGGATCCAGAGAATAAATCGCCTGCACTCAATGCGTTTGGTTATAAACAAATATTATTTGAACCAATGGTTGGTGGCGGCCTTGTAACTGCTGCTTCCGTACCATTTATCATCCAATTTGGAGCAATTCCTGTATTAATAGCAGTGATTTTATTAACCACTGCATTTTGGTTATTAGGTACCCTATACTTTGGAAAAAGGAAAGAATTCGATTAGCATATGAGCAACAGCATGAGTACTATTTCATGTTGTTGCTTTTTAACTCTGAAGCACCAGAAAATAATACCCCTAACGAGAATAACCAAGATACTGCAACATTTGCTGAATCTGGGGCTTCTTTTAATAATCCATCAATAGACAAAGCGTCAGGCTGATAGGCCGTAGTCATTGTACTTGAAGTACCAGCTCCTGCAATTATTTCACCAGTTGCAATAACTTTTATCGTTGACTTGTTTCTAATGTTATTTCTTCTACATCTTCTTTAACCAATAATTATTTTGCAAAAAAAGAGATAATTTCAAATAAGGATGTATGATTGACAATCTGATTAAAGTGATTTAGGGTATAGAACGGTGGAATTATACTTCCGTTGCTGGAGTATGATTCCACTTTTTATTTTTCTGCGTTTCTGTTGCCTATTTCATGATAATAAAAGAACATGTCGGGGCTTTTTCGCATTTCCCCTCGTAAAAAAAGTATATACTCATTAAATAGAAATTGGGATTCGGAGGAAGAATAAATGGATAGAATAATTAACAAACTGGAGGAAAAGAAGTAATGCAAGCTTCAAATAAAAAGAAGAACTCTTTAGATTTACCTACATTTCTGATAAGTGGCGGTGCGCTTATCCTATTTGTCATAGCCGCGCTGGTTAACGCAGACTTTGTTGCAAATATGGTGGACACTTTATTTGGCTGGTCAGCTACTTATTTTGGAATCATTTATCAGATCGTTATACTTGGAACGTTTTTTATAGCTTTAATATTAGCCTTTTCGAAATATGGAAAAATCCGTTTGGGGAATATTGATAAACCGGAAATGAGTACATTTAAATGGATTTCTATAATTATGTGTACTTTATTAGCTGGAGGCGGTGTGTTTTGGGCAGCCGCAGAACCTTTGAGTCATTTTCTGGAGGTTCCTCCTCATTTTTCAGGAATTGAAAATGCATCACCGGAGGCCGTTGTACCTGCGCTTGCAATGAGCTTTGTTGATTGGGGATTCCTCTCATGGGCGATTTTAGGGACACTTGGCACGATTGTGTTGATGTATTCCCATTATCATAAAGGAATGCCATTAAAGCCAAGATCCCTTCTCTATCCAATCTTTGGAGAAAAAGTTATTTATAAAAGTGCATTTGGAACCATTGTCGATTCCTTTGCAATTATTTCTGTTGCAGCTGGAACGATTGGTCCGATTGGATTTTTAGGATTGCAGGCGGGCTACGGATTGAGCGCCATTACAAACATTCCGGACACACTCGCCGTTCATATTACCATTATTATTTTACTCGTTGTCGCCGCAGCTATTTCTGCTGTATCCGGCCTTCATCGGGGAATTCAACTTTTAAGCAGCTTTAATGTTATTTTGGCGGTAGCATTAATTATTGGCGTATTGATACTTGGCCCAGGATATTTTATTTTCAATCATTATCTTGAAGCGTTCGGGCTTTATGTGAACGAACTTATTCCATTCAGCACTTATCGCGGTGATGAGGGATGGCTCAACTTATGGACTGTATTTTTCTTTGCATGGTTTATCGGCTACGGTCCAATGATGGCTGTTTTTTCTGCCCGCATTTCGCGTGGACGGACCATTCGCGAGCTTATTGTAGCTGTTGCAATTATAGCTCCTGTCGTTTCGACTATCTGGTTTGCTGTTATCGGCGGCACTGGAATTTTCCAGGAATTAGAACTTCCAGGATCGATATCGACCGCCTTGAATGAATCCGGGCAACCTGCTGCCATGATGGCGATTACGGAACAATTACCGCTAGGTACCATTTTCAGTTTCTTGTTTCTATTAGCCACAATCATCTTTGTATTAACAACAACAGATTCTATGTCACTAACAATATCCATGGCTATCTCCGGTAACGGGCATCCGCCAAGATGGTTAAGAGCCTTCTTTGCGATGGTTATGGGCTTAGTAGCTATTGTCCTTGTATCCGTTGGTGAAAACAGTGTCAATTCATTACAGTCGTTTATCGTTGTTACTGCTGTCCCAGTTGTGTTCTTATTGCTGACTACCTTCTGGACAGCTCCGAAAGCATGTAAAGACTTGTATGAGAATCATAAAAAAGAGACGTTATCATAATCCTTCCTTCATTTCTTGAAGTGGAGGTCTTATAGCCAGCTATACTGTGCTGAATCATATCGGAACCAGCCTTTCTCTAATTTTGAAGGAAGGCTGGTTTTTATATAGGCTAAACATACATTATTAGACAATCCATTATAACATAATATTCCCAATATTATGTTATAATGGATTTCGGATGCAGGACCAACTGGTGCAACAAAAGAAATCACACCGCTGCCGTACCCTCTATTTAATTTTCATACAGATAATATTGATCAGGCTTATCAGCATATTAAAAAATTACAATATGAGATCGTATCGGAAATCGTAGAATTTGTTGATTTTGCTTATTTTAATATAAGCGACCCTGATTGCAATATAATTATGATATGCACTGGATAAGCAGCAGCCGCTTTGTAATTATCAAGCTTGATGCTTTGTTATCCTCACACCTAAATCCTCCAATAACGCAAAATATGGTGGAAATGTTTTAGAAACACAGCCGGGATCGTTTAACTCGATTCCTTCTGCTCTTGCTCCGATCAAGGCCAATGCCATCGCAACCCGGTGATCATCATAGGTGTTTAATAAGGCTGGTTTCGGCTTGCCAGGATAAACTTTTAACCCGTCGTTAAATTCTTCTGTTATGATCCCCAGCTGGGTTAATGCTTTACAGATAACACTTATCCGGTCAGATTCGTGATGGCGGATATGTGCAACACCTTTAATCGTTATTGGACCATCTGCGAAAGGCGCGATTGCCGCTAAAGTCAATGCCTGATCAGACATCTCTTTCATGGATATCTCAAAATCGCCTTTTAGTTTCATTGTGCCCTCTAATTCAATAAAATCAGCGCCCTTCGTAACCCGACAGCCCATTTGTTCAAAGACCTCCAGCATCTGAATATCCGGCTGTTTGGTTTTCTCTGTCAAACCATTTATCCGTATCCTTCCGTTTGTCACCGCCGCCAGCGCCAAAAAGTAGCAGGCCGCAGAGGCATCTGGCTCCAGTTGGATATCTTTCGCTTTGTACCCTTGAGGATTTATAACGATTTGCTGGAGCGCATGATCATCTTGTACATCTGCACCATACTCCTTCATTAAATCCAGGGTTAAATAAACATAGGCATGCTGCACAATTTCGTCCTTGATGGTTACTGTCGTGGTTTCATTGAAACACGGTGCAGCAATCAATATCCCGCTGATAAATTGACTGGATATTGCACCTGAAAGGCTGACTTCTCCACCTTTCATTTCAGTTCCTTTAATCCGCAATGGATAATAATCTTTCGCAGCTAAATAATCGATTTCAGCACCAAGCTCTTTTAAAGCGTCAATAAGCGGTGCAACCGGTCTTTTACGCATGCTTTGACTCGCCTCCAGCTCCCACTCTCCTTCATGACACGCAGCCAAGACTCCTGGCAGAAATCTTGCAATGGTTCCAGCTGAACCTATATATAAATCAGCAGAATTCCACCAACCTCTGTTTCCATTGACATACGCTGTATTACCCTGAAGCTTGATATTCACTCCTAATTTTTTTAATGCCTCGATACACCAATAGGAATCATCACTTTTTAAGATGCCGCTTATTTGGGATTTACCGTCTGCTAAAGCGCTCATGATAAGCGCTCTGTTTGTCAGACTTTTACTTCCTGGAATAGTAATAGAATCCTCTATTCTATGCTTCCCAGGCGAAACAGTTATCCTTTCAATCCCTTGCAAAGAGGTCCAGGGACTTCTGGCTTTGCTGTCAAACATAAGATTTTCCTCCATCTTTATCTCCCCTTCTAACCGATGCTGTTTGTTCTTCATTATAATTTGGATTATGATATAAATGAAATTGTTATTTTTAATAAGAGCTATAGGTGGTGTCTATATCATAAATACAGACTTATATCGTGTATTTTACATAACAGCTATTGAAAAGAACTTTAGTAAAGCCGCACATCGTCTTTTTATTACGCAGCCAAGTGTGAGTCATTCCATTAAACAGCTGGAGAACGAACTGGGTATGCAGCTATTCACCAGAACATCAAAGGGAGTTCTGCTGACAAAGGAAGGGGACGTGTTATTTGATTATCTCAAACAAGCGTTTGATTTAATTCATCATGCAGAACAAAAAATGACAGAAATGAAAAATCTACAAAACGGGTCTGTTACCGTTGGAGGGAGTGATTCCACATGCAAGCATTATCTTCTTCCCTATATACAAACCTTTCAAGAGTTATATCCCGACATCCAAATCAGGTTACAGCATGGCTCGACACCACAGATTCTAGAAAAACTGGAAAATGGACTGATTGATATTGGCATTGTTCATCTGCCAGTGCATCAAAATAATATTTCTATAACGGAGTTTTTAAGTCTTCACACTACATTTGTTGCCGGGAAGAAGTTTCAGCACTTATCGAAAGAAAGACTTTCTCTGTCAGCAATCCAAGAATATCCGCTTATTTCTTTTTCCGAAGCAAGCAGCTCCAGGAAATTTCTAAATCAGCTTTTTCTTACACGAGAATTGGAAGTGCAGTCTGATATAGAAGTTGGCAGCGTGGAATTATTAATCGAATGTGCAAAAATTGGTATGGGTATTGCGTTTGTTGCGAAAGAGCTTGTATCAAAGGAGTTAGCTGGTAAGGAACTATTTGAAGTGAGCATCGATGAAGATATTGAAAAAAGACAAATTGGATTGGCCACGAAGAAAAATGCTTCCTTGTCTTTGGCAGCTGACACTTTTTTAAATTATTTGTTAAGCTGACTGAATTTTATGGAATATGGAACACGAATAAGAAAAGGGCATCAGCAGCTCTCCGCCGTATCCTATGCCCTCCCATCCTGCTCAGGCCGCAAAAATAACGACTTATCGATAACTGGTGAGATGTCTATTTGCGGGTATTCGCGCTGTATAAGCTGGTAAACCTCCTGCACGATTTTTTCTAATTCCTTTAGAGAATCTGTGGGATTATCCAAGAAAACAGACGCTAGACGGCTGTATATATTTTCAGGGACAATTGTCATTAATTCCAATGTCTGCCTTTGCCATTTAAAAGCAGGATGATGGACATACTGTTTATTTAAGCCAGACAGCATGCCCATGAGGTGTGTTTGAACATCTGTCATTACTTTATATAGCATCAGCCAGTCTTTCCGATGTAGCAATGCAGCTCGGTTTGTCCAGCTATTACTTAAAAACATATATTCTTTTATCATGGCGATACTCAATTCATCCGGATAGGAATGTACCTTTTCCTTCAAATCCTGTATAAGCGACTTCCCGCTTAACGCAGCACCATCATATACAGCCGCTGCAATACATTGTTTATATACATCGGGGTTAAAAAACACAATGACATCCTCTATGATCTCTGCAATCGTTTGTGTTAGAAAATTACTTATTTCTAATTTTATTCCCTCTGTAATAAAGCTTTCTGACCATTCCTCTTCTTCATAAGGGTGAAAATCAATGATATTTCCTGCCAGCTTTGTAATTGGCTTTTTTCTATCCTCCTCTGTCGGCGACTCTTTCCAGAAAATAAACAGTTCAATATCGGAATAGGAATCATGCCAGTTTCTGGATACTGAACCGCCTAATAAAACAGCTTCTACTTTGGGATTAGCTTGATACATTTTTGAAGCTTTGGATGCTAATTTATTTAAGTCCATGATACCGTGCACCTCCTTACGCCACTTAAAAGTACTCTATTCATCACTTTTTTAATTATTCTCCGTCTATGAATTTCCCCATTAGCATAGATTGTTCGTACTTTCCGCATCATTTTTGATGATATGTTTAAACCCCGCTTCATCAATATAGGCTTCTCCTTTTTCCCTATCCATATATTCTGTTTCTCCATCTATTGGCAGTCTGATATTCGAAAATCTTTTGGCATCTTTTTCTTTAGCAGTTCTTATCAGATATTCAGCGCTGCGGGCATGAATTTTTTCTGGTTAGCTATCATAATCTCTTTTCATCTTTTCTCCTTATAGCTGGTCTCCATTAAAACACACAATACGGGTTGTTTCCTCTGGATATCCTGCTCTGACAGCAGAAATGATTTCATCTTTCCTTTTTTCCGCCTCTTTCTCTTCCAAGCAGAGCACAACATCCTCTACATCATGCGGACCAATCCGCCAATGTCCAAGCACTGCTCCTTTCCATTCGCCATCAATTAAAAGATACTGAAGAACTTCACTTCCTTTAAACCGGTCTTTCAGTTCATCCAAATCTGCTCTGACTAAATAATCTGATTTACCCAGCATAAATACAGATTGTGGCATCTCGTTATCCGTTAAATCTAAATCCTTCTTCTGAACGAACCCTTCCCCAAGTCCATCCACTTCTAACTTTACAATCGCTTCTCTTTCCATTAACACGGTTAAAGCGCCTTGGATTGTTTTCAGCTTTAATTGGGTCCAGCCTTTAATTTGATCTAAGGTGGCAAATACCATTACATCAAAAAAACGTAACAGCATCTGGGCTGCTGCTGAAGTACTATCTAGCTCCCATTCTATCTCCGGCCACTCTGTTTTAAAATCGAACCAGCCTGTATTCCAATCCGTATCTATTTGTAACTCATAAACTAAAAAAGCTTCCTGCAATCTTTTTAAGGCAGCAGTAATTTCTCGTGCTTTAAAAGGCAGTTCCTCTTTCAGCTGATTCTTTGATATACCGCCAGATTGTTGAATCATGGATAAAATCTCTTTTTGGAGCCCCGTCATTTTGGGGATAGGTTTTCGGAAAATAGTGCTATAAAGACTCAAATCATCTTCTAGTACGTATCCGATACGCCCGCCTTGAAAACGACCTTTTACTAACTGATGTTTTTTACGTATGCTTTCTGACAAAAAGGCATCATTAAAAGCTATCCTATGCACCAGCTGTGGCGGTTCGCCTGGACGGCTATTAAAAACCGGCGCTACAGGCTGTAATTTCTGAAATAGCTGTTTATAGGCTTTGATATCTTGCCTATCTTCAAGCGGCTTTGTTAATCTTTGCCTTTGTAAGCGTTCGCAAATAATTGTTTTCTTATTCAAATCAGATGCACCCCCACCTATTTCTTCTCTATTAAACATAAAGGTCAAACATATTAATATCGTAACCAAGCTGCTTTAAATAGTTAAAGAATTGCCCCCGATGATGAAATAGGTGAGAAACTTCTTCCACGAGCCAATGCGCCTGTGTTTCCCCTTTTTCCAGGTAAAAGGGTTTCGTCTTTTTCGTTAAAAAATCGTCAACTGACAAGGAAAGCATATAATTTTTGTACAATTGTAAGCCTTGATTCATCGCTTCAATCAGTTCCTCAGAAGATTCCAGCTTCTCATATTTTGATTCTAACTGTTTAATGGTCTCCTGATCCTTTTCCTGCCAAAGATTCAAGTCTACTTCTGGTATCGATACGATGTGTTGCGCCAACTCCCTGAGGCTGCGCATATTTTCTGCCGGCCGGTAATTCCAATCCTTCTCCTCCACCTTTTTTAACAATCCTTCCATAGACTGGATACCAAGATCCAACTCTGCTAATAACTCGTCTCTTAAAATAGCTGCAGCATTCATTACGCTCATCCTTTCATTGTTTTTTCTACCCTATCATGGAATCATGACAAATCCTGTCATCATTGATAAAAATAGTTGAAAAATTAATGGTATCTCTCCAGCAAATCTTTTAACTTTCTTTTCATAAGGGCTATTGCTTCTTCTGGTTCTATAATTTGCGCTTCCCTGCCAAAATTCCAGACCAGATCAACAAAGTATGTCAGCTCGGTCTTTGGTATGTTCATTTTCACCCAGCCAGCTCCATCCTGCCGCTTCTGAACATGCCTTTCTAAATCCATTTCTGACATCGCCCGCCGTACTCCTTCTCGTGTTAACTCCACTGTAAACGGAATCGGGTCAGAAACCTCAGATTCTGATAGCTCAATCCAGTCCATCACGGATGAATAAGGCAATTCCTGCCCTTTTTCATTAGTAAGCTCCGCTTTTTTTATTCGATCTGCACGAAATAAACGAATATCCTCACGCAGAAAACAATAGGCCGGACAATACCAGAAACCATTATGACTGTACAAGCCGATGGGCTGAATCATTCTCTCTTTTATTTCCTTTTGACTGTCATATTGAATCGTAAGCATAGATTGATCTACCGCTGCATTTAATAATATATCCAGTTCATTTGCGGTCTGTACACGACTTGGATTCCAAAAAACAATCCGGTCCTTCATCGTATCGATACGCATTCTCGCATCATTTGGCAGGTAGCTATATAATTTCTTTAAAACATAGCCTGTTTCTGTTTCAAATGGTAAAGCCCCGATAAATTGCAAAGATTGAAAAGCAAAATAAAGGGCAATGGCTTCTGACTCTTTTAATAAAACTGGAGGAAGCATCCGCTCGTTCAATACATAATAGCCGCCATCCGCGCCAACTTCTGAATAAAGCGGCACCCCCAGCTCACTTAATTCATCCAAATCTCTGAGAATCGTCCGGTAGGAAACATTAAATTCCTCTGCCAGCTCTCTCGCTGTGAATTTGCGTTTTGCATTTACTGTCATCATTAGCTCAATTAAACGTTTGGTTTTCGACATGGCATTTCCTCCATTCGCATGCAAGGCAGGGGCTAGGTATATGAGTTACATGAGAACACTTTCAAATTTCCTTTTGTCTTTATTGCACTGTTAACTTCATATTCTCTTTATTTTATCACGGAAAACCGTCCGTAAAACTCCCATTGAGTGAAGTTTCGTTTTATATTCAGATATTTCTATAAAATAATTTGTGCAGCATTTCATTCAGTCTGATTATGCTATACAATATAGACAGATAAAAAAGGGCGTGGTACATATGATAGAGTTCGAAGACAGATTAATAGCGATTCTCCAGCAAGACAGCTATATCCTATCGATTTTACAAACAGTAGACAGATTACAACTGAATGATTGTTGGGTTGCTGCGGGATTAATCAGAAGTAAAGTTTGGGATATCTTATATGATTATCATACAAAAATAAATGATATTGATGTTATTTATTTTGACCAAACGGATCTTTCCGAAGTTACAGAGAAAAAACTAGAAGCGAAATTAGAAAAATGGATGCCTGGACAGCCATGGTCTGTGAAAAATCAAGCGAGGATGCATTTAAAGAATAACAACCTCCCTTATACCTCTTCCTTTGATGGTGTTTCTCACTTTCCTGAGACACCCACTGCCGTTGCTGCGCAGATGTCTCACCATGAAATTAAAATAATGGCTCCTCATGGTTTACAAGATTTATTTCAAGGCATTGTCAAACCAACGCCGGATTATGTAAAAGGTACAAGGCTCCATTCTATTTATAGAGAACGGATGCATAATAAAAAATGGGATTCAGTCTGGAAAAATTTAATTATAGAATATTAATGCGATACATGAAAACTTATCCTTATCTTATTAATAAAAAACAGAACATTACATATTATTTACATTCTATTCATCCTCAGTTAAAGTCTGCCACCTACAATGAAGTTAGATTCAATTTCGAAGGAGGATAATGGTATGTTAAAAAAGCTTGGAGTGACAGCGTTAAGTGCCGGAATTATTTTTTCAGGAGTAAGTACCACAGCAGCGAGCGCAGACGGAAACAGCCAATTGAATAATAGCGGAGAAAATGGAGAGAAGGCGGAAAATATCATTTATATGATACCCGATGGTTTTAACGCTGACTACGCAACCAATTATCGGCATTATAAAGGGGAGCCTGCCGTATGGGATAACCATTTGCAAGGAATGTATACTACATATTCCGCTGATTCCAATATTACCGACTCCGCTGCAGCAGGTACAGCTATGGCAACAGGTGTCAAAACGAATAATGGCGTTATTGGGTTGGACCCTGAAGGTAACCCGCAGCAGACGATTTTAGAAGCATCACAGAACAAAGATATGTCTACGGGACTAGTTGCTACTTCCACGATTACACATGCCACTCCAGCGGCATTTGGTGCTCATGTGGATGACCGGAACAAGGAAACTGAGATTGCCAGACAATTAATAGATAATGAGATTGATGTCTTACTTGGTGGCGGAAAAAATAATTTCCTTCCAGAATCAGCAGGCGGAAATCAAGAAGAAACGAACGTGCTTCAGCAAGCAGAAGAGCAAGGATATCAGCTTATTGAAAATCGCAATCAATTATTGGAAGCAGATATTGATTTAGAAAATGAGAATTTACTGGGACTATTCGCAGATGATGCCATGTCACCGGAATTGCATCGTGATACGGAGGAAGAGCCTAGTCTTGCAGAAATGACGCAAACTGCCATTGATACCCTAAACAAAGATGAAGACGGCTTTTTTCTGATGGTAGAAGGAAGCCAGATTGACTGGGCAGGTCATGACAATGATGCAGCATGGGCAATGACAGATGTAGGCGCTTTTGAAGAAGCAGTTCAAGAAGCAATGGATTTCGCTGAAAAGGATGGCAATACACTGGTTGTTGTTGGAGGAGATCATGAAACAGGCGGCATGACCGCAGGGGCTAACGGTTCAGGAACAGCAAATCCAGAGTTGCTTCATAGTGTAACGGCAACTGGTGAGAATATTGCTGCAGATCTAAATGAGGATCGCTCCAACACGAAAGAAGTGGTTGGTAACTATACGGATATGGAATTATCAGAAGAAGAAATTCAATCCATTCAAGAAGCAGAAGACCCTAAGATGGCTATTAACGCAGTCATCAGTGCAAAGGCCAATGTCGGATGGACAAGTACCAATCACACAGGGGTGGATATTCCCGTCTACGCATATGGACCAGGAGCTGATCAATTTTCAGGATCACTCGATAATACAGATTTACCAAAAATCATCGCTGATGCGGCAGAAATGGAACTAGGCGGAGAAATCAGCCAAAATCATTCTGAAGAAGAAGCCTATACGGTTAAACCTGGAGACACCTTATTTGAAATTGGCCTAAAATATAATTATTTATGGACAACATTGCAGGAAATCAATCAATTTCCAAATCCGCATTTGATTTATCCAGGCGACGAAGTGTATTTTAAATAAGTGTCTAGACAAAATTTAGATGCAGCTTATTAGACTTCTTTGAAAATCCCTGTGAATACGAGTTTATTACGTACTCGGTGATTCACAGGGATTTTTGAATACCTTAAATAAATGAATTTTTAATTTTACTCAGACAAAATCTCAACAGTAAATCCGCCCGGAGCCTCCACATAAAACGTATATCCATGAGATTCAATGGGTGAATCTACTTCATAACCATCCTCTTTCAACAGTTTATTTATTTGATTTACTTTCTCTCTGCTTTCTTGCGGGAATCCAATATGAAAGGTTTTCGGATATTGAACACCTTTTCCTTTCATCAGCGTCAAAACGAATTGATTATCGTCAAACATAGCTGCAAAACCTTTGCCACGACTATTCACACATGTCATTTCAAGGTATTTCTCCAGAAATTCCCGCGAAGCTTCCACGTCGTTTACTGTTAGGTTTAGATGTTTTAATTGCATACGATCCCCTCCTTACAATGAATAAAATTTCCAGCATTGAAATAATAGCTGTTTGACAAATATACCTGAAGCAAGCGTACAACCTTAAACAGAGCGATATTTTTTCACAGAGAAAAAATAACAAATTCCGCCTATCATCCAAAACGGCTCCCAAAAAACCAATCTCCAAAAGGTTGCATGGGCTTCTAAATCCATATCCAACATAGCAAATGCACTCATTGAAATCGTGATAAAATTTAAGAATCCATACATAAATAAGAATACGCCTGCAAGCTTTGCTAGGTAATAAAGCGCCTTGGCGATAACCGCATTTTTCCATGAAACGAGCAGCAGCAATAGCAATAATGCGCCTAATAATTTCACAAAGCCCGTCAGCCATACAATGCGAACAAAGGAAGGTTCCGGATCAAGCGACATTTCGTAGATTGCTCCGCCCAGAGATCTGACACCAAGCATTCCGCCCATCGCCCAATAAAAGCTCATACCGGCAAAAAGAACCGTCCAAATAATGCCTAAAATAAGCCATCCTCGATTGACCAGCAAATAAATGCTCCTCTCTGCTCTGTTATTCTTTGTACAAATAAAAAAGAATCAAGAATTGTCGGTTTACATCCATTCCTGATTCTCCATATCCTTCTCCTGCTTACTGCTACACTCGTAACATCCCCCGGAACCCACGGGAACCATAATAGGATTCCGCGCCATTATGATATACGAAAACATGCCCAAAACGGAAATCACAAAAAAGTGCTCCGCCTCGTTCTCTAATATCCGTCGGTGTCTTTACCCAGGTTGATGTTTTCGCATCAAAAGTTCCAAGCTTTTGGAGTTCGCGGTATTGGTCTTCCGTTAACATTTCAATGCCCATATCCGTTGCCATATCTATCGCACTATTTTCCGGTTTGTGCTTCTTTCTTGATTCTAATGCAGCCCGGTCATAGCACACACTTCTGCGTCCTTTAGGACTTTCTTTCGAGCAGTCTACAAAGATATATTCTTCCCTTTCCTCATCATATCCAATTACATCCGGCTCGCCTTCCGTTCTCTCCATTTCAAATAAGGAGATTAATTTTTCGGAATTCCCCTCCAGCTTGGCTTGAATCGGTTCCCATTCCAGACCCTGATGACGCTCCGTATTCTTTTCAAAACGCGTCTTTAATTTCCCCAGTAATTCTTCCTGTTCCGCTTGAGAAAGCTCTTTTTTATTTTCTGCTGTCATATTTAGTCTCCTTACGTTTTAGATTATTTCATCTAATCTTATTATATCCATTTAGGAAGGTTATTTCATTTTTTATCCTGAATTTTATTTCCCCGAACAATGATTTAGTTTAGATTACACAAGAAATTAAGAATCAGGATTCATTTTATAAATATGCTCTCTTAATTGCTTCTCCCACAGCTCCCGATTTTCCCTTTCTGCCAAATTATGTACATAATCAACTATTTCTATAAATCCCGCTTCATTCGGGTTCAGTCCGCCGACTCTAGTCGTGGAATCTGTTAAATGGACGTCGACATAATAAAAGCTCCCATCAACGGAGTCATCATCTGATACATCTTCGGGAAGCTGCCAGAAGTTATCTTCTATCAGACTTTTAATCTTTTCCACTTCTTCTTCAGAAACACTTGTTTCATATACTGGAGCATCTTCACCTATTTTTATATCACCTGTCTGTTCTGTATGCAGTGTCAGCTTCCCGTTTTCATAAACAGCATAGTTTACCGGGTAAAAATGTCTGTATTCATCTGGCCCGGTGGAAATAGAAGTTACTGTGATAAAAGGGCCGTCTGTTTCATAGTCTCTTTTTTCATTGCAGCCAGTTAGAATAATGAGGTAAACCAGGATGCTCAGAGTAAGATATATACCTTTCTTCATTTTTTCTTCACCACTTTTATACAGAATAATTTTAATTCATATTCGTTTTTCTAAGTATAAAACAAAACTTCATTCAGCGGAAATTTTTCTTTTCTCCCGCTGAATGAGCCTGATTGAGTCAAGGAGTCAGTTCACCTGATTTCCTATCTAAATTAATATATTTTCCTTTTTTATACAGGGTGTGGAATTTTATGGGCGTTTCCCTGTGATAAAAGTTAATTATCCCAAATAGCGGTGATAGATATTTTTTGCTTCCATCTGGTCCATCGTCCCATGAACCAATGCTCTCCCGTCCTGAAACAGCACAATACGGAAGGAGTCCACTTCAAACGAAAGCAGATAAGGATTTTGAAACAGCTTGATCTGGTTATTCTTCTGCAGCTCTTTGGCTACTTCATTCAAATCTGTTTGTTTACGCTGCGGACGGAGCTGGACGGTATTTCTGCCGCATAACACAGCGGTTTTCAAATGAGAATCGTAAGCAAGGTTTGGATAGCTTCTTTTCTCTGAGCATGATGGACAATCCGCTTTGCGTAAGGAAGCTACCTCTATTTCCACATGCTCATTGTTCCAAAGATCAAAGGAAATGATTTTTCCTGATAAAGCCGCTTCGTTACCCGTCAATAGCTTTAACGCTTCTGTTATCTGCTGGGAGACCACCTTTTGCACAACCGGCTGAATAACGCCGACGCTGTCACAGGTAGCGCCATTAACTGGAATGTATTCCTGCAAGCATTGTAGACAGGGAGTTTTTTTAGGAACCACCGTGAAAGTAACTCCATAGCTTGCTACAATCGCTCCATAAATCCATGGTTTCTGATACTTTTGCGCCATATCATTCAGCAAAAGTCTTGTCTCAAAATTATCCGTCGCGTCGATGATAAGATCTGCTTCAGGCACTATTTTCCGCAATATATCCACCTCAGCATCTCCAACAATCGCATCTATTTTGACATGACTATTCACTTCAGAAAGCCGTTGTCTGGCAGCAATTGCCTTGGGCATTTTCTGTTCCATATCCCTTTCACTAAACAGCTGCTGCCGCTGCAGATTACTTTCTTCTACATAATCCCGGTCTATTAATGTTATGTGGCCAATGCCCGCACGCGTCAAAGCTTCCGCACTGCTCGACCCCAGAGCGCCTGCACCGATAATCAGCACATGGCTTTGGCTCAGCTTCTCCTGGCCAGACTCGCCGATTGGCGCAAATAATATCTGACGATGATAACGATTAGTTTCCAACGCTGATCCCTTCCTCCGGGCTGCTGGCTACAGCATAATCTTTCATCGCAATCCTTCCCGCTTCATACCCCAGTCTCCCTGCTTCTATTGCATATTTCATTGCCTCTGCCATTTTTACAGGGTCATGTGCTCCGGAAACAGCTGTATTCAGTAAAACACCTTCTGCGCCCAATTCCATGGCATACGCTGCATCAGCAGGCGATCCAATCCCTGCGTCGACAATGACAGGCACTTTTGACTGCTCGATAATAAAAGAAAGATTTAATGGATTGATGATTCCTTGCCCGCTTCCAATGGGAGAAGCTCCAGGCATCACGGCGTGGGCTCCTGCTTCCTCCAGTTTTTTTGCTAATACCACATCATCTGAGGTGTAAGGAAGCACTGTAAAACCTTCTGCCACCAGTTCTTCTGTTGCTTTCAATGTCTCTACCGGATCAGGCAGCAACGTTTTATCACAGCCAATGATTTCCACCTTGACCATATCACATCGTCCTGAAGCGGCCGCTAATTTAGCAATTCGCACCGCTTCCTTCGCATCCTTTGCCCCTGCTGTATTTGGTAAAAACGTATAGCGGTCCACATCGATTTTTTCTAAAAAATTGGGCAGGGAAGGATCATAAATATTCATCCTTCTGACAGAAAAAGTGAGTACCTCTGTCTCTGATTTATCTACCGCCTGTTTTTGAATATCAAAATCCGGATATTTACCTGTCCCTAAGAATAAACGTGATTTAAATTGATAGTTTCCAACTGTAAGCATTTGCTTAACCTCCTCCAACAAAATGAACGATTTCTACCTTGTCTCCATTTTCCAACACCGCTTTTTCATGCTCTTCCTTCTGTAATATCTGCTGATTATGCTCGATAATCAAAGGTTTATCTTCCAATCCCAGAAAGTCGATTAAGCCTTTGACATGCTTTACCTCTTCCTGCACTTCTAATCCGTTGCCATTCACTGTGATTTTCATGTTGATTCACCTGCCTTTTCCAATTTTTTATTTTGACGGTCCGCATGAAAGCAATCATAATAAAGCGGGGAAACCGGCTTATTTTCTATTAAATCTGCCATATAAATTCCCGTGATAGGCGATAGTAAGATGCCATTTCGATAATGTCCCTTTGCCGCATATAGGCCTGGGATTCCCGGAATCTCGCCCAAGTATGGCAGTTCGTCAGCTGTAGATGGTCTGATGCCTGCCCACATTTTTCTTATCCTCGCCTCTGCCAGCTCCGGAACCATTTTCTGCGCTCGTGACAGCAGTCTCTGGACGCTTGCGGCATGGACATGCTTATCCATTTTTCCTGGTATGGAGGAGGCTCCAACAATCACCTTTTTTCCCTGCTTCGGAACAAGGTAACAGCCATCCATCCAAAGTGTTGATTGAAATAGCTTCTGGTCCAGTTCTAACAGCAGACATTCGCCCTTCACCGGAATCGCAGCATAATCTGCAGGCAGCAATTCATCTCCGAAAGCTCCTGTTGCAACAATAACCTGGACCGCTTCATAGATTGCCTCTGTTGTCCGGACACCATAAACCGTTTCATTTTCTATCAACAGCTCATTAACGCTTTCCTGCTCATGCAACACCGCACCATAATGAGATGCAGCCAGAGAGAAGGCTTTGGTCAGATGACGGGCGGAAACCTGACCATCATCCGGCAAATACAGGACAGCACGAAGATTCTCCGTCAGGCTTGGCTCCATTTTTTTCGCTTCTTCTACTGACAGTAAATACGCAGGGTTCCCCGCTTCCCGCTGGAAAGACGCGACGCTTTGCAGCTTGCTGTATTGCTGCTGATGAAAAGCAAGCTTCATGATTCCTTTATGAATATATTGAATATCTACTCCTGACGCTTCCTTCAGTTCCTCGGATAAATTTTTGAATAGCGCTCTGCTCTCCTGTGCAAACCGAAAAAGCGGACTGTCTTCTGTAAACTCTCCTTGAGCGCCTAACATACCTGCTGCGGCACTGGAAGCCTCGCAGCCGATTTGATTCCTTTCAATGACCAGCACCCGATTGCCTCTTTTGGCCAGCTGATAAGCAATAGAGCAGCCAATAACTCCGCCGCCTACAATAATTTGATCAAACTGTTTATTCATCTTCTCCCTCCTTTTCATATATTCAACGCTTGCCGGTAAGCTCTGACAGTTTGGACCGGATCCTCTGCCTGCCAAATACCAGACATGACCGCGATGCCGGCTGCTCCTGCGGCAGTTACTTCTTTCGCCCGCTCAGGAGTAATCCCGCCAATAGCATATACCGGCACAGACAGCGCGTTAGTCATTTCCTGTAGTTCCGTTAATCCTCTGGGCTGCTGATTGGCTTTGGACTTGCTGGAATAAATATGGCCATACAGCACATAATCAGCTCCCTCCTGCTGCGCCTGCTCTGCCTCAGCTAAAGAATGAACAGACTTTCCTGCCTTCAATTCAGGGAAGCTTTCTTTTACAAGTGGAATGGAAGGACTGTGAAACGCCAGCTGAATACCTGCGCACTGCTTTATCACAGCAATATCTACTCTGTCATTCACTATTATTTTCTCTAATGGCAATCCGATATTTTCTAATGCACCGATGATTTCCAGAATGTCCTTCGCTGTCTTGTTCTTCTCTCTGATATGCAAATAATCAATCTCAGCCTGAATCCGCTTCACTATTTGCAAATGCTGCTCGGAAAAACTGCCATCACTGATCAAGTGCAGATGCCTGTCCATCTTCTTCTCCCCTTTCTTCCATTTTCTTGCTTCAGGATTGGCAGAAGAACGAAAAAGACCACTTATCCAGCTGAAGGATAAGTGGTCTTGATTATATACAAATTCATTGTTCGAATGATATATCGTCATGTTCCTGCCACTTCCCTACGCTAGTGTTAACCAGATCAGGTTCAAAGGGTCCGAGTATTCGTCTCAGCCAAAGGCTCCCCTAGTGTTGCTTATTTAATTTTCAGATTACAAATAAAGAATAACATATAATTTTTTATTTTCAAAGATATTCTTTCAAAAGTGTTTAGCGATTTATCAAGGAAATGTTATTTTACTTTCAAATGAGTTCTCTTACCCAATTACCTGAACAACATTTCCTTCATTATCTTTGATGTATGTTTTAACAATTTTTACAGCCAGCTGTTCAAACGAGAATAGTTCCGCCACACCTTCTTTAGGAATCAGCTTCTCACTCAACTCGATTGTACTCTGCTCATCTAAAATTAGACGCACCTTATCCTTCTCCATTGCATATTCTGACTTTTCCCCGGGCTCTATAGCAATGACAATATCAGGACCTGCCAATGTCAGAGCCTTTCCTTTCAAGAGACGCCCTCGCAGCACTTTACTTATGGTTTCGGTTTGTTTTGCCCCCAGAGTCAGCATTGCTGGTTTTTTTCTGAATAAGCCCTTTTTTTCTGGAGTCCACGATAAATTATCGTTAAATAGAAATCCTGTATTGGATCCTTCCCGTTCTCTTCCTTCATCAACTTTTGGGGAGACATCTGCATGATTTAGTAAAGAATCTCTTTTTAAATCGGTAATAAACGCGGGCATATATGGGGAACTGGCAGAGAGAACACCTCGTGTATTCCACGTCTGCATTGCTTCGAGCTCATCATTTGTGATACCAACCATCTGCAGAAATTGCACTTGACCATTTTCTGTTTCTATTGTACCAAGCTCAGAATCCGTAATAAATGCCAATGCAGTTAATGCCGTATCTGATTCCAAACAGATAGGACCATTTGCATCCATATAGTCTCCATTTTTAAAAACATTACCGCTGTTAAAAACATATCTTCCCAAATTCTGAAGCAGATTAAGCGCCCAGGCTGGCGGTTCCTCTTCCCCTTCTTCTTTTTTCAATCTGAACGTTAATTCAAACCCAAAACCGCTTACTTCTGGATTATCGGTTTCTTTTTCGTAAATCTCTGAAAATCCATATGTAACTATATGCCAGTGCAAGCCTGGCGTTTCTGATTGATAAGCGCTGATTCCATCTAATGGATCCGGTCCGCCCAGCGAATAAGAGATCACTGTTCCATAATGCTTCGGTTCCTGCTTCCCATAAATTGCTTCCATTGCATTATCAATTGCATCCCAGCCGGGTGCTTTTACTTCTTCACTCATTAAATTCCTCCTCTGTTTCCCTTTCCAAAAAGACGATTTTTTCTTTCTAAAACACTACCCCTTTGTCGAAATACAAAACATCTCTGCAAAATCAGTGACGATGGTTTTTTTAGGATTACGCTTCACATCATATCTCATTTTCTCTAACCCTTCTTGGTAATCCTGATCATCAATCAACGTTAATATGGATATGTCTCTATTCTTTGCATACCCCAGATAATCCGACACCCTGATTTTTTCTAATCGATATGTCATCTGCAGTTCTGTGTTAAACCCTCTTATTGAAAGCTCATCAAAAATAACTTCCTTTTCCCAAAACCTTTTTACGTCCTCTTCATATGCTGTTGGAAAATAATGATATACCCACCATTTTCTCATATCATGGATAGCAATATTATGCAGCTTGTATACACCGTTTTTCTTCAAGACACGATATATTTCATCAAGCGCTGCTTCCTTCTTTAAAAAATGATGAAAAGCATAATTATTGGAGATATAATCAAACTTTTCATTCTCGTAGGGCATATCTTCAGCTAAACCATGCACGAGTGAGACATTTTTTAATTTGTTCTTCGCCTTTTTCAACATATCCTCTGAAGCATCAAGCCCGTACCAGCTCATGTTTCGACTATCAAAACAGGTTTATTTGAGTATTAAGATAAATACCTGTCCCGCATGCTAAATCTAACACGTGATACATTGGTTTAGGGTATCTATATTGATACTCCTTTAAATCCTTATCAAATTGCATTTCATCTAATCGATATGTATTGCTCTCATATTTATCAGCAATTTGCGAGTAATCAGTTATTTTCATATTGTTTTTCCTTGCCTTTTAATTATTAGGAGGAATTTAAATGCGGTATAAAACCATTATACTTGTTTTCTCTATGTTTTTAAAAACTTACTATCCCCCTGATTCATGAAGCAGCGTCTCACTGCTTTCCGGATATACAAAAAAGACAGCACCATTCCAAATGAAAGGTGCCATCTTTTCTAATAGCATGAATTATTGATTTCCTTTTTTAACCCATTCAGCAGCTGTCACTGTACGTTGTGCCTGATGCTTAACTGTCGCTTCCACATCTTCCACCATTTTTCCGTCTTGATCAACAGTGACACTTGTACCATAAGGATTTCCGCCAGCTGCAAATACAGATTCATCCGAGTAGCCTGGAGGTACAATGATAGCTCCCCAGTGCATCATGCTCGTGTACAACGACAGGATCGTCGCTTCCTGACCGCCATGCGGATTCTGTGCAGAAGACATCGCACTGACTACTTTGTTCACTGTTTTTCCGCTAGCCCAAAGTCCGCCTTGGATATCTAAGAATTGCTTCATTTGAGAAGGCACATTACCAAAACGCGTTGGCGTGCTGAAGATAAGTGCATCTGCCCATTCAATATCTTCTGAAGATGCAACAGGAACATCCTTGGTTGCTTCTACGGTTGCTTTCCATGCCGGATTTCCTTCAATAGCAGATTCTGGAGCTAATTCCTGCACTTTCAATACTCTTACTTCTGCGCCATTTGCTTCCGCCGCTTCTGCTGCCCATTTTGCCATTTGGTAGTTCGTACCGCCCATACTATAAAAAATAACTGCTACTTTTGTTTTTGTCATCGTTTCTATCTCCTTTGATTCATTTGATTTTCCAAATAATTTATTTAAAAATCCCATTTCTTACACCTCTTTAAAATAGCTCTCTTTTTCTTCGCCAGAACCATCTCCTTTATTGGAGCGCTGCATCCCAATATCTAACTGTTCTTTTTATGCCTCATTTCAGCTTTTTTATACTTAGTGAAAAAATAACCGCTTTTTGAGACCATTCTGCTTCCAACTGTGTTTCATTTAGTTACCTATCATCACCCTTCTTTCTGAATTTATATTTAATCAAACTATAATTAATTAATTTATTTTTAATTCAATATAAATTATATGATGTACTTTTTATTTTGTCAACACATTATTTAAATCATTAGATAAACGATTAAAAAATAGGAAATGAATCAACAGATGAAAATACCCGTATAATTTCATAGAAATCAGAGAAAATACCAATAAGATACCTTAAATAACAATAAAGTAATCGGGGGTGCTCTAGATGAGCCAGCCATATCAATGTCCCAGATGTAAATCAAACCGGTCGCGTTTCAATGTCATTGAACAAGTAGCGAATCCGGTCAAATTAGATGCCAGCACAGGAGAAGTATTAAATGATTACACGCAGGAGCCGCTGGAAGTATTTCACATCGCCTATAATGGGCCTGAGAGAAGAATACAGTGCGGAGCATGCGGCTTAATCGAGGATGAAAATACGTTTGTAAATACAAAAGCACAATAACTACACGACGGAGGTTGAATATAAATGACGAAAAACCGAAAAGGACCAAAACAGCAGGAACAACCTAATTTGCCGCAAAGTCCAAAGCAGCCTTATGGCGAACCATTGGCAGGTTCTCATAAAGTGAAGAATAAAAATCATTCCAGACAAAAAAATAATGCATCGCATGATATGTGACGCATGAATGGTTTATACCATATACAAAACAAACATTGTAAAGACTGTAAGGATCAATTGCTTTGTATATGGTAGAGAACTTTCATATCTTTGCCTCTTTAACTTTACATTGACCCCATTATTTACTTCATTATCTTACTTTATCACCATTAGCTTTTGTTACCCCTGTTAACTTTATAACATTAATTTTTATTGCCTATTAAAGATAGTAATGTTTCTTCCAGCCCATTTTGAAAAGGAGTTGCTGGAATGGGGCCAATCCGTCTTTCATATTTATCTCCACTCAAAATAAATCCTTCTTTGGTAAGGTACATGATTTCAACAATTTCTCTCATAAATGCATCAAACAAACCCATACACCGGATAACATTTTTAGTCAGAGGAATAACCACCTTCTGATTTCCTGTTACTTTCCGAGCAATTCGAATAATCTCTTTACCTGAAATCAATCCAGCACCTGGTATGTTCCAATTCTCTCCATAGGAATCGTCTTTATCTGCTATATTCACAATCATCTTAGCAGCATCTGGCAAATAAACATATTCACGGGGCGTTTGTAAATTACCAATAAAAATGGACATTTTACCTGCAGCCATTCCATCAAGTGTAGGCTGCAAGTAAGAATTTTGTGAAGTTGGGCCATAATAATCTGGCAACCTGACAATTAAAGCTTTTGCTCTTTTCCATTTTCCGCTGAATATCAATTGTTCGAAAGCTACTCTAAGTTTACCTTTTTTTGTATGTGGATGTTGAGGATGGTTTTCATCTCCTTTCGCAACTTGGTGTCCATATACATAAATGCCATCAACAATCACGATTCTTTTTCCCAAAATATCTGCTGCTTTCATCACACTTTCTCCCAGCGGCATCAATTTTTCCGCCATTTCCTGATATGGAATATTAGCACACTGAAAGATAACATCTGCATCTTTAGCAGCTTCCACAATCGTTTGACAATCAAATATGTCTCCCAGCTGATAGGTAAGATTCAAATGATGATTGTGTTCTGCCATTAATGCTTCCAATTTATTTTGAGAGCGTCCGAAGGCAATGACCTCTCTTCCTCTGTCTAATAGTTCTGAAACCATAACTTGACCAGTACCCCCGGTTGCGCCTAATACAATTGCTTTTTTCATTTTCAATACTCCCTTCTTTTAGTTATTGATTAATCAATAACTAAAAAGCAAAAATAATTTCCATGTTACCTTTTACGCCTATTAAGGTATCACCTTCAATATAAGCTTGATAAATAAAGAATTAATCCCAATATGTGAACAATACAATCACAGCGACAGCAATGCCTAATCCGACAGATAAAGTGGAAACAGCATGTTCCTTTTTATTTTTCACCATCATTTTTTCAACCACCTTTTAATTATTGATTAGCAACTAATTAATCCAACCAGCTGATGAGACAAACAGCAATAATTCCAATAAAAACATAATCTACCTTACGTAATTTCACATTCTCACCCCCTAAATTATTTATTGATTAATCAATCACTTCTTTGCAAAAATAAATAATCAACTTTCATTGATTATTTATTTTGTTTTCTCATCAATAAGCTCGGGAAGGTCTAAGAAATAAGAAATATTACATAGCATTCCTCTTGCTAAAAACGTACTGGCTTCCCTTTCTGCATCCTTTATTCCGGCAGACTTGAATCTTTCTAAAGTATAGCTTCTGATGTCAGATAATCCTTTTTTTGCAGTACGCTGTATCGATTTTTCTGTTACGGAAATTCCTATTACCTGCAAAGCAATCTCATTAGGATACAATTCGGACAGTTCTTCATAGGCTTCAATCATTTCTTCAACGAGCTGTTCCGGGCTTGCTTCCACATTTTTAAACGTTTGCAGAATCCTTTCAAATGCCCGATCTAAGGCAGCAATGAATAACTCTTCCTTTGTTTTATAGAATCGAAAAACATACGGCTGAGAGATAGCAGCTTTTTCTGCAACATGAGCGGTAGTTGCATTATAATAGCCTTTCTTTGCAAATACTTCTAATCCAGCCTCTAGAATTTCTTCTTTCCGATTTTCCTTCTTTGATTTTACCATCATAGTGCACCTGCCCAAAAATTAAGTGATTAATCAATTACAAATAAATCCTAACGTTATTTTTAGAATCATGCAAGTACTTTGTAATAATTTTTAATGAAAAATGTTAAAACCATCCCCTCTCCCATTACTCATTTTCTATTCCAGCAGGCGTTTTTTTTCAGATAGCTCATTTATATTTTTATAATCAAGTTCATTGGGAAACGGGCAGCAATATTATTTACGCCCTTTTGAGCTTCCCGATTGAAGCTTCATTCACCTAAAAATACTGCAGCATCTTCCTCAGACACCTCATAGGAACCTTTCACTTCTCCGCTTGCAGCTCAAAATGGCGCATCCTGTATGCATTCATTGCTGTTTCTCCAAGCGTGTCCATCAGATTATGATTTGCATATGCACCTACAATTGCACCAAACCCCGGAACGAGCTGCAGCATTTTCACCAAATCAATATAATCGCGATACTCCTGCTGGAAAACACGCCAATCCATATCAGCCAGCTGCTCCTTCTCCTGCTCCCAATTTTCGATTATATAAAACGTATCCTTCCGTTTTTCATCGCTGGAAAATGCAAGTTGGAAAACATGGAGGATAAATAGCCGTTCCTCATATTCATTTGCATCATAGCCATAGACTGCTGCCAATTCAAACAAAAATTTCATCTTGATTGACAGCAGCAGCGGAAAATCTGCAAGTCCAAGGAAAATACCTCCTGCCCCTGTTCCAGCTCCTTCAACTACTGCTGTTTTACGATAAGAAACTAGCTTTTCTTTGGCTATTTGATCCCTTTCAAACAATGAAAGTTCGGTTGGTTCAGGTTTCTTCGTTGTCATATTGGATCCGGCCAATGTCGCTTTCACCATATTTTTAATGCTGCCTGTAATGATCTGGTGCGCCTTCTCAGGAATCATGCTATTTATTTTCTTTTGCGCTTTTTTCGATAACTGATTAAAAAGACTGGATTTTTTCAAAACTTTATTACGCCAAACTCGAAGCTCTTCATACACGATTGTTTCATAATCCATATTCAAAAACCTGCCTTTTCTTTTCTATACTTTATTCATACGTTTTAATCAGAAAAGAGTTTCATTTATGGGTTGAATGAAGATTTTAACCAGCAAAGATGCAATAAAATATCACTGAATTACATGATTCAGCCTTAAGGAAAGAATAAAAAAAATCTTAATTCGTCATGAATTAAGATTTTCGTCTGTCATTTTTTTCTGCCCACTCACCAGCTAATATCTCCATCTCAATCTGCGTCCAATATTCATCTCCCATTTTTGCCGCATCCTGCAAGATTCTTTCTCTACGGAATCCCGCTGCTTCATAGCATTTAATGGCTGATACATTAAAATCAAACACACCCAAAGTAACCTTATGTAAGTTCAATTTTTCAAATGCAAATGTTAATGCTGCATGTATAATCTGAGCTCCATACCCTTTTCCTCTGCTGTCAGCAGCACCAACTAATACCTTGCCGATCCTTGCTGAATGATTATTTCTATCCACTTTCCCCAGCGAAACATGTCCTACGACTTCATTCGTCCCATTATCAATCACTTTAAATATGTATTTAGAAGCGTCTGGTTCATTCGCTCCTTCCAAATACGTTGCAAGCTGCTCGTTCGTTAAAGGATAACGGAATGTCGGACCGCTCCACTGTACAATAAAGGAAGCATCAGGCACCCAATCAATTAATTGCTGGAAATCTTCTTTTGAAAAGTATTCTAATCGAATCAAGGCAAAAGCTCCCTTTCATATCATTAATCTATTCTTCCACAGGGTTTTCCGGTCCGTTAAGCTCTAATTGATAAAACGCTAAATCTCTCCATTGCTTAAATTTAAAGCCAGCTTTTTTTATCGTGCCCGCATGTTCAAAACCAAATTTCTCATGCAAAGCAATACTTTTCTCATTCGCAGCATCAATGCCGGCAATCATTGTCATATATTCTCTTTCCCGGGCGACAGCGATAATTTCTTGCATCAATAAGCTGGCAATTCCTTTTTTCCGATAGCTCTTGTCCACATACACAGAATGTTCAACGGAATATTTATAAGCCGGCCAGTCTCTGAAAGGCCCGAATGTAGCAAATCCCGCCACGTTTCCATCCTGTTCACAAACAAATATGGGATAACCCGCATCCTTTTTCTGCTTAAACCATACTTCTCTGTTCTCCAATGTTTGCGGTTTATAAGAATAAACAGCGGCAGTATGCACGATGGCGTCATTATAAATCTCTAAAATGGCTGATAAATCATTTGTCGTTGCTTCTCTTATCATTTTATTCTTCCTTTCAAAGCAGTTTTATCTATGGTGTGGAATTATCTCAGCAGCACTACGCATTTTATTAAAAATGTGTTCATGTAAGCTGCCAATGAAGGTTAAGTAATTTCTTTTCGATAAAATATTCACTTGATAACTACTAAATCTTATCACATATCATCCAAATACAAATAGCAATAAAAAAGAAACCTTGCTGTATGTAAAGTGGTATTCTAAATACAAATGAACTTTAAATCACAAGGAGGTTTTGTAATGCAGAGAGAGAAGCCGGAAATGATAACCGTGGAGACAACCGTTCATGCACCTGTTGATAACGTATGGACTTATTGGACAGAGCCAGAGCATATCACAAAGTGGTATGTTGCTTCTAAAGAGTGGCATGCACCAAAGGCAGAGAATGATTTAAGAGCTGACGGTAAATTCATTACTCGAATGGAAGCAAAGGATGGGAGTTTTGGATTTGATTTTGGCGGTATATATGACGAGGTAATCCTCCATGATACCATTGGTTATACACTGGATGATGGAAGAAAGGTGACAATTGCTTTCACGTCTCAAGGCAACACAACAAAGATCACAGAGGTCTTTGAAGGGGAATTTGAAAACTCCATCGAGATGCAAAGAAATGGCTGGCAGGCGATATTAGACAATTTTAAAACGTATAGTGAACAGGCAGATCAGGGTATAACCTTAGTATAAAACGAAACTGCATTCAGCGGGAATGTTACAGGCATTTCTTCATGTTGAAGCCGCTTAAAGTGATTATAAGCGGCTCTTTTTCTTTGTCGTTTTTTACGCTTTATCCTCTTCCTCATTCTCTACCAAATACTTCAGCATAGACAATTTATTATCCCAGAACCGTTCAAAATAGGAAAGCCAATCTTTTATTTCTGTCAGCGGCTCAGCATGCAAGTAATAGATTTTCTCTCTGCCAACCTTTTCTCCTGAAACAAGCTTCGCCTCAGAAAGTATAGTAAGGTGCTTTACTACTGCTGTTCGGGTAATGGAAAAATGGGAAGTGATTTCTGAGATAGCTAGCCTTTGATCTGACAGTAAATATAGAATTTCCCTTCTGGTCGGATCCGCAATAGCTTGGAAAACATCATGTTTCTTTACAGCTGTCATTTAAACTTCAACAACCTTTCTCAGTCTTTCCCTCACAATATTCTCCCATCCTTTATTCATTCTCTCTCTGATAACAGAGCTCTTCTCATTCGGTTTGGTAATTACTGCTTCTGCTTCTTTCCAGCCTCCATGGATAAGTGTGAATTCTGTACGATTTCCTAAATCCTTCAAAATGAAGGAAACAACCCATCCATCTGTATCCCACGCAAAAGATATTTTATTGGGTTTGTCTACTTCTAATACCTTGCAAGGTGATGGCCCAAATGGTGATTGGATGGTAAATTCATGCCCTGCTTCCGCTTCAAAATCATTTGGCATAAACCAAGCGGCTATTCCTTCTGAGGTGGACACCTTTTCCCAGACCTTTTCAATTGGAGCATTAAAAATAATTGTCTGTTCAATATCTTTAAGTTTTTCCATATTCATCTAGCCTCTTTTCCCACTTCATATAACACCTTTTGGTTTTATTTTTATTATAACACCAAAAGGTTTCATGTCAATAATTTTTAATGTTATAATCCACTTCTTTACTTGGTTAACCGATTTCTGCAATAAAAAATCCTGTAATCACAGGATTTTCATCGAACTGTTTCATTGATAGGTGAACTGTTTCATCCATCAAAAGGTATTCCCTGCTGTACTTAATCAGAACATTTCCCCCTGATAAAAGGAGCTTGGCATTGCTTCAAAATCATATTCTCGCAGCTCTTCCAAGGTGACATTGGCATGAGCTCCTTCATGCACCATCAAGTTACTGTCCTCGCCTACATGAACTGCAATAAACGGTTTATTCGTTCCATAGGCGTAACCTAATTCAAATGCTGTTCCGCTATCTGAATAATTCCCATGATAAACGCCAACAACGATTTCCGCCCAATCAATAAACTTTTTATCATTGGTAAATGTTGCAATCGACCAATGCCGGCTCCCTTCCTCCAAATGATCCATTTGGTTTTTCCGCGGTGAAAAAACATCCAATCCTTTTGCTTCTAAAATTTGTTCCGCTTCTTTTAAAGGCTCCATCTCTTTTTCATTAAAGAATGGGCTTGCTAAATAGACTCTCATATTTTGACCTCCATATGTATAATAAATACCATTCAGTTAAAAACGGCATGCATGTTTAAGTATATCCTTATTATCCGGCTTACTCAAAATTGGATGCTGTTATCCTTCCATCGGTGACTTGAGAATGAACATTTATTAAACAATTTAGTTTGCAAGCTGAGATACATCCCATATAATACAACTAATACGCACAGATTTAATCAACAGATTCTACATGAGGAGGAAGCATCATGGAACAATATGTAAAAGATAGCTGGAATGCAGATTTATACGATGGGAATCATTCCTTTGTATCATCATTTGGAAATCATTTATTAGAGCTTTTATCTCCCGTAGAAGGTGAACAGATTCTTGATGTCGGATGTGGCACAGGAGATTTAGCCCATCAAATCAATCAGCAGGGCGCCGCTGTAACCGGCGTAGATAAATCAGAAAATATGGTGCACAAGGCAAACGATAAATATCCCGATATAATGTTTATGCCAAAAGATGTTTTAGAACTCGAATACAACAATGATTTTGATGCCGTTTTCTCTAATGCAACACTTCATTGGGTAAAGCAGCCCAAAGGAGCACTTCAGCACATCTATAACAGCTTGAAACCCGGCGGTAGATTTGTTGCAGAGTTTGGCGGTAAAAGCAATGTTCAAACGATTACAAATGAAATCATCCATCAGGTTAAAAAAGCTGGAATTCCCTATACACCGGAACAGTTCCCATGGTACTTCCCAAGCATAGGAGAGTATGCAGCATTAATGGAGGAAACGGGATTTAACGTAACCTTTGCCCAGCATTTCAATCGGCCGACACCCTTAGAGGGAGACAACGGGCTGAGAAATTGGATGGAAATGTTCTGCGGAAATATCTTTGAAAATCATCCGGAAGCTATCAAAGAGCGTGTGATGATACAGGTAGAAAATAACTTAAAGGATGCCCTGTACCAAGAAGGGCAGTGGATTGCAGATTATAAACGACTTCGTGTCGTCGGAATAAAGCAAGGCGGCATACCTGCTAAATAAGTTTTGATTAAATAGACAGAACAGGAATCTATAAAAAGAGGGCCATATAGATTCCTGCCTCCCCTTATACTTCTCACCAATCCTCTATTCAACGAAACGAAAATGATTCTATCGTCTCTTTTCCCGAAAGCATATCCTTCACGTTAAACTGATTCTTCCTGACTTCCTCATCGCCAATGATAATCACGTTTCGTATGTTTTCTTTATTCGCCCTGTCAAGCGCCTTACCGACCTTTTTATTGCCTAATTCCACATCTACGTTATATCCTTTATCCCGGAAATATGTTGACACAGACAATGATTCTTTTTGTCTTCCCAGAGGAATAATATAATAATCCACCTCTCTTCCAGCAGGTTCGATTCCTCCCGCAGCAGCCATCGCTGTATAAATCACATCCAGCCCAAAAGAGATTCCAACGGTAGAGAAAATTTCATCTGTTCCTATCAGTCCGCCGATTGCATTATCATATCTTCCGCCGCTTCCAATGCTTGACTTCATCGAATCATCCGCTAAAAACATTTCATAAACGGTACCTGTATATATTTCTAGCCCCCGTGCCAGAAACGGATTAAATATACATTGGTCGCTAATATCCAAATAATCAAGATACGATTTCAGCTCTTTTAGTTCCTGCAATCCCTGTCTGACTTGTTCATTTTGATTAGATAATGATTCAAAGCGGATAAAGTCCGTATGATCGTCATCTGTCAAAAATTGTTTAATGGAGCGGGCCGCATCATCTGACACCCCTAGTTCAGCAAGCTCGGCTATAACTGCGTCCACCCCTATCTTCTCCAGCTTATCCAAAATCAGCACCACTTTATTGATTTTCGCATCCGCTACACCAAACACTTCCAATGCTCCGGTTAATAATTTCCTATTATTATATTGAATATTCACCTGCATTCCGAGCTTGTCAAAGCCATCCAGCGCCATCATCATTAATTCCGCTTCAGCTATTTGTGAATCTGCGCCGACAATATCCACATCACACTGGGTAAATTCACGCAATCTTCCTGTTTTTATTGGCCCATCCCGAAATACTTTACCAATTTCATACCGCTTAAATGGCAGCTTCAATGTCGGATTCATTGCAGCCACCTTGGCAAAAGGTATCGTAAGGTCATAGCGCAGAGCTAAATCCCTTTCTCCTCTATCTGTTAAAGTGTACATCTCCTCTAATATTTCCGCACCGCCGCCATATTTAGAAGCAAGCAATTCCGTATAATTTAAGATAGGTGTTTCCAGCGGCTGACATCCATATTGGATAAATACATCCTCTAATGTTCTCCGGATATTTCTCCGTACGCTTTCTGACTCCGGTAAATAATCTTGTGTTCCTTTTACATTTTGATAATCTATCTTCTTCATTTTCCTTACCTCCTGTTTTTGAATACAAAAAAAATCGCACTCTGAGTTAAGTGATTTACTTAATTCGGGATGCGATTTCATGAATAATAGCCTTCCTCATTCGATTTTTTAAAAGTTAAATCGATAAAGCAAGGCTAGTTGATATGATGAGGGAATTGTGAGAAGGAATCATTTATTTTAACGAAAACCATTTTGCTCATCTCTGATTTTGGATCAGTTTATCATAGCCGTTTGGTAATTTCAAAGGAAAAAACCTGTACCCATTCAAGTGCAGGTTTTTCAATGCACTATTCTTTAACCTCTTTCAAATCCCGATTATTTCGCAGGAACATATAGAAGGATGCACCGAATATGGCCAGATAGCCAAGGATACTCCATATGTCTGGGATTTGGCCAAAGAGCGCAATACTGATAATACCGGAATATACAACGGTCGAGTAGAAAAAGATGGATATTTCTTTTGCTGGAGCAAATTTGTAAGCAACGGTAATCCCAAACTGTCCCACCGTAGCGAACACTCCTGCTGCAAGTAAGTACAACCACTGCAGCCCGCTCATCGGCTGATAAAACAAGATAACAGGCGGTAATAAAATCACAGTGGAAAAGAACGAGAAGTAAAATACAACCGTATAAAATTGTTCTTTATTCCCAAGCACCCGTAAAACGGTGTACGCTCCTCCTGCAAAAACTGCGGATAAAATCCCTGCTGCATATGGAACCATATCTAGATTGAAGACCGGTTTGATAATAAATAACGTTCCAAGAAATGCGATAATAACAGAGACCACCTGAAACCGCATCACGTATTCCTTTAAGAAAACCGCAGCAAAAATAATGGTTATAAATGGACTCATTTTATTCAGCATATCCGCATCGGAAAGCACTAGATGATCGATGGCATAGAAATTAAGCAATACCCCAGTCATCCCCAGAGCAGAGCGCAGAAGTAAATATTTTTGATTTTCCTTTTTCCCAAAAAGCCGTTCTCTATGATAAAGAACAAAACCCAACGCAATAACCATTGAGATTCCATTGCGAAATAATGTTTTTTGTATTGTAGGCACATCTCCTGACAGCTTTACAAACATGGCCATCAAAGAAAATCCTAACGCTGATAATAATAACAATAAAATGCCTTTATTTCTGTCACTCATGAAATGTTTACTTCCTCCTCTTTGATTGTTCCTTTATTTTTAATAAAACATTTAAAAATGCTGCTTCCTTCGTTAATAACATAGTTGTACTACCGCAGTGCGGTACTGATAAGCTTACGATTATTATTTTCTAAAACAAAGCAATCATACTATGAAAAAGCCAGATAACCCATGAAAAGAACCCATATTTGAAAATATCATAATGGGTTCTTTTCTACAAGTTGCTATTATAAGGGTAAAAAAGCAATGTATGTTAAACAACGACAAATACCACAGTGATGGAAACTGTGGTATAGTCAACATTTCTGCCATTTATTTTCAATTTGATCCGTACGTGCTTATCCTTTCGTTGATCCTGCTGTAAGACCACTAACTAGATATTTCTGGATAAAAATAAATACAATCGCAATTGGGATAATGATTAGAATCGCTGCTGCCATTAATCTTCCCCAATCTACTATCCAAAGCCCCATAAAGTTGAATACACCCGTTGATAAAGTTCGCATAGAGTCTTCAGACACGAAAGTAAAGGTTAAAACAAATTCACTCCAAGCGTGCACTAAAGCATAAATACCTGCAGAAATAATAGCTGGAACAGATAACGGCAGCATGATGCGAATAATAATATAAATTCTGCTGCAGCCATCAATCATCGCTGCTTCCTCGATTTCCACTGGAATCGTATCAAAGAAACCCTTCAGCATCCAAGTAATAATAGGAACGGCAAAGACTGTGTAAGATATAATCAATCCTAAGTAAGAATCTAACAAACCTAAATTCATCATGGTTCGATAAAGCGGAATCATTAATAGTACAACTGGTATCATTTGTGCAAGCAGCATACTCACACCAAATATTTTCGTACCCGGGGCTTTACTTAATCGACTCAGCGTATACGCACCTAAGACACCAATTATGATAGATAAAAATACACTCCCTGCGGATACAATTACACTGTTAAGAAAATACTTTGGGAATTGTGTTTCGAATAGAACGGAACGAAAATTCTCAAAAGTAGGATTAGATGTAAAGAATGTAGGGTTAGCTGACCGTACTTCGTCTCCTGGCTTGATTGCTGTTAAGAAAGCCCATAGTATCGGAAATAAACTATAGATACTGGCAATCAATAGCAGAACATAAGTCACCGTATTTAATAACCTTTTCTTTATTTTTTTTGAAAAGTGCATGATTAACCCTCCTTTGCCCCTTGTCTTTTTTGTATCCAGAAATACAACGCCATCATAGCAATCAATATCGCAACCATTAGTACGGAAATCGCTGAAGCTGTACCGTAATGATACGTCATAAAGGCTTCCTTATACGTAGCAATCGCTAATGTCTCTGTTGCATTCAAGGGACCGCCTTCTGTTAATATCCAGATAAAATCAAAATTGTTAAATGTCCAAATTAAATGCAGTACAATCAATATACTGGAAATCCCCTTCAGCTTAGGTAACGTAATATACCAAAATCGTTTAAACATATTAGCACCATCAAGTTCAGCGGCTTCTAATTCACTTTTATTGATTGTTTGAAGAACAGCTAAAAATGAAATCGCGTAAAAAGGAAAACTCCTCCATATATTGATCCAGATAACAGAAAACATTGCTGTTGATTCATTTCCCAGCCAATTGATACTTTGATCGATAATTCCCATATTTACTAACAATACATTAATAATTCCGTAATCCGGATTTAGCATCCATCGCCATGTCATCCCTGCAACTACAATTGGGACGACCCATGGAATAATCATCACTCCACGAAAGAAGGCTCTTCCCTTTATTTTCTGATTTAACAAAAGAGCAATACCTAAACCTACAATAAACTCACCTGCTACAGAACCTATCGTATAAACCATGCTATTTTCAGCATAAGTCCAAAATAACGGATCCTGAATAACATTCTTAAAATTCTCCAGACCAATAAATACATCACTTTCAGGATTCAATAAGTTAGCGTTATAGAGACTATTAATGAATACTCGAATAATCGGTACTAAAAGCAGCAACACTAAAAATACAACAGCTGGAAGCATAAAAATATAAGCTATTGCGTGCTTTTTAAAAAATCTGATCATATCAGCAACTCCTTTATTTAAGGGGAAATACTACAATCCAGTTAATTTTTCCAGGTGCAATCATTTTCCACACCGTGATTTGCTGAATAATCAACTGAATTGTATCTTTTATTTATTCATCTAGTAAGTTATTACCGGCAAGAGATTGGTTAATTTGATCAGATAACCAAATAGCTGTTTCTTCTGGAGTGGATTCCCCTAATAATACTTTTTGCAGAGAATCTGTCATTGCATTAGTGATCCCTCCCATTGGAACAGGCGGCCAAGATTTACCGTGTTCTGCAATATCTGTGAAAACAGTATTCCATTCACCTTCTAATTCCATATCATTACGAATCGTTCGGTTTCCTTTTGCATAAATGCTCTGTCCTTCTTCAGAGCCCATCCACTCAATAAAGTCTAAAGCAGCTTCTTTCTGCTCAGAATCTTCAAATACATACCATTGAGCTACTTCTAAAAACGTAGAAGGGGTTTCTTTATAAGGCGGAACACCGGACAAAGCTACATCCGCCATCCCTTCAGGCTGTTCGCTTTCATATTCTTGAAGCCAAGGTCCATTTTGAGTAATTGCTACACTGCCTTGAGCGAAATTCTGATCTAATTCTTGATAGCCCCAGCTTGTTTGATTTTGTGAAATGACTCCTTGATCAAGCATGTCTTTATATAATTGGAAAACTTCTGTTGCTTTTGCCAGTTGATCTTCATTGTCTGTCCAAGTATTTCTAAACATGCCCTCTCCTGTTTCTTCTACAACCTCCAGACCATTAGACCATAAGAAAACAATTAACTCTTGTGGAGCACGGGCAGATGTTGCACTGATACCAAAAGGATTTTCAACCCCAGCATCATTTAACTGCTTTCCGACGGTAAATAAATCATCCCAGGTTTCAGGTGGTTCTACCCCTGCTTCATTTAAGATATCTTCATGATACATCTGTGCTCTTGTTCCGATATAACTTGGAAAAGCGACTACTTCTTCACTAATTGTGACACTATCCCAAACAGGTTGTGGGACGTTATCTTTATCCTCCCACTCGTCAACAAAATCAGTTAGTGGATATAAAATGCCCATAGAATTAAAATCTGCCATCCACTCTTGCAACCCTTGAGCAATATCCGGTGGATTTCCATTAGCAGCTGAAGTGGTTATCTTCTGATTCAGCTGCTCATAGGGAAGAACCTGCACATTAATATTAATATCGGGATTTAATTCTTGATATCTCTCTATCGCATCATAATATCCACTGCGATCTTCTGCCTCATCCACATTCCACCAAATCTCAAGTGTTGTTTGACCATCATTTTCTCCCTCAGCACTATCACTTGATGAACATCCAAATAATACGACCAAGCACATTAGAGTTACAAACATCATTTTTTTCATGTTTTTGCCCCCTTTTTTAAAAGTTACCTTTATCTGCTTCACCAGCATTTTTGACCGCTTCTTCCCGATTCTGCGCCATCTCTTCGACTGTCTTTGTTTTTAATCTTGCTGCCCCTTGATAGTCTTTTGTTGGTATACGTTCTTCATTTTCCAACCGTTCTTTAGCAGCTTGGGAAGCACCCTGGTACTGTGGCAGCCACTTTTCCTGTGCTACTAGAAGCTCATCTGTCATTTGCCAAATTTCTTTTGGATTACAAACTGCTCCAACTAATGGATCTATCATCATAGCTTGTCTTAATAAGTAGTCATCGCCATGAACCGCTGCTTCTACTGCCAGCCGCTGAACAGAAATGCTGGCATTACAAACAGCCGCTGGACCAAGAGGTAAATCACCTACAACAGGTATACTGATACCATTACGGTCGACATAACCAGGTGCTTCAATAACAGCATCATCTGGTAAATTAGAGATTACACCCTGATTAATATAATTAAAATGACCGCGGTAGGTTCGCCCTGTTTCTAACCCTTCCAAAATATAGGAACCATGTTCCTGACCGCGATTTTCTTCTTTGTATTCAAATGCCGGTTCCTTTAGCCAATTCGGAAAATCTGTTTCAAACCAATTCCGGCCTTCTGTACAAACTCGTAAATAGCCACCGGTTTCTCCATTAATCCAATTACTTAAATCAATCCATTGATTTATTTCTTCTGGACGCTTACGGTACCAAGGCAGGTACTCGCTTAAATGACCATTAGATTCCGTACTGAAATAGCCAAAACGGCGAAGCATATCGATGCGTACCTTTTCTTCTTCACGGTATTCGGGATGTTGTTCAAAAGCCTCTAATAAATCTCCGGTACGGTCCTCACCATCTGTATTCACTTGGATATACCATGTCTGATGGTTAATACCAGCACAAATGATATCAACATCCTCTTTATTCCGGCCTAGCACTTCTGCGATTTGTTTATGTCCATTCTGTACACCGTGACATAGTCCAATGGTACGAACACCGCCGTATGTATTACATGCCCAAGTGAGCATAGCCATCGGGTTAGCATAATTAAGTAAGAGACAATCGTTATCCGCAACTTCACGTATGTCTTTACAAATTTCTAACATCTCCGCTATACCACGCTGTCCATACATAATCCCGCCAGCACATAATGTATCTCCAACACATTGATCAACACCGTATTTTAAGGGAATTTCAATGTCATGTTTAAAAGCTTCTAACCCGCCAATGCGAACAACGTTGAAAATGTATTTCGCATCTTTTAAAGCTTCACGTCTATTTGTAGTTGCTTCAATTTGTATAGATAATCCATTTTCATCTATATCTCGTTGACATAGCTGTGTGACCATATCCAAGTTCTTCTGATTGATATCTGTAAAAGCTACTTCTATGTTGTTAAATTCAGGAACAGATAAAATATCCCTTAGCAATCCTCTAGTAAAACCAATACTACCTGCACCAATAAATCCAATTTTAAAAGTCATTGTTAGTCCTCCTCGCAACCTGATAAACAAACTATAACATCGAATATTTGGAATCGCTTTCAATATAGTGACTACCATAAATATTCATGTATAAAATCCTAACTTTTATTAATTGGGTCTTCAGGAAATTTCTATGAAAGCAAGAAATGAAGACAATAACGGAATGCATGCTGCATATCAACACAAAAAAACTTGATTCATACCTTCGCGGGTACAAAATCAAGTTGATCTGAAATATCAACCGTGACTTTCCAGTTTATTATCCTCTCCTATAAAATTCTGTCCTTCTTTACGATACTGGGAAGGTGTAAATGTTGTATAAATTTTAAACAAATTACTGAAATATTGGCTCGTATTGATTCCGACATAGTTCGCGATTTCTGTTACAGGTATATCCGTTTTAGTGAGCAACATTTTAGCTTTTTCCATTCTTACTTTTGTAAGGTATTCGTTGATTGTTATTTTCATCATTTTTTTGAAAATACGATGCAAATAGCTAGGATGCAGGTGGACAAGATTCGCTAAGTCACAGGTTCTGATCTCGTAATCATAATTCTCATGGATATAAGTTAATACTTGATGGATAATCCATTCATTTGATTGACCGATTTGCTGCATTTGTTCTTTACGGCTTTTGGCTACACTAAGCAATAATTGAATAAATAAAATATCAATCTGCAATCTATTATCGGAATTCTGCAAATCCAGCTCCAGCACCAAAGAACTGAGGTGACCATAGATATGTCCACTGTCCTTCAAAATGAAATAATCTTCGGAGGCAGTAAGCATCTCTTTAAGACTCTGGTCATGATGCATTAGATTATGGATGGAAGTAAAATGCTTCATGTTTTCTTTCCATTCGAATTCTACATTAAGCATTCTGCAAGGGTTCTTTTTTTCAACAATTAGCCGATGCGGCACATTCCCATAGATAAAAATATACTGTTGTTTTCGTAACTCGACCTTTGTATTGTTTATTTCTATCGTACACTTCCCCTTAATGACGTACATAATCTCGATTGCTTTGTGTTTATGTATTTCCATATTATACTCTTGCCATTCTTTAAAATAATAATAGACAGCTTCAGGAAAAGTGTTCTCTTTCATCCCTTTACCTCCCTTAGAAACTTATTCGTATTGCTGGGTATATTAAAGCTTCCATACCAAAACCAAAGATTGAAAAATAACGTAACCTCTTGTATATCAAATTTGATAAAATATATAACCATTTCACACTTTGTTTCTTATAAGGGATATCTGAATAAACTGGGAAACATAAAGCTACTTTATGTTTCCCAGTTTATTTAAACAATGTGTTGTAACCCATTTATTCATGCAGCCAAACTGTCATTTCCCCTTCATCGCGATTTGCCCAAGCGTAGTATGGTATCATTGTCAGTTTACTTTTCTCACCTTTTGGTTTGGTATCAAAGGTATACAAATCATCGACTGTATTTTGTAATCTGGTTACATCTCTAGTCGTAATAACATTAACACCGCCCAATAAATCAGGATGATATGCCACTGTAAATTCCGGGTTTACTTCGAGTTGATAATCAAACAATTTAGATTGGTTATCGGTTTCTTCAGCACAATAAACAACTGGGCCACTTTGAAGCGCAACTTTGTTGATGTTTTCTTTTACTTGTCGATTTGCTCTAACAATATGAACTTGCATATCAAGAGTGAGCTCAATGGTTGTTTCTGCGTCTTCAATATTGAAATATACAATACCTTCCTCATCAGATACTTTTACTTTTTTGTCGTTTACAATTATTTCAAAATGATCTTTACTCCAATTTGGAATACGTATTGCAAAACGAAATTGAGATTTTTCTGGATTACTAATAGTAAACGTTACTTCGCCATTCCATGGAAGATTGCTGTCTTGTTCAATTTTAATATTGTTGCTAAATTGAGTAGAATTTGCAATATATTGATGAGCTAAAATTACATCGTCTTTTACTTCGTATAAATATCGATCAACTGAAGCTACCAGCCGGGCAATATTGGCTGGGCAACAAGCTGTACCGAACCAGGCTTGGCGACGTGTTAATACATGTTTTTTGTTTGGATCCAATACACTTGATTTAGGATCCGCTTCTAATGGATTAACATAGAAATAATGCGTACCATCCAGAGACATCCCGCTTAATGCTCCATTAAATAATTCCTTTTCAATGACATCTGCATATTCTGATTTAAATTCTCCCGCTAACATTTGTCTAGCAAAAAACGTCATAGCCACAGAAGCACAAGTCTCTCCATAAATCGTATCGTTTGGCAAATCGTAATCAAAAGTAAAGGCTTCACCAGATTTTGTTTGACCAACATTTCCTGTAATATACATCTGCTTTTGAGTAATGTTTTTCCATAAACGATCTGCTGCATCTTGTAAATCTTTTTCTCCGGTAATACGGGCTAAATGAGCTAAACCGGCACAGAAATAAACACAACGAACAGCATGACCATGTGCATCATGTTGGCACGTTACTGGTTTATCAGAAAAGTAATAACGTGTTCCAAATTCCTTTAATTCTGGCCAAAAGGCATTGTCGATACCATCAACCACATTTTGCTTATCAAAAAATTCCGGGTCCTCTCCACGTTCTCTAATAAAGAAATTAGTTAATTCCAAGTATCTATCATCTTTGGTAATTTCCCATAAACGCATCAAAGCCAATTCGATTTCTGGATGTCCATCATATCCAGAAATTTGATTTTCTCCATATCCAAAAATTTCATAAAGATGATCTGCCATTTTTTTCGCGATTTCTAAAGCAGTATGATTATCAGTAACTTCATAATAAGCAACTCCTGCTTCAATATAATGACCCATTGAATAAAGTTCGTGCGATTGATCTAACCGCTTGAATTTTCGTTCAGGCATATCGATTTGAAAAAGCGTTGATAAATATCCGTCTTCCTCTTGTGCTTGAGCAATTAAATCCACAATCTCATCCGTTTTCTTTTGCATCTCTTCATCCGGAAAGTATTCCAGCGTATAAGCAGCCGCTTCTAACCATTTATAAACATCTGTATCTTGGAAATTCATTCCTTGATGCTTTTTTCCTTTTGAAAGTCCAGCAGCTATTTTTAGATTCTCTATTGCATGGCTTTTTAAGTCATCATCGTAAAATCGTTCATCTGTAAAGGCATCATTTGCTATTTCCACATCATTTTCATCGCTTAGCGTTTCATATTGATAAGGTATAACTATCTCAGCAACCAAATCACGATATCGCTTCCAAAACGGTGAAGTAACTTCTACCTTCTCCAATTGCATTGCATTTGATTTAATATTTTTTGTCACGGTACATTCTCCTCTACTTTTATTTTCATATACTTAAACTTTATCCTATTTACGCTTTCTTCAATTTTTTTAATGAGACAAATAGTAAGCTTATCACCTTCTTTGAAATGTGGTATCATACGAATCCGCTTTCATATACCTAATAGTATAATATTGGTTTAATTGATTTCTTCTAATCTTCTTAGTCATTTCATTGGTGTCTCTCTTGTAAATCCTTTTTTATTTTGGATTCTTGTTTTTCAAAACGTCTATAGAAAATCATAGGAATTATAGCAATAATACTTATAATTACTGGCAGCCAAATAAATGAAAATTTAATTGCACTCAGTGAAGCTGCACTTTGAGCTTGGTTCGCTACAAATCCAGACGCTTCCATAATAAGGGATGGAATAAAACTGCCAAAACCAGATCCTAATTGAATACAGAATGCTCCCCCGATAGCAGTTAAAAATCCTGTGGCTCTCACACCATTTTTCCACTCTCCATAGTCAACCGTATCTGCCAGCATAGCAAATGGCATGGCAATCGCAATAGCAAAGCCGAATATTGCAATGACCCAGCTTATCATTATAAGAGGTATACTATGTTCAAAAAATGCCATTAAGGTTTGTCCTGCAATACCAATTAGAAAACCAATAATCATTGTCATATGTTTATTTGCAATTTTGACAAGAAATGGTGTTAGCAAGGTTCCTAACATTCCTAATATGGTTAATCCATTAAATATTGCAGCTAAATTAGCATTTCCAAGATTGTATTGAGCATAGTATACAGACATACTAATACGACTTGTCTGCGCAATCCAGAAAAGAATGAACGAACCAATTAAAAGGAACCACGGCCAGTTACGATATGTTGCACGAATACTTTTTTTTAGCGGTATTGGTTCTGTATTATTCGTATGTCTTTCCTTTAAATTTTTAAAAGCAAATAAAAGTAAAAAAATCGCCAAAATCGCTAGAATACCTATAGCTAAAGGGAATCCAATTCTGTCATTTCCTTGCCCCACTAGACCTACTAATGGTAATACAGCGCTACCTGCAATAAACGCACCTACGTTTCCGCCAATCATTCGAAATGTATTGGCCGCGACTCTTTCGTTCGAGTCTTTAGTCAAATTAGGCAAAATTGAATTTATCGGTGTTTGGATTCCGGTATATATGATTCCTGCAGCTAAAATGTACGTTATAGCAGCATACCAATATTTCCCTGTGTCTGGTAAAGTTGGCGATAAGAACGCCAACACTGTAGCAACACCAAATGGAATTGCTAACCAAAGAAAGTATGGCCGACTTTGCCCCCACTTTGTTTGCGTATGGTCAATAATGATTCCCCAAACTGGAGCACTAATTGCATCAACAACCCGTGCAATCAGTAAAATCAATCCTGCAGCAGCCACGGAGATTCCAAAAACATCTGTATAAAAATACATGATATAAGTTGTGATAGTGACATATAGCATGTTACCAGCTAAATCAGTAAATGAATAACTTATCTTCTCAGATAATGGTAACTTATCTGTAGTTCGGTTTTCTTCTGCTTGTGTAGTCTCTATACTTTTTTCCGCTTCCATACTTATTCTCCTTTTCTTAAATAATTTTCTCTCTCTAGTTTGAATTCTTGAATTAACATAGAAACTATTATTTAACCAGTGTTATGTATGTTGATATTGTCATAAGCTTTTCCTTCTAGATATTATTAGTATTTTTTATTATGCTCACTACTGGTTAATGTTTTTAGAAGTTTACTGACGATGCTTTTTTTGTACTCCCCAAAGAAGCTAAGCTTCCTCGGGGAATAAAAGTATTATTTAATAATGACATATTCTAAATCAACAAGCTTCGCATAGTTTACAATTTGTTCTGTTGTTAAATTTAATGAAACAACGGTATGATGCCCGCCGCCATTCTCAATCCAAGCTTTTACCCCATCATGGAAATTCGGCTTAATGTTCCAAAGCACACGCGCTACCGGAAGTTTTGGTGCTGGAAATTCAGGCTCAAACATAGAAACTTCATTAATTAAAAGTTTGTAATGCGTACCAAAATCCGCCATTGAAACAACTACGCCATCCCCTGCTTTCCCATCAAACACTAAACGGGCTGGATCTTCTTTATTGCCAGGTCCTAAAGGAGAAACAATGATTTTAGGCTTATTACCAGCTAACGTAGGATCTACTTCCAACATATGTGATTGCAGAACAGATTCTTTACCCGCAGCTAATTCATATGTGTAATCTTCCATAAATCCAGTCGATTGGTTATTACTCATTACCTTTAATAAACGGTCAAGAGCAGCTGTTTTCCAATCTCCTTCACCGGCAAAACCATATCCTTTTGCCATCAAACGTTGAACCGCAAGACCAGGGAGCTGTTTCATACCATATAAATCTTCGAAATTCGTAGTGAAAGCATTATATCCGCCATCATCAAGAAAACGTTTAATCGCGATTTCATAGCTTGCTTGCACCTTAACACTCGCTTCCCAATCTTCCTTACTATAAGCGCCATACTCAAACTCATAAAGATCTGCATACTCTGCTATTAAAGCGGCAATTTCTTCATCCTTCACCTTGTTCACATATTGAACAAGGTCTCCAATCCCAAAATAATCAACAGTCCATCCAAATTGAATCTGTGCTTCAACCTTATCTCCTTCTGTTACTGCAACATTACGCATGTTGTCACCAAAGCGGGCAACTTTAATGTTGAAGCTTTCATTAAAAGCAACGGCTACATTCATCCAATCGGCAATTTGTTTTTGCGTTTCTGAACGTTTCCAGTGCCCTACAATAACTTTATTCTGCTTATTTAAACGAGCATTGATAAAGCCGTATTCGCGATCTCCATGAGCAGATTGATTTAAATCCATAAAGTCCATATCAATCGTTTCCCAAGGAATACTTTCATTGAATTGTGTTGCTAAATGAAGTAATGGTTTTTGTAATAACTTCATACCATGAATCCACATTTTCGCAGGAGAAAATGTATGCATCCATGTGATGATCCCGGCAACTTCATCACGATAGTTGGCTTCCTTCATCATTGCTGTGATTTTATCTGCGCTGACCGCTAAATCTTGTAATACGATGGGACATGGTAAGATGCCGCTTTCATTTAATTCATTAGTCATCCTTTGCGCATGCTTCTTAACTTCCGCTAATGCTTCTTCCCCATATAATTGTTGTGAACCTACAACAAACCAAAACTCTTTTTTTTCAATTGTTGACATATAAATCCTCTTTTCCTTATTTAATAAATAATATCAAGTATTAATTTTGTCCATAATACGCATTTTCTCCATGCTTTCGCAGATAGTGCTTATCTAAAATGCGCTGTGGTAATTCTTGAGCAAAATGATTTAGCTCTCGTGTAAATAAATTTAGTTTTGAAATTTCATCTAATACGACACTGTTTGTTACTGCAGTTTTTACATCTTCTCCCCAAGTAAACGGGCCATGTCCATGAAGTAAAACACCGGGAATTTCCAAAGCATCTAATTTGCGTTCTTTAAACGTTTCGACAATTACATGACCAGTTTCTGCTTCATAACCTCGATCAATCTCTTCTTGTGTCAAAGTACGAGCACAGGGTACAGAACCGTAAAATGTGTCTGCATGCGTTGTCCCCATTGCAGGGACATCCAGCCCTGCTTGCGCCCAGATGGTTGCCCAAGTTGAATGCGTATGTACAACACCGCCGATTTGTGGGAAATGCTTATAAAGTACTGCATGAGTCAACATATCTGAGGATGGATTTAAATCTCCTTCAACAACATTACCGTCTAAATCAACAACAATCATATCGCTGGCTTTCATCGCTTCATAATCAAGACCACTCGGTTTGATAACAAATAAACCGTTTTCTCTATCGACTGCACTGGCATTTCCCCATGTGAATTTAACGAGTCCATGTTTAGGTAATTCCAGGTTGGCTTGAAACACTTCTTCTTTTAATTGCTCTAACACATTAACTCCTCCTGTACTTCACTTATGAAGTCAAATTGTCAACTGCTGCCTGTTCAATAACTAACCCTTTCTTATATCGTTCCATAAATATCTCAAATCCTTTAACGTCCGATTCTTCAGGATGTATTTCCTGTTCTTCCACGTCTGTGAATACTTTTTCATCTAGAAAATCTTCTAAGCTCTCTGTTGAAGTCTTATGTTTCATATAAGCAGCAAGAAGTGCCATTCCCCATGCTCCTCCTTCTCCAGCTGTTTCCATAACAGAAACAGGTACATTCATTGCTCCAGCGATAATTTTCTGTCCAACAACAGGAGTCTTAAATAAACCGCCATGAGCTAATAAGCTGTCAATTTCTATTTTTTCTTTTTGTGTCAATGTATCCATTCCTATTTTCAAAGCACCAAATGCTGTAAGTAGATGTGTACGCATAAAATTAGCTAAATTGAAATTGCTTTCTGATGATCGGATAAACAGTGGCCGTCCTTTTTCAAGACCTGTAATGTTCTCTCCCGATAAATATCCATAGCTGAGCAACCCGCCGCCATCTGCGTCTGCTGCTAGCGCTTTATTCAACATGATTTCAAATATCTTTTGAGTTTCAGCTTTTTGCCCCATCGCTTCATAAAATTCTTGAAATAAGCTAATCCATGCATCGAGATCACTTGAGCCATTATTCGTATGAACCATTGCAACAGGAGCACCAGCTGGTGTAGTTACCAAATCAATTTCCGGATACACTTTTGAAAGTGACTTTTCTAATACAATCATGGCAAAAACGGAAGTACCCACAGAGATATTCCCTGTACGTTTTCTTACACTATTCGTAGCGACCATTCCAGTTCCAGCATCACCTTCCGGAGGACAAAAAGGAATTCCAGACTGCAGATTTTGTGATTTATCGAGAATTTTTGCACCGGCTTCCGTTAATCCCCCAGCTTGGTCACCAGCTGTATATACTTCAGGAAGAATATCTTTTAACTTCCAAACGTATGCTTTTTTCGAAATTAGTTCATCAAATTTCGCAAGCATTGCTTCATTATAATCTCCCGTTGATTCATTCACTGGAAACATACCTGATGCATCTCCAACTCCGATTGCTTTTCTCCCCGTTAATAACCAATGAATGTAACCCGATAAGGTTGTCATATAATCTATGTGGGCAAGGTGCTTCTCTTCGTCTAATATTCCTTGATAAAGATGCGCAATACTCCATCTTTCAGGGATATTAAATTGAAATTGATCCGTTAATATTTTCGCTGAAGTACCTGTTGTTGCATTCCTCCACGTACGAAATGGAACAAGTAAATCACCAGCTGCATCAAAAGCCATATATCCATGCATCATTGCCGAAATACCGATTGAACCGACAGTTTCAATTGTAATATCATAGTCTTGCTCCACTTTTTTTCTCATATTTTCATAAGCTGTTTGCATCCCGGTAATAATATCTGGCAAATTGTACGTCCAAAATCCATTTTTTAAGCGATTTTCCCATTGATGACTTCCAGTTGCGATGGTTTCAAAATTTTTACCGATTAATACTGCTTTAATACGTGTTGAACCGAATTCAATTCCGAGAGAAGTATCACCTCCCTCAATTATTTGTTTAATAAATTCTCTACCTATTTTCATACTATTTTCCTCCCCTCCTCCCAGAGAGCGCTTTCAACACACTTTGTAATATAAAACGCTTTCTATTTATTAATTATATTATATTTTCAGTACGTACAAATGTCAACATTAAAAATAAATATACGTACAAATAAAATTGAATTATATATAATAATGTGAATAAATTTAAATAATGCCCTTATATAGCTCGTTTCATGTTTTAAATTTAATTATATAAATCTATTTCGCATTAGTTTCTTTAATAAATCTATTAATTTAAGAACATTCATTTTAATTCTTTTAAAGTCATGGTAAAATAAGTACATACAAATATCTATATAACCAAATCATTACACCAACAAATATGAAAGAAGTGAATGAAATGAAACCAAAATATCAGATCATCACGGATGAAATTAAAAGTAAAATTCTTTCAGGAGAATTTAGCGTTGGGGAAAGAATTCCTACCGAAGCGGCTATGCAAAATCAATATCAAGTCAGCCGTGATACCGTTCGCAAGGCTATTTTAGAATTATCAAATGAAGGTTTCCTAAGAAGTGAAAAAGGTTCAGGTACTTATGTCAGCAACCAATATCAATCAAAATCTGATCGAGCATCAAATAATAAAATAATTGGTGTTATAACAACTTACATCTCTGACTATATTTTCCCTTCCATCATTCGTGGCATTGAAAGCAGATTAAACGAAGATGATTATTCTTTATTACTTGCCAGTACAAATAATGATGTTGAACAAGAAAAAAAAGCTTTGGAAATGATGATGTCCTATGGTGTAGATGGCTTGATTATTGAACCTACGAAAAGTAACCTGTACAATCCCAATATTGCTTACTATCTGTCGTTCAAGGAGCAGGGTATCCCATTTATTATGATTAATGCTTATTATGAGGAATTGGACGTTCCTTTTCTATGTCTTGATGACGTACAATCCAGCTATCTGGCTGCAAATGAATTGATTTCAAAAGGGCACACACAAATTGGAATTATTGCAAAAATGGATGATTTGCAAGGGAAGTATCGAATGAAGGGGTACATAAAGGCACTCGAGGAAGCTAAATTACGCTTCCAACCCAACTTAGTCCTTTCTTTCACCACAGAAACCAAGTCGGATTTATCTATTAACCTGCATCATTTTCTCAATGAAAATAAAGATATGTTAACCGCCATTGTTTGTTACAACGATGAGGTAGGTTTAGAAGTTGCAAATGTATGCAAGCAAATTGGTATTTCTGTTCCAGACAAATTATCCATTATCGGGCAGGATAATTCTTATATCTCACAAAACGCAAATATCAAACTGACGACGTTGACACACCCACAAGAGAAAATGGGACGTGATGCAGCTGACTGGGTGCTTAAGAAATTACAAGGACGGAAAAATTTATCAGAGGAAACATATTATCAACCAGTATTAGTTGATGGGGAGACTGTAAAAGATAAACTTAGCTAAAAAACTGACAATGCCGTTCCACCTTTTCATACTAGAAAAGACTGGGCTCGTATAGAAAATCTATGCATATCCAATTCAATAATTATCAACACGTTTAAAATGCAAATAATATCCGAAGTATATAATGGGCGAACAACCTTTCAAACATACCCTCTCATTTAAGTAGATTGTTACTTGAATCAGTTATTATATGCCAATATACGTACACCATTTTTGTTCACAAATAAAAATAGCCAAGTTAACCTTTGAGAATCTGTGAGGGATTATATCAGAAAAAACATAATCAATTTATTTGGTTCTTTCCTTCATGGAAGTATTAATCCATAATCATTAAAATAACCACCCCTCTGCCCTGGTAAGCAGTTGGGTGGCTATAAAAAAATTTGTATGGTTAATCACATGCGTGCAAAGTTCTATTCCATCCAATTACACTCTCTTTTTATAAAAAGAAGAGAAAAAGAACAATACTACACCTAGCAACACAGCAATCCCGCCAATAATTCCAAAGTAGAGAATCTCGGTTTCCGGGCTGTATAGTTTAACAATTTGCGCATTAATTGCCTGTGCCGATGCATTAGACAAGAACCAAAGACTCATTGTTTGGGCAGAGAATGCAGCAGGAGCCATTCTTGTTGTAGCTGCTAAACCGACTGGTGATAAACATAGCTCACCAAATACTACAATCAGAAAGCTGAGCACAAGCCATATTGGACTTACCAGCGTATCAGGACCTGCGTAAATTGCTGGAATGATCATGATCAAGAAAGATAGACCAGCAAAAACCAGACCTAGTGAGAATTTTTTATGCGTAGATGGCTGTCTTTTGCCAAGCTTCATCCAAAGTGCTGCAAATACCGGCGCTAACAGAACAATAAATAATGGATTGAATGATTGGAACCAAGATGATTGTAAGGAAAAACCGGCAAATGATAATCTTGTCCGCTCATCGGCATATTGTGCCAAAATAACCGCTCCTTGTTCTTGGATCGCCCAGAACACCATTGCTGCAAGGAACAGCGGAATATAAGCAAGTAAACTCTTTTGCTCCTGACTGGTTGTTTTCTTACTGAAATACATGACTAAAAAGTAAATAATCGGAATAATTATCCCTAATATACTAACTAACATGATAAATCCATCAATGGTTAAAATACCGTTAGAAATCAGAATAGCGCCTGCGATGATAACCACAATCGCGCTGATTCCCATTTTTAAAAATACAGATTTCTTTTCCTCCGGTGATAGAGGATTTGGTACATAAGAGCCAGCAAGACCTAAATATTTCTTTCTTGTAGCCAAGAAAATAATCAGCCCGACTAACATACCAAGAGCTGCTACTCCAAATCCTAAATGGAAATTATATTTTTGCCCGAGTGTTCCGACAATAAATGGTGCAATTAAACCACCAAGGTTAATCCCCATATAGAATATACTAAATCCGGCATCAGTACGCGGATCTTCTTTATCATATAAATCCCCGACGATATTAGATACATTCGGTTTTAACAGCCCTGTTCCAATAACAATTAAGCCCATTGATACGAATAGAGCTGTAACTCCTCCCGGAAAGGATAAGGCAATATGACCTGCCATAATCAATATGCCGCCATAAAAGACGGTGCGTTTCGTACCAAGCAAACGGTCAGCAATCCAGCCGCCGATAATCCCTGACATATAAACAAGCGAGCCATAAATAGCCATGATGGAAGCAGCGGTTCCTTTATCCAGATTCAGTCCGCCATCTTTAATCGCATAATACATATAGTAAAGTAAGATTGCTCTCATACCATAGTATGAAAATCTCTCCCAAAACTCTGTGAAAAATAATGTAAACAACCCTTTAGGATGTCCGAAAAAACCTTTTTGCGGAATACTCTTAAGGATCTCTTGTGGGTTCTTCGATGTCATAAGCTTTCTGTCCCTTTCTATTTATATTAATTTGTTTTTGCCATATATAGGCTTCCATATATTACGGAGCATCCATTCCAGCTAAATTGCTGCTCTTACGTAAATATTCAAACAATTAAAAAATACCCCGCCGTTTGGTTTCTAGATTACTGGAATCGTAAAACCGCCAAACAGAAGAGGTACCTGTAATTGATGAGCCTATAAGCAAATGCTGCATGAAATCAACTCAACTTTAAAAGAAATAAACGGATAAACCATTCATGTCATGCAAGTATGACAATGTCTTTCTTGCATTGCTTCGCTGTTATTTTCAAATATACCGCTAATCACTGTTTTGAAAATAAAGCCGTTTTTATACTTATTTTGGGTTCGTCAGGGTACTACTTCTTTTGTTTATTCCCGTGTATAAAAGTTGAATACTATATATCATACCACTCTGGAAGTTCGATGTAAATAAACTGGTAAATGGTTATTTTTACAATTTTTCTTCAAGCATGCATATAGCGCGAAAAAATTTCTATAAAAAGTATCAAATTACATCTACTTTTCTCTGTTTGACTTGTATTTTTAGAAAGGATAAAATTATCTTAATTAACAAATGTTCTTAATTTTTGTTTTCTTTAATCATATACAAGGGAGGGCTTACATGATTTCCATACAAAACAATGTAAACGCTGACATAAGTATCTCTTTAAACCATTACATCATTAACTCCATCCATCTCTTTAAATATAATCAATCTGATCTTTACAATTATATACAGAATAAATACAATGAAAATCCGTTGATTTGCATATATGAAGACAAAATCCCAATGTCCTATATCTCTAAAAAGCAGACTGATTCTCAACATATAATCGATGACATTCTAACCCATTTCCGCTGTATTCTTTATGCACAGGATCAGTTAACGATGGAGTTCATTCTTCATTCTCTCAATACCAAAGGTTTCTTAGAAGAAGACCCATATAAAATTTCTATTTATACTAAAACGCCAATAAATAGAGTGAAACAGTTGATTAACCAATTACAAACTTATGAAAATAAAGGCATCGGAACGCGGAATATGATAGATTTTATAAAATTCCAGTTAAAAAATAAGGATTTTTATAACGAAAAGCTATTTGATCTATTCTCAACTAACCTGGAGGAAATCCATCAAAATTCATTTAGTTTTCTAAAAGGTTCGCATGTGGAAGAAACTGAATTCAAAAAATACATAGATTTAATTACTGCTCATTGTAATTTAACCCCTTTAGATGCTGAAGAAACATTAAATATTTCTCCTGATGCTTCCATTGTATATGGAAAGAATGGATTACAGGTTATCATTCATGATTATCTTACTGGAGGCATTTCTTATGAACCGATATTAATCGACTGTAATAACCATCCATTCAACGCTGAGTTGGAAAAGTTTAAAACGGAATACGAAGAACTTATTTCTATTTTGAATGCAAGGAAAATATACTTAACTCAAGTAATTTCTATCATTGCAAATGTCCAATACGATTATTTAACTGGGAGAAGTGACTTTTTGAATGCTTTAGATCAAACAGATTTAGTTGAACAGACCAAACTGAGCCCCGCTACCATCAGCAGGTTACTCTGTAATAAATATATTGCTACACCTAGAGGAATCTTTTCAGTAAAAGCATTGTTGTCTAAAAAGAGTTATAAGAACCTATCTGTTAGTTATATAAAATACGTAATTCAAAATATAGATGGCTTTGAAACACTTTCAGATAATAAAATCTCGAGATGTTTAGCTGAGATGGGGATCTTTATTTCCAGAAGAACCGTAAACAAATATAAAAATCAAATACTGGGAAATATTAAAAGGACTAGTCCAAAACGTAAGGACTAATCCTTTTTAATTTGTTGGATAATTTTAATCGAGTTTCTCCATAAGCTCTTTCAGCTTTGTGATCTCTTCCTCAGTAAGTCCTAATCTGGGCTTTCTTGATGGCCCGCCATTTAACCCTTTCAACTCCATCGCCTTCTTCACTATTTGAACATACTTCCCGGAGTCCTCCAGAAATTCACATAGCGGCAATAAATCCTTATAAAGCTCCTTTGCCCCGTCATAATTCTTCGCTTTCACCAGCTCATACAGTCTTCCTGCACTATTCGGTACGATATTAGCTGCCACTGAAATCCAGCCAGTCGCTCCAAGGACAAATGATTCTAATGCAAGATCATCAGCACCG
>NZ_JBVFXI010000003.1:0-499614 GCF_055524595.1 Oceanobacillus sp. B139/18 | reverse complement strand
GAAGCAGAAGCTGTGAACTCCTCAGAAAATGAGGAACCTGTAACGGAAACCAACACACAAGAACAAGCTAGCGGTGAAACAATCTCTGTAACTTCTACCGCATATACAGCTAACTGTGAAGGATGTTCTGGTGTTACATCAACCGGAATTGACTTAAACGCAAACCCGAATGAAAAAGTAATTGCTGTTGATCCAAGTGTAATTCCACTAGGTACAAAAGTATATGTTGAAGGCTATGGTCATGCAGTAGCGGGCGATATCGGCGGCGCAATTAACGGTAATAAAATCGATGTTCATGTTCCGACACGTGATGAGGCTCTTAACTGGGGCGTGCGTGAAGTTAATGTGACTGTAGTAGAATAGTAGAAACTTAATAGAAAAAATTTGAGGGAAAGCACTTTGCAATAAGGTGCTTTCCTTTTTTTTATGGAATATGAAGCGATTATGTCAATGAATATCTTCCCAATCCAACTCCCGATAAAGCATCGATTCCGTCTGCTTTTCTTTTTTCATATTCACTTTCTCAAGCACCCGCATGGAAGCGGGGTTATCCAAACGTGTTTCGGCTATAACTTTTTCAACTTCGGCAGTACGTTTTGCCCAATTTAATAAAGCGGCAAGTGCTTCTGTTGCGTAGCCCTTATTCCAACAGCTTTCCAGAAATCCATAACTTCTGCCGTTTTATTTTCATCTGGTCTTCCTTTAAACCCCATATCTCCAATTATTTTGTCATCTGCCTTTCGTTTTACAAGCCAAACACCCCAATATAAGAGAGCAGGGTCTTCTTTTAATGCATGTAAATGCTGGATAATATGAGGATCGCGTGGATAGTCTGAAGTCATTGTCTGTTCTGTACAAGGGGTAATGATGAGTCTGTCTGTTTCCAGCTTCATAAAAACCGCTCCTTTTTCACTGTATTTTAATTCGGGTATAACCGACTTTCAAAGCTATTAGTATAACAGATAATATGGGTGATAAGCCTTCCAGGTTATAAGTTATGCTGTGATTAGTATCTGCTAATAACTCCTAGTATAATTAGCTTGTGTGTAGTATAATCAGGTTATTTCATTCTGCAAATAATTGTTTCAGAGATATTTTCAATAGAAGGGTGTTTAAAAAAGATGGAAGAACCAGAACAAAAACGTTCTCAAGCCTATGTTGAAATCATTGGTGATACGGTTGTCGGAAAAGACTTGATCATGACAATCTCCATCAGTGTGGTGTTGAGCTTTCTTGGCTTTTTTGCTGGCAGAGAGCTTATTTTTCCGAGGATTGCTCCAGAAGAAATGATCCTGTCTTATTCTCTATTGTCAGGCATCGTCGGCAGTGTAACAGGTTTGCTTGTGAACACGTTTTTATTTAAACCGAAGCGGATTTTAAATGAAACGGCGTCTACCAATGCAGAATTGTCGGAAATATATGAGAAGCTGCAGCTGGATATGGAGGAGGAGCGTGACTCTATCTTGAATGATCCAGTGACCACAGCAGAGATGAAGGAACAAGGATTTTATGAGATGTTTATCCTGGATGAGCAAACGCAAAGCGATGAGAAAGAAAAGAAATAGTTGAAAGAGGAGAATGAACGAAAATGGATGTATTACTGATATCAATCGGATTAGCGATTGTAGCCGGGCTGATTTTCACGGCAATCGGCTTGATTTCCGGCTCCGATGAAACCGCTGTGCTTGTTCCCGCTACATTGATTGTAGTGCTGTTGGGAGCACCTCCGGAAGCTGTTTTTGCCTTTTTTATGGCTGCCGTGCTTTCCAAGCATCTCACGCATGCGATTCCTACTGCATTAATGGGTGTTCCTGGAGATACGACGGCTACGCCGATGCTGGACCATGCGAACTTTATGCGGCGCATCGGCCTGCCGCATATTGCGTTGCGGAAAATGATTTCCGGCGGGATTATTGGTGCATTTATTGCGCTTCCTGTATCCTTGGCGTTTGCTGTATTCTTAAGCCAGTTTGGAGAATTTTTTCAGGAGAATGCCGGGCTAATATTTACATTAGCAGCTGTTTTGATTGGGTATTTTTCCAAAGGTCGCTGGGCGAGTATTATTTTGATTATCCCACTTGCCCTTGTAATTCAAGGGTTGAATATGGTCAGCACCACGATTCTGGGAACCGGATTATCAATCAGCTTTTTCTTAGGTATTGCAATTGGACCTATGTTTACCGATATCTTATTAGCAACCTCCGGAAGCGGACGGCTGATGATTCAGCGCCAGCAGCCCAATGAATATAAATTAGCTCCAGAAAAGAAATCATGGTCGGGATATTTTCCGAATCCATTTAAAGTATTAACGAAAAAACAAACAGCAGCGGTTGGAGGGACGTCGTTTTTATCTTCGTTAACCTTTGCTTTAAGTCCTGTCGGCATGACCGCATTGATGGGAGAGCTGGTAGGTTCCAGGATAAAGGGACAATACAAGAAGTCAACGGCCAGCCTTTCTACGATGAATGGGGTAACGGAATCAACGTATATTGCGGAGACGATTATTCCGCTTGTGGCCTTTGGAATTCCACTTAGTCCGGTAGCAATCGGACCGGCGCAAGCGTTATTTAATGCGCCGCCTGTATTTACAACAGAGCCGGTCCATAATCTGCATACGTTAATGGAGCCGATGGATTTTCTTCTATACGGGTTGATTGGAATTATTGTTGCGGCTGTTATTGCCTATCCATTTTCGATGAATTTTGCGCGGAAAGCGACGGTTCTTGTGTTAAAGCATATTAACCAGGAAGCCATTATTGCTATGTTTATCGGAGTGGTTACCTTGCTTGCGTTCTATGAAGGCGGCTTGGTGAGTGTTACCGTTACGTTTGCCATGGCAATGGTCGGCGGATTATTGAATCGTTTCCTTGGCGTGGGAATCGGGGTTCAATTTATGATATTCTATGGCTCCGGCTGGATTGTAACAACGTTATTAGGTATGTAAGGTGTGAAATACAGCGGAACAGATATATCAAAACAGGCCGGGCAATCAACATGGCTTCAAATATGGTAAGATAGCAACTGGAAGGATGTGAAGCACGTGAAGTTAATTGCAATTGATTTAGATGGTACATTACTAAGTGAAGACGGAAAGATCAGTGAAGAAAATCAAGAAGCGATTCATAGAAGACAAGCAAACGGCGATATCGTTGCTTTTTGTTCTGGAAGATCATTGCATGATATGCAGGAAATTGCGGATGCGGCGAATTTAGAGGTTCCATTAATTTGTGCGAATGGTTCGTTGACCAGTGTGAATGGAGAAATTATCCGCAGCCAGATACTTGTTGCAGACAAGCTGACGGAAATCATGGACACGGTGGCGAGTGCAGGATTATATTTTGAGGTTTATACGAATAAAGGCGTCTATATTCAAAAGGATAAGAAGCCGATTTTAGAAGAAGAGAAGGAAGCTTTGTTTGATACGCCGGAAGAAAAGGAAAATGCCGGGCATATTATTCGAATACAAAATATGCAGTATGGGATGGTAGAAGTAGATGACTACTTAGAAGCAGGAGTAACCGAATTGGATCCGTATAAAGTATTTATTTTGTCCTTCCGTCGCCAGGAGCTGGAGAAGCTTGCGGAAGGCTGGAAAGGCAGAGAGGATATTTCCATCACCACCTCGGGCTATCAAAAATTAGAGGTTGCTCATCCGGACGCCAGCAAAGGAAATGCATTAGAAGCGCTGGCAGCGTATTATGAAATTCCGCAGAAGGACACGGTCAGCATTGGAGATAATTTTAATGATATTTCGATGCTTGAATATGCAGGAACAGCTGTAGCGATGCATAATGCTGAACCGGAAGTAAAGGAATATGCAGACCATGTAACAAGAAGTAATGAAGAAAATGGTGTCGGTCATGCATTAAATGAAATCATCAAATAAGACAGCAGAGGCTTTGCTTATAAAACGAAACGTTACGCAGCGGGAGTTTTGGCTCCCCATAATAAAAAATCCGAATCTGATTTTTACAGATTCGGATTTTATTTGTTCTATATACTTTCTTCTTCTACCTTTTCAATCGACTTCTTCTTCACGAATTGAAATAAGCCAACTTCATGGGCTGCTTGAAATGCGCTGACAACAAACGGACCAAAAATAAGTCCGAGCACACCAAAGAAGACAAATCCAAAATACATGGATAAAACGGTTGGCAATGCCGCGAGCCCCATTTGATCACCGAGCACCTTAGGCTCCGTAATCCGTCTGATGACCAGGAGAAATAAGGCTAATACCATCAGCTGCAGACCGGTTGGAACGTCGCCGATAAGCATCATCAGTCCTCCCCAGGGAACCAGAATTAATGCCGGACCGACATACAGCGGAATAATGTCCACGAGCCAGATAATAAAGGTCATTAAGAGCGCAAACCGAGGTGAGATAAATAATAAGCTCACATAGGTAAGTATGAAAATCATTACACTAAGCAGGAATTGCGCTTTCCAGTATCCCCAGAAAACCGTTTTTAAACGCTGGAAGAAGGTCTTTAATTTTGTAGATGTTGTCTCTGGAAACAGAGAGAAAAAAGCTTGGAACAGCTTTGGCAGATCCAGACTGAATAAAAAGAAAGTAATCAGGTAGACAAGCGATACAAAAAGCAGATTAGGAATGGATTGGACCCAGGAACCGAGCATGCCAATCAAACTCTCTACTAAGTCATATCCTGTGTTTAACAGCCGTTCTGATTGACGTTCCAGTTCACTGATAATCGCATCACGCTGCGGCAAATCAGCAATTAAATCATTGAACCTGTTAATAATTTCAGTGATGATGGTCTGAATTTCACTTCCGTATCTGGGAACATTATAACTCCATTCCACGATACGGCTGATGGTACTTGTGAGCATGACATAAATTAATCCGCAAGCCACTACCACGAAGGTCGTAAAAACAATGGTAACCGGCCAGATTCGTTTTTCTTGTTTTAATACTTTTTGCAGCAGCTTCACAAGCGGTTCAAAAATAATTGCTGTTAATAATGCCAGCAGGACAGGTATAAATACCGAAAAGTAAAAATATAAAAATACAGCTAGTGCTATAAGTAAGATGCCGATAATAATTTTTTTGATTAATGATTGATTTAACAAAAGCTTTCCCCCTGCCGAATAACACAATAAAATATCATAATATCATTTTATAATCCGGCTTTCAAATTGTAAACCGGATTAGTGGAGTTCAGGAATTATTGCTGTATTATTCCGCCTGTTCATGAATCCAATCGCTGATATCCTTGATAACCTGTTCATCCACATGACCGGGAATATTGTATTCAGCTATCGTGCCTTTATTTTCCCCTTGGGATAGAATAAAGTTATGGTTAAGGTCCGGATAGGTTTTTAATGTTGCCTGCGATTCATCTGCAAAAATATCTTCCCATGCAGCGAAGTCATTCTCCACGGTGACCTGAAAATCTGCTTCGCCCTGAAGAATAAGCAGTGGTTTATTGGAATCAAGAGCAATTTGGCCGACATCGTATTGATCCATTTCTTGAAGATAATATCCGCTCATTCCGCCAATGTCATATTCCATGGCTTCTTCTGGAGACATATCTTGAAAGCTTTCGGCAAGCTCTTTAAATGCATCTGCTTGTTCCTGCAGCTGTTCTCGTGCTTCTTCACTCAGATTATCAGAAGCTAAATCTAATTGCTGATTGTACAGGATTTCCCATAATGACCGGGGAGAGCCTGCTAAAAGAATCATGCCAGCTGTATCTGCCTCGTCGTCAATGCGCGGCGCCAGCATTCCCCCGAGAGAATGTCCATTGATGTATACTTGATCCGTCTGAATTCGGTCGTCCGCTTGCAGCATGCGGGCTGCTTCCACAGCATCATCCACCGATTCTTCCTTAACGGTCAGTGCCGCTCCCAGCTCTTCCACCATTTTTTCTCCATGTGTATACGTACGCTTATCATAACGTAACACCGCAATTCCTTCTTCTGCTAATCCATAAGCAATATCCTGAAAGGGTTTGTAGCTAAAAATAGTTTCATCCATATCATTTGGACCAGATCCATGTACAAGCACCACAGCTGGATATGGTCCGCCTTCCTCATCGGGCAGGGTCAATTTTCCATTTAGGGGGTAGCCGTCTTCCGCTTCTATTGTGATATCCTCTTCCACTGCAGCATCAGGGAGGGCTAAATCCTCCATTGGGCGCGCTATTTGTAAGCTCTCCAGTTTTTCTTCTTCATTCCAATCCATGGTTACCTCCATTCGTGCATCATCAAAAATGACTTCACCGGAAACAGCTGTCTCGTCATCATCTGCGGTTGCTTCCAGATTGTTAATTTCTTCAAATGTACTTCCGCGATTAGCTTCCCAGGACAGCCGTAATTCATCTGCAGGGTATGCATCCTGCAGTGCTGCGGAGAAATATTGGTCGGTAATTTGCTGATATTCCTCCTCCTGCAACTGCTGAAGCACTTCTTCTGCGTTCTCTTCTGCTGTGCTTTCCTGACTCGAACAGGCAGAGAGGAGAAAAAAGGCTGAACCAGCCAGAATTATGTATGTTTTGCGCAACATCATCACCCTTTTCATAAATTATGTGTTTATCTCAAATGAATGGAAGAGCATACAAAGCCTATACCCTATTGTACGATTTACGAAGGGGTTATGTTTCAAAACTACCTAATTATTTGTTGGTTTGTCCATATTTCGTTAAGATAGGGTTATACTTGAAAGAACGCATGATAGAATGATTTTTATGGGAAGAGGTGGAGGACATGACTACGAATGCAATCGAATTTCAAATAAAAACAAAGAAGAAGCAGGAATTTGTTTTCTTGGATAGCCAGCTGGAGGAAATTTTAGACCAGAGCGGTGTGCAGGAAGGAATCATGCTGGTATATTGTCCGCATACGACCGGCGGAATTACAATTAATGAAAATGCTGATCCGGATGTACGGCGTGACTTATCGCTTGGCTTGAACGAAACCTTTCCAAATAAAGAAGCCTATGTCCATATGGAAGGCAATTCGGACGGACATATGAAATCATCGGTTGTCGGTGCCAGCGAAACATTGATTATTTCCAACGGTCATCTGATTCTGGGAACATGGCAGAGTGTCTATTTCTGTGAATTTGACGGGCCGAGAACACGGACGGTGTATGTGAAGATAATAGAAGGGTAAGGTTTGTGACTAAAGGGGAGGCAGAAGCGTGACAACAGAAACTTTATTGTTTAATCCGGAAAGACATATTGCATTAGATGGAACACAAAATATTCGTGATTTGGGAGGCTATCCAACGAAGGATGGCAAGCAAACAAAATGGGGAAAGTATTATCGGGCAGATTCTCTGCATCAGGTGAGCCCTGAGGGGCATGCTTTTCTGCAAAAGGAAAGAGGCATTCATACTGTTATTGATTTACGCATGAGCATGGAAGGGAAATATCGAAAAGAGGATAAAGCACGTTATGATTTTTATAATATCCCCTTGCTGGACCCGGCTACATTTACGACTAAAATGCCGAAAAGTCTTGTGGAAATGTACATCTTGATGTTGGAGACCAGCAAGCCGAAATTTAAACAAATCATGGATATTTTTCTTGAGAATAAAGGAAATCCGGTTCTGTTCCATTGCCGGGTCGGAAAGGATCGTACAGGTGTCCTGGCCGCTATTTTATTAGATTTAGCAGGCGTGCCAAGAGATATTATCGTGAAGGATTATGCGCTGACGGGCGAGTATAAGAAGATAACGGATGAAGAGCTTCATCATCGTCCGCCGTTGATGTCACGGAATCAATTTAAAGCGATGTTGAGCTGTGAACCTGCTTACATGGAAGCGTTTTTGGACTATTTGTATAAAGAATATGGCAGTGCGGCTGATTTTCTGAAAGTGATTGGTTTGAGAGAGGAAGAAATCACTGCTTTGCGAGATGATTTTATAGAGGAAGGATAGAATAAAAAAAGGAGAAGAACGGTTGAAATTTATGCCGTTCTTCTCTCTTTTTTTTCTGTTTTCTAATAGTACGGTGGATAGGGGTAGCCGTTATAATAACCAGGTGGTCCGGGCGGTCCAGGAGGGCCAGGCGGACCCGGCGGACCATAATATCCCATTGGCCCAGGCGGTCCTGGAGGTCCGGGGGGCCCGGGAGGACCATAATATCCCGGGCCTCCGCCAGGACTAAAAGCGCTGCCCAATAAACCGCCGGCTAATCCGCCGATGAACGGGAAAAAGAACGCACGCTGTTCTGGCGCATGCTGATTAAATGGCTGTCCCGGGTATGCATTATATGGTGAAGCAGTTATATCAAACTGATCCGGATGCTGATAATCCATCACCTGATATTCATCTGCATGAGAATACCCATGATTTGGGTCAGAGTGCATATACATTCCTCTTTTCTACATAAGCTATATACCTAACTTATGCAGCTGCTTCAATTATGTTCACCCATTCCTCTGTATCGTCTTTTAGAATCCGGTCCTTAACGGCGGAATAGTCGCATGATGAAACTGACAATAAGAATAAGGATAATCGCACCAATTAAAGCAGGTACGATAGAGAACCCGCCTATTTCCGGACCTAGTTCTCCAAGAATCGCAGTACCGAGCCAGGCTCCAATGAAACCGGCAAGAATATTTCCGATGATTCCGCCCGGCAAATCCTTACTTACTATTAATCCGGCTACCCAGCCGATAATTCCACCAACAATTAGACTCCAAATAAAGCTTAGCATAAAAATCATTCCTTTCTATATTTTATTTATCCCCAACTATATAAACTTTAAAACGAGAAATCCTTCTTTTTTTAACAAAAAATAGAAAAAATGCTTCAGAATTCCTAGTATGGAAAATGAAAATGAAATACAGCTATAATTTTTAGGTTGAAAGTACTTTTATAAATGAAAAGGTTAATAGGTAATAAGGTGTGTTCCCCCTGTGGAAATCATGGATATTTTATTAAAATCAATCTTTCATACATGGAACTTTTATCTTATAAGAAGTATTTAGTTTTTTTGATTTAATGTTAAAGGGTTATTTTTATTTTATGATTTGATTCTAAAAGAATGATAAATTTACTTTATATTCCTTTTATTTCTTTTTAATGGAATTAGTAAAAATATTTTATAATATTTATTGTATTTAGATACATTTTTTCAGTTTTCTTCCGATAAATAATTATAGACAATTAGGAGAGATGAAAAAATGAAGAAATTATTTAAAGCCAAAGGAATCCGGTTTAAGTTAGTCTTATCTTTTTTCTTAATACTACTCGTCCCGGGAATAATCGTAAGTACGATGTCATTTTTTACTTCAACAAATACTGTAGAGCAGCAGAAGCGGGATCAGGTGCAGGAATTAACTGCGGTGATAAATCAGACAATCAATAATACATTTGATCTGAAGCAGAGGGATATGGAAGTCTTATCAAGCGTAATTACAGCCGACGTCATAGAAGATACTGACGAATTAGATCGAAGAATGTCTGAGTACATAGAGATTCATGAAGAGGCTCCGGAATTTTATCTTGGAACGACAGACGGCGATTACCATATGCAGCCGGACTTAGAGATGGAGGAAGGCTACGATCCAAGAGAGCGTGACTGGTATCTGGAAGCCATGGCAAATCCGGAAGAAGTCATTATTTCTGATCCATACCTGACAGCAAGCGGGGACGGGCAGATAGCGGTCAGTATTTCGAAAGCACTGGAAGATGGTTCGGGAGCCATCGGTATTGATGTATCCATGGACTTTATTCAGCAGCTTGTATCAGAAATGAGCATAGGAGAAAATGGATACGCTATCCTGCTGGATACGAATCAAAACTTTATTTATCATCCGGAAACAGAAGTTGGAGAAGACGCAGAAGAAGCTTTCTATCAGAATATGTATGGAAATGATTCTGGGACGTTTGACTATGATTACAACAATATGTCTAAAATTATGGTATATGATACGAACAGTTTAACGGGTTGGAAATTGGGAGGAACCATTGACCAAAGTGAAGTAGAAGCTGCAGCCAGGTCTATCTCTACACCGGTTACCATTGTACAGGCTCTGACGATAGTCATCGGAACAGTCATTATTTTATTTCTGATTCGTTCGATTATCCGCCCAATCAAGGATTTAAAAGAAAAAGCAGAAGTCATCAGTACGGGAGACTTAACGCAGTCTGTGGAAGTCAAAACAAATGATGAGATTGGCGAGCTGGGCACTGCTTTTAATAAAATGGGAGAGAGCCTGCGGGAGCTGGTTGGCGAGGTGGAATATAATGCGCAGCAGGTAGCCGCCTCTGCACAGGAATTAAATGCAAATGCTGATCAGATGACAAGCTCATCGGAGCAGGTTTCCCTGGCTATTCAAGAGGTATCCTCCAGTGCAGAGCATCAGTTAAGCGGTACGGAAGATGGAGTGAATTCGCTGGAAGAAGTGTCTACAGGCGTGCACAGAGTCGTTGAAAGCTCTGCCCAAGTAACGGAATTCGTGCAAAAAATGAATGAACAGGCAGAGGTCGGCGGACAGGCTGTGAGCAACACATTAAATCAGATGACCTCGATTCAATCATCTGTCGAAAATACCAATGAAAATATTTCATCCTTATTAGAACGGTCGAAGCAGGTCAGCACGATTTTAAATGCCATTACCGATATTTCAGAACAGACGAATTTGCTCGCATTAAATGCAGCAATCGAAGCAGCCCGGGCAGGAGAGCATGGGAAAGGCTTTGCAGTTGTGGCAGATGAGGTGCGAAAGCTGGCTGAACAGTCGAAGCTTTCCGCTACGCAAATCAGGGAAATCATTGTAGGAATCCAGACAGACGTTGAGAATGCAGTAGATAAAATGGGGCAGGTTACCTCCAATGTCAACAGCGGACTGGATGTATCCTATGATGCCATCGATAAATTCGGTGAAATTCTCCGCTCCAGCGAAAGCATTAAACCGCAGATGGAAGAAGTAACTGCCATCTCAGAACAAATGTCTGCCGCAGTTGGGCAGTTAATGGAAACCGTGAATAATCTGGCTTCCATCGCCCGCAATAATGCCGCATCCTCTGAGGAAGTAGCCGCATCTTCTGAAGAACAGCTTGCCTCCATGGAGGAAATCTCGGCATCTGCGAAATCACTTTCTTCCATGGCAGAGGATTTATCGGAGAAAGTGTCAAAGTATAAATATTAAAGGTTTTAACACTATCTTAAGAAGAAACCCTTAAACTGAATTAATTTTTACCTTAATAAAAAAGTGCAGTAGTGAGAAATTGCTGCACTTTTTTTATGTCATTTTTTAGGTAATTAAACATAATTGTAAAAATATTTACAGGACTAATTAACGAAAAAAGTATTCAAATTATCATTTTCTTGCCGATAGATAAGTATAGAAGCATTTTTAGCAGTAGGGGAGGACAACCATGAAGAATACAGGAATTCGATTTAAGTTAATTGTATCATTTGTTTGTATGTTATTGATTCCGGGCGTTGTCATTGGGTTTATGACGTATAACAGCTCTTTGAATACATTACAGACGCAGCAAGAGAACCAAGTAGAAGAAATTATCACGATTATGAATCAAACTATTGATAATACATTTACTTTAAAGAGCAGAGATGCAGAAGTATTAGCGGGACAGATTCAAGGTGAATCGGTAGATAACGAATCCGAGGAGATAGCTGCATCTTTTGATCAATATTTTAACCTGCATGATGAGGTAGTATCCGTTTATGCCGGTTCTGAGGACGGAGCATTTATGGAAGCGTCAACGGATATGATAGAGGGAGAATATGATCCGCGTGAACGTACGTGGTACATAGAAGCAATGGAGAGCACGGGAGAAATTATTATTTCAGAGCCTTATATTTCAGCGGGAGCAGATGGTGACATGGTCGTTACCGTTTCGAAAGCATTAGAGGATGGTTCAGGCGTTGTCGGTATCGATTTATCGATTGATTTTATTCAGGAAGTAGCGTCAGGAATTCAAATTGGTGAAAATGGCTATGCGATGCTATTAGACGAAACGCAGCATTTCATTTATCATCCGACAGTAGATATTGGCAATGAAACAGATGAATCTTTCTATGATCATCTTTATGAATCAAATACTGGCGAATTTGAATATAATTATCAAGACACCGATAAAATTATGGTTTATGGAACTAATGAATTAACAGGATGGAAAATCGCCGGAACGATTGACTATAGTGAAATTCAGTCAGAGGCAGCTTCTGTTTTTAACACATTATTGATTGTATTAGCCGGTGCTATTGTGATTGGGCTGGCTGTGACAGCAGTGATTGTACGTTCCATCGTGAAGCCAATCAAAGAATTGAAAGAAAAAGCGCAAATTATCAGCACAGGTGATTTGACGCAATCAATTGAAGTGAAAACAAAGGATGAAATTGGTGAGCTTAGCATCGCTTTTAATGAAATGCAGGGCAGCTTAAAAGAATTAATTCGTGATGTTGAATTCAACGCTCAGCAGGTTGCTGCATCTGCAGAAGAATTAAATGCGAATGCCGACCAGATGACAAACTCATCTGAACAAGTGTCTCTGGCTATTCAGGAAGTATCCTCCAGCTCGGAAACACAATTGAATGGGACAGAAGACAGTGCGAATTCATTAGAAGAAGTCTCGACAGGGGTCAGCAGAATCGTTGACAGTTCCTCTCACGTAGCAGAATTGGTAAACCAGATGAGCGATCAGGCAGAAATCGGCGGCAAAGCGGTTACGGATACGTTGAATCAAATGACATCGATCCAATCTTCCGTAGATAATACAAATGTCAATATTACCTCGTTAATGGCCCGTTCAAATGAGGTAAGCACGATCCTGAAGGCCATTACGGATATTTCTGAACAGACCAACCTGCTCGCGTTAAATGCAGCGATTGAAGCAGCCCGCGCCGGAGAGCATGGAAAAGGATTTGCTGTTGTTGCAGATGAAGTACGGAAGCTGGCTGAACAATCGAAAACCTCCGCTGGAGAAATTAGTACGATCGTTCAAGGGATTCAGCAGGATGTAAAGGATGCTGTTGAAAAAATGTCCCAAGTAACCGCCAATGTAGATAAAGGTCTGGAAGTGTCCGATGATGCGATGGACAAATTTAAAGGAATTGTCCAATCCAGTACGGATATTAAGCCGCAAATGGAGGAAGTTATGGCCATCTCTGAGCAAATGGCAGCTGCGGTACAAGAAGTTTCTTCCACAGCGAATGACCTGGCTTCAATTGCCAGAAATAATGCGGCATCTTCTCAGGAGGTAGCAGCTTCTACAGAAGAACAGCTTGCCTCCATGGAAGAAATCTCTGCATCTGCCAAATCATTATCTACGATGGCAGAGGATTTAACAGAGAAAATCAATCAATATAAATACTGATAAAGACTAATTTTCATCATGAAGAACTGGACCTTTCTATTCCAAAGCGCTGGAATAAGGTCCGGTTTTTTATTTGCTGTAATGCATTAGATGGATAAAGAATAGTAGGTATTTTGTTTTATTCAATTAACTTTACTCTAGAATCGAAGTAGGGAAACAAGGAAAAATGATTCATTTAACATAAATACAGCCGATAAATAATTAGAAGAATTTAGTAAAAAAAGGAGGCTGGAAAGAATGAAGCAGAAAAAAGAAACAAATGGAGTGAAGCGAAAATTAGTGATATCCTTTTCATCTATCTTAATTATACCGATTGTTCTCATTGGCTTTTTAACGTACAACAGCTCTGTCAATTCCATGCAAGCACAGCAGGAGGAGCAGGTAAATGAAATCATCACCCTGATGGGACAGAACATTGATGAGACGTTCGATCTGAAGGGCCGGGATATTGATGTATTTGCCGAAAATACTAGAGGAGATCAGATAGAAGAGGCAGACGATGAATTGACCCTTATTATGCATCAATATTTACATTTTCATGAAGAAGTAGAAGAAGTTTTCTTTGGTTCAGAGGAAGGCACCTTTTTGATTGATGCGGAAACAGAGGTCCCGGAAGATTTTGATCCGCGTGATCAATCCTGGTACATACATGCAATGGAGAACCCGGGGGAACTGATTATCTCTGATCCGTATCAAACTACAGCGGTCGATGGAGGAATGGTTGTTACGCTTTCCAAAACATTAGCGGATGGTTCCGGTGTTGCGGGTATTGACTTAACAATCGATTTTGTCCAGAATATGGCATCCACTGTTGAAATTGGTGAAAACGGTTACCCGATTTTATTAGATAGAGAAGGAACGGTTATTTTCCATCCTGACAATGAAGTAGGGACACAGCTGGAAGAAGCGTTTACCTCTTCCATATTGGAACAGGAGTCAGGTGTTCTTGAATATGAGCAGGATAATGAAGATAAAACTTTAGTGTACGATTCGAATGACCATACAGGCTGGACACTTGCGGGAAGTATTGATTACAGCGAGGTTAAAAATAATGCAGCTTCCATTATAAAAACACTTATCATCGTGATGATTGTTGCCTTTCTCATTGGTGCAGGGATAAATGCAGTCACGATTCAATCCATCCTCCGTCCGATTAATGGTTTGAAAAGAAGGGCACAGGTGATTAGCACCGGAGATTTGACGGAAGAGATCAAAGTGGCCAAAAACGATGAAATCGGGCAGCTTGGCAATGCATTTAATGACATGCAGCATAGTTTAAGAGAACTAATCAGCGATGTGGAAATGAATGCACAGCAGGTCGCAGCGTCAGCGCAGCAGCTGACTGCAAATGCTGATCAATTAACAAGCTCGTCCGAACAGGTATCGCTCGCTGTTCAGGAAGTATCATCAAGCGCAGAAAATCAGTTAGATGGAACAGAAGACAGTCTTCGTTCGTTAGAAGAAGTGTCAACAGGAGTAGGGAGAATCGTAGAAAGTACGACCAGCGTTTCTGACTATGTAGATCGGATGAATGAGCAGGCGAATGTAGGCGGACAGGCTGTAAGCAACACATTGAATCAAATGACATCCATCCAATCATCGGTAGAAGATACAAATAAGGATATTCATTCTCTGTTAGAACGCTCGAAGGAAGTGAGTACGATTCTCAAAGCGATTACCGATATTTCGGAGCAGACCAATCTGCTCGCATTAAATGCAGCGATTGAAGCAGCACGTGCCGGAGAGCATGGAAAAGGATTTGCTGTGGTCGCAGATGAAGTACGTAAGCTTGCCGAACAATCGAAAACATCTGCTAGTGAAATCAGTGTTATCGTCCAAGGCATCGAAAGGGATGTTCAAAATGCGGTGGAGAAAATGAAACAGGTCACGACCTCTGTAAATGATGGACTTGATGTGTCCTATGACGCGATTGATAAATTTGGCGAAATCATACGGACAGGCGAAACGATTAAACCACAGATGGAAGAAGTGACAGCTACTTCAGAAGAAATGTCTGCTCTTGTGGAACAAGTGACCTCAACGGCAGATGGTTTAGCATCCATTGCCAGAAATAATGCAGCATCCTCAGAAGAAGTAGCAGCTTCTACGGAGGAACAATTAGCATCGATGCAGGAAATTACGGCGGCTGCGAAGTCCTTATCTTCTATGGCAGAGGATTTGACGGAGAAGATAAAGGTTTATAAATATTAAGGGTAGAAAAATCATTTCCCAAAAATGGGAAGTGATTTTTTCGCTTTTTAATTACTCTTTACTGAGATGTTATTAAAAAAATGATGGAGGGGTAGCAATGCCAAATACGGATTGGACCAAATTGAATAGATTACAATTAGGAAGGTATGCTGAATATTTTGCGAAAATGGAGTTCGCTTCATATGGATTAGAGGTTTATACAACAGAAGTGGATGACAGGGGGATAGATTTTGTTGTAAGAGACAATCATGGACGTTTCTGTGAGATACAAGTTAAATCACTTAGAGGGACAGGGTACGTATTTATGCAAAAAAGTAAATTTGACATTACGAATAAAAATCTATATCTGACTCTATTATTATTTCATTCCGGGGAAATGCCAGATGTATTTCTTATACCAAGTGCGGTATGGGAAGCACCTGACAAGATATTCGTTGATAAAAATTATGACAAAGAAGGTCAAAAAAGTGCTCCAGAGTACGGAATTAACATCTCTCGAAAAAATTACTTCCAACTTGAAGGTTACAGATTTGAAGATTCCATTCAAGATTTTCTCAAAAAGAAAGAATAAAAAAAAAGCGGGTATTTGCTCACAATATAAATGGTATGAAATAGAATAAAAGTTATAAAATAGTTAAAAAATATTTAATTCATGAAAAAATAGCCGATAAATAATAGGTATGAAATCTTAGGGAATTATACGGTGTATTTGCAGAAAAAGGAGTGAGGAATGAGTCAATAGATACTGCATGCTTATTTTGTTTCAATAATTGGGAATGCTGGCGGCTTTCGTCGTAAGCATCTCAGAGAATGTTTGACCTGATTGTATAAACAACTGGTTCGATACATTATTGCATAAAAAAATGATATATACATCACCAGAATGAAATATAACAGCGAGGGAGAGTCAGTTGTGAAGAAATTAACCAAACCAAAAGGAATTCGATTTAAATTAGTAGTATCCTTCTTTTTCATGTTATTGATTCCAGGAGTAGCAATTGGAATAATGACCTATTTCAGCTCCATCGATTCATTAGAACATCAGCAAACGGAGCAGGTGAAAGATACCGCTGATCTACTGAACCAGACCGTGGACAACGCCTTGGAATTAAGGATAAGTGATTTGAATACATTTGCTGCGCAATTTAACAGCGGGCAGATAGAGGATGATGAAGAGACCTTAGAACAGGTATTAGGACAATATAAGGAGATGAATGAGGAAGTCTCTGAGGTATATATGGCTTCCAATGACGGCGATTTATTTTATAGACAGCCGGATACAGAACTGCCGGAGGGATTCGATGCAACCGAACGTGATTGGTTTATCAATGCGGTGAATAACCCTGGCGAGGTACAGATTTCAGATCCATTTGAAAGTGCCAGCGAAACAGGAACAGTAATCAGCATCACCAAAACATTGGATGACGGTTCCGGTGTAATGGGAGTAAGTCTCTATATCGATTCTATCCAGCAGCTGGCTTCAGAGGTTTCAATTGGAGAGAATGGCTATGCTGTCATTATTGATCCACAGCAAAAATACGTATACCATCCAACCTTTGAAACAGGGGAAGAAGTGGAAGGCGACGTATTAGGAACGATGTTTGAAGATGCGTCAGGAAGCTATGAATATAGCCATGATAATACATCAAAAATCATGGTGTACCAGACAAATGATTTAACTGGATGGAAGCTGGCAGGAACCATTGATTACGATGAAATCAAAGGAGAGGCAGCATCAACCTTAACGACGATGATAACAATTATTGTCATTACCTTAGTGCTGGGAACAATCATTATTCTATTCTTGATCCGTTCCATCACCCGTCCAATTCAGAGACTGAAGGAAAATGCAAAAGTCATCAGTACCGGTGACCTGACACATTCGATTGAAATAAACACAACGGATGAAATCGGCGAGCTGGGACAAGCTTTTAACGAAATGCAGGAGGGCTTGAAAACGCTGGTTCGTGATGTCGAATATAATGCCCAGCAGGTTGCCGCATCGGCAGAGGAGTTAAATGCGAATGCCGATCAAATGACAAGCTCGTCTGAACAGGTATCCCTAGCCATCCAGGAGGTCTCCTCCAGCTCGGAAACACAGCTGCACGGTACAGAAGAGAGTGCGAATTCGTTAGAAGAAGTATCTACCGGCGTTGGCAGAATCGTTGACAGCTCCACAAAGGTTTCGGATATGGTGACACAAATGAGTACACAGGCAGAAGTTGGAGGAAAAGCAGTCAGCGACACCTTAAATCAAATGACATCGATCCAATCGTCTGTTGATGATACGAACCTGAATATCGCATCCTTATTGGAACGCTCGAAGGAAGTAAGTACGATTTTAAATGCCATCACCGATATTTCGGAGCAAACGAATTTACTGGCGCTTAATGCAGCGATTGAAGCAGCGCGTGCTGGTGAGCATGGGAAAGGATTTGCTGTGGTAGCGGATGAGGTCCGTAAACTAGCAGAGGAATCCAAAACATCTGCAGGAGAAATCAGCTCCATCGTCCATGGTATACAGAACGATGTCCAAAAGGCTGTGGAAAAAATGTCTCAGGTGACAGCTAATGTTAATGATGGTTTAGACGTATCCTATGACGCCATTGATAAATTTGGAGAAATCCTGCGTTCCAGCGGAGATATTAAACCGCAAATGGAAGAGGTCATGGCCATCTCCGAGCAAATGTCTGCAGCAGTTCAACAGGTAACAGCCACTGCCAATGACCTCGCTTCCATTGCCAGAAATAATGCGTCCTCTTCAGAGGAAGTCGCTGCATCTACTGAGGAGCAGCTCGCATCGATGGAAGAAATCTCTGCATCCGCTAAATCACTGTCAACGATGGCAGAGGATTTAACAGGGAAAATTGCAGAATATAAATATTAAGAAAGTTGATAGAAAAAGAAGGATTTCTTATATAAGGGAACCCTTCTTTTTTTTTGCATGATACTTGCACATCCATATTTTTAGCTGTCAAGCTGAATTCATATTCATTTTTGGTGTAGACAAACCCTATCGTTTGTCCACACCAAAAAAATGGAGTACAGCCTTATTCTTTCTATACATACTATCCATTCATATGTTGTCTTAGTAGAACATGGCAATTTGTTTTGCTTTTACAAGAAATACAGCAGTGAACAATTATCAGCCAGTATCGCTATGAGCTATCAGCGTCTTCGTTGAATGGGTATATTTTTACTTATAGGAAAGTTAATTATTTTAGCGATTGTTTTGTGAGGGTGAGTAACTGTAGTTCCCAGAAGTATTTTCTAGCCTGACTAAAATTTTTAAACAATCATATAAGTGCACCGATGTTGATAGGACGAGTAGTGCTTGTCCTAATGAAAGCAATCCTGCGTTAGTTGTTAAGTCGATTTGCTACTTTGTTTTAAAATCTGATCTAATTGGTTCAGTAATTTATCCAGCGATTGTGATATTTTTAATAAATTCGGGTCGTTTGGATTCTTCTCATAAACTGCATACATTTCTTTTCTTTTCGTTTCAATCTGCTTGTTCAATTCATCAATTTCCGACATACTCTCACGCCCTCTCCAATTACCAAATAGAAGTTAATTTGGATATGGCATAAAAAGATATGATAAGGCTTTAAGCAGAATTCTAACAGGAAACGTAAGAAAAATAAAATAAATCAACTGTTCTAATTAATGGGAAGGTAGTTATAAATAGTAAGTTTATATTAAAAATATCCTGTATTTTATAAAAAGGCAGAAGATTTTTGCGGCAAAAGAAGCAGAGGAATGAATAAAAAAAGAATTTAAAAAAATTATAAAAAAAGCTTAAACAATTTGTCCCCTTTGCCGATATAAGAAATAGGTCATCAAAGGATGATTCGTTAGGGCCTTAACGATTATTATTTATTTTGATATTGACCTGAATGGTTAATATAAATGAGTTCACAAGGATGTGGCTCAAAAAATTACAATTACATGGAGGTAAGGAATTATGATTATCAATCACAATATTTCCGCAATTAACGCACACCGTCAATTAGGGGTAAACCAAAACGGTGTACAAGGATCTTTAGAAAAACTTTCTTCTGGTCTTCAAATCAACCGTGCAGGGGATGACGCTGCTGGGTTGGCAATTTCTGAGAAAATGCGTGGTCAGATTCGTGGGTTGGAACAGGCATCTGTAAACGCACAAGATGGGATCTCTTTGATTCAGACTGCTGAGGGTGCTTTAAATGAAACACATGACATTTTACAACGCGTGCGTGAACTAGCTGTAAAATCTTCCAACGATACAAATACAGATGAAGACCGTGCTGAAATTCAAAAAGAAGTGACAGCATTATTGGATGAAGTGGACAGAATTGCTGGTCAAACTGAGTTTAATACGCAAAATCTTTTAGGCGGAGAGTTAGAAGTAACCTTCCATATCGGTGCGAATGAAGGACAAAGCATTCAAGTAGCAATCGATGCTATGGATGCAGAGGCATTAGGAATAAGTGATATTGATCTTAGTACACAAGAAGGCGCAGATGCTGCAATTACAACTATTCAAAGTGCAATTGAAACTGTTTCTGGACAACGTTCGGCATTAGGTGCTGTGCAAAATCGTCTTGAACACACAATCAATAATTTAGGTACATCTGCTGAAAACTTAACAGCAGCAGAATCTCGAATTCGTGACGTTGATATGGCAAAAGAAATGATGGAATTCACGAAGAACAACATTCTTTCTCAGGCTGCTCAATCGATGCTTGCGCAAGCAAACCAAGTACCTCAAGGTGTACTTCAATTACTTCAATAAGAAAAGATTATAAAAAAAGATCCCAGCTGGGGTCTTTTTTTATTTTATAATGAACTTTATAAAGTAGACTTTTCATCCGATATTATATATAGAACTAACTTGCATGCTGTGTAAATAGTAAAGGAGTTTTCGTATGGAAAAATTAGAAGAAAAACAAATATTTCAACTAAAAAATATTATTGATACATTATTGGAAGCAACCGAGCATTTTTCTAAATTAATCAAAGAAAAAGAACTCCATCAAAGTATATTTATATTCAATTCTATTGTAGAAGGAGCAACCGCAATTGAAAATTTACTTAATAGAGCTGAAATAAAGGTAGACGATATAGAAACAGAGAAAATCAATAAGCCATTATTATTCATTGCACGAGAAATGGAGAAAAACAATTTTTCAAAAGTATCCGAAATAACCCGCTTCTCTTTACAGCCGCAATTAAGAAAATTAAAAAAGGCTTTTCAAGAAAGTAATGGCGATCATTCTAATCAGAAAATAACAATTGGTGTTTATCTTGACCCGAACAATCCAAGAAAAAGCTATCCAGAATCTAGAATTAACGCACTTGTAGTAGAAGCGGAAAAACAAGATGCCAAATTGTTATTTTTTTCTTCGGAAGATGTTAACTTTGAGACAGAAGAAATAAAAGGAGATATGTACATAAATAATTCGTGGGAAAAAGTTTCCCATTCTTTTCCTGATGTTATTCATAATGTTGGAATTACTCCAAGGATAAGACAATCACTAACAGAAAGAAAATTGAGAAGAAAATTACCATTTACAAGTTTTGGTGTGGAGAATAAATTACATCTACCTAAGAAAATGCTGCAGTATTTGACGTTTGCTGATTTATTGGTGCCTTTCAAAATGGTTACAGATGAATCCATTGTAATAGACTTTGTAAATGAGAATGGAAAAGCTGTGTTAAAACCTATTGTAGGGAGAAGAGGATTAGAAATTTACTTTGTTAAAAAATATAAAAATCATTATATTGTTCAAGATGATACAAAGGAGCGCAGATTTAATCAAGCGGAATTAAAAAAACTGGATATATGAAATTGCTTTGCGTAAAGGTCGTCATTATATGGTCCAACAATATGTCGAAGCTCGCACTAAAAATGAAGAGCCATTTGATATTCGATCTCATGTTCAAAAAAATGCAGAAGGGAAATGGCAAATCACAAAGATATATCCGCGTATTGGAAATAAAAAGAGTATTTTAAGCAATATTAGCCGCGGTGGTAAAACAGATGATTTAGAGGCTTTTTTAATACATGAATTTGGAGAAAAAGGAAAACAGTATAACAAAGATTTGAAGCAACTATCATTTGATTTAACACAGCATTTAGATAAAATATATGGATTAGTACTTGATGAACTAGGGTTAGATATAACCATTGATAAAACAGGACGTTTCTGGCTGCATGAAGTGAATATGGGACCACAATCTACCTATCATGAGAAAGAACGGGCAGTGAATACTATTGGGTATGCAAAGTATATTGCAGAAAATGGAATTTATTTAACCAATAGCTCGCAGCGGTTAACTAGTAAGGGACAATTTAATGCTAGAAATACCAATTTACCTTGGGCCGAGTTAAGTAAAAAAACAAGTATTGGCATGCTTGTACCGGAACAAGGAGAAAATGAGCTGGCTATTGCATGTGCATATGTAGCCAAATATGAAGATGTTGACTTCTTTTACTTTTCGCCGAAGGATATAGATTATGATGAAATGTTTATCAAAGGATATTTTTATGAAGATAAAGAATGGATTTCGAAAGTAGTAAATTATCCAGATGTCATTTATGACCGTCTCAGATTAAGAGGAGTAAAAGGGCATAATACCATATATGAAGAATTAGAAGGAATTCCTTTTACCAATGAATTTTATGGGAATTCAATCAGTAAGCTGGAGGTTTATGATAAGTTAACGAAAGCTAAATCAGTTGACGATGTAATTATTCCGTATCAAAAGGTTGGTAAAGTAAGAGATATATTTCGTTTTATTGAAAAATATGGGACAGTTATTGTTAAACCAGAAATAGGCTCCTTTGCTAAAGGAGTGCATCTTATTCAAAAAATTGAAATGAATAAATACTTTGTAGTGGATGGAGATAAAGAAACTTATCATAGTGAATTTTCTTTATCAGATTATTTAAGAAGTATGATAAGAAAAGATACGTTTATTGTTCAAAGATATATAGAAACTAGAACGAAAGAAGGAAATCCATTTGATATAAGAGTCCATATGATGAAAGATGGTAACGGTGAATGGTCTTTTACTAATAGTTATCCTAGAATTGGTATTAATTATGCTACCATTTCAAGTACTGGAAACGGGGGCTATATTGGTGGATTAGAGGGATTTTTAAATAGAAATTTCAATGATAATGATTCAAAGTTAAAGCAAAAAATAGAGAAAATATCTTTAAACATTGCTGCTAGTTTTGAAGATTTATATAAGAATGAATTAAGTGAGTTAGCATTGGATTTAGCAATAGAAAAAAATTCTACTGTTTACTTGATTGAAGTTAACGTTAATAAACCAGGAATTATTTATTATGAATTTGAAGTAGCTAAACATGCGATACCTTATAGTGTTTATTTAGCGGAGTTTGAAAAGCAGAAAAGAATGATTGCTATAGATTCAGATATATCAACAGATATTGAGTAAGTAATTTAAAGGTTTAAGCAAGTGTAAGTAGATAATCAATTACGTATGTTAAGTAAGAACCGTTGCACAATCAGGGAACTGATTGTGCAACAGTTTTTTTGTGAAGGCAAAAAACTATAAAAGTATACTCTCGTATATTATTAACTTATAACCAATAAAAAATAAATGTACGTAAATTCTCGCTAATTATTAATTATATTTATTGATGGGCTGGAAGAAATGATTCTTGCAGATTATTGGACCCGATTTCATTGATTCTTACTATGCCTATTCAGAATTTAAAATCCCCCCTCATGAAACGCACAAATAGTCTCTATAGACTTATCAATCACAGGCGGTAGATATCTCGAACGATTTTTAACAAGATATACATTTCTTTTTAACATCGGGCCTTCCAGCTTTTTGATATGCACATTTGGATGGTTGGATGCATTGACATAGTTTTCCGGAACAATGGTAATTCCAAGGCCGCTTTCCACAAGGTGATAAGCTGTTTCAAATCGTTCAATTTCGAATTGGATATTGGGATGGATACTTGCGTTTTGAAAAGCCTTTATGATATCAATCCGTGTTTGGTAGCCCTCTTTGCATAAAATGAAGGGCAGGTACTGTAAATTTTCTATCGTAAGTGAAGCTTCGGATTGAAGAGGGTGATTCTTTGGAAGTAATACGACAAGATTTTCTTCATATAAAAAGATGGACTCGAGCTCTTGTGTATCAATAAAATGATTGGTTATTGCAAAGTGGATTTCATAATTTAATAAAGCATTTTGAAGCTCAGACAAACTGAGTAATTCTGAAATTTGAATATGAATGGTGCTGGAATCCGATTTGATTTTTTTTATTATCTCACTGAACCAGTTTTTTGCCGTTTCAATCATACTGATCGAAAGCTCCAATGGACCTTCTAATCGCAGCCGCTCCATTTCCTTCTCCATATCATTCATCTGGGTTATGATTTTTTTGGCCTGGTTATAAAAGATTTCTCCTTCCCGGGTAAGCTGAATAGAAGGCTTTCTTCGATGAATCAGAGACATTTGCAAATGCTCCTCCAGCTTCTTGATAGAAATACTTAAAGAAGGCTGTGAAATATGCAGCTGTTCCGCCGCTCTTGTAAAATTTTTTTCTTCAATCACTTTGATAAAGTAACGCAACTGTGTTAAATCCACAAGCGATTCTCCTTTAATTATAGTTTCAAACTATCGAATAATAAATTATATATATTAGTGATTATACTACACTAAATTTATAATGAAGGAAATCAATTTATTGTAACGGAGGGATAATATGTATCACGAACCTGCGAAAGAATACTGGAAAGGCAGGATAGACAGCACCTCCGATAAAGACAGCTTTCGTTTCCATCAAACCATCTCATTAGAAACAATGGAAACCATGAATACAGAAGAGAAGACGATTGCACTTATCGGGTTTGAGTGTGAGGAGGGGGTCCGCCGGAATAAGGGAAGACTCGGCGCGAAGGAAGCTCCTAATAAAATTCGGAATTTTTTATCGAATATGCCCAGCTCCGTTTTAGGAGGCTATTCTCTTTCTGATGTTGGTAACGTTTCCTGTGAAGGTGAAAATATGGAAAAGGCTCAGATGGAGCTTGGTGTTCATTTGAAAAAAATCTATTCTCAAAATGCGGTTCCGATTGTTATCGGCGGCGGGCATGAAACGTTATTTGGACATTATTTGGGCGCAAGATGCCATTTACAAAAAGAGGCGCGTCTCGGAATTATTAATATTGATGCCCATTTTGATATGAGGCAGGATAAGCAGCCTTCTTCCGGTACGATGTTTCGGCAAATTCTTGAAACAGATGAGAATGCAGGCTATCTCTGTATTGGAATTCAGCCTTTCTCCAATACAAACGCATTGTTTCAAACAGCAGATGAATTAGGATGCCGTTATTTCTTGGAGAATGATGTAAAAGAAAATATGGATGCCGTTTTTCAAGCTATCGATGCATTTAGTGCGGAGCATGATGCGATTATTTTTACATTATGTACAGATTCCATTTCTGCCAGCGAAGCTCCGGGAGTCAGCGCCCCTGCTGCGTTTGGTCTGGCTGTTTCCGATGTTCGGAAATTATTAAGTTATATTGCTTCCAAAGATAATACGATCAGCTTTGATATTTCAGAGGTCAATCCGGCTCTGGATGAAAATGACCGGACATCGCGCTTGGGAGCAGCTTTGATTACGGAGGTTATTCACGCATTTACTAAGAAAAACTAAGAAGGGGAAAGGGAGGACAAATAAGATGATAGAATTTGATCAGGTTACCACGATATTCTTTGCATTAGCTGTTTTTATGTTAGGAACGTTTCTTAACTATAAAATGCCGTTTCTCAATAAATTCTGTATACCGGCGCCAGTGGTAGGAGGGTTGCTGTTTGCTTTAGTGATTACCCTTTTACGCGGACTCGATATTGTAGTTATTAATCTGGACACGTCATTACAAAATTTATTTATGCTTACCTTTTTTACAACAGTCGGTTTGGGAGCCAGCTTCAAGCTGCTTAAAGTGGGCGGGAAGCTGTTAATTATTTACTGGCTCGCTTGCGGATTTTTGGCTTTGGCTCAAAATGTTATCGGTGTTTCCATGGCCAAGCTGCTGCATCTTGATCCTTTAATTGGTGTTATGGTAGGTGCGGTATCGATGGAAGGCGGTCACGGAGCGGCAACTGCATTTGGCAGTACCATTGAAGAGATGGGAGTTGAAGGAGCCTTATCCATTGGCTTAGCTGCGGCAACAGTTGGCTTGGTTGCCGGCGGTCTGATAGGCGGGCCGATTGTTAAATTCCTGATTAATAAATATCAATTAAAGCCAACCGAAGCTGAGGAAATCTCAGACGAAGCGATGGGAGCGGTGCCCCGACAGAATGAGAAAATAAATTCCAGATCATTTATGATCCAAGTCTTTATTATTGTGTTTTGTATGGCTGTCGGAACTTACTTGGGAGATTCCTTTACTTCGTGGACAGGCTTTGTCCTTCCTGGATATGTAGGAGCGATGTTTGTCGCTGTTATCGTAAGAAATATTATTGAACGCGTTTCGGAGGATGTTATCCAAATGAAAAGCATCGGTATTATTGGGGATATCACATTGGGTATCTTTTTATCGATGGCATTGATGAGTATTCAATTATGGGAAATTGTTGATTTAGCTTTACCGCTTTTACTTATCATTTTGGTGCAAGTTATCTTTATGGTGTTATTCAGCATATTTTTCTTATTTAAAATGTTTGGCAAAAACTACGATGCTGCGGTGATGATTGGCGGATTTACTGGTCATGGACTGGGAGCAACGCCGAATGCGATTGCCAATATGGATGCTGTCGTTTCGAAGTTTGGCCCATCACGTAAAGCATTCTTGATTGTTCCGCTGGTTGGTGCTTTCTTAATTGATGTTTTTGCCGTGCCGATTATCATTACGACGATTAATTTATTTAGCTAGTTCACTGTATCATTTTTGATTAAAATATGTATCCTCTCCTTCTTTGTCAACGTTAGAAATAACAACTCTATCATGCAGGGTTGAAAGGAAAACTGTCGCAGAATTATATGTTGCGGCAGTTTTTTTCTGTTCTGTATTTTAACAGGTGTCTCTAGTTACTTCAGATAACTCCTATCTTAAACATGGGAAACGTTATAGAATATAAAGTCTCCGGAAAAACATACATCCTATAAATGTTTCCATTCCATAGTCTTCAAATCATGGTATAATAGACTTAGTTTATTTGTTCTGTTTTATTGTTATATTCAGACTATATTCTTATGCTGGAGGAAAGAGGTGGATACTGCCAAGATCCCTGTCAGGAAGGAAGAAATGGAGGAGATCCAACTTGCTTCATATGGATCAGCACATGCTGAAAATCAACTAATATACATAGAAGGAGAAACGAATAATGCATAGAAAGTACAAATGGGGTGGCTTTTTAATCGCTGCTGGTCTTATATTTTTTGCATTGGCAATACCATTACAGACAGTAAGCGCGGAAAAAGACAATCAACAATTTGGAAATACACAAAAAGATTCAAACGAACTAGATACGATTGAAATGCCTGCACAAGATCTTCTTTCATTGAAGGACTCGGAGGATGATGAGGGGGCAGAGGGACAAGCCCCAGAGGAAAAACAATCCGATGATGCGAAAGAATTAGATTCTCCAGAGGTTTATATTACAGATGACATATTGGCGGAAGCAGTTGCGCAAGAATTAGGGAAAGAAGCAGGACAGCCGATTACAGAAGCTGATATGGAGCAATTAATAGAATTGGAGAAGCAAGGAGCTGCTGGTGCTGCATCGATACGTTCTCTTGAAGGGCTGCAATCTGCGGAGAATTTGGAAAGATTACATTTGCCAATGCATAATGTCAATGATATTTCTCCGCTATCTAACTTAGGAAATTTACAGTCTTTAGATTTGGCTTACAGCTCGGTTAATGACCTGACGCCTTTATCCAATCTTGGAAATGTAGAGAATTTGAATTTGTTTGGAAATCCAATCAATGATGTTGCTCCTTTAGCAAATTTGGAAAAGTTAAGGGATCTAGACCTGGCTTATACGTTTATAGAGGATATTTCCCCCTTATCGAGTTTACCAAATTTAGAGAACTTAAATTTAGACGGCAATCCGGTGCAGGAGGAAGCGGCAGATTCTGAAGAAGATGGGGACGATGTTGATAATAACTCGGAATCAGATGAAGAAGGAGCAGAAGAGGATAACGGGGAGTCTGGTATGGATTCGCCGGAGGTTTATTTTGAGGATGCGGTATTAGAAAAAGCGATTGCGGAAGAATTGGGAATAGAAGATCGGGCTATTACTGAGGCGGATATGACAAAACTGACAAACTTATATGCCAATGGTTTTGATTCTGAACGAATTAGCTCCCTGGAAGGTTTACAGTATGCAACGAACCTGGCTGATTTATCTTTATGGGATAATAATATTAGCGACCTGACACCTATCAGCGGCTTAGAAAATTTATCTTATTTAGATTTGGATGATAATAATATTGAAAACCTTACGCCCTTGACCAATCTATCAAACGTAATGACGTTATATTTGAATAATAATTCGATTGAAGATATTACCCCGCTGCAGGAATTATCCTTGGCAGACATGTATATCTCTTTGTATGGGAATCATATCGATGATGAAGCTGCGATTCAATATTTACGGGATAATGGAGCTTCAGTGGGTTATGATGAAAGTGGAAACATTGATACCGATTCACCAGAGGTTTATTTTGAGGATGCGCGTTTGGAAGAAGAGGTTGCAAATACGTTACGAGTAGAAGGACGTGCTATTACAGAGTCGGATATGGCAAAGCTAACTGAATTATATGTAGATAGCTATGACTCAGATTTTGGATTAGTCACTTCTTTAGAAGGATTGCAATATGCGGGGAATTTGGTGTATTTAGATTTGACAGGGAATAATATTAGCGATTTGACGCCTTTGTCTGGGTTGGTGAATTTAGAAAGTTTAACTCTATGGGATAACGAAATTAGTGATTTAACACCTATAAGTAACTTAGAAAATTTACATGATTTAGATTTAGACGGTAATTATATTGAAGACCTCGCGCCTTTAACCAATTTACAAAATTTAGAGAGTTTATATTTATCTTATAATGCAATTGAAGATATTACACCGTTAAAGGATTTATCCTTGATGAACATGTATATTGCGTTATATGGAAATAACTTTAATGATGATGATACCATCCAATATTTAAGAGATAATGGAGCTGCAGTTAATTACCACGAAGATGAGGACGATTGGGAGTCACTAGAGGTCTATTTTGAAGATAAAGTATTAGAAGCAGCAATTGCTGAGGAATTAGGTATAGCAGGCCGGCCGATTACGGAGGAATACATGGCTAAGCTTACGGAATTAACTTCATATGGAACCAATTCGGAATCGATAACCTCTCTGGAAGGATTACAGTATGCAGAGAATTTACGAGAGTTAAATTTGATGTCGAACACCATTAGCGACATAACGCCCTTATCCAACTTAGTGAATTTAGAAGAGTTAACTTTATGGGATAACGATGTCAGCGACATAACGCCGTTGGAGAACTTGAGAAATCTATCTTATTTAGATTTAGATAATAATGCGATTGAAGATCTCACTCTTTTATCGGATCTAAAAAATTTAGAGACTTTACATTTGGATGATAATGCAATAAATGATATTACTCCATTAAGAGAATTATCCTTAAAGGATATGTATATTTCTCTGTATGGAAATAACTTCGACGATGATGATACCATTCAATATTTACGAGATAATGGTGCTATAGTCGGCTATTACTCTACAGAGAGTGATGAAGAAGACGAAACAGAAACACCTGACCCAGATGGTGATTCCACTGATCCAGAAGGGGAAGACGATACACCAAATCCAGAAGGAAGCGGAGATGAAAACGGAGAAACAAATGACGGCACTCCGAACCCTGAAGACAATGAAGGTGGAAATGGGGAACAAGAAGGTAATACTCCAGCCCCTGAAGGCGACAATGAAGAAAACGGAGATTCAGAAGAGGAAGTTCCACATCCGGAAGAAAATGAAGAAGGAACTGGAAATCCAGAAGATGATACACCAGCTCCAACCGAAGCAGAAGGAAGTAATGGAGAAGCAAATAATGCCGCTCCTAATACAGCTGGAACAACGGGCGACAGCGGAGAACCTGGAAACAATTCCACCGCTCAGGAAAGCCAGAGTGATGTACGCGGGGAATCAACAGCGGAAAGACTCCCGAATACATCAACCAATGCGTATAACTGGTTCTTGGCTGGAGCGATATTCCTTTTCGCTGGCAGCTATATGTTGATTTTTTATGCATATAGAAATAAAAGGCTAAAACACAGATAAATAAAAGAAGCAGCGCTCGTCCTGGCAATGAATGCAGAGGCGGGTGCTTCTTCTTTAATATTAGCTTCCCTGCTGAAATAGATAGCTATGGTTTTCTTTAAAATCAACCCAAAATAATAAAAAACTCCTCAATCACTTCACTTACCCGCCAAATCAACCGATATACCTAATAACAAGTAAGATACACCTTAGGAAAGGTGGAGTTATTATCGATGCGTCTCAACAATAATGTAATGGCGTTTACGATTTACAATAATATGAACAATCATTTTGCCATGGCTCAGAAATCAATGCTTCGTATCGCAACGGGCAAGCGGATTAACAGTGCTGCAGATGATCCGGCAGGGCTGGCTATTTCCGAGAAAATGCGTGCGCAGATTCGCGGATTGAATATGGCCATTCGGAATGCGCAGGATGGCATCTCGCTATTGCAAACGGCGGAGGGTGCGGTGAATGAAACGCATGCGATATTGCAGCGGATGCGGGAGCTGAGTGTGAAGTCAGCGAATGGAACGTATTCGGAATCGGACCGGAAAATCATGCAGGATGAGATGAATCAGCTCCGGGAAGGGTTATCGCAGATTGGACGGGATACCAAATTTAATACACAGTCTCTATTAGACGGTTCCTTTACCAATAAACGCTTGCAGATTGGTGCCAATGCGGGGCAATATATTGAAATTTCAATTGGCGATGTACGGGCAGCTGCGCTGGGTATAGATGAAATCGATATTACGACACAAGAAGGCGCAGATACAGCCATCGGGATTTTAGATGAAGCGATAGAGAAGGCATCCTCACAGTGTTCCAGTCTTGGAGCTGTACAGAGCCGGCTGGAGCATACGATCAATAACCTCTCCAATACAGTAACCAACCTGACACAGGCAGAATCGCGGATTCGGGATGCGGATATTGCAAAAGAGATGATGCTTTATACCAAGCACAGCCTGTTGGCACAGGTTGCCATGGCTATGCTGGCTCAGGCAAACCAGCAGCCAGGGATGATATTGCAGCTTTTACAGAATTAATTTTAAAAATGAGAACCTGAAAAAATATCTTTGCAGTCTATGAGAAACATAGATATAGTGAAAAATTAAATAAAAAGCGCTCTCACTAAAAGTAAGAACACTTTATCTCTACCCATGAAACGGGCAGCCTTTTCCTTGCCGATAAGCCTTATCCTGATAAAAGAAATTTGGCTTTTTCAGCTCATTGCTGTAGGGCTGATGCCAGACATGCGTGGTTGCCGGGGAGACAGGAGGAATAAGCCAGGTCCATTTTCCGGTTACCTCCCGTTCGGCTTTTGCTTCCTGCTTTTCGAAAATGCGGAACTGGGATGCAGCGGTGTGATGGTCGACAATGGATACACCTTGTTTTTTAAAGGAGTGGAGCACCATTTCATTCAATTCAATCAGGGCACGGTCCTGCCATAAATTACTGGCATGTTTTGTCGATAACCCCATGATTTCAGCTATTTTTGGCAGTAAATTATAGCGGTGCTCATCTGCAAAGTTTCTGGCGCCGATTTCTGTTCCCATATACCAGCCGTTGAAGGGAGCAGATATGTAATGCAGCCCGCCGATTTCCAGACGCATATCTGAAATAATCGGGAGGGCATACCATTTCAAATTCAGGTCTGCTACCGCTTCATATTCTGGATGTTCCATAGGAATCTCAGGGATGAATGCCTCGGGAATGGTTCTCCAGACAGGGGGATGAGCACCGATTTGAATAACAAGCGGCAAAATATCGAAATGTGTTCCTTCCCCCTGCCAGCCCAGCCGCTCACATATTTGGGTGAATTCCAGGGAATCGGAATCACCGATAATTCCTTCTTCTGTTTCATAGCCTGCATAGCGCAGCAGCTGATGATTCCAGATTTTCACGGTTTCTTCCTTGGCTGAGGAGGCAGGGAAGATGGTGATGTAGGGTTTGATTCTACCTTGATTAAAGGCGTTTTTTAAATGACTGAACAGGAATTCGAATATCTCTTCTTCTGTTGTTGCCTGTCTGGCATCTGCCACGTCGATGCGTTCCCAGAACAACCTGCCGATACAGCGGTTTGAATTTCGCCAGGCGAGCTTTACTCCATACACCATTTCCTCATAGGTTTGGGTATAAGTGCCATGTGCATTTATCTCGGCTGTAACTTCTTTAATTCGTTCTGCTGATTTTTCTGCAGGAGCACCAGTTTCTGTATAGTAGGTTGTCAGGAAACGTGCCGCTTCCTGCTGCATTTCATCTTTATTCAACGGAATGACCTCCAGCTGTTCACAATGGATCGTATGCTTTCTTTTCCATTGTAGCGAAGAGTAAGACGAATTTCTATGTTATTCGACAAATGAAAAGAGGAGTAAAGACCTTTGTTCAATTGTCTGTCACATGATAAAGTAAATTGTAGTTACCTTTTTTAAAAATGTGCGTACTGATTTGCTGGATGGTTAAATCATTATTAATAGAATATACGCTGTATTTTATGGGATTTTGTCAAAAAATGATACGATAATTGAAAAATTAATTTAGGTTTAAATAATCGATAATTGTTTAAATCCATCGAAATAGATGTGTTTTTGTCTATTTTACATGATATATTAAAACTAGATGTAATTGCTGTGTTGGTGCGAGGAGGAAATGAACTTGGCTCAGGCTGTATTTAAGATTCGGAATAAAAAAATATATTTTACGGAACTGTTATCTTGGGATGTATTAAATGAGTCAAAGGATATCATTTCTGGAGAAGATTATGATAATATACTTTCTCATTATATCGGACCTCATGTCGCATTAGAATTTTCAAAGCTGGTTGATGGTGAGGAAGAGCAAATTCATTTTAATGCAACGGTTAATAGAAAAAACGGAGAAATGGTGCTGCTGAGTATTTTTGGCTATCAAATTCAATCAGAGGATGGGGTAGAGGTGTTCGGAATCATTTCTGATGACAGGGAAGCAAATAATCAATTAATGAAGGCATTAAAAGAGCTGTCAGATATTAAATATGCGTTGGACCAATCTGTGATTTTAGCCATTACAGACCGGCAGGGGAAAATCATTCATGCAAATAACCTCTTCAGTGAAATATCCGGTTATTCTCATGACGAGTTGATTGGAAATACCCATCAGCTGATTAATTCAGGCTATCATTCCAGAGAATTTTTTAAAGAGATGTGGCGGACAATCGGATTTGGCGGAGTTTGGAAAGGCGAAATCAGAAATCGTGCAAAAGACGGCTCTTTTTATTGGGTGGATACAACTATCGTACCGGTGAAGAATGAAAAAGGAAAGCCGGTGCAGTATATTGCGATGCGCTACGATATCACGGATAAAAAAGAAAATCAGGAAAAGATACGGATGATGGCCTTCTATGATCATTTAACAGGGCTGAAGAATCGCCGTAAGTTTGATGAAAATTTAATCCAAAAGATAGCATATGCTAAAGAAAATCAGGAAAGATTCGGAATCATGTTTGTTGATTTGGACGGCTTCAAGTATGTGAATGATACGCTTGGACACATCATAGGAGATGAATTGCTTATCGCCGTTGCCCGCCGGCTGGAGGAAATCGTCAGTAAGAATGGAGTTGTTGCAAGGCTCAGCGGTGATGAGTTTGCCATCCTTATTGATTTCATCACTTCCCCGAGAGATATGCAGCGCTATGCAGAATCTATTATTACCAATTTTAAAGAGCCTTTTGCTATTGAAGGCTATCAATTAAGCACGACAGCAAGTATCGGGATATCGACCTATCCAGAGGCTGGTTCAGATGCGCCTACGATGATGAAGCATGCTGATTTGGCAATGTATCGCGTGAAGGGCTTGTCTAAAAATGATTACCGGTTTTTTGACAGGGAGATGCGAATCTCGAATCAAAGAGCGTTTCAAATAAAAAATGATTTACGAATAGGTTTAGATAATAATCAATTTTATCTTGTATATCAGCCTAAAGTATCTCCAGGGAAAAAAGATATTGTTACAAGCTATGAAGCGTTGATTCGCTGGAAGCATCCGGAATTTCAGGAGGTATCTCCGGGTGAATTTATTCCTTTAGCGGAAGAATTGGGCATGATTAATGAAATCGGTGATTGGGTGCTGGAAAATGTTTGCAGGCAGCTGAGGGCATGGAAAACCAATGGTTACGATTTACTTCCTGTATCTATTAATCTATCATCCAGCCAATTTTTGCAGGCCGATTTTGTCGATAAATTCTGGTCTGTTCTTCATGCGTACCAGGTGGATCCAGCCTGGATTCAGATTGAAATCACAGAGAGCCTCTTTATTGATAATGAAAAATACGTGCAGCAAATATTAAAAATAATGAAGGAAAATGGAATCAAGATTGCATTGGATGACTTTGGGACAGGATACTCTTCATTGGCTTATTTGCAAAAGCTTGATTTAGATATTTTGAAAATTGACCGTTCCCTCATTAGCGGCATTTCGCATTTATCTATCAAGCGAAAAATTGCAACAACCATTGTCCAGCTGGGAAAAAGCATGGGGATGAAGGTGGTTGCTGAAGGAGTGGAAACCAAAGAAGAACTCGATATTCTACGCAATCATGATATTGATGAAATCCAAGGTTATTATTACAGCAAACCACTTGCGATACAAGAAATGTCGGAAGTATTGAAAACAAAGAAGCTGGGTAAATCATAATGCGGTATGTTTATGTGAAAAATGAATAACGTCATTCCGAAAATGATTTATGATTTATTCGGAGATGACGTTATAGCAGGGTATACTTGGTTTTTACCTAAGTGCTTTGCTTTATATAATGCTTCATCGGCCTGATGAATGATTTGACGCGGGTTGCTGCAGGTATCCGGGTAGGTTGCTGCACCAATCGAAACAGTGATATAAATGCTTTCCTTTTGAGAAATCTGAAAGGAGTGCGCTTTCACGTCCTCCAGTATGCGTTCGGCTACCTCCAGCGCATTTTCAATACTGCAGTTTGGCAGCACAATTGAAAATTCATCTCCGCCATTCCGGAACGCCATATCAAATGAACGGATATTTCTGGATAAGATGTCACCAAATTGCGTTAAAATTTGGTTTCCTGCCGGATGCCCATATGTATCATTTATCTGCTTGAACTGGTCAATGTCCAGCGATAAAATAGTCAGCTTTTCGTCTTTTATGACTGCTTTATTGACTACCTGGCCCCACACTTTTTCGAAGGAGCGCATGTTTTGCAAGCCTGTTAAAAAGTCTGTAGATACCTCCTCTTTATACTTCGCTAAAAGCATTTCTGTTTTTCCGAGATAACTCACGTAAAAAAGAGAAGCCAATCCGCCGACAAATGATACAAAACAATAAATCGGTAAAAAGCTTAGCAGGGAGAGGTAATCATTTTGAAAGTGGAACATCATCGTGATGGTAAAAACGATATTGGAATAGAAAATCATCACGACAGCTTTTATATATATCTTTTTTTCCATTTTCGTCTGGTATAGCTTATGTATCAATTGAAATCCAATCACTAATGCAATCATTAAAAAGACAGCAGAGATGGAAAAGTCCGACATTCCGCCGATGATAAATCTGCCCGCAATCACCACGATACTGGCAATAATCGCAGGAAATAATCCTTCCAGCAAGATTATGAGCATAATTGGTATAAAACGCAGGTCTACCAAGGCACCTTCTGCGACTTCAATGGAAAATATAATTAACATAACACTATTCAGCCCGCATAGAACCCCGTCGATAATTCCTTTTTGCCAAAACGGTCTGTCAGCAATTTTTAATTTTGATCGGAGTGGTACGTATAGCACAGTTAAAGTGATGATGACGCAAAGATTAATAAAAAAATCATCTAAAAAAAAGAACATGATGTCTCCGTTAGCCAAACGTTTTCCTCTCCTTTACCCAATAATTATGCAGCTTGGACGGCTTGAATTCACGGCTGTGTAGAGCGTAGCCGAATTAAAGAAGCTGCGGTAGTTACCAAAGGAATCGTCAGCTGCTGTTTCTAGTCATTATGTATGTTTTTTATGTATATTTTTAAGCGATTATCCATTATAGATATCGTTTCTTTTTGCAGCTGATGCTTTAGAAATAGTTCTATATTCTAATACTAGAATTTTATCATGAATCGATGTACTTACCAAAATTTAAGATACGTTTTTTAAATATTGTATTCTTTCTTGTGGTAATAATTACTTAAATCGTTTGAACACATAAGCCAATTATTTTCCTATCCCCGTTATAGTATAAAATATGCATCATTTGACAGAAAACTATGTTAAAATAAAGGTAATTCGTAAATCTTTCAGAGTGAGGTGAATGGATAGGTGGATGTTGGGAAAATGTCGATGATTATGAGTCAGGCTAATTTGCAGACACAGGTGTCCTTCAGCTTAATGGGAAAAGTCATGGATCATGCGGAAGCGCAAAATGCGGAGCTGATTAAAATGCTGGATCAGCCGCAGCATCCGAATTTAGGGCATTCCATTGATGTGAAGGCGTAACACTTTTTCTCTGTAGGAATGAAAAAGGAAGATAAAAGCTGCCCCGTTTCGGTGTGAAGAAGCGGGGGTTTTTTACATATTAGCAATATATCTGCCAGGAATAAATGTTATTTACTATCTCATAAAATTCTTGTAATCTTATAACAAGATACATAAAATGAAACTTCACTCAGTGTAAGTTTTACAGACAGTTCTCCATGATAAAGTATCCTTCACCTTAGAAAAGGGGCGTGGACGTTATTTCGAATTCTAAAAATCGAGCCCAAATTTTGCAAGAAGAATTGATTGAATTATTAAAAAGAGATCTTATCAGCATGGAAGATTATAAACGCATCTTAACAGCCCATCAGGAATATGCGAAACAGGTAGATAAAAGTATGGATGGGTTAGCGCGTGAGGATGCGGAAGAAGAAGCCTCTAAAGAGAGGTATCAGGCTGCAGAACAGGATCAGCCGGAGGAGGCAGAGGCCTCTTTTTCACAGTCAGACAGCAAGCCTGTTAAAAAACAATCAACCGGGTTTTTCCAGGGCAATAAGGATAAAAAAGAATGGCTGTTGACTCCAGAGGAGCGGGAAGCGGCAAAGCAGAAGAAAGCGAAGCCGGTCCGCGAACCGAAAACAGCGGAGCAGGTCAGAGAAAGAAATATTACCTGGCTGCTTATTTTAGGAGTTTCTTTTCTGTTAATCAGCGGTTTAGTTGTGGCAACCAGCTCTTGGGATCAGATGGGAGCCTTGTTAAAGGTTGCGACATTGCTTGGCGTTTCGATTTTCTTTTTAGCATTAAGCGGGTTATCCTCCCGTTTTCTTAAAATCGAAAAGACAGCTTTTGCGTTTTTGACGCTCGGAAGTTTATTATTGCCGATTGCGATAATCGGTATTGGTTTTTTCGGGTTGTTTGGCGATTATTTAACGTTAACAGGAGAAGGGCGTTATTGGCTGGGAATGCTGTGTACTATTGTCCCGCTTCCGTTATACGCTTGGAATGCTTATAAGACAAAAGCGAAATTATTTGTATGGATTTTTTATATATTCCTATCCTTCTTTATCGGATTTTCCCTTGCTGCACTGCAAGTCCCGACAGATGTGTTCTTTTTCCTAATGATGCTGTATAACGGTGTCTTGTTATTCGTGTATCACCATTTTCGGAAAGAGAAGGGGCAAGTGTTTCGTGTGTTTTTATATGAACTGCCGGCCTATGCACAGTTAAATCTGATTGTTTCCACGTTATTAATGCTGTTTGTCTATAATCAGGCTGTGTTTTATAGTTTTAATGTGCTTTTGACTGCATTTCTCTATATGGCGATGGTGTTCGTCTATCAGACAAAGGGCTATCAATTTGTTTTTGCCGCTTTATTTGCTTATGGCATTTACCAGCTGACAGAGAATTCGTTTTTATATACAGCGGATACGTTGATTTATGCATTGATGGGGGCAGCTTATCTCGGATTTGCTTATGTGATGCGGAAGGACAGCTTTGCGAGTAAGGCGTTTTATTATATAAGCGGCGTCATTTCGGGCTTTGCTTTTCTCTACATCAGCTTTCAAGGCTTGATTATCCGTGCTGACGGGGATTCCTGGTTTATGCTGCTGGCGTATATTGTTATTGCTGCCACCTATGTCTATCTTGCAGAGGTGACGAAACGGGGCGTTTTTCGCTGGATTGCTCCTGCATTCTTTATTGCGGTCGGGATACAGTTTTGGTCGTTAGCAGTGCATCCGTTTTTTCCGGAAAGCATACTTAACTTTATGTTTTTCTATATGATTATTTTATTTCTGTTTGCCGGTTTTCAAAATCGGATTCCATATATGCAGGCTGTACAAAAAAGTATGTATTTCTGGTCGATGCCGGTAATTGGAATCATTATCCTGGGTAAGCTGATCCTGCTTGAGTTCGTGGAGATTGCAATTATATTTGCCTTGCTAGGCGTCGTTGCTTACTATATGACTGTGGTATCGAAAAAAACGTTGGAGAAACAAGTTGCTTCCTGGGCTGTTCCAATTAATTGGCTGTTGGCCATGTACATCCTTTATTTTGAATTTGTGGAAGCATCCTATGTTTACCGCAGTCAGCTGGATATTCCTTTTCAACTGGCGGGCGCCGGTGTCGTTCTGCTTGGAATCAGCCTTATCTGGAAGCAGAGAAAGCAGCAGGAATTGACCCGGACAACGTTCTATACGGGTCAGGGAAGCTATCTATTAGCTATGCTTCTGCTGTTTGTTGGATTTACCGGAGATGAAATATTTGTAAGACCTGCCATTCTGTTGATAGGAATCGGTGTCGTCTACTGGCTGGTTCGTTTTACTGGAAAGCCTGTGTTTTGGAGTCTGGTTGCGGCGGTAAGTTTAGGATTTTATGTATCGCTACTGCGCACATTTTCAATTGATACGTTGGATGGATTTGTCTGGTTTATGCTTGGCCTGCCCATTGTATTCTTAGCGGTGGAACGTTATTTAGGAAAATGGGATGCCGGCTTAAAGCCGTATTTCTTCTATTTTGCGCACGCGGTGCTCTTGTTCCTTGTGCTCATCATAGCAGGGGACAGTGTAGCACGTCCTATCCTTTATCCGGCAGTCTGGCTGGTTCCACTGGCAATCTATACCAATACGGCACTGACAAAGGAAAAAGAATGGGAAATAAAAACGGCTTTATATGCTGGGTTACTGATGCTGCTTGGAGCAGTGGTATCCTTCATCTCTCATTATGAATGGATGGCAGCTATTTCATTTGTTTATGCTTGGCTTGCTGCAGGAATCATTATGATTGCAATCTGGGCAGCAGTATCAGCGGTGTGGAAGCGGCGGATAGAATATTTTCTCATTCCGTTTATGAATCTGGTTTTAGGTATGGGCGTGTTTTTATTTGCAGTAGAGGTGTTTTGGCAGCTTCTCATCTTTACCGGACTGATTATAGTGAATGTATATTTTCTGCATATGCGAAAATGGACATTATACCTTGTGGTGCCTTTATTTTTCTCCATCTATTTATGGCAAATACAAGCGGTATTTGAGGAAACGATTCATTTATGGCTGATGTATACCATTGGATTTGGCATATTAACAGCTGCCGGGAGATATTTATTTTCAAAACTGTATGTTACTACTGAGGGAAGTCTGCGGGCTGTAGACTGGTATTCTCTGATGGCAGTTGCCTATCTCGTTTTTGCATTAAACTGGGCAAATGAGCTGGATACGATTTGGCTGACTGTTATTCCGCTTGTTTTGTTCGCTTCCTGGTTTTTCCTGCAGCAGGATCGTGTAGGGAATCAGATGCTGCAGAAAATATGTATCAGCCTTGGCGGCGTGGCTTGTTTACCGCCTTATTATCTGGTGCTTGATTATTATATTAATGCTATTCCAGAAGTGTTTTATGCGGAGCTTCATGCGCTGCCGGTTCTTGCTTTGGCAATTATTTTGTCTAAGAAAACATGGAATGATTACGAATCGGTGATGCGGCATATTCAGACCGTGCTGTTGATTCTGGTTACGGTGTACCTGATTGCGGATGCGATTCAGAGTGCTACGATAATGGATGCATTGATTATCGGAGTGTTGTCAATTCTTTCCTTACTCGCAGGGATGCGTTATCAATTAAAATCCTATTTCTTTGTCGGAATCGGAACCCTCTTGTTTAATGTGATTTATCAGACACGGCCTTATTGGGGCAATCTCCCTTGGTGGGCGTATCTTCTGATTGCCGGAATATTATTTATCAGCATCGCCAGCTATAATGAATGGAAGAAACAGCGTGATGGGGAAGGAAAGCTGGAGAAAAAGCTGAAGCAAATGATTGCTCGGTTTAAAGAATGGAATTAATGAAAGCAGTTTGGGGAGGCTGAATTATAAAGCAGCTCCAAACTGCTTTATTTTTTATAGGGAGGGATAAGCTTGCTTATAAAATAATTGCTTTCAGGGAAATTTGGGATTGAATCTGGAGAAGGTCTTTATAAATACCCTGATCCGGCATATGAAAAAACCTGCATTTTTGAAATAAATAATAGTGATTAAAAAAAGCTGCCCGCGCTGGACAGCTTTTTCTAATCATTATTATATTGCTGATGCGCCTGTTCCAGCTGCTGATACTGCTCTCTAGTTTTATCTGCCTGCCCCGTATTTATAATAACAAAGCTGTCCCCGGTATGAACAACAATAAATGGGGCCTCATTGGAACGGATAAATAGTTTCCCGGATCCCCATTCCTCGATGCGATAATTCCCAAGATGTTTGCCAAACAAGGAAATGCCGTTTGTGCGTATCGTGGTTTCAGGAAGTTCGTCGTAGAGGGAGATATCTTCGATGTCAGAAAAAGCCCATGCTTCTCCATATAAACCTGTCATTTCAAAGGAGTCTTCGTTTATTTCCAGTTTATTTGGCATAAAAGGGATGGTGAAAACAACAATAACTAATATGAGGGAGAGGCCTAACACCGTTTTGTTTATCCTTCGAGATTTCTTTTTTACCTTTTTCGTCATCCAAAAAGATTCAATAAATAAAACGATAAGCATCACAACATAAGAGGCCTCAATTGCATAAGGAACATGCAAGAGCTGGAGCAGGAAGCCAAGGCTTAAAATAATGGCTATATGCAGGGTCATCTTGCCGACAGCACGCGGATAACCTGCTTGAATCATTTTCCGCTGCTCCTCAGGCGTACTTGTATTAAATCCGCTGATTAGATAATAGTTTTTGCGTATTAAAATAAGGTAACTGAAAAAGAAAAACATAAGGATTAAAAAGATTTGAATAACGTAGCTGTATTCCATTCGTTTTCCCCTCCAAATTCTTTCTGCACTATAACTACGAAATAAGGGAGAGAAGGTTTCAGCGAATACGAAAAATCAGGAATTTCTATGACAAACAAGCTTGTTTTATCCCGAAATACTTGCTTTATCGGCTGGATAGGATTAAATTATACATTATTAATAATGTACGGATAAAGGTCTGGTGGTTCGATGAATTATCTATTTGTGATGATAGGGGCTTTTTTGGGAGCGATCGCCCGCTATGGCGTCAGTCTATGGCTTGGTGATATGACTTTTCCAATGGCAACGATATCGGTAAATATCATTGGCTGCTTCTTGTTAGGCTTTTTACTGACGCTTGTTTCGCTTTCCAGACATGACCGCCACATATGGGCGTTGACGTTTGGCACCGGGTTTCTAGGCGCATTTACAACATTTTCTGCCTTTGCATTAGATGCATTGCTGTTAACCTTGCCCATGGCTCTGCTTTATATTGGGATAAGCGCGGTTGTGGGAGTCATTTTTGCCGGGGCAGGAGTTTGGACAGCGCGTGTTGTCTATGCACGAATCAGGAAAGTATAACAAACAGAAGGAGGCGTCATTCTTATGTTTTTTGTAGGGGCAGGCGGTGCCGTTGGTGCATTATTGCGTTACATCATCAGTGAATATATGAAGCCGTTAAAGGCAGAAAAAGGCATTATCTTTCCAGTTGCGACCTGGATCATTAATGTGTCTGGCTCTCTTTTACTGGGAGTGCTATATGGGCTTGATTTGCCATTCGAGCTGTGGCTGCTGTTAGGAGTCGGCTTTTGTGGCGGATATACGACCTTTTCTACTTTCGGGAAGGAAGTAATTGATCTGCTGCTGGATAACAAGTGGCTGGCAGCTTTCTGGTACATTAGCACATCTGCTTTATTAAGTATTGCTGCAGCTTGGGCGGGAATACATAGTGTTTTCATTTTTTCTTAAAAAAGAAACCGCCACCTCGATAGAAAGCCAATTATTTGTAGTTTTGTAAGCGGTTACGTAAAATAGGAAAAGAAGATACTATAAAGGAGAGGTGTTATATGCGAGATAAGGTGGTATTAATCACTGGTGGAGCCGGCGGAATTGGTCAAGCAGCTGCAAAATTGTTTTTAAACGAAGGTGCAAAGGTTGTTTTGGTTGATATTAATGAATCATCCTTAGCAAAAGCAAAGGAATCTCTCACGGATAATCCGGAAAATGTGGGCATTATTCAAGCCGATGTAACGAAGGAAGAAGACGTAAAGAAATATGTTCAGGAAACGGTTGATCAATTTGGCCGCATCGATGTTTTCTTTAATAATGCAGGAATTAATGGTCCTGTTGCGGAAATTACTGATTTGGATAAGGATACCTTTGAACAGATTATGTCGATTAATGTTACCGGGGTGTTTTTAGGCTTAAAACATGTGCTTCAACAAATGAAAAAACAGGGGCATGGACGAGTGATTAATACAGCATCTAATGCTGCCTATATCGGTTCAGCGGGAATGGTCGGTTATATAGCCTCCAAGCATGCGGTTGCAGGAATAACGAAGACGGCAGCATTAGAAACAGCTCCGTTAGGGATTCGTGTGAATGCGGTAGCTCCTGCTGCTATTGATACACAGATGCTTCAAGATATTCAAAATAATTTAACGCCTGGCGAGCCGGAGAAATCAGGAGAAGCTTTAAAACAGGGGATTCCGGTCGGAAGATTTGGCGCGCCGGATGAGGTTGCCCAGATTGTCCGGTTCCTGGCATCGGATGAAGCGTCGTTTGTACATGGCGCATTGTATAATGTAGATGGCGGAATGCAGGCGGATTAAATTATCCTAATAAAAAAGCAGTTATCTCGGGTATGTGAGATAACTGCTTTTTTAAAGACTTAAATGCCAGTGTTTTCTACTACGGCATCTTTATTATTAAATTTCTTCTCATCCAGGTTGCCGAGCACTTTGGAAGTGACAGTACCTGAAACCATGCTGCCGTTGACATTGACTGCGGTACGGCCCATATCAATAAGCGGCTCAACGGTAATCAGCAGACCAGCGAGTGCGATTGGCAGTCCCATAGAGGACAGAACAATAATTGCTGCAAATGTTGCTCCGCCGCCGACTCCAGCGACTCCAAAGGAGCTGATTGCTGTAATTAAGACAAGCTGTACAATAAAGTCAAGTGATGTTGGATCAATACCAACAGTTGGAGCAATCATAACGGCCAGCATCGCAGGATAAATACCTGCACAAGCATTTTGCCCCATGGTTGCGCCAAAGGATGCGGACATATTCGCAGCTCCGTCATCCACGCCCAGTGCTTCCTTCTGTGCAGTAATATTCAACGGAATCGCTCCTGCACTGGAACGGGAAGTAAAGGCAAATCCGAGCACCGGGAACACTTTTTTCATAAACGTAATCGGATTTAATTTGAATCCGCTGATGATGAGCATGTGAATAAGAACCATAACAATCAACGCGACATAGGATGCAATCACAAATTTACCAAGCTGAACAATCCCTGCAAAGTTTGTCGTGGCAACCATATTCGTCATCAGTGCTAATACCCCAAATGGAGTTAAACGTAAAATAAGCGTTACAAGCCGCATGACAATGGCAAATACGGCATTCACCATTCGTGTAAACCGTTCTGCCTGTTCCGGCTGTTTCCTGCTCACCCCAAGTGTGGCTATTCCGACGAGAACAGAGAAAATAACGACGGCAATAACAGATGTAGAACGTTCCCCAGTCATATCTAAGAAGATATTGTTCGGGATAAAGTTAATGATCCGCTGCGGTGTTGTTTCCTCTTCCATGGATTCAAAATTTTCTTCCATCGAAGCGCCGCGTTCTGTTTCTTCATGACCCGCTTCGATTTGTTCTGCATTCAAATCAAAAACAAGAGAGGTTGCAACACCGAGTGTTGCTGCAACAAGTGTTGTCGAAATAAGTACGCCAATCACCCATGCGGCCATTTTTCCAAGCTGCTTTGTCTCATTCAAGTTAATAATGGCACGAATAATCGAAACCATAACGAGCGGAACCACGATCAGCATTAAGAAGCGAATATATCCGCTGCCGACAATGCCGTACCAATCGAGCGTTCCTGTAAGAATATCTGACCCTTCTCCATAGATAATCTGGAAGAGAGCTCCTAAAACGATACCAATCCCCATACCTGTAAATACACGTTTGGCAAAGGAAACATGCTTTTTCTGCATATAGATTAGTAAACCGATTAATGCAAGTAAAATAACAATATTTAATAATATAAACCAATTATCCATTTGGTATTATCCTCCTTTGATAAAATGTTCTTCGGAAATCCAACAAAAATAGTACGGATTAAACTATACAACGATTCTATTTTGATTTCAAGATAGTTGCTTTGGATGTGTTTTTATTTTGAAGAATAGGAAAGTATATAAAAAATGCTGAATATAGTCGCTCCAACGGGTTTCATGGGGTGAGTAATCGCAACCCCAGAAATACACTCCGCTTTCCGTGGGCCCCGAGCTCATCTCCTTTGATTGGCAAGCCGTCAGGCGCAGACAGAAGCAAAGTCGCACTTATGCCCCGCGGGTAGAAAAAAAGAAGTACACTTTTTTCCTGCGGGGTCTTCCCACTGGGACTGCGATTACTCGCCCCACCGAAGACCATTGCGCATTCCCACGACGGACAGGACGTCCTAGTGTCGGTCGTTGGTCACAGGACGTGACCGTTCTTAGCCGACCAGGAGTCTCCGTGTATTTCTTCTGGGACTGGGACTGCGATTACTCGCCCCATCAAAACCGTCGCTAGAATTTGCGTTATTTCCTTGTAAAAAAGCAAATAAAACATAATTCTACTTAGATGGGAGCGGATGTTGTCGACTCCTGCGAGAAAAGCAACAGGTGATTTAAAGACCAAGCGGTGTTCTTGGTTTTTCTAATTTGTTATGTTTTTAATCTGTTAAAAAACCCTTAGATAGCCGCTGTTCTGAAAGGACACTGTGCTTATCATGAGTAGAGAAAAATATTTTACTGTGAGATGAGTAAGAAAATACCCAACTCAAAATCATTTTTTCAAGGAAAGATAGCTATTTAAAACCAAGTGATTTCCTAGGACTTTATATTCTATGCACGCTAAAGGGAAATGGCTATTCTTTATCGCTGTGCGGCAGGCTGTAATGTAAGTCTTCTATTACAAGAAATCAAGAAAATACGTCATTTTAAAACGGGAAATCAGACAGTAACGGTCCGTTTCGTTTTATAAAAAAATAATTCCTCTGCTTAGTATGTACGAACTTTGAAATAACATAATTGATTTTAAATAAGAAAAAGAGAAGAGGCATCCAGACAGAAATGGATACTGTCTAAATGTCTCTTCTCAAGATGGAGTTGATTATTTAAATGTTTCTTTCTGAACCGTGTATTTTGCCAATTTCTCACGGTTAACTTCATATCCGATACCCGGGGGAGCAGGGACTTGTACGATTCCGTCTTTGACAAATACTTCTGGGTCAATGATATCTTCTTCCCAATAGCGGGAGGAGGCTGCAGTGTCTCCAGGTAATGTAAATGCCGGGAGGGAGGTAATCGCGATATTATGCGCACGGCCTACACCTGACTCAAGCATGCCGCCGCACCACATTGGCACATTTGCTTCTTTACACAGCTCATGAATTCGTTTCATTGTTGTAATCCCGCCGACACGGCCGACTTTCATATTAATGATTTTACCGCTTCCCAATTGAATAGCTTGTCTCGCATCATCATAGGAATGAATGCTTTCATCCAGACAAATCGGTGTTTTGATATGCTTTTGCAGCTCCGCATGATCAATTAAATCGCCGGCGGTTAACGGCTGTTCAATCATCATCAGGTTATACGGATCCAGCTGCTTTAATGTTTCCACATCATCTAGTGTGTAAGCAGAGTTCGCATCAACCATCAGCGGAATATCAGGGAAATGCTCGCGGATTTCCTTAACAACTTCTACGTCTTTGCCAGGTTTGATTTTCACTTTGATTCGCTTATAGCCTTCTGCTGTTTTTTCTTTAATGTTGGTAAGCAGGCGCTCCATATCATCTTCAATGCCTAGGCTGACCCCGACTTCAATTTCTGTTCTGCATCCGCCGATAGCCTCTGCCAGAGAAAGACCCTGCTGTTTAGCATAAATATCCCAGGCAGCTGCATCAATCGCTGCTTTTGCTAAGTTATTGCGCTTAAACGGCTCGAATAACTCTGTCAGCTCATCGGGATGGCTGATTTCACGGCCGAGAGTAAGAGGAATTAAATATTCTTCGAGCATTACCCAGGCAGCTTTTGTGAATTCTTCAATATAAAGAGGAGACTCCGAGGTAACGCATTCTCCCCAGCCAATGGTTCCATCCGCATCTTTTGCCTCTAAAATAATAAATTCACGATCCTGTTCTGTACCAAAGCTTGTCGTGAACGGATTTTTCATTCGCATATTCATCCGATGCATTGTTATTTCTGTAATTTTCATTTCCAAGACTCCTCGTAATTTGTTAGTAAATAGGAAAGATACCTATTGTAAAAGTTCAACATCTTCTTATGTTCTAGTATATGGAAGTTTGTTCTCAATAGCAATATGGATGCTGAGGGAAGCTTCATTTCTGCAAGACAGGAGATGAATTTTAGATAAAAAAACAAAGGCTGTCAGCTCCCAGCCTTTGTTTTCTACTTTTAAGCAAATACATCCATCGCCTGTTCAAATAATTTTAATTGGCTATTCAAAGCTTCATCATCCGGCGGAACATGCGAATAAGTGCCGTCATTTGCCTGCTGTCGTGCTTTTTTAGAGTCACGGAGCATGATGTCGAGGATATCATGAATACGATTTTTTATCCGGGGGTCAAAGATTGGAAACATCAGCTCTACCCGTTTAATCATATTTCGCGTCATCAAATCTGCGGAGGACAGAAAAATATTGATGTCGCCATTATGATGGAAAAGATAGATGCGGCTATGTTCCAAAAATCGCCCGACAATGCTCAGCACGCGAATGTTCTCGCTAACACCTGGAATGCCCGGGCGCAGACAGCAGATACCGCGGACAATCAAATCCACTTGCACGCCGGCTTGAGAAGCTTCGTAAAGCTTTTTGATTAAAGGTTTATCTGTCAGCGAATTCATTTTGGCAATAATCCGTCCATTGTTATATTCCTTGTGAAACGTGATTTCCTGATCGATAAGCTGAATTAGGTCATTGCGAATATCAAATGGTGCCATGGATAAATGATGAAAATCAGGCTTTTCTGTATAACCGCTCAAATAATTGAAGAAATTGGTGGCATCGATGCCATATTTGCGCTTGGTCGTTAAAAAAGACATGTCTGTGTAAAATTTAGCTGTCTGATCATTATAATTTCCCGTACCAAGGTGGACGACCCGTTCAATCCGATTTTCATGCTTTCGGACAATCAGCGTGATTTTACTGTGGGTTTTCAATGAAATCATTCCGTAAATAACATGACAGCCGGCGATTTCCAGCTGTTTTGCCCACTCTACATTATTCGCCTCATCGAATCGTGCTTTTAATTCCACCAGAACGGTTACTTGTTTTCCATTTTCCGCTGCACGCTTTAAACTGGCGATAATCGGTGAATCCCCGCTGACACGATAGAGTGTCTGCTTAATTGCCAGCACTTCCGGATCATCCGCAGCTTCACGCATTAAATCAACAATCGGTTCAAAGGATTCATATGGATGATGAAGAAAGAGGTCTCTTTTTCTGACAGCTTCCAATACCGTTTCATCCTCATGGATATCCTGTGCCGGCTGCGGGATAAATGTTTCATAAATAAGATACTCAAAGTCATGCTTTACTTGATCATAAAAGTCATTTAAACACGTTAAATCGAGCGGTCCATCTACAATGTACAAATCCTTTTCATGAATTTCCAGCTCATGCAGCAGGAAAGAAGTAATAGAAGGGTCCTGCTCCATGGCATTCATCTCTAAACGGACAGCCTCTCCAAATTTGCGCTTCTTCAGCTCTTTTTCAATTTCCTTTAATAAATCATGCGCGCTGTCCTCATGGATATTCATATCTGCATTGCGGGTAATACGAAAAGTGCTTGTTGAGATTACCCGATATCCCTTAAAAAGTTTATGGATAAAAAACCGAATGACATCTTCTAACAACACATAGTGATGCGCATCATCAATCTGGATAAACCGGTCTAACAATGCAGGTACTTGGACAATCGCTGTTTTTTTCTGATGCTGTTCTTGTTCATACTCGTCTTCCAGCTGAATAGCAAGATTTAACGATTTATTTAACAGCATTGGAAAAGCGCGATAGGCATCGATGGCCATCGGTGTAAGAATCGGATAAATTTGTTCATCGAAATATTGCTCCAGTATATATAATGCTTCTGCAGATAATTCCGACATTTGAAAAAGACGAATCTGCTGTGTTTCTAATTCCTCCTGTACCTGTTTAAACAGGTGATACTGCTGCTCTACCAAGTCATGATTTAAGGATGCGATAGAAGAGAGCTGCTGCTTTGGAGTCAGGTTTGATTTGTCATCCGGCCGGTTAAATCCTGCTTTTACCTGATCCTTTAATCCGGCTACCCGGACCATAAAGAATTCATCTAAGTTGGATGAAAAAATGGATAAGAACCGCAGCCGTTCGAGCAACGGGTTGCTTACATCGTCTGCTTCTTCTAATACACGTCTATTAAATGAGAGCCAGCTCAGCTCCCTGTTATTGTAGGAGGCTGATGAATTGACGTTTTTTATTTGTTTGTCCATATCACACCATCCCTTTTTAAGAAGATATTCAAAAAGTTCCCAAATGATAAGCTGCGAATCGGGCTTTTTTGCTTCTGGTTTGAATCCTTTTTGAACACTCGTTATAGCGTCCTATATATATCATAATCCTTTTCCGCATAAAGTATGTTAAAGAGGTGTAAAGTTTGTGTGAATAATTTGTTTGGCAGGAGGGGTCGTAACAGCTTTCTCCTGCACGCTTATTTTTGTCTTTACAAATCAATAAATTCCAGATTTACTTCTTTTCCAATTGCTTTTTCCAGATGCTTTTTCTGTTTTTCTGCCTGGTATTCTTCCGGCATGGCATTGCCTTTCGTATATATACGAATAATGAGGGTCTTTTTCTTTGATGTAAACTCTATTTTTTCGACAATCTGCCTTTTGGTCGCATCTAAGCAATAAGTGAATTTTAATAAAGATCCCAAATCTAATAATTTCTGGCGCTCTTCCTTTAGGAACCATGATTTATAGGGCTGAATAAATTGCTTGAAGACGGTCTTATTTTTAAACGAAGCAACCAGTGCAAGCTTCAGACGTTCCCGGTGCTCTAATCCATCAATGGTACGGTTAGCCAGAAGGTAGAAGGTATGCTGCGGGCTTGACTCGGAATCAATATATTCTCCGAGATTAAATAAAAAGCTCGCCATTTTCAACAGCTGCCGGTCCTGTTTGTCCAGATGGATCAGTCCATTTTCTTTGCAAAAATCAAATATTTGCTCGGTCAGGTTTTGGACATGGCTGATATGTTTACGATCCAGATCATAATCATTAACGAGCTCCTGGATGCTTTCCTCTAATACATTTGGAAAGAGGGAGGAATCGAATTGCTTTGCTAAATGTTCATACAATACGCCATCCCGAAGTCCTTTCCGGCTTAGGATCAAGCTCTCTGCCTGAACAGTCTGATAGAGGCAGTGAAAAACTTCAATCGCAGGAATAATAATGTCCGCCCTGTCTTTAGAAAGTCCTTCTACTTTTGCTAATTTAGCCGGTTTCAGAGAAGTTAAATGATTGCTTACTTCCATAATATCCTTTTGGAACATTTGATACTCATGCAGACCTGCTAGCGGATAAGACTCCAGATTTTGATGGACCTGAGCCAGGTTACGCGCACTTCCGCCGATGGCAACCAATTTGACCTCTTTATCTGCAAGCCATGGAAGTGTTGCGAATTGATCCTTTAGATAGTGGCGCAGCTTGGAGAGCTCTTCGGTTGTCGGAATGGACTTGTGGAAGAAATCCTTTAAGGTAAGCGCACCAAAAGGAAAACTGTGTGACTCCTTGAGTTCCCGGCCCTCAAAATAAGTAACCTCTGTACTTCCGCCGCCGATATCTACGGTAACTCCTTCTGTGAGAGAGGTAGAATGGATAACTGCTAAATAGCCATAGTAGGCTTCTTCCTGTTCACTTACAATGCGGATATTTAATCCTGTACGTTCGACGATTTGGGTTTCAATTTCTTTTTTATTCTCCGCTTGCCGGACAGCTGCTGTAGCCGCACAGATGGTGTCCTGTAAGGTATAGGTATCCAGCACTTCCTGAAAGCTTTTCAATGTATCAATTAAACGGTCAATCCCGGCCTGGTTTAAGGTATTATCCTCTTCTAAAAAGGTACGCAGCCTGGAGGAGGCTTTCACGTTTTCTATTTCTTTCAGCCGGTTCCCCTTTGTTTTTTCATAAATGACTAAACGCATGGTATTGGAGCCAATATCGATGATTGCATAATGTTGCTTCTTCATTTCTTTCGCCTCCTGTTGTTTTGTCTGATTTTTCTTTTAGTTTAACACATTTGCAGAGAAATAAGCTGGCATTGCTGCGCTGCGGCAGGAACAAAAATAAGAAAAAGCCTTCAATTATCACTTCCCTGGGTAGATGCATATCTTGGTAGGAAGCAATGGAAGGAGGGCAATGGAATGAATGAATTCAATGTACCTGCAGAAAATCAGCAGGGAATGTATCCATATAACTTTTATAACCCTGCCGGATTAAATAACCAATTCAATTATCAAGAAGTCAGAAGGCCATATCACCATCCAAGACCATTTTATGGAAATCCTGTATTTGGATTTGGCGTGCCATTTTTAGGAGGATTGGCGACAGGGTTACTGCTAGATGACATAGGAGGACCGCCGCCATATTATCCTTATCCGCCGTATGGGTATTATCCTTATTAGTAATATTATTTTTAAGAAAGGTAAGCAAAGTATTTTGTTGCTTGCCTTTTAGCATGGTAGCAATTAAAAAAAAGACTTGTAAAACGCTTTCTATTGATTTATACTACACCTAAATCGATTTACTAAACCGATTTATTAATTATGAGTTAAACAGGTGAAGCAGATGAAAACAATAACAATGGCAGATGTTGCTAAGCATGCAGGAGTGTCCAAAAGTACAATTTCTCAATATTTGAATGGTCGTTTCGATTATATGAGCAAAGAGACACGTATCAAAATTGAACAGTCTGTGAAGGATTTAGGTTATTACCCAAATATGGTGGCTCGCAGCCTAAAGCAGAAATCCTCAACGACCATAGGTGTTATTGTAGCAAATATTCTTCATGTATTTTCAACACAGGTAATACGAGCAATTGAGGATTTTTGTCATGACAAAGGATTCCATGTGATTGTATGCAATGCAGATGATCAACCTGAGAAAGAAAAAAAATATATTGAAATGCTAAAGGCTAAACAGGTGGATGGAATTATTGCTTTTCCTACTGGCGGTAATGTAGAGCTATATCAACAGCTTTTGGACGAGGAGTATCCATTAGTGTTTATGGACCGAATTGTAAAAGAATTGAAGGTAGATACGATACTTTTGGACAATGAGGAAGCGTCAAGACTAGCTGCCGATACTTTATTGGAGGGTGGTTATAAGCATATCGCAATGATAAGTCCGCCTTTACTTGAACAGGTAACACCAAGAGTGGAGCGTGTAAATGCTTTTCAAAAATTTATTCAGCAGAAAGGCAAAGACAGTCCAAAAATTTCTTTAATTACCGGGAAGATCAGTACGATATATGAAAAGCTAGATGCATTGTTTCAAAAGGACAAACATCCAGATGCTATTTTTGCCATTAATGATCGTGTGCTGCATGAGATACTCTCATTTTTAAATAAGAGAAATATGAGGATACCAGATGATGTAGCAATCATTAATGTGGATGATGTATCTTTCGCGGACTTCTATAATCCGCCACTTACAACAATTTCTCAGCCTGCTTTTGATATGGGAAAAAAAGCAGCTGAAAACTTATTTGAAGTCATTTTAAAAGAAAAAACTGATAAGCATTCGGAAACGGTGCGATTCAAGCCGATTCTAGTACGAAGAAAATCTTGTTAAGGAGGATACTCTATATGAAAGATATATTGGAAACAGTAGCTGGAGAGATGCAGGAAGTATTGTCACAGGTTGATGCAAATCAAACGGTAGAACTGGCGGAGAAAATTCAAAAAGCAAATCGAATATTTATTGGGGGAACAGGCAGGTCTGGTCTTGCGGGGAAAATGTTTGCAATGCGTTTGATGCACAGCGGCTATCCGGTATTTGTAGTAGGAGAAACAATTACACCAAGTCTGGAATCAGGCGACTTATTATTATTAATATCCGGTTCTGGCGGAACAGCATCTCTTTTACATTATGCGAAAAAAGCAAAAGAAATTGAAGCGTCCGTTGCATTGGTTACAACAAATCCACAATCAGCAATTGGCGAATACAGCAATTTGATTGTCTGTATTCCAGCCGCTACAAAAAAACGGTTAGAAGCAGAACCAAAAACCATTCAGCCGCTAGGAAGTCAGTTTGACCAGTCTGCGCATCTTGTCTTAGATAGTATGGTTGTTTACTTATTGAAGGCATATCCAGAAAATCGCAGTGAAGCAAGTCTGAATCAAAAACATACTAATTTAGAATAGGAGACTTTGAAATGACTATTATTGAAGGAATCAAAAAAGAGAAAGTGGTAGCTGTTATTCGCAAATCTAGTGAAAAAAATATTGTAGGAATTCTGGAAGCTTTGGCAGAAGGCGGAATTCATCATGTAGAAATTACTGCGGAAACAACAAATGTGAATGCGATTATTAAAAAAGCAGTCGCAAATGTAGATGAATCGATTAAAGTTGGTGCTGGTACTGTACTGGACCCAGAGACAGCGCGTTCTGTTATTTTAGCAGGAGCTGCGTTTGTTGTTGCGCCGACATGGAATCTAGAAACATTGCAGCTTTGTCAGCGCTATGGAATAGAACATATTCCAGGTGTATTAACACCTACTGAAATAACAACAGCATATGAGCATGGCGCCCGCATGGTAAAGGTATTCCCTGCTGATGCAGTAGGTCCAAAGTATATTAAAAATATCCGCGGTCCGCTTCCTCATGTAACAGCGATGGTAACGGGGGGAATTACCAAGGAAAATTTGAGAGAATATCTAGATAATGGCAGTGCAGCAGTAGGGCTTGGCAGTAATTTAGTGGATGCTTCAAAACTAAAAACAGAAACAGATTATAAAGAACTAACAGCTCGTGCAAAGGAATTTATAGAATTAGCAAGGAAGAATAGATAAATAGAAAAATAAATTGCAGAAACGAAGGGCATCATCTTGATAAGCGTTCGTTTCTGCAAGCAATTTTTTAATCCTTTAAGAAGACGTTCAAACGCACTTTAATGCGTCTTATTTTGCAATATATAAGGGAGGTTATAAATGATGAAATGTAATAAATACGCTTTCATTTTCATTATGTTTGCTGTATGCTGCCTTTTTTTAGCGGCGTGTGGGAATGATGAGTTCGAGGTTGAGGAAGACGGTACGCTGAAGATTATTGCAGCACACAACCAGACGTCACCAGATAATCCTTACCAAGCTGGACTTTTGAAATTTAAAGAAGTAGTAGAAGAAGAGTCAGACGGCAAGATAGAAGTGGAGGTTCATGCTGGAACGATTGGAACAGAGGAATCTGAACTGGTTGAAAAAATTCAGCTGGGGGCTGCTGATGTTGTCGTTGTGTCACCCGGGTTTATGACACAGACAGGCATTCGAGAGGTTGATTTATTCTCTGCTCCATACTTATTTACGGATTATGACCATTGGCTTCGTACGGTAGATGGAGAAGTAGGAGAAGAAATGGCACAAATTATAAATAAAAAATCGGATAACTCGTTTAAGCTTTTAGGTTATTGGTCAGCAGGGACAAGACATTACTATGGGAAAAAACCAGTTGAAACAGTGGAAGATATGAAAGGGTTATCATTTCGAACACAGACATCGGGAATAGTATCTGACTTCTGGACACAAGTGGGTGCTATTCCATCTGGTATCTCGTGGGGAGAATTATATCAAGGTTTACAGCAGGATGTGGTAGATTCTTCTGAAAACGCATACCCTTTCTTTGTACAGCAATCTCACCATACTACACCAAATGGAAAGTATATCAGTGAGACGGCGCATGATTATACAACACGTTTTCTTCTAATGAATGGAGAGAAGTTTGATAATTTAAGTGCAAATCAGCAGCAAATTATTTTAGATGCGGCAGAAGCTTCTGTCGAAACAGAACGTGAAGTGACATTAGAACAGGATGAAGATTATAAACAGCAGGCAATTGAAGATGGAGCTGAAGTGAATGAAGTAGATCGGAAGCCTTTTATTATTGCTGCTCAACCTATTTTAGATGAATTTGCAGAAGAAATTGAAGTAGAAAAAATGCTTGAGGAAATCCGCACTCTGGCAGAAGAGTAAGGGGGAAGTCATATGAAGAAATTTATACAAGCGTTGGAAAAAGTACAGATTATTATTGGAGTCCTTTTTCTATGTGTTTTCTTTTTTGTCATTGTTTTACAAATCTTGACTAGGCATTTAGGTATATCAATTATTTGGACGGAAGAAGCAGCAAATTATTCCTTTATTTGGGCAGTATTTATGGGGGCTGCTGTTATGGTTAATCGCCGGGAGCATTTTAATTTTGATTACCTGCAGCGAAAATTTCAAGGGAAAAAAAGAATTTATTTAAGTCTTTTTAACGATAGTGTTTTAATTATCTTTAATGTTTGTGTCTTTTTATTAGGTTTACAAGTGGTTAACGAGTTTTGGAATTATACATGGTCAACCTTGCCAGATATGAAAATGGGTTATATTTGGATTGCCATACCAATCATGGCAGGTACGATGCTGATTTATACACTGTCACATATGATACAACATGTACAGAAACTAAATGCAAAGGAGGTCCATGGATAATGGGATTTCTACTTGTTGGTTTATTTTTACTGTTAATGCTTATCGGTGTACCAATAGCTTTTGTAATTGGAATTGTTGCTCTCATTGGTATTTTGAGTATTCCTTATACACCAGAAGCAACGGTAGCTATGTCGATGGTGAATGGTCTTGATTCGTTCGTATTATTAGCTGTTCCATTATTTATTTTGGCAGCAAATTTAATGAATTCAGGGAAAATTTCTGAAAAGCTGATTGACTTTGCATTAGCAATCGTTGGACCGATTCGCGGTGGTTTGGCACATGCAAATATTCTTGTATCGATGATGTTTGCAGGCGTATCTGGCGCATCTCAGGCAGATACAGCAGGTGTGGGTAAAATTCTTATTCCCAGCATGCTTCGTAAAGGTTATGATAAAGAGACCTCTGTAGGCGTTACTGCTGCATCTTCCACGGTAGGAGTAGTCATACCTCCGAGTATTCCTATGATTATTTTTGCAGGACTGACAAATGCTTCAGTTGGTGCTTTGTTTCTGGGAGGAATTATACCGGGAATTTTAATTGGCTTAGGTATGATGATTTTAATTTACGTGATAGCTGTTAAACGGAACTATCCTAGAGATAAACGCGTTGAAATGAAAAAACTGCTTAAGTTATTTTTTGATGCATTTCCAGCTTTGTTGACACCTGTTATCATTATTGGAGGTATTATATCTGGTTTTTTTACTGCTACAGAAGCTGCAGCAGTAGCATCTATATATACAGCAATCGTATGTATGTTCTATTATAAAACATTAAAAATAAAAGATTTTCCAAAGATTTTATTCGATACTTTAGCGCTTAGTTCTTTATCTTTATTTGCACTTGCAGCTGCCAGTGCGCTTGGAGAGTTGATGAGCTATTACCAGCTGGGAACAGCAGCACAGGAGTTTTTCGATAATAATATTGGTGCAAGCTGGTTATTTATCCTTGTTATTATTGCATTTTTCTTGTTTATAGGAACATTCATGGATGCGATTCCAGCGATGATTTTGTTTGTACCTATTATATTGCCTACTGCTTTAGAATTTGGAATAGATCCGGTGCATCTAGGGTTAATTGTAATTATTACACTTGCGATTGGCTTAATTACACCTCCATATGGGCTCTGTTTATTACTTGCAGCAAAGATAGGAAATATGTCGATAGAACGATCTTTTGTAGCGGTAATTCCATATATTGCAATTATCTTAATCGTTCTCTTATTTGTTGCTTTATTCCCGGATATTACATTCTATATTCCTAAATTAATCAACCCTGCTTTATTTTAAAGGAAGACTTTAAAAGAAAGGAAGTTTGAAAATGGAAACATCAGATAAACAGTATGCTGCAGAGAATGCAGCCGAAAGAGTAAAAGATGGAATGATACTTGGAATAGGGTCTGGTTCAACGGTAAATTATATGTTAAAAAAACTTGCTAAGCGAATAGAAGAAGAAGGAATTCAGGTAAAAGGTATTCCTTCTTCTAAAAAGTCGGAGAAATTAGCAATTGAACTTGGAATTCCATTGACAAATTTTGCTGAGAATGGTCATATAGACCTTGCTATTGATGGAGCAGATGAGGTAGATAAGCAACTTCATCTGTCTAAAGGAGGCGGAGGTTCACTTTTTCGCGAAAAGATGGTAGATAATATTGCGGATTATTTTATTGTTATTGCAGAAGCAGATAAACTGGTTAAAAGATTAGGAGCATTTCCTTTACCTGTAGAAGTAGTGCCCTTTGGCTGGGAACTAACTGAGAAAAGGCTCCAAAAACTAGGATGCCAAACAACTTTGCGCTATCGGAATGAAAAGCAATTTGTTTCAGATAACGGCAATTATATTATTGACTGTCAATTCGAAAAGATTGATGCGCCAGAAAAAGTGCATAAGGAAATAAAATCGCTGCTTGGTGTAGTAGAAACAGGAATATTTGCAAATATGGCGGATGAAGTGATTATTTCAGAAAATGGAAAATTACGATCAATTAAACGATAGAAATGAATTTTGGAGGGAATAGAATGAAAGATATTATTACGATGGGAGAGGCAATGATTGTTTTTAATCCAGATGCGACAGGCCCGATGAAATTTGTAAATGGATTTAAAAAGCATATTGGAGGCGCGGAGCTTAACGTTGTGGTCGGCTGTTCCAGGCTTGGTCTAAATACAGGATATATCAGTCGATTGGGAAATGATGAGTTTGGTAAGACCATCCTTACCTTTGCAAGAGGCGAAGGAATTGATGTAAAAGAAGTGAAATTGGTAGACGATTATCCTACTTCATTAAATTTTAAAGAAATTATGGAGGACGGCAGTGTAAAAGTCTTTTTTTACCGTGATAAGTCACCTACATCAACAATGAAACCAGAAGGATTAAATGAGTCATATATTAAAAATACACGTATACTGCATTTGACAGGTATTTTCCCAGCAATTGGCGGAAACAATTTAGAAGTCATGATGGAATCCATTCGTCTTGCCAAAAAGCATGGTGTGAAAATTTCTTTTGACCCCAATATCCGTCTTAAGATGTGGACAAAAGAAGAGGCAAGAAAAGTATTATTAACTATTCTTCCACATGTGGATATTTTGCTTACTGGGGAAGACGAAATGGATATTATTATTGGGGAGAGTGAACCAGAAGCAATTATTGAGAAAACAAAGGAATTTAATATTCCAACTATTATAATTAAACGCGGTGAGCTTGGCTCAGTTGGTTACCATCAAGGAAAGACAATAAAAGCGGATCCTGTGAAAGCTTCTAAAGTTGTGGATACAGTCGGTGCGGGGGATGGATTTGATGCTGGATTTCTTTATGGTTTTTTAAATGGCTGGAATTTAGAGCGCAGTCTGCACTTTGCTAATACTATCGGTTCCATAGTTGTTAGTATTGCTGGAGATAACGAGGGACTTCCATACTATGAAGATGTTCAAGAGAAACTGGGAGAAGTAGAACGTATTGAACGTTAAGGAGGACAGACAGTGAGACTACAATTAGCATTGGATAGATTATCAAAGGATAGATGTATTCAACTGGCAGAGGATACTGAAGAATATGTTGATATTATTGAAATTGGTACAGGGATTATTAAAGAATATGGTATGTCCATTATCCGTGAAATGCGTGAGCTTTTTCCATATAAAATAATTCTGGCAGATATGAAAACCTGTGATGCAGCAAAACATGAAGTGAAACAAGCCCTGGAAGCAGGGGCAGATATAACGACAGTGATGGCTTTTTCAGCTGATGCATCCATTAGAGAGGCACTGAAGGAAGCTGATAAACGAGGCGGACAAATAATGATTGATTTACTTGGAATTCAATCCAAACAACGTGTAGAAGAATTAGCTTCATTAGGGGCAGAACTGGTAAGTCTTCATGTGGGGAAAGATCAGCAAAGTAATGGGGCTTTTCATAAAGATTTATTCAAATTAACAGAAGAAACAGGCTTAGCAGTAGCTGTTGCTGGCGGGATTAACGAGGATTTAATGCCAGACATTGTGGCAAACCATCCTGATATTATTATTATTGGCAGCACGATAACTGGGCAAGAAAACCCAAAGAAAATAGCAGGTAAATTAAAAACTTTTATGTAAAATATTTTACCGAGAATAACACAGGTTGCAGAAACTTGTGTTATTCTATTAATTAAGCAATATTCTGCCGATTTTTCTTAGACGGAAAAGGCTGCTATTTTTTAAATTCGAATGATTTTTAGTATAATGTAAAAAATAGCTCGGATTACAAATATTGAAGTGAAAAGTTATTAAACCACAGGAAAGGTTGGTTAGTATGAAATTAGGCACAATTGGATCAGGTAAGATTGTTCAGGAGATGCTGCGGGCAATAGAACCGGTTGAAGAAGTAAACTGTGTTGCTGCATATTCCAGAAAACAAGAAACAGCGGATGGATTAGCCGACGAGTTTCAAATCCCGAAAACTTATACATCTTTGGAAGAATTTTTTGCTGATGAAGAGATGGATACCGTATATATTGCTTCCCCTAATCAACTGCATAAACAGCAGGCGCTTCAAGCGATAGAAAATAAAAAGCATGTTATTTGTGAAAAGCCGTTCACCCCGACGGCCAAGGAAGCGAAGGAACTGAAGGAGGCAGCGATACAAAATCAAGTGTTTGTTTTTGAAGCGATTCCTACTTTGTTTTTACCTAACTTTCTAGAGCTGTCCAAGCATATTGAACGATTAGGACCTATCCGGCTGATTCAATGTAATTACAGCCAATACTCCAGCCGCTATGATCAATTAAAAGCTGGAGAGGTGACCAATATGTTTAATCCTGCATTTGCAGGCGGTGCATTGGCGGATATCAATATCTATAATCTCCATTTTGTATTGCGTTTATTTGGCAAGCCGGAAGAGGTTACTTATAAAGCGAATTTGTATGAAAATGGCATAGATACTTCCGGTATCGCTTTACTTTCCTATCCAGGTTTTCAAGCAAGCTGTGTTGGATCGAAGGACACCACTGGTGAAAATTTTGTCTCGATTCAGGGAGAAGAAGGCTATATGTATATCAAGCCTGGCGCAAATGGTGCAAGAAATGTCAAAATCACGATTGATGGAAAAACAAAGGACATCTCTGTAAAACAGGACCGGGCAAGACTTTCCTATGAATTTATTCATATCAATAAAATTATCAAAAATCATGATGAGAAAGTATTTGAGGAATTAATCGATCATACGATTGCAGCCGCTGAAGTGTTAGAGGATGCACGGAGTCAGGTCGGATTATAAAACGGAACTTCATTTAATGGGAGCTTTTTGCTTTTTTTCATGATAAAAGAATAAAAAAATCGCTGTATGAAAACTGTCATACGGCGATTTTTATTGGAGAATTAATTCGCAGAATTCAGGCTTGCTGCGAATTTGCCTGCAGGCCGTTGTATAGCTTTATCAGCTGCTTATTAGTCTTCAATATCTATTATATGGGGAGATATGGATTGATTTGGGATTTTTATGATTAAAATTCCATTCTCAAGGGTTGCCGTGATGCTTTTTTTTGGTATATTAAAAGGGAGTGTAATAATGCGTTCTTTCCGCTCGGTGGATTTTTTATTTACGTTTTCTTTTTCTGTCTGTACGGATAGGCTTTCGTCCTTATTTAATATTATTTTTATTTGATTTCCTATGATTTCAATTTGAATATCCTGCCGGCGGTATCCAGGAACTTCTGCTTTTACATAAACGTGATTTTTTTCCTCTATTATTTCTGCGGGAAAATCATTAAGTATCTGGCCCTGGAATGATTTAAAAGAACGGGAAAATAGATTATCCATTCGATCGACGAACTCTTGAAAGGGGGCAAAATCAATATTCCAATTTTCAGGGAAAACTTTTTTCTTATCAGAACGAGAATCATGCTTATCGGGATCCATCAAAAAACCTCCTAACGATAACTTTTGGTTATTTCTTACACGAGGCGGGAGCTGTATCTATTATGGAATCAGCCTATGGTTGTGACGTGATAAGAATATTGTATGCAGGCAGTGCAGAAGCTGTGCGCATATGACATATAAGAAAAGAGTGCAGAAAATAATGTTGTAATTTTCTGTTTCCTGTACATAGGCATTGTTAAAAAACGAGAGGAAGCGTTTGTTTTTCCATTATATATAAGGAAAAGCAATGGGCGTGCATGCTACGAAAAAGAGGGAGAGAAAAGATTGACTAAATTTTGTAAAGAATGTGGAAAGCCAATTGGGGACGGAGCGCAATTTTGTAAGCATTGCGGAACAAAGGTAAGCAGCGAGGTGCCGAAGCATAAAGCCATAGCGTCAGAAACGGAAAAAGAAGCTGCAGAGAAAAAAGCACCGGTAGAGCAAGCTGGCAAGGAAGAAAATCAGACACGAAGCGAGCAGCAGACGCGGCAGGTGAATAAAGAAAAGAAGCCAATGACAAAAAAGAAAAAGATATTGACAGGAATACTTGGCGTTATTGCATTATGTGTCATTGGTTTAGGTATTTGGGGAAATATGTATTATTCCGAGGAAAACACGGCAAATCGTTTTGCAAGTGCGATGGCTGAGGGAGATACTGAAACGATTCAAAAGGTGATGACAGTGGACGGCAAGGAGCTTTCTGCTGAGGAGGCCAATGCTGTGGCTGCGATGAGGGAAGAGGAGGAATTCGCTTTTATCAGTGACGGGGATTCCGAAGTGCTATTTGAAGAACTTCCTGTTTTTGATATGGAAGAATCCAATGAAAAAGCATTCTTGTTTTTCACGCAATATGATGTAGCAGCCGAGCCGCAGTATGTTACTGTCTATTCTAATGTAGAAGGGGTGACAACAACATTTAATGGCGGCGGGTTTGAAGAGGCTGATGCGTCTTCGGATTATATTGAATATGGTCCATTAGCTCCCGGTATTTATGAAGCGGCAAGCAGTTTTGAAACAGATTACGGAGAAGCTGCAAAAAGTCAGAACATACGGTTAATGGATACGTATAACAGCTATGAGTCGGAACTAGAGGTGGGGGAAGTCACTTTTTATGAAATGTTCGAGAGTGATTTACCATATAACTCGATGGAATGGATGATTAATGAAGAACCCCTTGAAACGAATACAGATAGTGGTTATGTGACAGCCGGACCGCTTTTACTTGACGGTTCCATGGAATTGACTGGTGTTGTCAAAACAGATTGGGGAGATATTGAAATTGAACCAATTGCGATTACAGATAGGGAACACGATGTGTATATTACCGAGTTATTCACTGATGGGGCAGAAGAAGAAATCAAAGAAGTCATCACAAACTTTAGTGAAAATTATGTAGAAGCAACAGCCCAGCTGGATGCATCCGTGATTGAAAATATTTCAGATGAATTAAGTGAAACGTTAGAGGATGAACTTTTTACGTATTTTAATGATAATGGATTCAGCGGCAGATTGGATGAAATCGGGATTGCCTTTGAGGATTCGGAATATGTAGAGGGTGATTCATCAGACAACCCGGAATTCGAACTTCCTGTTCAGCTGAATATGACAGGAACCTATGATCCAGATTCAGAGTATGAAGAAATAAATATAGAGACCATTTTTACTATTCAATACGGTACAGATGGCGGTAAATGGGATATTCAAGATTTCACAGAAGCTTTTTACCCGAGAGATATCAATTATGAGTTTTTTGAAGCATCTGGCGAGGAATATGAAGGTGTTGTTTTAGAGGACGAAGATGAAGCCGACGAAAATAGTGATGAGAATGGCAATTCGGAGGATGAGGAACTTACAGAAATAGAAGCAGTAGTTGAAAATTATGTTGATAATTTAATCTGGGCTATTAATACTGGTGACTATAGCATAGTAGAAGATTATATTGCTACTGGCAGTGAATTAGATACGATGCAGCAAGACTTAGTGGAACGCTTATATGATAGTGGATTAACACAAGAAATCGTATCAATGTCTGTAGAAGATGTGGAAGAGATTGATTCAGAAACATGGGAAGTAACAACAAGTGAAACAATTGAATTGATGTATGCAAGCGATGAGACAGAAACAGAAGATTATCAGTGGACGTATACGGTGGAGTTAACAGCTGACGGATATCAGCTGACGAATTTAGAATAACCGTTACAGCCAGAGGGGAACCTTTGGCTGTATCTTTCTGATAAAACACTTGACCAGACGCCCACTTTTCCGATAATCTATAGTTTACGAATATAAATAAAGCGAGGAAATTAGACAGTGAATATGTATACAGATAAACGGACAGATTTTTATAAAGACCGTTATGAAAATAGAGCAAGATTAATGATTAAATGTCCAGATCAGCCGGGAATTGTGTCTGCAATCTCTACATTTTTATGGAACCAGCAGGCAAATATTGTCACATCTAATCAATATACCCAAGATCCAAAAGGCGGCGAATTCTTTATGCGCCTTGATTTTGAATACCAGACCGGGACAGACGTGGAAAAACTGAAGCAGGAATTTCAGGAGATTGCCGATCGTTTTCAAATGGACTGGCGGCTAAGTCTCGTTCATGAGTTGAAAAATATCGCGATTTTTGTTTCAAAAGAGTCGCATTGTTTACTAGAGCTGTTATGGGAATGGCAAAGCGGCGATTTAATGGCAAATATTCCAGTGGTTATCAGCAATCATGAAAATTCCCGTAAAATGGTAGAAGCATTAGGGATTGATTTTTATCATCTGCCTGTTACAAAAGAAACCAAACCGGAGATAGAAGCGAAGCAAAAGGAAATCTTAGAGGATTACGATATTGATTTGATTGTATTGGCACGCTACATGCAAATTCTTTCCCCGACATTTGTGGAAGTATTTAAAGATAGAATCATTAATATCCATCACTCTTTCCTGCCGGCATTTATCGGAGCAAAACCGTATGAACGTGCCTTTGAACGAGGGGTAAAAATGATTGGTGCAACTTCGCATTATGTAACCAACGATTTAGATGAAGGACCAATTATTGAACAAGGAACAGAGCCAGTCAGCCATGAGCATAATGTGGAGGACTTAAAAAAGATTGGACAATCCATTGAGCGCAGGGTATTGGCGCAGGCTGTTAAATGGCATTTAGAAGATCGAATTATTGTGCACGGAAATAAAACCATTGTATTTGAATAAAGCGAAAAGGGAATGCTGCAGATTGTTTTTGCGGCGCTCCCTTTTTTATTATACTCCCTTTTTGGAATAGGTGATGGTGCATAGCTCCGCTCCGGCCAACCACTCCGCTTTCCGACGTACAAATGTTTTCGATGGGACGAGTAATCGCAGTCCCAGGACGTACTAGTGCAGACGTTGCAACAACTCTTTTCGATGGGGTGAGTAATCGCAACCCCAGGACGTTGCGGTCTTAGTCTGCCATGGGGACGGCTTCAGCTAACTTGAAAAGAAAACCGCTTTTCAAGTGGATCTTCAGCTCGCCCTGTTCCCATAGGAGTCTACGTGGTCGGCCTGCGCTCTGATAGGATTCTGCAGCGAATGAAAGGAATAACATTTTGATGAGTTGGACGAAATAACAGCTTTCGCCTGAACAACCAATCCAGGCAGCATGGAAATGAAGTTACTTTTTAATGTGTGAAAGTTGAGTTTATTAGTCAATGATTTTTCTGATTTTTTATTTTAGAAAGCGAAATGATATTAAATATTAATCTGATACCAAAACCTAACAGGATGATGAAAAATGAGATAAACAAGAGAGAAGACGAGCTTGTATCAGCAGCTTGATTACGTATGAAAAGAAGGTAAACCAATCCCGCTAATGCTGTGATTGTCAGGATCGTATTGATGCATAAAGAAATAATTAAAAATCTTCTGTTTTTATTATTCACAATACCCCCCCTCGTATTACGGATGGTTTCTAAATATGGAAACGTCCAATCAAATGAAGCATTCCATAGATTGAATCTTCATTAATCCGGGATTTCTTGTATCCAACATATGCCCTAATCACAAAAAAATAATAGCTATATAAATTGAAATTAATAGCTACCGCTACAGAAAAACACTACGTTTTCCGTGGGCTTGAGCTCAGCCTCCTCGAAAAAAAGAAGTTCGCTTTTTTTTCTGCGGGGTCTTCCCTCCGCGCTTTCCCACAGGAGCCTCCGTGTTTTTCTTCCGCTAGTTACTGTTTTCAATCATTATTTCGTCATTTTTATAAGAAAAATAAAGTGTAATTTCTTACTTCAATTTATATATTATCCATTTTCCCGGGAGACGAAAGCTATAAACACGAGGTAACTTTGCTTAAGCAAAATCGCTTCTGAAGTTATGTTGATTTCTGCTTATATCCATAGAAAAACCATAGCCGGCAAAAGCAGCTATGGTTTCTTTTTCTTTGGAAATGATTATTGTTTCTCGGTTTCCCGTTCCCAGCACTCGATGCCGGTCTGATCGTCCAGAGTATCTTTATAGAAGACAGGGTCTTTTCCTTCTTTCCGCTGCCTCATATAATCCTTTAATAAAATATTGGCTTTCTTAAATAAGACAGAAATAGCATAAAGGTTAATCAGTGCAAGCAAGGCCATGGTGACATCAGCTAAAGACCAGACTAAGCCGAAGGAAGCCAATGTACCGAATACAACCATTACAAGCGCTGCTATGCGATAAATAAACAGGATGGTCTTAGAGTCTTTAATATAAGCCAGGTTGTTCTCGCCATAATAATAATTTCCAAGAATCGAGCTGAAGGCAAATAGAAAAATAGCGATGGCGATAAACACGCCTGCCCAATCTCCCAGCATTTGGGTGAAGGCTGTCTGTGTCAGCGCAATCCCGTCTTCTTCACTGCCTGCAAAGCCGCCGGCGGATAAAATAATCAATCCGGTAGCCGAACAAACTAAGATGGTATCAAAGAAAACACCTAAGGCCTGAACGAGCCCCTGCTTGACCGGGTGGCTTACTTCTGCAGTTGCTGCTGCATTGGGGGCAGCACCCATTCCTGCTTCGTTAGAAAATAGTCCGCGTTTGATTCCCAGCATAATGGCTGCGCCAAAGCCGCCGCCAGCAACCTCGCGGATTCCAAATGCATTTTCAAAAATAAGTACAAACATATCTGGAATAACGGTAATATTCATAGCTAAGACAACAAGCGCTAAGCCGATATAAATAATTGCCATAAAAGGAACAATAATTTGAGAAACATTCGCAATACTTTTCAAACCGCCAAAGATAACGATGGCTACAAAAATAGTCAAAACAGCCGCAATCCAGACAGGGTTTATATCAAACTGTGAACTGAACGCAATGCTGATGGTATTGGATTGAACGGAGTTAAAGACCAATCCGTAAGTAAAAGTAATCATGATGGCAAATACAATACCAAGCCAGCGTTTTTTCATTCCCTTTTCAATATAATAAGCGGGACCGCCGCGATACTGATTGCTATCTTTCTCTTTATAGAGCTGTGCTAGAGTACTTTCAACAAATCCGGAGGCGGCGCCAAGTAGCGCAATCAGCCACATCCAGAATAATGCGCCCGGTCCGCCAAGCGCAACTGCTGATGCAACGCCGGCCATATTTCCTGTACCGACGCGGGAAGCGGCACTGATTGCAAATGCCTGGAAGGAGCTGGTCCCTTTCTTGCCAGATGCATCATAGGATTGTTTATCTGCTACAGCACGGAACATTTCCGGAAGCAGGCGAAACTGGACGAATCCGGTCCGAATTGTAAAATAAAGACCTAAACCTATTAAGACAATAATTAAAATATACGACCAAAGAAAATCATTGATATGGCCGATAATCGATTCCAAAATACCCATAAAAATCCTCCTTTTTATTAAAATAAATATATTCCTTTGCTGCTTTAAAATGCCAGTAAATCCAAGAAGCGATGAATAAAATAAAAACGAAGCTTAAACCAGACCTGATGAATAGCACTTGCTGTTAAAAGCAATCATTTACTGGATTACAGATGAAACGATACTCTGCTGATAAATTGGGTGTAATGATAAATACCCTGTGTCATTGCCGAGCAAACCAAATTAGCAGGCAGCATCCCATTACGGTCAGAAACCATAAAAATCCTTTATTGGAAGGCTGCGTCATTTTGCAGAGAATAATTTATTATAGCATAAAGTGCAACTTTATTCAGCGGGCGTTTTACAATCCCTATGCCATCCTGCAGCAAGTCAGCTTGAGATAAACTCACTTCTGACAAATATCGATAATCGATTGTACTGCTTTTTTGAGCTTTTCCTCTGCGATACCTGCGAAGCCGATCACAAATTGCGGATAAGGGAAAACGGCATTTTTTGAAGCGTAATAGGAAATCGGATAGATTTTGATACCTTTCTGCTCCGCTCTTCGAAGTATCTCTTCTTCTGTCAGACCATTTCGCACCTCACAGACGACATGGAGTCCTGATTGTTCTCCAAGAAGCTGTATAGATGGTTTATACGGTTCAAATAATTGATGGACCAGTTCAAATTTCTTTCTATATATTTTCCGCATTCGATTCAAATGCTTTTCAAAATAACCCTCCTGAATAAAATGCGCCAGCACATGCTGATCCATTCGCGAAACTGTAGAATGGTGAAAAGTAAGCCTGTTCCGATACTGCTCCAGTAATGCTTTGGGCAGGATCATATAGCTGATTCGCAGGGAAGGAATCAATGATTTGGAAAACGAACCAAGGTAGATAACCCGGTCATTGAAATCCATTTTTTTCATAGGAGGGATCGTTTTCCCTGTATAACGAAACTCACTGTCATAATCATCTTCTATAATATACCGGTCCGCTGTTTCATTTGCCCACTGTAACAGCTGATTGCGCCGGTTGATGGAGGTCACTGTTCCATATGGAAAATGGTTGGACGGAGTGACATAGATGTAATCAGGCTCTAAGAGGCGAACTGCTTCAATGGACACGCCTTCTTCGTTCATATCTAAGGCTCGTCCTAAAAAGCCAAAGTGTGTTATTAACTTTACCATTAACTGATAGCCGGGGTCTTCAATGCCGAATATGGTAGATCCGGGGAGCAGGGAAAGCAGCTGCTGCATTAAAACTTCAATTCCTGCTCCCACGACAATCATGTCCGGGTCACAGTCAATTCCCCGTGCGTGATAGACATAGTGGGCAATAGCTTCGCGCAGCTCTTTATCGCCTTGCCCATCGCCAAGCAGCAGTAAATCATGATGAGATTCATCAATCACTTGACGGTTTAATTTTCTCCATGCAGAAAAGGGAAATGCCTCCGTATCAATTTTATTGGGAGAAAAATCAAATAAAACGGATGGTTCTTTCCCCGCATCAGCAATCTCCTTTTTCCCCGAATGCTCTACAAATTCTAAATCGCCATGGGCCAGTACATAGAATCCTTTTCTGGGCTGTGATGCAATATAACCTTCTGCAACAAGCTGTTCAAAAGCAGTTTCCACTGTATTCTGACTTACTTCCAAATGATTGGCGAGCTTTCGTTTGGAAGGCAGTTTTTGGCCATAGGGAAGCCGCTCCTGTACAATTTCCTGTTTAATAAACTCATAAAGCTGTTCGTATAATGGGCTATTGTTTGTTTTTTCTAAATGAACAGATAATAAATCCATCTTCTCTCTCCTCTGGAAAACTGACCTCATTAAATGATGAAAAATTGGCACTTTCATTCATATCATATTATTTTTATAATAATAAAAAATCAATCAAAAATCTAGGAGGAAATAAAATGGCAGATCGAGTAACAGGTACAGAGCGTGTAAAAAGAGGAATGGCGCAAATGCAAAAAGGCGGCGTCATTATGGATGTTGTTAATAAAGAACAGGCAAAAATAGCAGAAGAAGCGGGCGCTGTTGCTGTCATGGCATTGGAGAAAGTCCCGTCTGATATTCGTGCTGCAGGCGGTGTAGCGAGAATGGCAGATGTCAGTATTGTAGAAGAAGTAATGGAAGCTGTATCCATTCCAGTAATGGCAAAGGTGCGTATCGGCCATATTGTCGAAGCACGTGTTTTAGAATCACTTGGGGTGGATTATATTGACGAAAGTGAAGTGCTGACGCCGGCGGATGATTTATTCCACTTAGATAAAAAGCCATTCACTGTTCCATTTGTATGCGGATGCCGTGATTTAGGAGAAGCAGCCCGCCGGATTGGAGAAGGCGCGTCGATGCTTCGGACAAAAGGAGAGCCTGGAACAGGAAATATCGTGGAAGCAGTACGCCATTTACGCGAAGTGCAATCACAGGTAAGAAGAATTGTACATATGAACGCGGATGAGCTGATGACAGAAGCTAAAAATCTTGGAGCACCATTTGAAGTGCTGCTGCAGGTGAAGGAAACAGGCAGGCTGCCAGTGGTGAACTTTGCTGCAGGCGGGGTGGCAACTCCGGCAGATGCTGCATTGATGATGGAGCTTGGAGCAGACGGGGTCTTTGTCGGATCTGGTATCTTTAAATCAAAAAATCCGGAAAAATTTGCACGTTCTATTGTTGAAGCAACAACGTATTATCAAGACTACCAAAAAATTGGCGAGCTTTCTAAAGACTTGGGAGAAGCAATGAAGGGTATCGATATGAAAACGTTAAGAGCAGAGGATAGAATGCAGGATCGGAGTTTCTAAGTCGCTGAAAGGAGCGGATACGATGAGTGAACAAAAATATCGAATCGGAATTCTTGGCATGCAGGGAGCGACAGAAGAGCATGCGAGTCATTTGCAACAAGCAGGACATGAGCCGATTCTGATTAAAAATAGGGAGCTGCTTGAAACGGTGGATGCTTTAATTATTCCGGGAGGGGAAAGCACAGCAATTTGGCGCTTGATGAAGAAAAATAATCTTGTGGATGCTGTAAAACAATTTGCCCAATCCAAGAAGCCGATTTTTGGAACCTGTGCCGGTCTCGTTTTGCTTGGCAAGGGTCAGGTGGATGCAGAGCAGAGTGTGCATTTAGGTCTGATGGATGTACAAGTTAAACGGAATGGTTTTGGAAGACAGCGGGACAGTTTTGAAGCAAATCTGGATGTGAACGGAATGAAGGAGCCGTATCCAGCCGTGTTTATACGTGCCCCATATATTGAATCGGCAGGAGAGCGTGTGGAAGTTTTAGCTGCCTATGATGATAAAATTGTGGCTGCAAAAGAAGAAAATTTAATTGTAGCGGCTTTTCATCCGGAGCTGACCGATGATAATCGCTTTCTGGAATTATTTCTTTCGCTGGTGGAGGAGAAGCCGGTATTAACGGTATAGCAAAAAGTTTTACAATAGAATAGCAGCAAGAAACTAGCATTGACTAATCAGGTAAGTGTATACGAGTTTTGCATGTTCTTATGGTGAAACATAGAAAAAGAGCTGATACGTGAACCAGCTCTTTTTCGCGTTTTAAAGGGAATGATGCAGCAAGTTTTTCTTATCCTTAATGAGGTTTCTCTTGGCTGGAAAGAAGAAAGGAGGTAAACTATTTCTTTTTTTTCAGTTTACTATTCTTTTTTCGATTTAATAGAGCTTCCCGCAGGTTACTGGACACTTGTTTTTTCTTCTGATCTGTTTCCGGATCAAGCTGAATTACTGGGTTTTGCTTTCCTGCGGATTCTTCTACAATTACCGCTGATTTCACTTTACAGTCACTCGGGAGCTCTTTCTTTGGAACAAGTAATTCCCGATTCTCCGCTTCCACTAAAATAACAGCCGATTCGCCTTCAAACCGGTCGATAATTCCTTTCATGCTATATCCCTCCTTTAAAAGTCACAAATTAGACCCTCGGCTTCCATATCTGCGATTCTGCTCGGACCGATTCCGTCAATTTCCTCCAGCTCCTCGAACGTATCGAACGGGCGTTTATTTATTATTTGATTGGCACGTTCGTCACCGATATGAATAATCCCGGTTAATTCCTCTTGGGATGCGTTATTGATATTAATACAGCTGCCATCCTCGTTTTCTTCATTTGAAGCAGAAGCGTCTTCGGAAGCATCCTGATTCTTCTCCTCGGCTGCATCTGGTTTGGAAACAGTAATATCCTCGCCCATCTCGGTTTCAATCGAATAGGATGATCCATCTGTCGTAACAACAATGTTTCCATCAACATCGGTTCCGTACCAGTCAATGTTTTCTTCATCTAATAAATCAATAACCTCTGTACTTGGATGCCCGTATGAATTATCTTCTCCAGCGCTATAAATGGCAGCTTGCGGATCGACAGCATCTAAAAAGGCGGGATCAGTGGATGTATTGGAGCCATGGTGCCCTAAATGTAAGAAGGTGCTGTTAAGCGAAGAAGCTTCTATCATTTCCTTTTCTTCCTTCACTCCGGCATCTCCAGTCAAAACAAAGGAAACCTGATCATAGGCTAAACGAATACTGACCGACTCTTCATTCGCTTTTCCGGAAATGTCCTCAGGGTACAGCACTTCCAAGTCAATCGGGCCAAGTTCATACTCCTCGCCGGTCCGCGGTTCATGATAATTGATATCCTGAGATAGGATTTTTTCCATCGCAGTTTGGTATGTATTGGAGGTGCTTTCATTTCCGGACATCCAAACTTCATCGACAGCAAAATGATCCAGGACTTTGGAAAGCTGACCGATATGATCTGCATCCGGATGGCTGATAATGACAAGATCAATTGCTGAGATTCCCTGTGCCTCTAAGTAAGGAACCACTTCATTACCCTGCCAGTCCCCCGTATCAAACAGGATTGCCGTTTCCTCCTCTCCGTCGTCGAAAGTGAATAAGGTGGAATCGCCTTGCCCGACATCGATAAAATGTGCTTGAAAATCTCCGTCCACGCTGTTTGATTGTGCAGCTGTATCTGTGTCTGCGTTACAGCCTGCCAATGCAAAGATAATTATAAAGCTGAAATAAATAATGTTTTTCAAAATGAATTCTCCTTGTTCCTGTCATTCTTTTTATTCATCGTAATATAATGCACCGACAGCACCGGCATGGCCTCCTTTTTCTAAAAAGGTTAAATTGTAATCAAACATACTTTCAAAAGAGCCTATCACTTGCTTTAAAAGCGGATTTCCGGTCAATGCACCGCCGATCATGACGATTTCTTTTGTAGCTAATGAGTTTGCCGTTAAGCTGGAAAGCAGTACAATCGTCTCGCCAATAAGCTGGGTTAATGCGGCCAGCTGGTCCTCAGCTGAAACGGATTGATCCAGCTGGTCTTTTCCAAAATTAGCAGCGGTCAAAGAAGCCTCGACAGGCGAATAGCTGGATTGATAAATATCTGAGACCATCAAATCACTGCAGGTCCTGTCTCCTTTAGAGGCCAGATCTACCAGTGAATGATAATCAGAAGTACCCGCAATAATTGCTCCGAGGCCTGTAAACAACCCGCCGCCGACTCCTGTTCCTGATAAGCGTTTCTGTTTGTGGAAAAAAGAAGTTCCTGTGCCGATATTCACTAAAAGATAATCCGTATCCGGAAGCTTTTTTTCTTCCGATAATAAGTACTTTGTTCCCTCTATTACACATGTGAATTCCTTAAAAATAGAAATAGATTGGTTGTCGGCTTTAATCTGTTCAGCTCTTCCGCCTGTCACCTGTAGCGCTGCTTCCGGTGCAGTCAACTTCAACCAGGAAATGACCTCATGGGTTTGCTTGGCAGGAAAAGTTTTTAATCGAAGCCTGCCTCTCTCTTCATAGGCAATTTTTATTAAAGATCCGCCTGCATCAATACCAATTCGTTTCATTAAAAATCCCTCCATGAATGTAAGTCTGCTAATTTCGGTGCGGCAAATATAAGAACATTTATTCTTATATTATCATATTTTTTAATATAAAGATAAATTAAACAGGGGTCTCTTTAAGAGGAAGAAGAGAAAGCTGCTGTTAAAGATTTCTTACTGCAGGTGAGATATGAGAAAATAATTTATGTAACGGGTTTTAAATAAAAAGAAATTGAAACTTTTAAAAGCCTCGTTCGTAATAGTATAATAAGAGTAAGAGTATAGACGATTATACTTAGGATAGAATGATTAATCACGTAGGAGTGAGCATATGCGAGCAATTATGCAATTTTTAATGCAGAGCTTTGTTGGTGCTGTCAGCCTGACAGCTATATGGCTTGTTAGCTTTTTTATATATGGACAGACTGTCCTGTTGACCAGTCTTTTTGCTGCAATTGGAGGCGTATTGACCTATGCAGCCACAAAACAGATTATGGATTATCGATTTGTTAAAAGTCAGGGATTGACTAAAAAAGAATATAAATTTATTGATGCCAATTTAAAAGAGGCAAGAGGAAAAATCACACGTATGCAGAAAGCTTTATTCAAAGTAAGGTCTTTCCAGCATGCGCGGGAGAATTTAACGATTGTAAGAACGGCTCAAAAAATATATAACAACGCAAGAAAAGAACCGGTACGATTTTACCAGGCAGAGCGTTTCTTCTATAATCATTTAGACTCGCTTGTCGAATTATCAGAGCGTTATGCGTATCTTTCCAGCCAGCCTTCTCCATCTATCGAGATGCAAAAATCATTAAAGGAAACCAGGCAGACGCTTACCGCCTTTAGCCCCACGATTAAAAAGGATCTGCAAGTGATGCTGAGGGATGATCTAGAAACATTGGATTTTGAGCTGGATGTAGCCAAAAAGACGCTGCGCCGATCTAAAAAATAAGGAGGATTCTACATGACTGCAAAAGACCAAACTAATGATTCGATAAATGATTTATTAAATGATCCGTTTGGAGAACGAACAGAGGTTTCAACGGATATTTCCGAACAAAATATGGAAAGCTCGGAGGCGCCAAGACTGGTTGACAGACTTCCCGGCGAGCATCGTAAAAAAGCAGAGCAGTTAAAGCAGCAAATCGATACAACCAACCAACAGTCTTTAGTGAAATATGGTGTAGAGGCACAAGCAAAATTACATCAATTTTCACATGAGATGCTGGAGCATGTTCAAAAGCAGGATGTCAGCCAAATTGGTTCGATTCTAAATGAGCTGATGAAAAAGCTGGAGGATATTGACCCTTCTGAACTGCAGGAGGAGAAAACAGGCTTCTTATCACGTTTGTTTGGAAAACTGTCGAAATCTGTGAATGAGGTATTATCCCGTTATCAAAAGACAAGCTCCCAGATTGATCGTATCAGTGTGCGTCTGGACCGAAATAAAGATTTACTCTTGTCGGACAATGAAATGCTTGATAAATTATTTTCTACCAACCGGGATTATTACGATGCTTTAAATATTTATATTGCTGCCGGCGAATTAAAGGTGGAGGAAATCAATAATGAGATTATCCCGCAGCTTCGCCAAAAAGCAGAAACAAGCGGAAGTCAGATGGATGTTCAGGAAGTAAATGATATGCTTCAATTTGTGGACCGGCTGGAAAAACGGACGCATGATCTCCGGTTAAGCCGTCAAATTACAATGCAAAGTGCTCCGCAGATCCGTCTTATCCAAAATACGAATCAGGCACTTGTCGAAAAAATACAATCCTCTGTTTTAACTGCGATTCCACTATGGAAAAATCAGGTGGCCATTGCCTTGACCCTATTAAGACAGCGTCATGCGATGGAAGCACAGAAACAGGTATCGCAAACAACAAACGATTTATTATTAAAAAATGCGGATATGCTGAAAGAGAATACGGTGGAGACAGCCAAGGAAAATGAACGAGGCCTTGTCGATATTGATACATTGAAGCAGACGCAGGAAAAATTAATGTCTACCATTGAAGAAACACTGCAAATTCAATCAGATGGACGTAAAAAGCGTAATGAGGCAGAAAAAGAATTAATCGGCATGGAAGAGGAATTAAAAAATAAAATGCTGGAATTTAAAGAATAAAGACAGAAAACCAGGTGAAGCGCCTGGTTTTTTTATTTGGATGGCAGAAAAGGATGATGTATGATGGCGGTATTTGTGATAAGTTGACGCAGTCCACGTCTTATACCAAGCGCTTTTGGTTCCTAATTGACACCTTATTTTTAATCGCTTAACATAGATTACTGCACTGACAAATTGATTTTATATCGAACTGTAAGATAAGATAGAAGTGTACACCGTTTAAAGACGCTGGCGTTTTTAACAGACTGTCATCGGGAAGCTAAAAAATAAAGCTACTTTAAGGAGGAAATCATAAATGCATCAGACACAGCAAATAAAAGAAGCAAGAGAGTTTATTCAAAGTAAAACAGATATGACCCCAGAAATCGGTATTATTCTTGGTTCCGGATTAGGCGGCTTGGCAGATGAATTAGAAGACGCAGTTGTCGTTCCGTATGAAGAAATCCCGCATTTCACTAAATCCGCAGCTGTTGGACATGCCAATCAGCTTGTTATCGGTACATTGCATGGCAAGCGTATCGTAGCGATGAAAGGGCGTTACCATTATTATGAAGGCTATTCCTTGGATGAAGTGACTTTTCCAGTACGTGTTATACAGGCGCTTGGTGCGGATAAACTGATTGTTACCAACGCAAGCGGAGCAGTAAATAAAGATTTTAACCCTGGTGATTTAATGCTGATTACAGATCATATTAACTTAGTTGGAACGAACCCATTAATTGGCCCAAATAATGATGACCTGGGAACTCGTTTTCCGGATTCTTCCCAAATATATAACCGTGAACTTCGCGATTTGGCTAAAAATATTGCCAAAGAAAATCAGATTAATTTGCAGGAGGGTGTATATACCTGGTGGAGCGGACCAGCTTATGAAACACCGGCAGAAATTCGCATGATTCGCGTGCTTGGAGGAGATGCAGCCGGCATGTCCACCGTTCCTGAAGCGCTTGTTGCCGTCCATGGCGGAATGAAGGTATTAGGTATTTCCTGCTTAACCAATATGGCAAGCGGTATATTAGATCAGCCGCTGAGTCATGATGAAGTGATTGAGGTTGCTGCACAATCGCGCAGTAAATTTGTGAAACTCGTTAAAGAAGTCATTCATCAGATGTAAGCACAGCAGTTATATGGCATAACGGAGACTTCATTCAGCACCAAGATGCAGGATGAAGTTTCTTTTTAAAGAATAAGAAAGTATATAAAAAATGTTGAATATAGCCGCTACAATGAGTTTCATTAAGGGAGTAATCTTCAATGTTGTCAGGTTAATGCGACCGCTGCGGAAAAACACTACGCTTTCCATGGGCTTGCGCTCAGCCTCCTCGAAAAAAAGAAGTTCGCTTTTTTTCTGCGGGGTCTTCACCCTGGGCCTGCGATTACTCGCCCCACCGAAGACCATTGCGCTTTCCCATAGGAGTCTCCGTGTTTTTCCTCCGCTAGATAGGTTTTATTACTATCTGTATAATATTTAAGAAAATTCATTAACCTGACAACATTGCTTGTCCTATCCAAAAGCGTCGCTAGAATTTGTGTTATTTCTTTGTAAAAAAGTAAATAAAACATAATTCTTCTTAGATGGGAGCGGAGGGAAGTCGACTCCTGCGGGAAAAGCAACAGGTGAAGACCCCGCAGGAAGCGGTTTTCTTCCGAGGAGACTGAAGCGTTGCCCGCGGAAAGCGACTTCCCGCAGCGGACATCTCTTCGGCGAGAACACTGATGTTTTAAAGACCAAGCGGTATTCTTGATTTTTCTTAGCTATTGATTTTGAAAGCGTTCTTATATATAATGAAGGTGATAAAGGATTGTTACTGTGAGGCAGGCAAAACCTGAATGAGTTAAACGGCATAGAGTGCGCTCTATCTGTTTAATTTGTTCAGGTTTTCTTTTTTGAAAGAAGAATAAGCATAGCTGGCGTTTGAAAAAAACCGGCCTCATGACATTTCTTTAGGTATAGAGGGTCCTCATAATTAGGGAAATGGAACCGTTGACATAATTTATTTTTTATTCTAACCTAAATATAGATTGAATATTGGCAAAATGGAATGTTACCTTATTGGGCATAACCTGGATTGTTTTGAATGCACGTGAAGTGTGATCAAAATAATTCAGGTTTTTTATTTCTAAAAAAGCTGAAAGGAGGTGGAAGGAAAATGTAGCAGGAGCATGGCATATAACAGTATCAATATTACAGTTGGGCAAAAAGTGACTTATAAAATAAAGAATAAATCTATTTTGGAGGAGAAAAGATATGAAAAAGATATGGGGAGTCATGGCAGCACTATGTTTTGTATTCGTACTGGCAGCTTGCAGCAGTTCTGAAGCAGAGGAAAATAATGACGGAGATACAGAGGGGAGTGAAAAGGAAGTCGTAGAAGCAGAATCAAATGATGAATTAACTATCTACATTGTCCGTCACGGGAAAACAATGTTAAATACAACCGATCGTGTGCAGGGCTGGTCTGATGCTGTATTGACTCCGGCAGGTGAAGAGGTCGTCACACAAGCAGGAATCGGTTTAAAAGATATTGATTTCCAAAATGCCTACAGCAGTGACAGCGGAAGGGCTATTCAAACAGCAGAAATCATTATGGAAGAAAACGAAACATCTTCGGAACTTGATTTAAATACAGATGAACGTTTTCGTGAATTTAACTTCGGAACATATGAAGGAGATCTAAACGAGACAATGTGGCAGGATATTGCAGATTTGCAAGGAATTACACTGGAGGAATTTTTAGAAAATCTCGAACCAGAAACGTTTTCAAACAGTGTAGCAGAGCTTGACGAAGGAAGAGATGAAGAGGGACTTAATTGGCCTGCAGAGGATTATGATACCATTACAGCACGGCTGACAGAGGGCCTGGATGAGTTAGTAGAAGCAGAACAAGGGCAAGAGGGGTCAGGAAATGTTTTACTTGTCTCTCACGGGTTAAGTATATCTGCTTTGCTGGATACGTATTTTGATGATTATGAGGTGCCAGAAGGCGGTCTTGATAATGCAAGTGTATCCGTTATAACGTATCAGAACGGAGAGTTTCAGCTAGATTCTGTCAATGATATGAGTTATGTTGAAGAAGGAAAGAAGTAAGAGGAAGAATAATAATGACTCAAGGAGGAGAGTAACATGGCAAAAGCTTTTCCAGAAGGATTTTTATGGGGCGGCGCAACAGCAGCCAACCAATTAGAAGGCGGATTTCACGAAGGAAATAAAGGATTAAATATAGCCGATGTGCTGCCTGGCGGAAAAGAAAGATTACAGGTGCTGCGTAATCCGGGATTTCAGTTTGAAATAGAAGAAGGAAAAAGCTATCCGAATCATGAAGCAATCGATTTCTATCATCGTTACAAAGAAGATATTGCATTATTTGCAGAGATGGGCTTTAAAGCATTCCGCTTATCTATTGCCTGGTCACGGATTTTCCCGAATGGCGATGAATTGGAGCCAAATGAGGAAGGACTGGCTTTCTACGATAAGGTCATTGATGAGCTGTTAAAATATGATATCGAGCCGGTCGTCACCATTTCCCATTATGAAATGCCTCTGCACTTAGTGAAGGAGTACGGCGGCTGGAGAAATCGGGAAGCTATTACTTTCTTTGAAAGATATACGGAAGCTATTTTTACCCGTTATCAGGGGAAAGTGAAATACTGGATGACCTTTAATGAAATCAACAGCGGATTAATGATGCCAATCATGGGATTAGGGTTTGCGATTAAAAAAGAGGAAGATCGTTATCAACCGACATTCCAGGCATTCCATCATCAATTTGTTGCGAGCGCGAAAGCAGTGAAACGATGCCATGAAATCATGCCGAAAGCCCAGATTGGATGTATGATTATTTACGCTCCATTCTATGTCTATGACAGCAACCCGGAAAATGTCATGGATGCATTGGAGAAGGATGAACGCTTTAATTATTTTTGTACAGATGTACAAGTAAGAGGAGAATATCCAGCTTATATCCAGCGGTATTTCCGGGAGCATAACATTGAATTGGAGATAGAGGATGGCGACTTGGATATTATCAAGGAAGGAACAGTGGATTACATCAGCTTCAGTTATTACATGTCCAAGACAGAAAAGAAAGTGGATGTGAATGGCGGGCAGGCAGATGGAAATATTCTGCTTGGCGGCGTTAAAAATCCATTTTTGAAAGCTAGTGATTGGGGCTGGGAAATTGACCCGGTTGGTTTACGCATTTCCCTCAACCGGCTATACAGCAGGTATCAGATGCCATTATTTATTGTAGAAAATGGTTTAGGTGCCTATGACAAAGTGGAAGAGGACGGTTCGATTCAAGATGATTATCGTATCGACTACCTGCGGGAGCATATGAAACAAATGCTTGAAGCTGTAGAAGATGGTGTGGATTTAATGGGATATACGAGCTGGGGATGCATTGATCTAGTAAGTGCCTCCACCGGGGAGATGTCGAAACGCTATGGTTTTATCTATGTGGACAAGCATGATGACGGCAGCGGCACACTGGAACGAAAACGCAAAAAATCATTTTACTGGTATAAAGATACCATCGCTGCTAATGGTGCAAACTTAGCAAACCAGTAAAAAGAAATAATTTAAAACTAACATAGGAAAAGCGGCTTTACTTTCATTGTTTGAATGTAGAGCCGCTTTTTTGGATTTTGCGTGTTCAAATCATTCGTTTCTGCTAAAAAATAGGTGTACAATATGAATACAGAAAGTTCAGAACAAAAAAGGCAGGTGATAAATCATGTATCCTATTCAACTATACGGAGACCGCGGTGTACGAATTCCCTTTGGCAATGCCATTGACAGACAAGTAAATAACGCAGTGCATCGCTTTGGCGCTCTCTTAGAAAAATATCCAATACAGGGAGTATCGGAATGGATTCCTGCATATACTGCCATCACGATTTATTATAATCCGAGTGAAATCACTTATAGAGAGCTTGAAAAAAAGCTTATCCATTTACAAAAAATAATGGAGGAAACAGCTCCTCCTGCAGCCAGAAAGATTACGATTCCAGTATGCTATGACAAGGAGGTTGCCTTAGATATGGAAGATGTTGCTGCCCGCTCTAAACTTTCCATTCAAGAAGTGATTCGTCTGCATACGGAGCCGCTTTATTATGTGTATATGATGGGCTTTATGCCTGGCTTTCCTTATTTAGGCGGTTTATCTGAAAAGCTTGCCGTACCAAGGCTGGATAATCCAAGAAAAATGGTGGAGCAGGGGGCAGTAGGTATTGCGGATAAACAGACAGGGATTTACCCGCTGGAATCCCCTGGAGGCTGGAGAATTATCGGCAAAACTCCTGTACATCTTTATGATGCGAAGGGGGAGAAAAAAATCCTTATCCAATCCGGAGATCTGCTCCAGTTTGAAGCAATTGATCTGCAAACCTATTATAAAATAGAAGAAGCAGTAGAAAACGGAAGCTACCAGCCTCAGATAAACCAAGAAAAGGAGGAGCAATCATGAATTTGCATATCGTTTTGAATGGGAATCCAAAAAAGAGCTTTGGCGCAATGAATGAATTTGCGGCACGCTGCAGGAGTCAGTGCAGACATGTGAAATCGCATGGTGCTCTGTATTCGAAGGTAGTTACGGCAGGTGATTCACGTTGAAAGAAATCTTGGAAGTCATGAAACCTGGATTATCGACCAGTATCCAAGACACTGGAAGGATTGGCTATCAAAAATACGGTATTCCGACGGCAGGAGCAATGGACACCTTTGCCCATCGCATTGCAAATCTGCTCGTCGGCAATCCGGAGGAAGCAGCAACGTTGGAAATCATGTTGATGGGCCCCCGATTGAAGTTTTTACAGGATGCGGTCATTGCTGTCGGCGGCGCAGATTTGTCAGCAGCTGTTGACGGAGAGCCTGTCTGTCCATGGAAATCCTTCCGCGTTTATACAGGGCAGATTCTGTCATTTGGCAAGCCGGTTCATGGAACCTATGCTTATCTGGCAGTAAGCGGCGGATTTTATGCCGAAACAGTAATGGGGAGCAAGTCTACCTATGCGCAAGCCAATCTTGGCGGGATAGAGGGAAGAATCTTGCAAAAAGGAGACCGCCTATCTGCAGAGGATAAAAATCTGAAATCCATCCGGGCAGGCAGGTATTTAAAAAAGACAGATATACCAAATTATGAACAGCACCGTCCAATCAGAGTCATTACCGGGCCGGATATATCTGCTTTTTCAGACACAATCTATCAGCAATTTCTTCAGGAAAGCTATCGTATTACTGAACAGTCCAATCGCATGGGTTATCGTTTAGAAGGGAAGGCTTTGTCTCATGTGGATAAAGCGGACATTATTTCGGATGCTGTGCTTCCCGGTACCATTCAGGTGCCGGCAAATGGTCAGCCGATCGTGCTTTTAGCGGACCGGCAGACAACAGGAGGATACGCACGTATTGCTACGGTCATCGCCGCAGATATTCCTCAGCTGGTGCAAAAGAAGATTGGGGCAGAGGTGCGGTTTTTATCGGTTCCTTTAGAAAGAGCCCACGCAGATTATCTGGCGCAGCAGCGTTATTTTAAAATACTCCGGACAGCTGTCCGGTCAGAGGAGTGATTGCTGATTTGAAGGGAGCTTTAACACAAGGTGATTCCATGGTAAAGTAAAGAGAACACGAACGTATAGGAGCTAGTCAATAATGAGTAAACAATTCGTCAGTCCGGCGTTAGTCATTTGTATCATTGGTTTTACGATGATCCATTTTGTCACGTATTTTTTGCAGGTTCATCTGCTGTTAACACTGTTAGTATGGTTTGGGTTTGGAATTATTTTCTTTGGAACATTATTTTACGGGCCGCTGCATTTGAAAATGCCATTAGGCTTGTTTTTAACTGGAGTAATCATCTTTCTATCTGTAGACACCTCTTTTCTTTCGGGAATGCGGGAAGGGCTTTTGCAGATGCGGAATATGGTCGGATTATTAGTTATCATCCCTATGGTCAGCTGGGTATTGCGGGAAGAAGCATTTTTAGAATCTGCCATCAGCTATGCGCATGATTTTGTGGATACGAGTAAGAAATTTTATTTTGGAATGGTTTCCTTTACACAAGTAATCGCATATTTTCTCTTATTTGGCGCGATTCCTATGCTGTATCAATTTGTATCGATGATCTTAAAGGACGAAAAGGGTGAGGCGTGGGAGAGATATAAAGGAACAGCGATACTGCGCGGGTTTGCGTTATCGGTTCTGTGGGTAGTCAGTATTCCGAGCTTTGCCTATGTGGTGGAAGCAATGGAGGCTTCCTTATGGAAATCAATTCTGCAAGGGCTGGGGGTAGCTGCATTAGGAACCATCGTTGCGATTTTGTTCTTCCCGCTGGAGAATAAAAAGTATCATGTTAACTTTACAAGAGGCCTCCAGCATGAAATTGATGAGATTATGCAGCATACGAGAAATAAACGGGAGACAAAGCGGATCGTCCGTGAATTTATGATTCTCTTTCTCTCTCTTTTCGGTTCCATCTTTATCCTGAGCGCTTGGGTGAACATGGAATTGCTTGTCCTGATCCCTTTAACCATCCTCGTATGGATACTTAGCTATTATCTAGTGAAGAAGCGTTTATATAAATTAACATATATTGCAGCACTTTATGTAAAAGAAGAGATGGCGGGCAAGTCGTATCAGCTATGCGTGATGGTTGGGGCAGGAATGCTGATTGCAGGATTGACTAAAACAGGCTTTGCCGGCTGGGTTGTCGACAGTCTCTATGCCTTAGAAGCAGTCGCTCCATTTATCAATCTATTATACCTGCTGCCGTTTATGGTAATTATCTTAGGCTTTGCCGGTCTCGGTCCGTTGACAGTAATGGTATTGGTAGCTGGTATTTTGCAGACTATCCACCTGCCGTATCCTCCAGAGCTGATTGTGCTTTCAGTGACGCTGGGAAGCTCAATATCAATTTTATTATCACCGGTGATTATGCCAATCATTGTCTTAAGCGGCTCCAATGGTTTGAGCGGCTTTAAAAATGGTTTTCAGTTTAACGGTGTGTTTGCTGTGGTGCTATATGCTTTGGTGATGACATATATTCAACTAATGGCATATATGGCCGGATAATGTTTATAGAGCAGGGAATGATTGGGGGAAATGGGCTTAGGAGGCCATACCCTGCTTGTTTCCCTCTTGACATTCATTTTTGAACAACATAAAATGAATGTTGAAAGCGTTTACTTTATTTGGTTGTTTTACATTTTTATTTAATAACTGATAAGGGATATTGATAGGGTTCACCGGAAATCGATTTGCTGTAAATGATAATAGATTCATATCCTTTCCAAATGAAAAAGGAGGAGTATCGATGCGGGATGCGGTGATTGTAGAGGCAGTACGTACACCTATTGGTAAACGAAATGGTTTTTTGAGTGAGATAAGGGCAGAAGAATTAGCTGCAGCGCCTTTAAAGGAATTAGTTAGACGAACCAATCTGGATGCAGCAGCCATTGACGATGTTATTATGGGATGCGTCACGCAGACAGGAGAACAGGCAGTGGATGTGGCCAGGCAGGCAGCGCTTATTGCCGGCTATCCGGTCAGTGTTCCTGGAACAACGATTGACCGTCAATGCGGATCGGGTCAGCAGGCCATACATTTTGCTGCACAGGCCATCTTGAGCGGGGATATGGATATTGTGGTAGCAGCCGGGGTGGAAAGTATGTCACGTGTGCCAATGGGAAACAACCAGCAGGGTGTAAAGTGGAATCGTGCTTTACTAGATAACTATGATATGGTGCATCAAGGAGTCGCAGCCGCTCATATTGCTGAAAAATGGGGGATTTCTCGCCAAAAAATGAATGATTATTCATTCAAGAGTCATCAGCGTGCGATACAAGCGCAGGGAAAAGGCTTTTTTCGACAACAAATGATGCCTATTTCCGTCAAGCGCGCGGATGGAACCACTGCTCAATTTTGTCAAGATGAAGGGCCGAGAAGAGATACCTCGATGGAGAAACTGAATGCATTGCCTGATTTATTTACAGAGGAGAGCGGAATCACAGCGGGAAATGCCAGTCAGATGAGTGACGGTGCAGCAGCACTTTTAATCATGTCTGCTGATAAAGCCAAAGAGCTTGGCTTTACTCCGCGTTTTCGTATTCTTACCCGCAGTGTGATTGGTTCTGATCCGACAGAGATGTTGACAGGTCCAATCGAAGCTACTAAAAAGGTTCTTAAAAAAGCTGGTTTATCGATGGAAGATATCGATGTTTTTGAAGTGAATGAAGCCTTTGCATCCATTCCTTTAATGTGGATGAAGGAATTAGGGGCAGATGAAGAAAAAGTCAATATTGACGGGGGAGCTATTGCCTTAGGGCATCCTTTAGGCGCAAGCGGAGCCAGATTGATGGTAACGATGATGCATACCATGGAGCGGCTCGAAGCGCGTTTTGGTCTGCAGACGATGTGTGAAGGGCTGGGAATGGCTAATGCGACAATTTTGGAACGATGGACAGGGGAATAGGGAGGAATTTTAAAATGATGCAAACCCAATTAAATTTAACGACTATGGTGAAGCATGCGGAGAAATACTTTGCTGATAAAACAGTTATTTCGCGTACGCTGAGCGGAGTTCATACCATTCCGTACAGTAAAATAACCGAACGGATTCACCGGCTGGCAGGTGCTTTAAAAAGCTTAGGCGTGGGAAAAGGGGACAGAGTCGGCACAATAGCCTGGAACCATCACCGTCATCTGGAGGCTTACTTTGCGATTCCGACGATGGGAGCCGTACTGCATACAATCAATATCCGTGTTTCACCAGACGATTTAGCCTATATTATCAATCATGCAGAGGATAAAGTCTTATTGGTGGATGAGGATTTATTTCCATTGATCGAGCGCGTGAAAGACCAAATTACGGATATAGAAAAAATTATTGTGATGACGGATAAGGAGGAGCTGCCTGAAACAAGCCTAACAAATATGGCATCCTATGAATCATTGCTTGAAGAAGCAGACCCGGACACAGAGCTTGATGATGCTATTGATGAAAATACAATTGCCGGTTTATGTTATACCTCTGGAACAACGGGCAGGCCAAAGGGTGTTGCTTATTCTCACCGCGGGATTTATTTACATAGCCTGGCTCTGGGATTAAAGGACACCGTAGGCTTATCAGAGGAAGATATTGCGATGCCTATTGTTCCAATGTTTCATGTAAATGCGTGGGGGATGCCATTTGCTGCATTATGGTTTGGAACAACCCAGGTGCTGCCGGGACCGATGCCGACACCGCAGATTTTAGCAGAACTGGTTGAGGATTATAAAGTGACGATGGCAGCCGGTGTACCGACGATTTGGATGGGCTTTCTGCAGGCACTGGAGCAGGGAGATTACGATACAAGCAGTCTGCGCTGTATTCTTTGCGGCGGCTCAGCTGCTCCAAAAGGGATGATCCGCACATTTGAATCAACCTATCATATTCCTTTTGTTCATGCATATGGAATGACAGAAACCTCTCCGATTGTGACACTGGCCCGTTTAAAAAGCTATCAGCAGGAGCTGGATGAAGAGGAGCGTCTGGAATTACGCTCCCGTCAAGGCATGGTCGTGCCGGGAATTGAAATTAGAGGAATCAATGAACATGGCGATATCCCGCATGATGGAAACACAATAGGCGAATTGCTTGTCAGAGGGCCGTGGATTGCCGATGCATATTATAAAAATGACCGCAGTGAGGAATCCTTCCGGGACGGCTGGCTTCACACAGGCGATGTGGTCAATATCGATGAAGAGGGCTCCGTGAAAATCGTGGACCGTACCAAGGATATGATCAAAAGCGGCGGGGAGTGGATTTCCTCGGTCGATATCGAAAATGCATTAATGGCGCATGAAGCGGTATTTGAAGCCTCGGTGATTGCTGTTCCGGATCCAAAGTGGCAGGAGCGTCCGGTAGCATGCGTGGTATTAAAAGAGAAGAAAACATTAACGGAAGAAGAAGTGAAAGAATTTTTAACACCACAATTTGCAAAGTACTGGATTCCTGACCGCGTTCTATTTATGGAAGAAATCCCAAAAACATCGGTAGGGAAATTCTTGAAACGGGCATTGCGGGATCAAGTGGAAGAAATGCTTTCCTTATCTGATTCATCTTCATAATATCAAATTTTTTCAACAGGAAGCGCGGAGCGGCGCTTCCGTGTTTTCTAATGGAAAAGGAGCTGGTTAAATGCAATTGACTGATATAAAGAAAAAAATGGAGCTGCCGGTTATCATGGCTCCGATGTTTTTAATTTCTAACCCAAACATGGTTGTCGGGGCATGTGAAGCAGGAATCATTGGAACATTTCCGGCTCTGAATGCCCGCACGAAGGATGTTTTAGACAGCTGGATGGCTGAAATCAATGAGAGATTACAGGAAAAAGAAGCAGCAAATCCAGAGGCAGCGATGGCACCCTGGGGCGTCAACTTCATCAGTCACTCCTCCAACAAACGATTTTACGAGGATTTGGAGCTGATCGAGAAGCATCAGCCGCCAATCGTTATTACATCGTTAGGAGATCCATCTCCGGTTGTAAAGATTGTTCATAGCTATGGAGGTCTTGTTTTATCCGATGTGGTGGATGTGAAATTTGCTGAAAAGGCATTGGAAAAGGGCAGTGACGGGCTGATCTTAGTAGCAAGCGGGGCTGGCGGGCATGCTGGAACGCTAAATCCTTTTGCATTTATCGAGGAAGTACGCAGCTTTTTTAATGGCCCCGTTGCTTTAGCGGGCACCATTACAAAAGGAGAGCAAATATTGGCCGCAGAGCTTCTAGGAGCTGATTTTGCCTATATTGGCACCCATTTTATTGCGACAGCGGAAAGCGGAGCAAGTGCGGATTACCAGGAATCGATTATTCAATCTGCGGCTGCGGATATTATCTATACGCCTGCGTTTAGCGGGATACCTGCTAATTACTTGATCCCCAGTATTGTCAAAGCTGGATTGGATCCAAAGAATTTACCGGAAAAGGCCGGGCTTGATTTTAAAAAGCTGTCGGACTCCTCAGCTAAAGCGTGGAAGGATATTTGGGGCGCTGGCCAGGGAGTTGGCGGAACAACGAAAATACAGACGCTGCAGGGAGCTGTAGATGAATTAAAAACAGCATATACACAAGCAAAAAAACAACACCAGCTGACTTGATTTAAAAAGGGAGAGAAGGCAATGACAGATGCAGTGAAATACGAAAAGAAAGATGCGATTGCTTTGATAAAGATGAACCGGCCGGAGAAACGCAATGCCCTGTCGATTGTAATGGCGAGAGGCTTGGTGGAAGCGCTGACGGACGCAGAAAAAGATTCGGATATCAAAGCTGTCATCATCAGCGGAGAGGGAAAAATATTTTCAGCCGGCGGCGATTTGGAAGTGCTTCATACATTGGATAACAGCGCGAAAATAATGGAATATATGAAGCAGGCATTAGAGATTATTCAGACGATACGGGATCTTGATAAATATGTTATCAGCGCAGTCCATGGCTTTGCCGCAGGAGCAGGCTTCAGTATTGCCGTTGCAGCAGATTTTGTCGTAGCTAAAAAGGATGCAGCCTTTCTATGCAGTTTTACCGATGTAGGCATTATACCGGATTTAGGCTTAGTAAAAAAACTGACAGATAACCTGCCAAGTGCCGTAGCGAAGGAATGGATTTCTTCAGGAAGACCTGTTTCAGCAGAAGAAGCATATCGGCGCGGCATTGTTAATCGCGTAACAGAGGACGAGGTTGTAGAAGCAGCCATTGATTATGCCGGCTTTATTGTTAACGGGCCGCCGCTTGCTAATAAATTTGTAAAGCATATGGTCAACTATGCAGATGAATGGAGCAGCGGTACAAATGATCTGCAGGAAACGGCTATCCAGACCTTATTGCTGCAGACAGAGGATAATAAAGAAGGGATTCAATCATTTTTTGACAAAAGAAAACCGAGTTTTAAAGGAAAATAAAAGCGGATTGTTTAGAAAGAAGTGACGCCGATGTTAGATAAATTAGGGATAAAGCGGATTACTTTAGCATTGCCGTTCCGCTTAAATCATGTCCATTGTTTTATTGCTGAGGAAGCGGACGGCTATAAGATTTTAGATACAGGTCTGCATAATACAACTACGGAGAAAATATGGGAAAAGGAAATAGAAGGGAAACAAATTACGGACATTATTGTTTCTCATTACCATCCAGACCATTTTGGTTATGCAGGGAAACTGCAGGAACGAACCAATGCGCGCGTTTGGATGTCTGAAATTGATTTACAGGCGGCGCTGCAGGCCTGGGAGCAGCCCTTTTTAGAAAAGTTATGGGAGAATTATTATCGGGCGGGCATTCCCGAGGAGAAAAGCAGGGCTTTGACGCAGAATACTGCTGCATTTGCACCATTAGTAACCCCTTATCCAAAGGTGGAAAACATTTTAAAGGAAGGGGAAACGATTCAATTTGGGAAATATGTCTATGAGATTATACATACACCAGGTCATTCAGACGGTTTAGTCACCTTTTATAATCAGGAAAAGAATGTGCTGCTGTCAACGGATCATGTTCTTCCGAGGATTACTCCGAATATTTCCTATTGGTTTCACGGGGACCCAAACCCATTAGAAAATTATTTGAATTCCTTGGAGAAAATTAAGAAACTGGACGTCGAATGGGTTATTCCATCCCATGGCGACCCGTTCCAAAATGCATCCAAGCGAATTCAGGAAATAGAGACCCATCATAAAGAAAGATTGAACAGCCTAAAGGAAATGCTGAAAACCGGCTTAACGGTTTATGAAACAATGGAAAAGCTGTTTCCGAAAAAGCTGGCTGTTCACGATACGCGGTTTGCAGTAGGTGAAACGGTCGCCCATTTAGAATATTTGCGTCTGGCTGGGGAGTGTACGCGCGAGTTGACAGATGGTGTGTATATGTATCATGTAACGAACTAGCAGACAATGCCGCCCATTTTAGAGTGGCGGCATTATCTGCTAGTTCCTTTTTCTTTCTTTTACGTGATTGATTGTTATAAGATGATAGAAAAGATAAGAAAGGATGGATGTCTGATATGAGTAATCACCTTCAGGGTACAGTCACATTAAATAATGGCGTAGATATGCCTGCGTTTGGACTGGGAGTCTATAAAGTAGAAGAAGGACAGACAGCAGTGGCCGCAGTGAAAACTGCGCTGGAGCATGGTTATCGCAGTATTGATACCGCTTCTTTTTACCAGAATGAAGCCAGTGTCGGGCAGGGTATCAAGGAGTCTGGTATACTGAGAAAGGATATTTTTCTGACATCAAAAGTCTGGAATGATGAGCAGGGCTATGCGTCTACATTAGAAGCATTTGAAAGAAGTCTTGAAAAATTAGATACCGATTATTTGGATTTATATCTGATTCATTGGCCTGTAAAAGAAACGTTTATAGATACGTGGAAGGCAATGGAAAAGCTTTATCATGATGGACGCGTTCGTGCCATTGGTGTGAGTAATTTTCATATCCAGCATTTAGAGCGGCTTTTAGCAGAAGCAGAAGTTGTTCCGGCAGTTGATCAAGTGGAATTTCATCCGCATCTAACGCAGGAAGGCTTGCGCGCTTTTTGTGAAAGACATGGCATCCAGCTGGAAGCCTGGTCTCCGCTGAAACGGGGAGAGCTGCTAAATCATCCAGCGCTTGTTACGATTGGAGAGAAATACGGGAAGAATGCGGCGCAGATCATCTTAAGATGGGATGTCCAGCATCAAGTTGTTACCATTCCAAAATCAATTACCCCGGAACGCATCATTTCCAATGCGGATATTTTTGATTTTGAATTAACGGATGAGGAAATGAAACAGATCGATGCGTTGAATGAAAATAGCCGTTCTGGTTCCAATCCAGACGAATATGATAAATAACTCTCGGGCTTCCGTCAGAGAGAACTGTAAAAAATGCGCTGCGCTGAAAAACATTCTGCGCGGCGCATTTTTTCTTATCGATCCCAAAAACGCTGTTTCGCCATTGCATTGACAAAGGCTTTATAGAAGCCGTCAGTCGGGGCTCTGCTTGTCAAGACGCCGGGGCGATTTTGAAGATGAATTTCTTCTATCCACTTTGCTCCTTCGTCAATACCGCCAATAGGCTTATAATGGTTAAACTGATCCACAATAAATTGATTTGTCATAAAATGAAAATCCCTGGTAGCGTATGGGCCGCCTATAACAAATAAACCATCATACAGAAGCGGCGATCCGGTTAAAAATGTTTCATCAACGGAAAGGCTATCCCCGTTTGTTCCTTCCAATGTTCCGAGCCTTCTGCTTACAAAAACAGGCTCTAATCCTGCTTTTTCCCACGACGCCATCGCGTTTTTTAAAGCATTACTGTCATATTGTTCATCAATAATCACCCCGACCTTTAAGGTATCCGTACGAAACACTGTATTTTGCATACTTAAAGCCGGCGAGGAAGCGGTCACATCGGATTCTGGAATAGCTTCCGGCGGAGCTGGCACGCCAACCTCCTCGGCAACCGAAACAGCCAGCGGTCTGCTGATATGGGCAATCAGACGAACCGCGCGCTTCCGTACTTCCGGATTCTTCACTTTTCCAAGCTCGAAACTGAATGCCTGCAGGATATGGCTTTTTTCCACATCACTCATGCTGTTCCAAAAAAGTCGTCCTTGAGAAAAATGATCCTCAAAACTGGGTGCTGTCTGACGTACCTTTTTTCCTTCGACCAGAGAAGGGTAGGTGACAAATCCGCCTTTATCACCCGGCACAGGATAAGGTGTATTATTCGCCAGATAATTTTGATGGTAGGCAACCTGTCCTTTATCAATCACATAACGTGCTGCACCATCACGATGGTTATTATGTGCTGTGCGAATAGGGCGATTGATTGGAATTTGTTTGAAATTAGTGCCCACACGGTAAAATTGTGTATCTGCATAGGAGAACAGTCTGCCTTGCAGCAGCGGATCATTTGTAAAGTCAATTCCGCGAACAATATTTCCCGGATGAAGCGCAACCTGTTCTGTCTCTGCAAATACATTCTCGACATTTTTGTTTAAAGTCATTTTCCCGATTTTCTTCAGGGGAATAAGCTCCTCCGGCCACAGCTTGGTAGAATCTAGAATATCGAAGTCAAAATCAAACTCCTGATCCTCTCGAATCACTTGAATGCCAAGCTCGTATTCGGGGAAATTACCTTTCTCGATATTCTCCCATAAGTCCCGCCGGTGAAAATCCGGATCAGCACCGCCGATTTTCTGTGCTTCATCCCAAATCAGAGAATGAACGCCTAGAACTGGCTGCCAATGAAATTTACAAAAATGCGATACACCTTCTTTATTTACGAGTCGGAATGTATGCACACCAAAGCCCTGCATGGTTCGAAAACTGCGGGGGATGGTGCGGTCAGACATAATCCACATCATCATGGCGGCAGATTCTTCATTACTTCCGATAAAATCCCAAAATGTATCATGTGCTGTCTGGCCTTGAGGGATTTCATTATTTGGTTCTGGTTTTAGCGCATGAATCAAATCGGGAAATTTAATGCCATCCTGAATAAAAAAGATTGGGATATTATTGCCGACTAAATCAAAGTTTCCTTCCTCCGTATAAAATTTGGTGGCAAAGCCGCGCACATCCCGGAGTGTTTCATTAGCACCTCTGGAACCGGCAACCTGTGAAAAACGGACAAACACAGGTGTTTTTCTGCCCGCATCTTGTAAGAAATGTGCCTCTGTTAAATCAGATTGTGATGCATAGCATTCAAACACGCCATGCGCTCCATATCCGCGTGCGTGAACATTTCGTTCTGGGATTCGTTCTCTATCAAAGTGGGAGAGTTTTTCCCGATATATAAAATCCTCTAATAGCTGCGGTCCGCGGTCTCCGGCGCTTAGCGTATTTTCATCATCCGAAATTTTAACCGCTTCATCCGTCGTCATTGGTTTCCCTTCATTATCTCTATAAAATTTCTCCAGCTGTCTGATTTTTTTATTTTCTTCCGGCTCCCGATTCTTGTGGTCTGTCATGTCTTATCCTCCTTTTAAATGAATTTTTTTCACAGTAATAAAAGGATATTCGCTGGAAGTGGTAAATATGACCAGAGGAGAAGAATGGAGGTTTTCTGAGTTCATATTATCTTTTAAAAAATTTGTTTGATTGTTTAGCGTTATATAATATTATTAGAATAAGACAGACATGAGAGAGGGGAAGGCATATGGGCTGGATGAATCTCGTTATGTTTATTATATTGGCAGTGTTGGGGTTGTGGGGACTGATTTCCCGAGCTAAATGGCTGGAGGGCGAATCAAAAAAAATAAAAAATCTTAATATTTAAAGATTTATCTGTGTTAACATTGTCTTGCCTGATAACAGATAAAAAAGAGCCGTCCCGGGGGGGATAGGCTCTTTACTCCGTTGTAAAGGGAATGATGATGTTTGGCTGAATCTTAGTCTTTCGGAAGCAGTCCATGGTGCTGTAATGCGTATGAAATGCCATCATCACTTACATCCTTCGTAACAAATGCAGCTGCTTCCTTTACTTCCGGCAGGGCATTTCCCATGGCGACACTGTTAGGAACGAGCTGCAGCATTTCTATATCATTTAAACCGTCTCCGAAGGCGTATTGTCTTTCTGACGGAAAATCGAGATACTCAAGCAGTTTTTTAATACCTAATGCTTTTGATCCGCCTTTTGGAAGGACATCTAGCGATTTTGGATGCCACCGGACAAAATCTAAGTTTGTGAATGTATCCTGATAAATCTTTTCTTCGCCTTCTGTGTTGAAAAGGAGGCTCTGATAAATGTCACTCTGCCGGGCCGTATTATGCTCTTCCTGTTCTGGATAAGCATCTACCTTTAATGTTGCAATGCTTTCTTCTATATATGGATGGTCATTCGGCACATTAGTTGTCATTTTTTTATCATTCATATAGACAACAGGATGGTTATTTTTTAAAGCAAATGCGGTTAATTCCTCTAACGTCTCTGGATTGATTGTGTTCGCATAGACAACTTCCCCGCGGCACACCACATATTGCCCGTTATAGCTTATGTAAGTGTCAATACCTAATTCGTCTCGTAAATCATCAAATAAGAATTTGGCCCGGCCTGTTGCGATGGCAACCTCATGACCAAGTTCCTTCAGCTTGAAAATGGCTTTCTTCGTTGATTCAGGCAGGATTCTTTCCTCTTCTGTCAATAATGTCCCATCAATATCAAAAAACAGAATACTTTTATCTGGTACCATTTTATCCCTCATTTCACCTTCATTATACGCTTTCTATTATGATGGAACTGCTGTATAGATTCAACTGTTGACTATTATAATAATTAAAATTATCGCTTAAGATTATTCTTCACAAATATATGTGAATCGCTTACAATCAAGGTGAGTGAGTTGAAATCAATATTTTACTTTCTAGCAGTCGCTGCGGAAAAACACTCCGCTTTCCGTGGGCTTGAGCTCAGCCTCCTCGGTAAAAAGAAGAGCCCTTTTTCCCTGCGGGGTCTTCCCACTGCGCTTTCCCACGACGGACAGGACGTCCTAGTGTCGGTCGTTGGTCACAGGACGTGACCGTTCTTAGCCGACCAGGAGTCTCCGTGTTTTTCCTTCGCTAGATAGTGTTATCACCACCCATACTAATTTTTAATTCATTATATTAACCTGATAACATGGAGACCTGCGATTACTCGGTCTATTAAAACCGTTGCTGCGATTAGAAGTCCCATCAAAAAAAGTAACTTGTTATAATGTTTTAATTATAAAAAATTTTGTTAGAGACAAAAATAAGGAGTTAATTCATATGAAACGCCTGGTATTACTAATGATGATATGTATTCCTTTGTTCCTGGCAGGCTGTTTAAGTCCGAATAGTGCCCGGGTAGTCAATGATATGTATCAAGCTGCGATTATGGAGGAAGAAGAAAATGTAGCTTCCTACTTTTCAGAGGAGTATTTAGAAGAGCATCCAATTGATGAATTAACGAATGAATTAGCAGAAGATGCCCGGACCATGTACGGGGTCAATATGATGAATATTACGCTTATCCGCGAGAAAGAGCTGCAGGACGATTACATCGAATCGACCGGATTAGCTGATAATCCGGATTTATCAGTGGTTACCGCACAGACAGATGAACGGGAGGTAGTAGTCTGGACAGTGGAGCGGGGGAGTACCCGGTATACGATAATTCAAGGGGAAAGGTATGACTTTGATACATATAATGAAAATGTTCTTGAGTAAAAACACGGCACCCCGCCGTGTTTTGTTATTGGACTTTTAAACATCCGTTTAAAAATGAACTCTGAATGTTTTTCTAAAATATTTCCATAGAGCATGTTTTACACTTCCACTGCATAGGATATAGAAATCGTTGTAAGATGGAGGGAGCCTGCGATGGATATTTTAAATAAAGTAAAAAACGATAGAGAAGCAGAAAAACAGCTGGTATGGGAAGGCACGTTTGCGGAATACTTAGAGCTGGTGAAAGAAAACCCGACAATCGCACAGACTGCACATTCCCGGGTGTATAATATGATCAAGAGTGCAGGGGTCACGGAGAGAGATAACCATAAAATGTATGAGTTTTTTGGATCAGCTATTTTTGGTCTGGAATCAGCAATTGAAAGCTTAGTAGAAGAGTATTTTCATCCGGCAGCAAGAAGGCTGGACGTCAGAAAACGAATTTTGCTGTTAATGGGACCGGTCAGCGGTGGAAAATCGACTATTGTCAGTTTGCTGAAGCGTGGCTTGGAGCAGTATTCACGTACCGATGAAGGGGCTGTATATGCCATTAAAAACTGTCCAATGCATGAAGATCCTCTTCACTTAATCCCACAGCATTTGCGGGAAGATTTCCATGAAGAATATGGTATACGAGTGGAAGGCAGCCTATCTCCATTGAATACCATGCGTTTAGAAAAGGAATACGGCGGCAGGATTGAAGATGTTAAGGTACAGCGAATCTTTTTCTCAGAGGATAAAAGGGTAGGAATCGGGACATTCAGCCCGTCTGATCCGAAATCACAGGATATTGCCGATTTAACCGGCAGCATTGATTTTTCCACGATTGCTGAGTTTGGATCTGAATCTGATCCGCGTGCTTACCGGTTCGATGGAGAGTTAAATAAAGCCAACCGCGGAATGATGGAGTTTCAGGAGATTTTAAAAAGTGATGAAAAATTCTTGTGGCACTTGCTTTCACTGACGCAGGAAGGAAATTTTAAAGCCGGGAGATTTGCTTTGATATCCGCAGATGAGCTGATTATAGCGCATACGAACGAATCAGAATATAAATCATTTATTTCCAATAAAAAGAATGAGGCACTTCATTCCAGAATGATTGTGATGCCGATTCCATATAATTTAAAGGTCAGTGAAGAAGAACGAATCTATAAGAAAATGATTCAGGAAAGTGATATTGCGGATGTTCATGTAGCTCCCCATGCTTTACGGGCTGCGGCGATATTCTCCATTTTGACCCGATTGAAAGAATCGAAAAAACAGGGAATCGATGTTGTGAAGAAGATGCGGCTCTATGACGGGGAAAGTGTGGAAGGATATAATCAGATTGATATAGAGGAACTTTCAAATGAGTATACGGATGAGGGAATGGCTGGGATCGATCCGCGCTATGTCATCAACCGTATTTCCTCCACGATTATCCGTAAAGAAATCCCTTCTATCAACGCACTGGATGTATTACGTTCGCTGAAGGAGGGATTAAACCAGCATCCGTCTATTTCCAAGGATGATCTGGATAAATATTTAAACTATATTTCGATTGCCCGGAAAGAATATGATGAGATTGCGAAAAAAGAAGTACAGAAAGCATTCGTTTATTCGTATGAAGAATCAGCGAAGACCTTAATGGATAACTATCTGGATAATGTTGAGGCGTATTGTAACCAGAATAAATTACGTGATCCGCTCACTGGAGAAGAAATGAATCCAGATGAAAAGCTGATGCGTTCGATTGAGGAGCAGATTGGCATCTCGGAAAATGCAAAAAAAGGCTTCCGGGAAGAAATCTTAATCCGTTTATCTGCTTATGCGCGTAAAGGAAAGCGATTTGATTATCAATCGCATGAGCGTTTGCGTGAAGCGATTCAAAAGAAATTATTTGCTGATTTGAAAGACGTTGTGAAAATTACAACCTCATCGAAAACACCGAATGAATCGCAGCTGAAAAAGATTAATGAAGTGATTGCCCGTCTGATTGATGAGCATGGGTATAATTCGGTGTCTGCGAATGAACTGCTGCGTTATGTAGGAAGTTTACTGAATCGATAAAGCAGTGTTTATATTTATTTCATCTTAGAAAAATGAAAAGTGGTATCCAGATGAACATGGATGCCACTTTTTAACTTACCTGATAAAAGGAAATAAGCTTTTCTAAAAACCTCAAATTCTTTTAATCCGTCTGCAATAACTTATCCCCTCTTGCATACAATAGATAAAGCATGTTTCTAAAACTGTTTGTACCATAAACTGATGATTGGAAACAATTCAAATATAAGGAGAGGATTCGAGTGTCCAATGAGCAAGAGCATAATTTCGTCGTCTCCCAAGAAAACTGGTCTCTCCATCGAAAGGGTTATCAGGATCAGCAGCGCCATAATGAGAAAATAAAAGATGCCATCAAGAAAAACCTGCCTGACCTGGTCAGTGAAGAAAATATCATTATGTCCAATGGCAAGGATGTAGTGAAAATCCCGATTCGTTCGCTGGATGAATATAAAATCAGATATAACTATGAAAAATCAAAGCATGTAGGGCAAGGAAATGGAGATTCAGAGGTTGGAGATGTCGTCGCACGCGCGCCTGGAGACGGGCAGCAGGCGGGAGCCGGCAATGGCAAGAAAGCCGGGGATAAGCCGGGACAGGATTATTATGAATCGGAAGTATCCATTGCAGAGATAGAAGACGCATTATTCCGAGAATTAGAGCTTCCTAATCTGCAGGAAAAAGAAAAATCAGAGATTATTACGGAAAAAGTCGAATTTAATGATGTGCGTAAAAAAGGGTTAATGGGAAATGTAGATAAGAAACGAACGATATTAACCGCATTAAAGCGGAATGCGCGGGATGGAAAGGCACAAATCACGCCAATTTATAACGATGATCTGCGTTTTAAGACCTGGAATGAAGTCATCCGGCACGATTCCAAAGCGGTTGTCCTGGCGATGATGGATACAAGTGCTTCGATGGGCGCATTTGAGAAGTATATAGCCCGCAGCTTCTTTTTCTGGATGAACCGTTTTTTGAAAACAAAATATGAAAGTGTTGAATTTGAATTTATTGCTCACCATACAGAGGCGAAAGTGGTGACAGAAGAGGCTTTTTTCTCTAAAGGAGAGAGCGGCGGAACGATTTGTTCATCTGCGTATTATAAAGCGCTGGAGGTCATTGAAGAAAAATATCCCCCGTCCCGCTATAATATTTATCCTTTTCATTTTTCAGACGGAGAGAATATTAGCTCGGATAACAAGACATGCATTGAGTTAGTCCATCAGCTGATGGAGAAATCGAATATGTTTGGTTACGGAGAAGTCAATGGCTATAACCGCTATTCTACGTTGATGAATGCTTATAAAACGATTGACCATCCGAAGTTTAAGCACTATGTATTAAAAGAAAAAGCGGATGTCTATCATGCGATGAAAAGCTTTTTTCAAAAGACAGCAGCACGCATATAGAAAATAAAACGAACAGCTCAAAGAAATATACTAATCTTTGAGCTGTTTTATAGGAATGGCAAGATTTTATTCAGAGGACATAGACTATAATAGTAGCTGAATAAAGGGAGGAATCTACTTGAGCGAAACAAAGGAGTTAACAAAAGCTATCGAAGAAATTACGGAGGTAGCCAAAGGGTTTGGTCTGGATTTTTATCCGATGCGCTATGAGGTTTGCCCGGCGGATATTATTTATACATTTGGCGCTTATGGGATGCCGACACGTTTTACCCATTGGAGCTTTGGTAAGCAATTCCATAAGATGAAGCTGCAATATGATTTAGGCCTGAGCCAAATTTATGAGTTGGTAATCAATTCGGATCCTTGTTATGCCTTTTTGTTAAATACGAACAGCCTGATTCAAAATAAGCTGATTATTGCCCATGTTCTGGCGCATTGTGATTTCTTTAAGAATAATATCCGCTTTGCAAATACGCGCAAGGATATGGTGGAAAGTATGACAGCAACAGCAGAGCGTATCGCCCATTATGAAATGGTGCATGGAAAAGAAGAGGTGGAGAGCTTTTTAGATGCAATTTTATCGATTCAGGAGCATATTGATCCTTCAATTGTCCGGTTTAAACTGCCACCCAAAGCAGCGGATGATATGATAGAGGAGGACACTCACAAAAAACGCGGTGAGTACGATGATCTGTGGAGTTTAGATCAGCGTGGCAAAAGCTCGCAGACGAAAAAGGTAAAAAGACAAAAGAAAATTCCCCCCTTTCCAGAAAAGGACTTATTATTATTTATTGAAGAATACAGCAGAGAACTGGAAGACTGGCAGCGTGACGTATTAACGATGATGCGCGAGGAAATGCTTTATTTCTGGCCGCAGTTAGAAACGAAGGTAATGAATGAAGGCTGGGCATCCTATTGGCATCAGCGCATAATGCGGGAATTAGATTTAACCTCCTCGGAAACGTTAGAATATGCAAAATTGAATGCCGGCGTGGTGCAGCCGTCCCGGACATCCATTAATCCATATTATTTAGGAATAAAAATCTTTGAGGATATTGAAGAGCGTTATAATAATCCAACGGAAGAAATGATAAGAAATGGATGTGAACCGAATAAAGGAAGAGATAAAATTTTTGAAGTAAGGGAAATGGAGTCTGATATTTCCTTTATCCGCAACTATTTAACGAAGGAATTGGTCGCAAAAGAGGATATGTATCTTTTTGAGAAAAAAGGAAGAGATTATCGGATTACAGAAAAGGATTATGTAGAAGTACGCGATCAGCTTGTTTCTCAGCGTGTAAACGGCGGTTTTCCATATATTACTGTAGAAAATGGCGACTATCTTCGTAATGGAGAGCTCTATCTGCGGCATGGTTTTGAAGGTATTGAGCTGGATATTAAATATTTGGAGCATGTTTTACCATATGTCTATCAATTATGGGGAAGAGCCGTGCATTTAGAAACAATTATTGAAGGAAAAGAAACACTGTATACGTATGATGGGAAGGATATGCATAAGCAGCGGATTTGAATAGGGTGAAGGCTGGTTAGATAGTTGGCCAGCCTTTTATTTTCGCACCTACACAGGAAAGAGTCTCTTTTGTTATCCATTTTAGTTTTGTCTCCTATTTCGTAATATAGAAAGTACTTGGAAACACGATTGTTTTTGGATATAATTGTAATAATTTTTTACGTGAAGAGGGAGGAGAGGAAGTGAATAATAATCCGTTTAGTCCATTTCCAGTATTGAAAACGGACCGCCTCATTTTAAGGAATGTAGAAAAAACAGATTTGCAGGATATTTTTGATTATGCTTCTGACCTAAATCTAACAACATATCTGACCTGGAGAGCGCATCAGACGCTTGCGGATACGGAAGGCTTTATAGAGTTCATATTAGCTAGTAACAAACGTCATATGGGAGCAACGTGGGTCATTGTCTGGAAGGAAAACAATCGTGTTATCGGCACCATTGACTTATCTTGGAATCAAAAGCATTATTCTGCCGAGCTCGCCTATGCGCTTTCTAGAAAATATTGGCGAAAGGGAATTGGAACAGAAGCTGTTCAGGAAATCGTTCGTTTTGGTTTTGAAGAAGTGAAGCTGGAACGGATTCATGCAAGATGCCATCCGAAAAATGAAGCTTCCTATAAATTAATGGAAAAAACAGGGATGATCTATGAAGGAACATTGAGAAAGTCGATGCGGAGAAAAGGGAAACAAGAGGATATTAAGATATATTCTATTTTAAAGAGCGAGTTTGAGGGGTAAGTATATCGCCATAATAGAGGAAAAGAACGATTGCTTCGCAGATTAGAAGCAATCGTTCTTTTCCTTTTCTTTATTCTATTTTTTAGTCCTTTTCTTCCTACTCCTCTTGTTTCCCTCTTTTATAAAAATAACTGTAAAGAGACTTCAGCGTCTCTGCATTCAATTCAATATTATTTTCATAAGCATATTTCACCGAATACCCCATCGCAAGTGTCATCCCGCCTGCAACACTTCCGCCGATGACAGAGCCTGCACCAGGAACAAATTTGGAGACCTGACGAAAGATAGTTTTGCCGATATTACCAGTAATCGTGGCAATTGTCAGCTCCTTTGCTTTCTTTTTGGATAATGGTTTTTCATATAAGGTTGCCAGTCTAATCATTAACCCGACTTGGATTCCTGTCAATGGAATAAAATCTGATCCAGGAAGCGGTGTTGCTCCGACAGCAGTTGCTGAGGCCGAAGCGCCTAAAATCCATTTGTTCGCCGTCTGCGACTTTTCTTTAATAAGTCTTGCGAATTGAATTTCCTTTTCTTTTTTTTTCAGGATTTCTAATATCTCATTCCGTAATTTATCAATATTCTCTCCGGTCCGGGAGGAAATCGGGATAACCGGATAACGTTTTGACGTATGCTCCTTCACATATTGAACGAGAGCCGGGATATCATCTGCTGCATCAATTTTATTTAAAATAAAAACAATCTGCTTATTTTCTTTTCTGATGGTTTCAAATGACTTTCTTTCCCCTTCTGAAAAAACTGTTCCAGCTGCGTTTAGGAAAAATAAAATGACATCTGCTTCGCGGTAAAAGCGAAAGGTTTCTTCCGAATTAGTGTGGTTGATATCATCAAGCCCGGGCGTATCTGCGAAAATAATTTTGTCCCGGTATACATATTTATCAATACCAATCGTTTCTCCAGGACGTGCACCGACTTTGGCGACATCATCACCAATAAGCTGGTTAATGGTAGATGATTTTCCCGTATTGATGTCCCCAATCATGGCGAAAATAATATCTTTATCGAGCTGTTTATTTATTTTTTTCGTTTCCTCATTATAAGCTTTATCGAAATCTTTCTCATTAAATGCTGACATCAGCAACACTCCCTCCTGTTACTATTCCCTTTTAATTATTATCATACACCATTATTTACAGAGGGATATAATTTTAGCTGTCTAAAAGAGAGAAGGAAGAATTTTATACCTTTAATCCTATCAGAAAATTTAAATCCTTTTGAACTTGTTCTTATTTCTTGATATAATGACTAACGTATAGTACGAGGTACTAATTTGAGGAGGAATAAGATGAAAAAATCAGATTTGATTGCACCTGCATTATATAATATTACTTCTGAATTTGAAAAATATGCTGCAGATGAAGGAAGAAAAGCGGTTATTTTAGAAGAAGAAAATGGAGATATAAAAGAAATCACGTATACGAATCTGATAAAGAATGCAAATAAGGCAGGGAATATCCTGTTAAATCACGGTTTAAAACGCGGAGATAAAATAATGATTATGCTGCCGCGCTGTATTGAAGCGTATGAACTATATATTGCAGCCTTAAAAACAGGAATGATTATTATACCAAGCTCTGAGATGCTGCGGACCAAGGATTTGCAATTTCGTATCTCACATGGCGAAATTGATGCAGTTGTTGCGACAGAAGCATGTGTGGAAGAGTTTAAAAGAGTTGTAGAGTATGAGCAGCTTGCTAAATTCAGTGTGGGAAAAGAGATAGAAGACTGGGTATCAATTGATAAAGAAAAAGCAGCAGCTTCTGATCAGTTAGAAACGGTAGAAACATCAAGAGACGATATTGCCATTTTATCTTATACATCCGGAACAACAGGGAATCCAAAGGCAGTTATTCATTCTCATGGCTGGGGATTTGCACATATGTCCTCTGCTCCTCGTTATTGGCTCAGTATTCAAGATGGCGATACGGTTTGGGCAACTGCTGCACCCGGATGGCAGAAATGGGTATGGAGTCCATTTTTATCCATTATGGGGATGGGAGCAACAGCGTTTGTCTATTCAGGAAGATTCGATGCAGCAAAATATTTGGAGCTGCTGGAAAAGCATCAGGTTAATGTGCTTTGCTGTACGCCGACAGAGTACCGTTTAATGGCGAAGCTTTCTAATTTAGATGATTACAATTTGAATGCACTGCATAGCACAGTTTCTGCCGGAGAACCTTTAAACCGTGAAGTGATTGATAAGTTCAGACATCATTTTGATGTGACAGTCAGAGATGGTTACGGGCAGACAGAAAGTACCTTGCTGCTCGGATTCTTAAAAGGGATGGAAGTACGCCCGGGTTCAATGGGGAAACCAACTCCGGGAAATGATGTCGTTATTATTGATGAAGACGGGAAGCTGGTGAAAACTGGTGAGGTTGGAGATATTGCCATTCCGCTTGATACAGCTGCTTTGTTTAAAGGGTATTATAAAGACGAGGAAAAAACGAAAAGAACACAGCGCGGAGATTATTATGTTACCGGAGACCAGGCAAGCATGGATGAGGACGGTTATTTCTGGTTTGAAGGAAGAAGCGATGATATTATTATCAGCTCCGGCTATACGATTGGACCTTTTGAAGTGGAGGATACGCTCGTAAAACATCCGGATGTGAAAGAATGTGCTGTCGTTGCCAGCCCAGACCCGGTAAGAGGCAATGTTGTAAAGGCATTTGTTATTTTACAAGATAATATTATTGGAAATAGCGAAGTAGTTGCAGCCCTGCAGAGCTATGTAAAGCATGAAATCGCACCATATAAGTATCCGCGAAAAATTGAATTTGTTTCTGAATTGCCGAAAACATCCTCTGGTAAAATTCGGCGTGTGGAGTTAAGACAGAAAGAATATAATAATTCTTTTAAGTGAGGGAGACAGCATGAAGGTAATCGATACGCATTGTGACGCACTGCTTAAATTACAGACAGCACGCTTGGAGCAAAGAAAGCTTGATTTTCGAGATGCGCCGGAGATAGAAACGAATCTGAAGCTGTTAGAAGCGGGAAATGTTGCGGTCCAGTTCTTTGCGATTTTTGTTGATCCGGAAAATGTGGCGACAACAGATCAATGGAAGTATGCGCAAGAGCAGGCAGCCATTTTTCATGAAGAAATTGTGGGAAAGAATGAGAAGGTACGGTTTATTCAAAACTGGAAGGATATTCATTCGCTTGCTTCCGATGAGATTGGTGCCGTATTGACGTTAGAAGGAGCCGAAGCAATTGACAATGATCTTGAAAAACTAAAGACGCTTTACCAAATGGGAGTTAAATCTGTTGGATTGACATGGAATCCGGCAAATCTATGTGCTGATGGCGCTGAAGAACCCCGGGGAGCCGGACTTACCAGATTAGGCAAGAAAGTAGTCCAGTTAAATAATGCGAATAATGTTTTGACAGATGTATCTCATCTTTCTGTTCGAGCATTTTGGGATGTGATGGAGCTGGCTGATTATCCAATTGCTTCGCATTCAAACGCCCGGGCAATTTGTGAGCATCCAAGAAACCTATACGATGACCAGTTGAAAGCATTGATTGAAAAAAAAGCGCCTATTCATTTTGCGCTCTATCCGGTCTTCTTGAAAAAAGGGGCAGAAACAGCAACGGTTGCTGACCTTTTGGAGCATATTGATCATGTCTGTGCTCTTGGCGGAGAGAAGAATATTGGTTTTGGATCAGACTTTGACGGCATCAGCTGTTATATTGATCATATTCCGGACGCCTCGGGCTATACGTATTTGCTGAATGAACTGCAAAAACATTATTCAGAGGAGCAGGTCAGAGGTTTTGCTTATCAAAATATAATGAATATGCTGCCGGCATAGAAAAAACCATATAGATAGCAAAAGAGCCAGAATATCCGGATATTCTGGCTCTTTCCATTCCTGTTTTAAAATTTTTGTCCATCGTATTTATCGAGTGAGAAGCCTCTCCCGAGAATTTCGGATGCACTGATAAAAATAGTGAAAGCGTCAGGTGTTTCTTCCTGTAATAATTTCTTCAGCTTAACTGCTTCCGCCTGCTGTGCCACCACCAGTATCATGGTTTTATCCAATTTCGTATAACCGCCGACAGAACGGATTTTCGTAAGACCCCGGTCAATACCGTTCTGAATAAGCTGCTGTACTTTTTCTTCCTCATCCGTGATAATCATTACCAGCTTCGTTGCGGATGTTCGTAATTGGACAATATCTATTGCTTTACCGCTGATATAAATTGCCATTAATGCAAACAGTGTCAGTTCGAAGCTGAATACAAAAATCGAAGTAATCACAACGAGTCCATCTACGATAAATTGCGAGTAGCCGCTGGAAATACCAGTGAATTTCTTCACAATTTGGGCAATAGCTGCTGTACCCCCGGTAGAACCATTTCCTTTATATACAATCCCTAATCCCGCACCAAGAATAAGTCCGCCGTAAAGTGCGCTCAGAAATGGATTGGTCACTGTAATCGGAATATCTCCTGATAAAAAAATGACAAATGGAACCCAAAACGTTCCAATCAATGTTTTTAGGCTGAAATCCTTCCCTAAAGTAATCCATCCAATAATAAAAATAGGGATATTAATGATAAATTGGCTGAGTGCTGGATTAATCGTATATAATTCAAATAATATCGTGCTGATTCCGGACAGACCTCCAGCAGCTAATCGTGCTGGCAGGAAGAAAATATTATAGGATAGTCCGACAATGGTTGCTCCAATAATAATATAGGCATATTGCTTCCATGCATGCGATTGTTTTGCGTTAACCATGTGCTATGTTCCTTTCCCGACAATGATAATTAGACCTATATAAATGTATCACTGTTGAGAATAAGAGTAAACAGCATAGCTTTAAAGTGGTAAAGCAACAGAATCCGCTTCTGTCAGAGGCTTTGCAATTCGCTGGACAAACTTTTCCAACAAGCCGGGAAGGAGGGAGCCAATCAATGGTGCGCTTATTTTTCCTGTTAAACCTTTTAATTCAAGCTCTAATAGACAGGTCAGTGTGGAGGAACGGGAAGAAAGCTGGGAAAGCTCAAAACAGCCGCTTCCTAAACAACGGTCTTCTGAATCACGAACCCGAAATTGAACGGTAGACGGAGATGTTATTTCTATGATTTTGACATAGAGCTTTACATCCTTAGTAATGGAGCCTGCTTTTCCGTGAAGCTCCCAAATCGAGTCTGTCGGGGATATGTTCTTATGTGTTTGATAACCGGGCACCTGCTTCGCCCAATTAGACCAATCTTCTAAATAACGCCATACGTCTGATTGAGGCAGGTTAATATCCATACTGTAATCTGCTTTTAACATCAAGTAGTTCCTCCTTAAAAATGCTTTCAGCTTTTTTTAATCACCTTGATATACATATGTACAATTTCCAGCACTTATGCTAAAACTTCTTGTATAGTTTATAACGTTCTGCACAAGATAGGAGCAAGCAAGTATGATACTTGCTTTTGAATAAAAGAGGAGGGTCTCTGGTGGCTGACAAACGAAGAAATGCGTTGTTAGTACCGCAAGCAGAACGTGCAGTGAATCAGATGAAAGAGGAAATCGCTGATGAAATGCATGTGAATTTAGGAGCTGACACGACTGCTCGTGAAAACGGTGCGGTCGGCGGTGAGATGGTTAAACGAATGATTCAAATGGCTGAGGGCAGCATTGCGAATCGGAAAAAATAACCTGACTTTCAGCTTGAAAAATTACCCGCTCTAATGTTCTGAATAGAAAAACCTGTGGTGAGAAACTCCTTCTCACCACAGGTTTTTCTTGTAGAATAGGAAAGTATATAAAAAAATGCTGAATATATTCGCTCCAATGGGTTTCATTGAGGGAGTAATCTTCAACGTTGTCAGGTTAATGCGACCGTTGTGGAAAAACACTACGCTTTCCATGGGCCCCGAGCTCATCTCCTTTAAAGAAGACTTGCTGATTGGCAAGCCGTCAGGCGCAGACAGAAGCAAAGTCGCACTTATGCCCTGCGGGTAGAAAAAAGAAGTTCGCTTTTTTTCTACGGGGTCTTCACACTGGGACTGGGACTGCGATTACTCGTCCCATCGAAGAGCTTTTGCGATTACTCGTCCCATCGAAACCCGTCGTAGCGGACATCTCTTTGGCAAGAACACCGATGTTTTAAAGGTTCATTGACGTTCTTGATTTCCCATAAAGAAAAAAGTAAAACAAGCTCGGATTATTATCGGGAATGTCGAAGCTTGTGATAAAATAGAAAGCAGGGAGGGAATTATTATGAAGCGTATACAATTGGGAAACAGCGAATTATCTGTTCCAGTCATTTCTTTGGGATGTATGGTGATGCAGCAAAGTACGAAAGAGCAAGCGAATAAAGTGATTCATAATGCATTGGATCATGGAATCGATTTTTTTGACCATGCAGATATCTACGGAAAAGGAAAGTCTGAGTCGGTATTTGCGGATGCGATTAATATGAGCCCCGCTATTCGCGAAAAAATGATAATTCAGTCGAAAGCAGGCATCCGTAACGGATTTTATGATTCTTCCAAGGAATATTTGATTTCATCTGTTGAAGAAAGCTTAAAGCGTTTGAAGACAGATTACTTAGATGTATTTCTGATTCACCGTCCGGACGCGCTGATGGAGCCGGAAGAAGTGGCAGAAGCATTTTCAGAGTTAGAAAAAAGCGGGAAAGTCCGGCATTTTGGGGTAAGTAACTTCCGGCCGCGTCAAATCGAGTTATTAAAAAAATATGTGGAGCAGGATCTCGTGGCTAATCAGTTACAGTTAAGTGTTACAAATTCCGGTATGATTGATCAGGGATTATATGCAAATACGGCCTTTGATCAGGCAAAGGATTTAGATGGCGGAGTGATTGATTATAGCCAGATAAATAATATGACAATTCAGGCCTGGTCCCCGCTCCGTTACGGTTTCTTCGGCGGGTTTATTATGGATCGGGATGCTTATCCGGAATTAAATAAAGAACTGGACAGGCTTGGAGAAAAATATGGTGTGGCCCGTGAGACGATAGCAATAGCATGGATATTGCGTCACCCTGCGAATATACAAACAATTATTGGAACAATGACTCCAAAACGTTTGTCGGAAATGGTAAAAGCAGCGGATATTACGCTTACGAGAGAAGAATGGTATCAATTATGGCAATCTGCAGGTAATAAATTACTGTAAAGAAAGCTCTAAAAATGTATACAGCATCAGATAATTATTGATTATCACGGAGAATCGTCCGTAAAACTCCCGCCTCAAAATAAAGAACGAAAATAAATTTATTTAGACGGGAGATAACGGACGCTAACTCCCTGAATCACTTAGGTTAATTCAGCGGGAGAAAAGCAAAAACGCCCACTGAATGAAGTTTCGTTTTATATTATGAAACTAAAAAAACCAGGCTGGATTTTTCCAGTCTGGTTTTTCAATATTAATGCTTTACAGGACTTTCGGTTTCAATATTTTGCATCCAGTTAAATGGATCTTCCATATGGCCATATTGAATACCTGTAATCGTATCGTAGACTTTTTTCGAGATATCTCCTGTTTTTCCATCGTTGATAATCAGTTGTTTATCTCCCCATTTTAATTCGCCGATCGGAGAGATAACTGCAGCTGTACCAGAACCGAATGCTTCTTCTAATTCTCCTCTTTGGTAAGCTTCATACAATTCTTCGATAGAAATGCGTTTTTCAACCACCGGGATATCCCAGTGCTGTAACAGCTCGATGACGCTGGAACGTGTAATTCCGGAAAGGATGCTGCCGTTCAGTTTAGGTGTGATTACTTCACCGTTGATTTTGAAGAAAACATTCATGCTTCCAACTTCTTCAATATATTTCTTTTCTACACCGTCCAGCCAGAGAACCTGCGTATAACCAGTTTGAGCAACCAGCTCCTGTGCTTTTAAGCTTGCAGCATAGTTTCCTCCTGTTTTCGCTTCGCCGGTACCGCCTTTTACGGTACGTACATATTCATCTTCTACTGCAATTTTTACCGGGTTGATGCCTTCTTTATAATAAGCGCCTACCGGTGATAAAATGACAATAAATTTATAGCGTGTAGATGCAGACACGCCGATGTAAGTTTCTGTTGAAATAATAAACGGGCGAATATATAGCGATGTACCTTCTGTATGAGGGACCCAATCACGATCAATTGAAACCAGTTGTTTAATGGCTTTTAAAGCAAATTCTTCGTCAATCGGAGGGATACATAAACGATCATTTGATCTGTTTAAACGTTCCATGTTTTTCTCTGGACGAAATAATTCAATGCTTCCGTTATCCGTACGATAGGCTTTTAAACCTTCAAAAACAGACTGTGCATAGTGGAATACCATTGCAGAAGGTTCAATTTGTAGTGGTTGATATGGTACAATGCTCGCATTATGCCACCCTAACGGTTCTGAATAATCCATCACAAACATATGGTCCGTGAAAATCTTCCCAAAACTTAATTGATCATCCTGTGGCTTTTCTTTTTTTGTCTCACAACGCTGCACGCGAATAGTTTGTTCTTCCATATCAAAAGTCTCCTTGCCATTGATTAAATTTCTATATATCATAAGACATATCAAAGATTTTAGCAAGACTAAATTTTAAATTAATTTATTAAATTATGATTACGGGTACGATTAAAATGGAAAAGTGAGGAAATGAATAATGAAAAAAATGGTATTATTTGATTTGGACGATACAATCTTATGGGACAAAAAAAGTGTACAGGATGCTTTTGATTTAACATGTCGGCTGGCGGAAAAGGAAGCAGGTACTAATCCGGTTGAATTGGAAAAAAATGTTCGTACGAGGGCAAGAGAATTATATGCTTCTTACCCGACCTATGCTTATACACAAAAAATTGGCATCAATCCATTTGAAGGTCTGTGGGCAACGTTTGAAGACCCGGGGGAGGAGTTCCGCAAGCTGTGGGAAATCGCTCCTGTATACCAGGAGAAAGCCTGGCTGGAGGGGTTAAAAGATACTGGGGCGGATCTGCCGGAACTTGCTAAAAAATTGGCAGAGGCTTTTAGATCATATCGGATAGAGAGCCCGCATTTATTTGAGGATGCTTTGTCTGTTCTTACAGAGCTGGGAAAGGATTATCGCCTTGCTTTGGTTACAAATGGTTCGCCAAGTCTCCAAAACCTTAAATTAGAGATTTCACCTGAATTACCTCCTTATTTCGAGAAAATTTTTATCTCTGGAGATATCGGAACAGGAAAACCAGATCCGGAGATATTTCATCATGTTTTACAGCATCTCGCTATTGATCCGGAAGAGGCAGTCATGGTCGGTGATAATTTGAATACAGATATTATTGGAGCTAATCGGACAGGTATTGATTCTGTCTGGTTGAATCGATTTGATGCAGAAAATAGGACGGACATCGAACCAGCCTATGAAATCAAATCACTTACGGAGTTAAAAAATATCCTGCAACCTTAATTGGGGGGATGTCTGGAGCCTTAATTTATAAAGGAATTTTATCCATAAAAAACCGTTAGAACACAGCTGCACGCCGTGGTTCAAACGGTTTTTTTAATATATTTTACAAATCAATCGCAGTAACAGATTTAATTTCGTCTAATAATGCAATTTCGGAAAGAGCTTTATCTTCTAAATGACGATCAATGGTCAGCAGCATAATGGCATTTCCACCTACATCTGAACGATCCACCTGCATGGTAGCAATGTTGATATTATGCTCTGCAAATGCACTTCCCATGCGTCCGATAACACCAGGCTGGTCAATATGCTGGATAACAACCATATGTCCTTCTGGAGTCGCATCCACCTGATAGCCATCAACACGGACAAGGCGTGCTCCGAGACCGTTTAATAGTGTTCCGGCAACTTTTCTGCTTCCGGAAGGTCCAGTTACTTCTATCGTAATCAGATTTGTAAATCCTTTTTGTGCCGATGTTTTGCTTTCGCTGACAGTAATTCCTTTACGATCCGCCAAGTATAATGCGTTGACATCATTTACACGGCTGCCGAGGAATCGTTTCAGGATACCTTTCACTGCATTGCGAGTGACCGGACCTGTTTCGATGTCACTTAATTCGCCGGAGTACGTAATACGAATGTCATTTATGACTTCATTTGCTAAATCGATAATAAATGTACCCAGTTTTTCCGCTAAATAGAAATAAGGCTCGATTTGATGCATTGCTTCACTAGGGATAGAAGGCATGTTCACTGGGTGGCGGACTGCTTTACCTTCTAAGAAGCGGATAACATCATGGCTGACATCGATGGCTACAATCTCTTGCGCTTCGATTGTGCTGGCGCCTAAATGCGGTGTTGCCACAACCTCTGGCAGGGTGAGTAATTTATGTTCTGTAAAAGGCTCCTGCTCAAATACATCCAATGCCGCACCCGCTACTTTTCCAGAAACAATCGCGTCATACAAAGCATCCTCATCAATAATTCCGCCGCGGGCGCAGTTAACAATTTGTACGCCATCCTTCATCAATTCAAAGGCTTCTGCGTTAATTAGATGTTTTGTTTCTTTTAACAGCGGTGTATGCACTGTAATGAAATCACCCGCTCGAAGCACTTCCTCTAACGTAGCATTTGTTATTCCCATCCGCTCTGCTTTTTCATCGGTTAAGAATGGGTCATAAGCAACTACATTCATGCGCTGTCCTTTGGCGCGTTTCGCTACTTCGGCACCAATTCTTCCCAGCCCTACAACGCCCAGTGTTTTTTGTTTTAATTCCACACCGACAAAACGTTTGCGGTCCCATTGCTTTTGTTTTAAAGCATAGAAAGCCTGCGGGATATTTCTGGACAGGGACATAATCATGGCCACAGTATGCTCAGCAGCAGAATTGGTATTTCCGTTCGGTGCATTTACGACAATAATTCCATTTTCTGTTGCTGCTTCCAAATCAATATTATCTACGCCGACTCCGGCACGTCCGACAATTTTCAAGCGGGATGCTTTTTCCAGTAAAGGACGTGTAACCTGTGTCTGGCTGCGAACGAGTAAAGCATCGAATTGGTCGATATTTTCTAAGAGCGCTGCTTCATCCCAGCCTGGATTTTTAACAATCTCTATATTTTCGATTTCTCTTAATGGTTTAATTCCTTCGTCACTTAATGGATCACTGACTAATACACGATATGTCATGAGTTACTTTTCCTCCTGTTGCAAATAAATTTCTTGGGCAGCCTGAACCCCTTTGCCAAGCTGGATATCTTTTCCGATTTTCACAAGACCGATTTCGATTAAGCTGATTGTTTGCAGCACGTCAGCAGGAGAGCAATAGCCCATGTGCCCGACACGGAAAATCGATCCTTTCAGGTGCTGCTGTCCGCCGGCCATGGTTAAATTGAACTGTTCCTTGACTGCAGAACGGAGCGCCTCTGAATCAAAGTCCGCCGGCCGGACCGCTGTTACGGTTGGAGAAGCATCTTCATCTGCTGCCAGTAAAGGAATATCCAGTGCTTTAAAAGCAGCTCTTGTCATATCACGCATAACGATATGCCGGCGGTACACATTTTCCAGGCCTTCCTCTTCCAGCAGATTCAGAACTTGATCGAGTCCAAATAAAAGGGAAAGCGCAGGTGTATACGGTGTAGATACTTTTTCTAAGTTTTTCCGGTAAACGCGCATATCTAAATAGAAGCGCGGCTGCGGATTGTCTTCAATAACCTTCCAGGCACGCTCGCTTGCTGCAATGAACATTAAACCGGCCGGCAGCATAAATGCCTTTTGCGAACCTGTTACATAAATGTCCACACCCCATTCGTCCATGTTAGCTTCCACGCCGCCCAGGCAGGACACACCATCCACAACGAAAAGAGCATCAGAAGATTCATGTACGGTTTTGGCAAGCTGCTCAATTGGATTTAAAATACCGGTAGAGGTTTCACAATATGTAGCAAAGACTACCTTGATTTCCGGATGTGCTTGTAAATATTCTTGAACGGCTTGAGGGTCAATTGTATCTCCCCATTCCACATCAATTCGGTGCAGCTTTAATTGAAAAGCATCGCATATTTTTGCAAAACGATCACCAAATGCTCCGCTGACGATAACAAGAACATCATCTCCCGGGTGTGCAGCGTTGCTGACAGCCATTTCTAAACCTGCTGTCCCGCTCCCGGCAACAGGAATCACATCCTGCTTCGTTCCAAATACAGATTTTAGCTTTGGAAGAATCCGTTCTAATAATTCTTTCGTTTCTTTCCCGCGGTGACCGATCATAGTCTGGTTCATTGCGCGCCCTACACTTGGAGGGATAGGACTCGGCCCAGGTATTCTTAGAATGTGCTGATCTTTTAGCATGAATGGTAAGCTCCTTTAAAATGAATTTAATAAATGGAATATCAATAAGTACCAAACTGGTATTATTGGATATGATAGCAACTTTTCAAGAATCCAGTTTTATAAAAAAATACAATGTCTTTAAAATGTTTTATTGGCAAACAATGTAACATTTTTTATAAGGTTAAGATACTTTTGTGAGGTTAAAAACGGATGTTTATCGATATCCAATTAATAACATACGGATATTTTAACATAAAAGTATTTAAAAATGCAGATTCATATGAAAAAGTATTTCTTACCAATATAGCAACCTCAACCGTATTGTCAATATAAAGTTACATATTATATGGGCGCAGCAGAGAAGAGAATTGTCGTTAAGGAGAGACATTAAAAAATTTAAAACCCGTTCATTCCGGCATAGAAATCGCTTTCCAGGATGTTTATAAAAAAGAAAAAACACTAAATAAATTGAACTATGCGAATATTATACCTATAATAGTCGAAAAAGGAAGGTGTAAAAATGGAGAAAGATTTAAGGATAAAAAGTAAAGCTTTTGACGGCACCATGCGAGCTCCTAATAGGGCGATGCTACGTGCAGTCGGGGTGACCGATGAGGATTTTAAAAAACCGATGGTCGGAGTTGCCAGTACATGGGCAGAGGTAACGCCGTGTAATATCCATTTGAATGATTTAGCTTTAGTTGCTAAAAAAGGAGTTAGAAAAGTTGACGGTGTGCCGTTAATTTTTAACACAATCACCGTATCTGACGGTATTTCTATGGGAACACAGGGAATGCGCTATTCTCTTCCTAGCAGAGATTTGATTGCTGACTCCATCGAAACAGTTGTCGGGGCAGAAAATTTAGACGGTCTCGTTGCGATAGGCGCTTGTGATAAGAATATCCCTGGATGTATGATGGCAATTGCCAATGCAGAGGTTCCGGCAATTTTTGTATATGGCGGAACCATTGCACCTGGAAATCTTGATGGAAAAGACATTGATATTGTTTCTGTATTTGAAGGTGTCGGGCAGCATAATGCAGGGAAAATCGATGATAAACAGATGAATCGGATTGAATGTCATGCCTGTCCGGGCGCAGGGGCATGCGGCGGGATGTATACCGCAAATACAATGGCTTCCGCAGCAGAAGCCATGGGATTAAGCTTACCGGGAAGCTCTTCCAATCCGGCAGAATCACAGGAAAAACTTGCCGATGTGGAAGCAGCAGGGGAAGCCATCAGAACATTGTTGGAAAAAGGAATCTATCCAAAAGATATAATGACTAAAGAGGCTTTTGAAAATGCGATTACTGTTGTGATGGCACTAGGCGGCTCTACGAATGCTATTCTTCACTTGCTGGCAGTTGCTCATGCAGCAGAAGTGGACTTAACCATAGACGACTTTAACCGTCTTCAGGAAAAAGTGCCGCATCTTGCTGATTTAAAGCCAAGCGGGCAATTTGTATTCCAGGATCTTCACAATGTTGGCGGTGTCCAGGCAGTAATGAAAATGCTTTATGAAAATGGCTATCTGCATGGAGACTGTATGACGGTTACTGGGAAAACTATTAAAGAGAATTTAGAGGATGCACCATCATTAAAAGAAGGTCAAAAAGTAATTATGCCATTAAATGAACCAAAAAGAGAAGATGGACCTTTGATTGTTCTAAAAGGGAACCTTTCTCCAACAGGCGCGGTAGCAAAAGTATCCGGAGTGAAAGTAACCAGACATACCGGTCCTGCACGCGTATTTAATACCGAAGCAGAAGCAACAAAAGCCGTGATGAATAATGAAATTAAAGACGGCGATGTACTTATTATCCGTTATGTAGGTCCAAAAGGCGCACCAGGGATGCCGGAAATGCTTTCTATTTCCAGTATTCTAGTCGGGAAAGGAATGGGAGAAACCGTAGCATTGCTGACAGATGGACGTTTTTCTGGGGGCACACATGGTTTAGTAGTAGGACATATCTCTCCGGAAGCACAATCTGGCGGACCAATCGCACTCCTTGAAGAAGGCGACAGTATCACTATCGATTCATCCACGAAGGAAATCTTTGTGGATCTGTCTGATGAAGAATTGGACAAGCGTCGTAAAGCATGGGAAGCGCCGGAATTATATAAAAAAGGTATCTTAGGCAAATACGCACATAATGTAAAATGTTCTTCTAAAGGTGCTGTCACTGACTATTTGAATCGTGATTAACATAATTAAATTTATAGAACCTTCATCAGGTGATTCGATTATCATCTGATGGAGGTTCTTCATGTTTAAATGGAGCGGGATTTAAATTAATTTGTTAGGATGGCCGGCTTGAAGCAGCAGTATAAGCACTTTGCCAAAGTATCTAACCTAAGAAAAATAAGCTGTAATCTAATTTTAACAAAAAGTACGATGACAATATATATCAGCAATGTAAACGCATACATAAAATCAGACTAAATAGAATTATTAAAAAAATTACAAAATACTATTGACTATCATACAGAAACAAGATATGATTGTTCGCAATATAAGATATTTCTTAACGAAACATTTTTAAAATATCAAGAAGTTATTACTTCACCAATATATTAAATACGTTGACGGGAAAAAAGGAAAAGACCATAGCTTTCACAGAGATCTGGGGGTGCTGGAAGCCCAGAATAGCTACTTATTCCGACATCGTCCCTGAGTGTCACATGGAAAGGAATATTCCAATTATATGTGACCAGGTGCATGGTAATCTATGTACCTGTTATCAAACATAGCTCTAGCAGCTATTGAGGCAAAGTTTGAAAGAACTTTGTAAAACTGGGTGGTACCGTGAAAAGCAGATCCTTTTCGCCCCATACATGATAAGAAAGCATGTACATGGGGGGAAAAGGGTCTTTTTTAATTATTTTCGTAAAAACCCGAAACCAATCGCATGACAAATAGTTAGTTTAATTGAAAATTTCAGTTTTTTTAGCAAATAGGAAAATATCAGCGTATTCCGTTTGTGTAACACAATCATTCATCCAAAAGCGTGGTGAATGGCACGTTTTCAAAAGAAAAAGGAGGGGCATTGTTGTGAAAGTTAATGCAAATCAAGGGGTGGAAGTGAAGAGTAATTTGGTCACAGGGTCTGATTTGTTAGTTCAGGCATTGGAAAAAGCAGGTGTTGAAGTAGTGTTTGGTTACCCGGGGGGTGCTGTTTTACCAATTTATGATGCGCTGCACCGTAACGATACAACCTTCAAGCATGTACTTTCGCGACATGAGCAAGGCTCCATACATGCGGCGGAAGGTTATGCAAGAGTGTCAGGGAAACCAGGTGTTGTTATTGCAACATCAGGCCCGGGGGCAACGAATTTAATTACAGGAATTACAGATGCTATGATGGATTCGATTCCATTAGTTGTATTCACGGGACAGGTTGCGAAACAGGTTATTGGAACAGATGCTTTTCAGGAAGCAGATGTCATGGGAATCACGACACCAGTTACAAAGTATAATTACCAGGTAAATGATATCGCGGACTTGCCGAGAATCGTGAACGAGGCATTTCATGTTGCAACAACAGGGAGACCAGGTCCGGTAGTTATTGACATTCCTAAAAGTATTTCCGAAACTGTAACAATCAATGATTACGAGGATGATTTTTATTTGCCGGGCTATCAGCCGACAGTTTATCCGAACCCGATGCAAATCTCAAAAGTAACGGATGAACTAAGCAAAGCAGAAAAGCCGGTCATACTCGCTGGAGCAGGAATTTTAATTGCAGGAGCAACAGAAGAGTTAAAGCAATTTGTCAACAATTGGGAGATTCCGGTTGTCACGACACTGCTGGGACTGGGAAGCTATCCCGGCGGAGATAACCTGTCGCTTGGCATGGGCGGAATGCATGGAACGTATGCAGCAAATAGAGCCATTTATGAAAGTGACTTGCTTATCAATATCGGAGCACGGTTTGATGATCGATTGACTGGAAATCTGCAGCATTTTGCTCCTAATGCAAAAGTAGCTCATATCGATATTGACCCAGCTGAAATAGGGAAAAACGTTGAAACAGCAATCCCAATCGTAGCAGATGCGAAACAGGCGTTGAACGTACTTCTGCAGCAGGAAGTAAACCGCGGAGATTATACAGCCTGGTTAGATAAAATCAAGAAGAATCAAAAAGAATATCCGTTATGGTACAACCGCGAGGATAACCCAATCAGCCCGCAATGGCTAATCGAGCAGGTATATGAAAAGTCGAATGGAGAAGCGGTTGTGACAACCGATGTAGGACAGCATCAAATGTGGGCAGCTCAGTTCTACACCTTCAAGAACCCGGATAATTGGGTGACTTCTGGAGGGCTTGGCACGATGGGCTTTGGTTTTCCTGCAGCAATCGGCGCACAAATCGCCAAGCCGGATAAGATGGTTATCTCTATCGTAGGAGATGGCGGTTTTCAAATGACATTGCAGGAGCTGTCTATCTTGAAAACACAGAATTTGCCAGTAAAAGTGGTTATTCTGAATAATGAAGCACTTGGAATGGTAAGACAGTGGCAGGAAACATTTTATGAAGAACGTTACTCTCATTCCTTATTTTCAGAAAACCCTGATTTTGTGAAACTGGCAGAGAGTTATGGAATCAAAGGAATGCGTGTAGAGGATGAAAAGAATGTTCCAGATGCGCTGGAGGAAGCTTTCTCGCATGATGGCCCGGTTGTTATTGACTGCCGGATTGAAAGACAGACATGTGTATACCCGATGATTGCACCAGGCAAAGGAATGCACGAAATGATTGGGGTGACAAAATAAAATGAAACGGATAATCATTGCCACCGTTCAAGATCGCGGCGGGGTATTAAATCGAATCACTGGCATGCTCCACAGACGCCAGTTCAATATTGAAAGTATTTCTGTCGGCGCTTCGGATGTAAAAGGTATTTCCAAAATGACATTTGTTGTCGAAATTTCGGATAAGCAGAAGCTGGAGCAATTAACGAAGCAGCTGAATAAACAAATCGATGTCATTAAGGTTTTAGATGTCACAGATAAAGCCATTGTGACTAGAGAACTCGCTTTAGTAAAAGTGGTCGCGAACAATCAGACGAGACCTGAAATTATGACACTGATTACGGCATTCCGTGCAGATGTGATTGATATCAGCAAAGACAGCCTGATGATACAGGTTACCGGCAAGCCGGAAAAAGTCGATGCATTGATTGGACTGCTGCGGCCATATGGCATCAAAGATTTAACAAAAACAGGATTAACAGCATTTCCAAGAGGTTATCAACCTGAACAAGGTTTTAGTGAGCTGAACAATATGTCAGCCCATGGATAATAAATAATTATAATAATAAACAAAGATGAGAGGGAGATTACATTATGGCAAAAGTATTATACAACAAGGATATCAATCAAGAGGTACTAAGAGATAAAAAAATCGCAATTATTGGATATGGTTCACAAGGTCATGCACATGCAATGAACTTAAGAGATTCGGGATTTGATGTTATCGTCGGCTTGCGTTCAGGAAAGTCACAGCAAAAAGCAGAAGCAGACGGTTTTGAAGTATTTTCAGTAGCAGAAGCAACAGCTCAGGCTGATTTAGTAATGGTATTACTTCCAGATGAAATGCAGCCAAAAGTATATGAAGAAAGCATCAAGGATAACTTGCAGGAAGGAAATGCATTAGCATTTGCTCATGGATTTAATATCCACTTTACACAAATCGTGCCTCCTTCAAATGTAGATGTGTTCTTAGCAGCACCAAAAGGACCTGGACATTTAGTACGACGCACGTATGAAGAAGGAGCTGGCGTACCAGGATTATACGGTGTGGAACAAGATTACACTGGAAATGCAAAAGAAGTAGCACTTGCTTACTCTTATGGTATCGGCGCAGCAAGAGCAGGCGTATTGGAAACCAGCTTCCAGGAAGAAACAGAAACAGATCTATTCGGAGAACAGGCTGTACTGTGCGGTGGAGCTACTGCACTTGTAAAAGCAGGATTTGAAACATTGACAGAAGCAGGTTATCAGCCGGAAGTAGCATACTTTGAGTGTCTGCATGAATTAAAACTAATCGTTGACCTGCTTTATGAAGGTGGATTAGAAAACATGCGTTATTCTATCTCCGATACAGCACAATGGGGCGACTTCGTATCTGGTCCTCGTGTTGTTGATGAAGGAACAAAAGAGCGTATGAAGGATATTCTTTCTGATATCCAAAATGGTACCTTTGCGAAAGGATGGATTTCCGAAAACCAAACAGGCCGTCCGCAGTTTAACGCAATCAATCGTCGTGAAAATCAACATCAAATTGAAGTTGTTGGAAGAGAACTGCGTGCTTTAATGCCATTCGTTAAAAAACCAATTAACGATGTAGCAGAAAAAAATGAAAAAGCACACGCGCAAAATTAAATTTTTTGATACGGCTCTTTAAAGACGGTGAGCAGTCACCCAGAGTTGATTTAAACTAATAATCTAAGCAGCTTGAAAAATAGAAGATGGATTGAATGGAGGCTGGATTTCCAGCCTCCTTCAATGGACGTATGAAACCAGCTATTCAGATCTTCCTTGCAGCCCTGTTTGTATATAGCGTATCAATCAAAAGAAGGCACCTGAGGAAATTGTCGAAACAGGTGTAAACAGCCTTTCTTAGGTGAAAGAGAAATTTGGAGATGCCGAATGATTTGCAGGAGATGTGACGTGTTTCGACAAACTTCCATAAATGCATTTGTTCAAGCGGTGAAATGTTACTTTGTTCAAAAGAATACTACTATTAAACAGCTCGTTCACGAGTAAGAAGAAGGAGAAATAATAATGGAAAAGAAAATTGTCCTGTTACCTGGAGATGGAATTGGTAAAGAAATTATGGAGTCAGCAAAAAAGGTACTCGCAGCGATTGAAAGTGAATATCATCATCGGTTTATTCTCCAGGAGTGTGCAATTGGCGGAGATGCTCTTGACCGTTATGGTGTGCCATTGCCAGATGATACACTTCATGCATGTAACGAAGCAGATGCTGTCTTGCTCGGGTCAGTGGGAGGTCCTAAATGGGATAATCAGCCGCCGGAATTCAGACCGGAAAAAGGGTTGCTGGGAATTCGCAAAGGCTTAGGCTTATTTGCAAATCTGCGCCCTGTGAAGACATTCCCGCCCCTGTTACATGCCTCTCCTTTAAAAGAAGAAATTGTCAAAGATTCTGATATGATGATTGTTCGTGAATTGACTGGCGGTTTGTATTTCGGCGAACCTAGTGAACGCAGAAACAATGGAGAAGACGTGGTAGATACACTCGCTTATTCGAGACACGAGATTGAAAGAATCGTAGAAAAGGGCTTTGAGTCTGCACAAATCCGTAATAAGCATTTAACTTCGGTGGATAAAGCAAATGTATTAGAATCCAGCCGGGTCTGGAGAGAAATCGTGAATGAAAAAGCAGCTGGTTATCCAGATGTAGAAGTAGAGCATTTGCTGGTAGATGCCGCTGCAATGAAGCTGATTACCAATCCAAGCGGATTTGATGTAGTTGTCACAGAGAATTTATTTGGCGACATTTTAAGCGATGAAGCTTCGGTTCTGACAGGATCGCTTGGCATGCTTCCATCAGCAAGTGTCCGTACAGACGGTTTAGGAATGTATGAGCCGGTCCATGGTTCAGCTCCTGATATCGCTGGAAAAGGGATTGCGAATCCAATCGGCATGATTTTATCCACGGCATTAATGCTGGAATACTCCCTGGGGATGCAGGAAGAAGCGAAAGCAATCGAATCCGCGGTGATGGATTGCCTGGAGCAGGGCTATCATACAGCAGATTTAAAAATTAAAGATGGCAAACAAATGAGTACAGATGAAATAACAGAAGCGATTATCGAAAATTTAACGACAAAGTGTATTTCTGATTCAATTTGTAGCTCTTATGTATAAGGAAGTTGAACTATTTTAAGGATGATATGTATCGTTTCGGAGGTGTAGAAATTGGGAAAGGCTTTGACAGCATTTGAAAAAATTTGGAATAAGCATGTTGTAAAAGAAGAGGAAGGAAAGCCGGCTCTTTTATATATCGACCAGCATCTTGTTCATGAGGTAACGTCTCCGCAGGCGTTTGAAGGTTTAAGGCTGAATGGACGAAAGGTAAGGCGTCCGGATTTAACCTTTGCTACAATGGATCACAACGTTCCAACTATTAACAGAGAAAACATGAAGGACGAAATTTCCAAAAAACAAATGGAAGCTCTAAAAAAGAATTGTGCCGATTTTGGCGTGAAGCTGGCGGATATGTATCATCCGGATCAAGGGATTGTCCATATCATTGGGCCGCAGTTAGGTTTAACCCAACCGGGAAAAACCATTGTTTGCGGGGATAGCCATACATCCACACATGGAGCATTTGGAGCATTTGCATTTGGGATTGGAACCAGTGAAGTAGAGCATGTTTTGGCAACACAGACAATCTGGCAAGACAAACCTAAAACATTGAATGTTCAAGTCGTTGGAGATTTAGGTGTTGGAGTGACAGCGAAAGATTTGATTCTGGCGATTATTGCAAAATTCGGCGTTCGTTTTGGAACAGGATATGTAATGGAATACACTGGTGACGCCATTCGTAAATTAACGATGGAAGAGAGAATGACGGTTTGTAATATGTCCATTGAAGCTGGCGCACGTGCCGGTTTAATCAGTCCGGATGAAACAACCGTAGAATTCCTTCGCGGCCGTGAAATGGTTCCAGAAGGAGAAGCTTTTGAAGCTTTAGCAGAAGAATGGTTAGCACTGGCAACAGATGAAGGTGCAGAATTTGATCATACCGTTACCATCTATGCAGACGAAATTGAACCACAGGTAACTTGGGGAACAAACCCTGGAATGGGCGTTCCAGTCAATGCTTCTACACCGACAATTGCCGACTCGGAGTATCCGGACGAAGTAGAACGTGCTCTGACCTATATGGATTTAGAAGAAAATCAGTCGATCACATCGATTCATGTCGATCATGTCTTTATTGGGTCTTGTACGAATTCCCGATTGAGCGACCTGAAAAAAGCCTCGAAAATTGTAGAAGGCAAGAAGGTAAAAGACGGTATTAAAGCAATCGTGGTACCTGGATCATTTTTGGTAAAACAGCAGGCGGAGGAAATCGGCCTTGATAAAATCTTTATAGATGCCGGATTTGAGTGGAGAAATTCAGGCTGCAGTATGTGTCTGGGAATGAATGATGATATTGTCCCTGCTGGCGGCAGATGTGCATCGACGTCAAACCGGAACTTTGAAGGAAGACAAGGAAATGGAGCGCGCACACACTTGGTAAGTCCAGAAATGGCGGCTGCAGCAGCCATTGAAGGACATTTTGTAGACGTGAGAAAATATGTTGGAGTACCGAGTTAGGAGGAGTAGATGATGGAAGCTTTTAAAGAGCATAAAGGAATTGCTGCTCCGTTAAATCGCAGTAACGTAGATACAGATCAGATTATACCGAAGCAATTTTTAAAACGAATTGAACGCACCGGCTTTGGTGAATTTTTATTTTTCCATTGGCGTTTTGACGATGACGGGAACTTACGCGATGATTTTGTTTTAAATCAGCCAAAATATGAAAATGCTACAGTGCTTTTAGCAGGCGATAATTTTGGCTGCGGCTCCTCCCGTGAGCATGCACCATGGGCATTGGAGGATTACGGATTTAAAGTAATTATTGCTCCGGACTTTGCCGATATTTTTTATAATAATTCGTTGAAAAACGGCATATTAGTAATAAAGATGAATGAAGAACAGGTGCAGCAATGGATGAAAAAAGCGGAAGATGGTTTAACCCTGGATGTTGATCTAGAAAATCAGAGAATTACAGATGCAGATGGCACGGTTGTTTCCTTTGATATTCCAGCTTACCATAAGGAAAAGCTTCTTAACGGCTGGGACGATATCGCACTGACGCTTTTAGAAGAAGATGCGATTAAGGCATTTGAAGAAAAACGTGCTTAGAGATGATAAGCAGCTTTAATTATGAGAAGATAGAGAGATAGATAGAAAACTATAATGAATAAGAGGACTGAAGGAGTGTGGATTCACTTGGGGATCGCTTAACTGGTGAAAAAGTATATCAAGCATGGAAGAAATTAAAGCCAATTGTTCATCAAACACCGCTGTTAACATCACATACAACAGATGAATTAGTAGGGAAGCATGTCTATTGTAAGATGGAAAATCAGCAAAAAACGGGTGCATTTAAGTTTCGGGGCGCAAGCTACAAACTGATGCAGATGACAGATGAAGAGCTTGAGAATGGTGTTATTACTGCATCTGCCGGAAATCATGCGCAGGGAGTTGCACATGCCGCATCCAAATTAGGTGTGAAGGCAACAATATTTATGTCAGAGGGCACACCGCTTGCGAAAGTGAATGCAACCAGAAATTATGGTGCAGATGTTATCCTGACAGGAGAGAGCTTTCAAGAAGCTTATCAGGCCTCACTGGAGCATCAGCTGAAAACTGGCGCAACCTATATTCATCCTTTCGACGATCATGATATTATGGCTGGACAAGGTACTATTGCTATGGAGCTGCTGCGTCAGGAAGACCGTATCGATACGATTTTAGTACCAATTGGCGGCGGCGGTTTAATCAGTGGAATTGCAGTTGCTGCTAAGCATATCAACCGAAATATCAAAGTGATTGGTGTACAGGCTGAAGGAGCTGCAGCTATTTATGACAGCTATCGCACTAAACAGGTGAAAAAATGGACGCAGGTGAACACCATTGCAGAAGGTATTGCAGTAAAGGAACCCGGAAAGCATACTTTACCGATCATCCGGGAATATGTCGATGATATTGTCACTGTAACTGATGAACAAATTGCTGCAGCGATTATATATATGCTTGAACGGAATAAAACATTGATGGAAGGAGCTGGAGCAGCCGCTCTGGCAGCCCTATTCGCACATCATCATCAGCTTCGTTCTAGACATTGCGGAGTCATCGTGAGTGGTGGGAACCTCGATATCGGGAACATGCAGCGAATTCAAGAGTTATCCGAAAAGTATAAGCCAAAAAAAGTAAAATCATATGTCGCTTTGTAAAATGAAACTTCATTCCGTAAGGGAAACCTTATGGAATGAAGTTTTTTAGTGTTGTGAAAAATGAATAGAAACAAAAAGGTCTGCAGATAAAATCAAATTTTGTTGCATTTTCTAAAATCATTTCAAGATAATAGATAAATGTTTAACGTTAAAATATCCAATTTAATCCTGTTTTAAAGGTATATCCACCTTTATTAAATTGTTAATATATGTTAAAAATGACGGTATGTAGATGACTCTGACCGATAAAACGACACGAAAGAAAAGAGAAAGAATGAAAAAAATTATTCCGGTTTTTGTAGTAAATTATTGGAATAAGCCCTTGGTTTTAAAGGATTTTAATGTCGTAAAGAAAAAAATGTATATCGTTTCCAATTTTATTTTTTGTCAAAACCTATTGATTTTAGGGAGGTTATAAACTATAATTTCAAAGTATATTAAGGTTTGTTTACGATAAGTTTTCGAACTTTAACTTTTTGAAATAAAAATGCAATATTTTATAAGAGCCAGAGATGAGAGAAAATAGAATAGATTTTACTGTATTAAAGCGATAAAATTCTCGTTTATTTACGGACAATTTTCAGAAAAATTTCAACAGTTATACTTTTATCATACTACATAATGTTATACGAGATAAAACAGTCGCTTAATCGGTGCACTAGATTTATATCATAGATGATTGCTGCAGCAATTATAAAACGAAACTTCAGCCAGTGGAAGTTGAGTGATTCAAGGAGATAACGGACGGTTCTCCGTGATAAAACAGATATGATTTAGTAGAAGAGCAGAGCTTAGACCAGGAATGTTTGTACAAATCTTTTTAGTTAGGAATTAATTAAAATGAATGAGTGTACATGCATTTTTTTATTCAGAAATTACTCAAATTTTTGTCATCTGAGTATTCAATAAATAGAAAAGGAGGGGGCTGAATTTTTACGGAGAGATTCATACAGCGTAGAGAAAACAATTTGAGTAAGGGGGGACACGGGTTTGAGTAATGAATTGCTAAAAATAAAAAACCTTAAAACATCTTTTCGGATTGACGATGAATATTACGCAGCGGTGGATGATGTAACGCTTACGTTGAATAAAAATGAAATATTGGGGATTGTTGGAGAATCCGGTTCAGGAAAAAGCGCTTTGGCATTTTCAATCATGCGTTTACACACGAGAGCGAAAATAGAGGGAGAAATTTCGTTAAATAATCAAAATATTGTTAAGATGCCAAAATCGAAGCTGAACAAAATACGCGGAGACGAGATGGCGATGATTTTCCAGGATCCGCTGACTGCATTAAACCCATTGATGCCCATTGGCAGGCAAATTGAAGAGAACTTATTTTTGCATAATAAAAAACTGGGGCAGCAGGGCAGAAAGAAACGCACGATTGAATTGCTTAATTTAGTAGGCATTCCAAGACCAGAGCGAGTTTATGAGCAATTTCCACATGAATTATCCGGAGGGATGAGGCAGCGTGTCATTATAGCAATTGCAATTGCCAATGATCCAGAGCTGTTGATTGCTGATGAGCCGACTACTGCTTTGGATGTGACGATTCAGGCGCAAATTCTTGATTTAATCCAAGAATTAAAACAAAAAATACATGCAGGGATTATTTTGATTACTCATGATTTAGGCGTTGTTGCGGAAATGGCTGACCGGGTGGCGGTTATGTATGCTGGGCAAATTGTAGAAATAGCACCTGTGGATAAGTTGTTTGCTAATCCGCTTCATCCTTATACAAGATCCTTATTAAATTCGGTGCCGACAGAAGGACAGGACAGGCTTCATGTGATTCAAGGTGTTGTGCCGACGTTAAAAAACCTGCCGAGAACAGGCTGTCGTTTTGCAGAGCGTATCCCTTGGGTCGATGCATCTCATCACGAGGAGAACCCAGACTTACATGAAGTGGAACCTGGGCATTTTGTCAGATGTACTTGTTATAAGCATTTTTACTTCCCGGATAATAAGGAGGAACAGGAAAATGGCGTTTCTTGAGGTGAAAGATTTACAAGTATACTTCCCGATTAAGGGTGGAATTTTAAATCGAACGGTTGATCATATACGTGCGGTTGACGGGGTGTCTTTTGAACTGGAGCAAGGGAAGACATATGGATTGGTAGGAGAATCTGGTTCTGGAAAATCAACCACAGGGCGTGCGATTATTGGTTTGGAAGATGTGACCTCTGGACAAGTATTGTTTAATGGAAAAGACGTTACTGATAAAAAAGCAAAAACCAAAGACTTCCGAAAAGATGTCCAAATGATTTTTCAAGATCCTTATTCTTCGTTAAATCCGAGAAAAAGGGTATTGGACATTGTGGCAGAGCCCCTTCGGAACTATGAAAAATTATCAAAATTAGAAGAGAGGAAACGTGTACAGGAGCTTTTAGATATCGTTAATGTGAGTTCTGACAGTATTTTTAAATATCCGCATGAATTTTCTGGCGGGCAGAGACAGCGTATCGGAATTGCCAGAGCGATTGCTTTAAAACCGAAACTGATTATTGCAGATGAACCTGTGTCTGCTTTGGATGTTTCTGTACAGGCGCAGGTGCTTAATTTTCTTCAGGAAATCCAGAAAGAATTGAATCTAACCTATCTCTTTATCAGCCATGATTTGGGAGTGGTAAAGCATATGTGTGACAATATCTCAATCATGTATAAAGGAAGGTATGTGGAACAGGGCAGCACAAAAGACATCTTTGAAAACCCACAGCACATTTATACAAAACGGTTAATTGCAGCTATTCCCGATATTGATCCTAAAAATCGTGAGAGGCAATTTAAATTCCGGCAAGAAATAGCAAAAGAATATCGTGAGTCTTATGATAGGTATTTTGACGGTAACGGGCTGGCTTTTGGTCTTCAGTCTATTTCTAGCACTCATAAAGTTGCTTTGCCAGAGAAAGGTTGATTCGTCTATGTGGAAATTTATTGTTAGAAGGCTATTAATTACATTTCCCCAAATTGTATTTTTAAGTGTGCTTGTATTTATTATGGCACAGCTTATGCCTGGGGATGCACTCACCGGTTTGATTGATCCGACAATTACACAGGAAGCTTTGGAAATTCAGCGTGAGCGGTTAGGGCTTAATAATCCATGGTATATCCAATATGCAGATTGGGTTACTGGCCTGGTACAGGGAGATTTAGGACAGTCCTATCGATTTAAAACGGATGTAACAGCGGTCATTTCTGAGCGATTAAATAATACAGTCCTGTTATCTGTTGTTGCACTTGTATTTACATATTTAATTGCCATCCCGCTTGGACTTATCAGCGGGCGTTATAATGATTCGCCTTTGGACTCAGCAATTACAGGCTACACCTACCTTGGTTTTGCTACACCTATTTTTATATTCGCTTTAGTTATTCTTTGGATTTTTGGGTACCAGCTGGGATGGTTTCCGACAAGCGGCAGTGTGGCTCCTGGAATGCAACCCGGGACAATGGAATATTACCTGAGTAAATTAAATCATTCACTTTTACCAGGAATATCCATCGCATTGATTTCTGTTGTCGGCACGGTGCAATATTTAAGAAGTGAAATTGTTGATACAAAGCAAAAGGATTTTATTATTACAGCAAGAGCAAAGGGAGCTTCTGAAAACCGTGTTTATAACAGACATATTTTCCGGAACTCAGTCCTGCCGATTGCAGCTTTCTTTGGCTGGGAAATCACATCTTTAATTACAGGTACTGTGTTTGTCGAGAGGATTTTCGGTTATCCAGGGATGGGGCTTTTATTCTTAGAATCAATCGGGCAGCGTGATTTTAGTGTTGTGACAGCACTTACCTTATTATTCGGTATTGCCAGCATCTTAGGTGCTTTATTATCGGATATTATCTTAGGTATGGTAGATCCGAGGATCCGTATTAAATAGAATTTTGACAGACACTGAGGTGAATAATATATGGAAGCTAATACGGCTAAAATTGCTGAACAAAAGAGTCCTTCTTCCCTTAATATCTTATTAAGGGAGTTGGTTCGGGATAAACTGGCTTTGGTTTCATTGATTTTCTTAATTTTAATTACCGCTTTCGTATTTGGAATTTCTTTATTTCTAAATCAGGCTGAAATTGTGACGGTGGATCTATTCGCTATTAATGAACCGCCTTCTGACCAATTTATATTAGGAACAGATTATGGCGGACGTGATGTATTTGGCCAATTAATTATTGGCACACGTAATTCTTTAGCAATTGGGTTTTTAGTAACAGTTATAAGCGGGGTATTCGGAATCGCTTTTGGTGTTGTATCTGGTTATTTTGGAGGGCACATCGATAATTTCATGATGCGTATTATCGACTTCTTTATGGTATTGCCATTTCTAATGATTATTATTGTTTTTGTAACGATGACACCAAGTTATGATATCTTCACTTTCGCTGTCATTATGGCAGCCTTTAACTGGATGGGAATAGCAAGGTTAATCCGCTCCAAAGCATTGCAGGAGAAAGAGCTTGATTATGCACAAGCATCGAAAACATTAGGCTCTTCTAACTTTAGCATTATTTTTAAACAGGTTTTACCCAACATTACATCCTTAATTATCGTAACGATGACGTTGAATTTAGCGCAAAATATTGGAATAGAGTCTGGATTATCCTTTCTAGGATTTGGTTTTCCTGAGGACACGCCGAGTTTAGGAACATTATTAGCTTATGCAACAAATCCGCAAACATTGGAATTTCGCTGGTGGATATGGGTGCCGGCTGCAGTATTGATTCTATTATTAATGCTAAGTGTCCGTAATGTCGGAGAAGCATTGCGGCGTGCGGCAGATGCAAGACAACGGAGAGGTTAGAAATTTATTCTGTTACTTACATCAATTACTTACATCAATTGCTTACAGCAGCTTGATGTTTAGTATATATTGCCGGTAGTCCTTGCCGGCGTAAAAGAAATATAATTAAAAGGGAGGTTTACAAGGATGAGTAAAGCAAAATTTAGCAAGCTTTTATTTGCAATGATGTTGGTTCTACTTCTTGTACTTGCAGCCTGCAGCGGCGGTTCTGATGATGCTGAGGGTGACGGAGGCGGAGACAGCGGAGATAGCGGTTCAGAAGAAAATAATGATTCAGAAGAAGCTGATGGGGAGATATATGATATAGCTGATTTTAGTCCTAGTAAAGAAGGGGAAGCAATGGATGGCGGAGAGTTGAATTTTGGACTTGTATCAGATACCGTTTTTGCTGGAACCTTGAATTTTAATTTTTATTCAGACGTATATGATTCGGAAGTAATTGATTGGTTCGATGAGGCGCTTTTAGAAGTTGACGATACGTTCACTTATACTCAAGAGGGTGCAGCTCAATTTGAGGTCAATGAGGAAGGAAATGAATTTACTTTTACAATTCGTGATGAAGTTAATTGGCATGATGGCGAACCAGTAACTGCAGAGGATTGGGCATTTGCCATTGAAGTTATAGCTGACCCGGATTATGACGGTCCGCGTTATGGGGATGTTGTAAACCTCGTCGGTGCAGAAGAATATCATGATGGGGAAGCAGATAGTATAGAAGGATTAGAGATTATTGACGACAAAACGTTGAAAATGACCTTTAAACAAGCAACACCTTCCTTACTTTCAGGCGGAATATGGTCTTATGCGTTGCCAAAACATATCTTTGAAGATATTCCAGTAGCAGATATGTCTTCTTCTGATGCGGTACGTGAAAACCCGATTGGGATTGGCCCGTTTAAAGTGGAGTCTATCACTCCAGGTGAGTCTGTAACATATACGAAGAATGAGGATTATTGGAGAGGCGAGCCTTCTTTAGATAAAGTAACACTAAAAGTAATTGCTCCTCAAACTGTCGTACAGGCCTTGGAAACTGGAGAAGTAGATATGGTGGATTCTTTCCCTACGGATCAATATCCAGATGTAGTAGATTCTTTAACAAATGTAGATTTCTTAGGAAGACTCGACAGATCTTATTCATATGTCGGATTTAAACTAGGAACATGGGATGATGAGAATGGAAAAGTGGATATGGATTTAGAAAATTCAAAAGTCGGCGATGTCGAATTGCGCCGGGCAATGTGGTATGCAGTAGATAATGATGCTGTAGGAGAACGCTTTTATAATGGATTACGTTGGAATGCAACCACATTAATGCCGTCTTTCTATGAAATTTATCATGATGACTCTATTGAAACGCCAACTTATGACCCGGATATGGCAAATCAAATTTTAGATGAAGCCGGCTATGAAGACGTAGACGGAGATGGCATCCGTGAAAATCCAGACGGAGAAGAGCTAGTGCTTAATTATGCAACGATGGAAGGCGGAGACACCGCAGAACCTTTAGCAAATTATTATATCCAATCATGGGAACAAGTTGGAATTAAAGTCGAAAAAATTGATGGACGTTTATTAGAATTTAATGATTTCTATGATCGAATTGGACAGCAGGGTAATGATGATCCAGACATTGATGTTTATTCAGCTGCTTGGTCAGTAGGAACGGATGTTGACCCGACAGGCTTATGGGGACCAAATGTAATATATAATTTCACTCGCTGGGAGGATGAAGAAAATACACGTCTTCTAGAAGAAGGAGTTTCTCCAGAAGCGATGGATCTAGAATATCGACAAGAAGTGTATAGTGAGTGGCAAGAATATATGGTAGAACAAGTGCCTGTGTTCCCAACGGTTTACCGTGCAGAATTAGCTCCGGTTAACGAACGCGTAGTAAATTGGGATATTCGACAAGAAGGACAGGAAATACTTCGTTATGAAGTTGGTGTGACTCAGGACGAACCAGTATTGCCTTAATAGAATGATTGGGAAAGACTCGCAGCTTGCGGGTCTTTTCTTTTAGGGTGTATTCTTAATCAAGAATAATTATCCATGACAGTTTTGGCCCTGTTTCACAAAAATCTCGGACAGAGACTGCTTGTTTCATTAAAAGAAGTGCTGAAGTTTTAATTTCCAAATGCGTGGACTAACTCCACCGTCTTTAGACGGTATCCGCTTTTAGCCTTATCTTTTTTGTCCATACTAACAGAAGAGGTGATGGTATGGACGGATATAGAAAAAGCGGTTATGCAGTATATGATATTAAGTATCATGTTATATGGGTAACGAAGTATAGATATAAGGTGTTGCAAGGACATATAGTAGTAAGAGCAAGAGAATTGATTAGGCAAGGTTGTGAAGCAAGAGGAATAACCATCTTGCAAGATAGTGTTTGCAAAGATCATATCCATTTATTATTATCTTGTACACCAAGTGTTGCCCCAAGTAAAATCATGTAATATCTGAAAGGAAGATCATCAAGGTTATTACAAGACGAATTTCCAGAACTAAAGAAAAGATATTGGGGACAGCATTTGTGGGCAAGAGGGTACTTTTGCGCCACGGGTGGAACTTATCATCACAATAATAAGGTTTTACTTTTTAAATAATAAAAGAGAAATCAATGTATTTATCTATTTTTCGTAGTAATTGATCTTGGGGAACTAAGTCTTCTAAACAAAATCGATTTCGTTTTGCGTGTGTTTTCTAGTGTGAAACAAGCTCATCACTGCCTTTGTGGGGTACTTCTATTATACCAAATAATTACGGTCAATTTGGAGCCATTTTCAACATGAAAATAGGCAGCCGAGGGTTTTTCGACTGCCTGATTTCCCCTAAGAGTAATCCTTTTTATTGGAATGTTTAATCTCCGTCTCTCTTCTTTTATAATTTTGGTAAGTGAACCAACATCCTAGCAAAATAAAGGGAACCATAACCAGAATATTTGCTAAGGGTGAAAATTCTAACGTGATATTAAGAATTATCAGCACTGCAACAAAAGCTAGAAGTATTAGTATTTGTTTCAATTTAAATTTAAATTTTGATTCCACCTTACTCACTTCCCTTCAATTCTTATCTTACTCTATTGTAACACTTTTATTTTTTATTTTATGGGAAGATGGAGAAGCATTCCCGTTCCAAAATTCATATTGTGTTCTGACTCCTTTACCTTGTGCTTCAGCATCTTGGAAAGTATCAGTAAGTGGATAAACCTTCTTTTTCTGTCCTATCTGGTCCTATTGCTGCATCTGCACTGTTCACAAAACTCAGGTTCACTCCTATATTTAAATGCTAACACCTATGTAGATGTTTTAACCTCCCTAACCAGTAAGAAAAAATGAAATAAAACTGCAATAAATCCTTCCACCCTATCAAAGAGCTATCAACTTTTCAGGTGGTGGCTCTTTTTCTTAATATAAATTAAATAAATGAGATGACCACATGAATACTGTCAGTTTAGCTTTAGCTAGGGAAGCAGGAAACAGAATATATCCTTAATCTACTGAATAAAAATCGAAGTAGTTTATTAATTTATCTAGTGACAACTTGATGGTTGAAGATACATTGAATCGTTTTAAGCCATTTGTACACGATTCTTATATTGTCACTCTAAGTAAGTATCGGGAATATGTGAATGGTCTTGGCAACAAGGTTGTATATTAGGATGACAGAAAAGAATCCTCCAAATCAGTTTTAAATGCAATTAGTGGCATTGTTATGGATTACAACCCGAAAGACACAATCAGTATCTAACGCCAACTAACTATTATATAAATGTAGACGAGCATTTTAAAAAGTCCATTGATGAAGCTGTTGCAGGAGCATTGATTAATAAAGGGTATTACTGGAAAATAACCATTTATGCTTATTCATTAAAGAGTATGCTTCAATATTACATGCTGGTCCTTGGGAACGTTCTTGTTAGTTAACGTTTGATATTGTTTGTACTTAAAAATTTCATCAAAAAAGGTACTGAAGCTTTACATTTCTACAGGTACAAAAAAAACACGGAAATCCCCGTGTTTTATCTATTATAAATATTGGTTTATTTCCTCTGTGGTTTGAAATTCATCTACTTGCTTGATAAGTGACCCCAATGTGCTTATTTCTTGTTGGTGCAGTTTATTCTTCCAGTCTTCAGGAATTGGAGTTGAAAACTTTGTAATTAGTTCAACGGTTGTGTTAGCTAAAGCTGATCTGTCTTCCGCTTTGCCTTCATTCCGAAAAATCTCTGCTAAACTCGTTTCATTGCCAGTTCACTCCCATCTCGATAAGTGTTCCCTATATGGTGGATTATATCATAATAATGCTTCTTTGTAAGTTGACGGTTGACGCGGGGACCATCATACTTGTTTGCCATTAAATTCATTCAAATTACATATTTGATTATTTCTAAAAACTCTCATTTGCGCTATAATGGATACGGATACATAATGAGTAATTTATAAGCGTCAGATCATCTCGGATATTAAGAATCTTCATTCAGGAGGCAAATATGATGAATACACAGGAGCAATTAAAGAAAGCAGTCGGCGAAAAAGCGGCGACCTTCGTGAAGGATGGAATGAAAGTCGGTTTAGGTTCAGGTTCCACGGTATATTGGCTTGTTCGCGCTTTAGGTGAAAGAATTGAGCAGGAAGGCATTCAAATAGAAGGAATTCCATCTTCTATTCAGACCGGTGCATGGGCAAAGGAATTCGGCGTTCCTCTGACTAATTTTGCGGAAACAAAGGAATTGGATGTAACCATTGACGGCTCAGATGAAGTGGATCCGGATTTTCAATTAATCAAGGGCGGCGGTGCAGCGTTATTTAGAGAGAAAATCATTGCGCAGGCTGCCGAGAAGTTAATTATTATCGTGGACGAGTCAAAAATGGTTGACCATTTAGGAGCGTATGCTTTGCCGGTAGAAATCCTGCCGTTTGCCTGGGAACGTACAGCTCATGAAATAGAGAAGCTTGACTGTGTGCCGGTGCTTCGTTTGAAGGATGGAGAGCCGCTTGTCACCGATAATGGAAATTATATTGTAGACTGTCCGTTTGAAAGGATAGAGGATCCAGCTGACTTAGACCGGAAAATACAGGCGATTGCAGGTGTGGTGGAAACTGGTCTGTTCATTGATATGGCGGATACTGTCATCATCGGAAGCTCAGAGGGTGTAACGATAAAAGATAAATAAATTTGCAAATGAAGGATCATCGTGAAGATGGTCTTTTTATTTTGGCGGAAAGTATGAAATGAAACTTGAACACCTTCATAACAATCCATTTTTCTAACCAAACATTCCTCTGGTTATGCACGAACTTGGCCGGCATAGCATAGGCTAATGTGGAACTGGAGACATTGCCAGAGAGGATGAGGCCATTTGTGTGGAATTACCGGATTCATTAGCTGGGATAAACGTGCGAGGGACGAGAGAGACACATTAGAAAAGATGGCAGCTACATTGTCTTTGCGCGGTCCAGATGCAACGGATTATTGGCTGGATGGTCACGTAGGATTTGGCCATACCCGTCTTTCTGTTATTGATTTAGAGGGCGGCAGACAGCCGATGACCAAAGAGGCGGAACATAAGCAATACGTTATTTGTTATAACGGAGAGCTTTATAATACAGAGGAATTACGGAAAAGCCTGATGCAGCGGGGGTATACATTTACGACATCCTCGGATACAGAGGTCCTGTTAACAAGTTATATGGAATGGAAGGAAGACTGTGTGGACCACTTAAACGGTATTTTTGCGTTTGCTATTTGGGATAATGCGGCGGAGAAGCTGTTTATTGCACGTGACCGTTTAGGGGTAAAGCCGTTTTTTTACAGTGAAAAAGGAAAAACGTTTGTGTTCGGTTCCGAAATAAAAGCGCTTCTTGCGCATCCGCAGGTAACAACAAAAATTGATCGGACCGGGCTCTCGGAGGTCTTTGGTTTGGGGCCTTCCAGAACACCGGGGCATGGGTTGTTTAAAGATGTCAATGAATTAAGAGCCGGGCATGCGATGGCTGTTTCGAGAGAAGGAATAAAGGTCTGGCGTTATTGGAATTTAGAAAGTAAAGAGCATAAGGATTCCTTAGAAGAGACAGCAGAAAAAGTACGGACGCTGTTTATCGATTCCGTTCAAAGGCAGCTTGTAGCAGATGTACCTGTGGCTACCTTCCTGTCAGGCGGTTTAGATTCCAGTGCAATTACAGCCATAGCGGCAAATCACTACAAAGAAAAAGGACTGGGCGCTTTATCGACCTTCTCCCTCGATTACCAAGGTAATAAAAAGCATTTTCAGGAGAGTAAATTTCAGCCTTCCAGTGATCAGCAATGGATTGAAAAAATGGTGGAAGCTTTCTCAACAGATCATCATGAAGAAGTGATTACAGGGATGGAGCTTGCTTCCCTGCTGAAAGAAGCGGTCGAAGTGAGAGACCAGCCGGGGCAGGCAGATATTGATTCCTCCTTATTATGGTGCTGCCAGCAAATGAAGAAGCATACAACCGTGGCTTTGTCTGGAGAGTGTGCAGATGAAATATTCGGCGGGTACCCTTGGTTCCATGATCCGACGGCCGTGGGAGACAGCTTTCCATGGATTCGGTCTTTAGATGGAAGAGTTGAATTATTGCATGATGATTGGCAGAGCAAATTACAAATTGCAGATTATGTGCAGGACAGATATCAAACGACAATAGATGAAACGCCTCGCCTCGATGGAGAAAGCAAGGTAGATGCAAGGCGCAGGGAATTGTTTTATTTAAATATGCAGTGGTTTATGTCCCAGCTTCTGGACAGAAAAGATCGAATGAGCATGGGTGCAGGGCTGGAAGTGCGTGTTCCATATGCAGATCATCATCTTGTGGAATATGTCTGGAATATTCCCTGGGAAATGAAAATGGCAAATGGCAGGGAGAAAGGGATCTTACGAAAGGCGATGGAAGGCGTTCTGCCGCAAGAGGTGCTTTACCGGAAGAAGAGCCCTTATCCAAGGACATTTCAGCCGGAATATACGGAGCAGGTGTCGCAGTGGATGCGGAAGATTTTAACCGACTCCGAAGCAAGGATCTTTGAGTTTTTGAAGAAGGATAAGGTAGAGAAAATTGTAGAAAGCACGGGGAAAGAGTTCAAGGATCCGTGGTATGGTCAGCTGATGAGAGGGCCGCAGTTAATTGCTCATCTCTGCCAGATTGATTATTGGTTACGGAAATATGATATTGAAGTCAGTGAATAGGCATGCGGTTGATATAGCAAAAAAAGTGTAGGAAGCAGATTTTTTATGATACCTCTGTTTCCTATGCTTTTTCTTTTTTGGAAGCCTGTACCATGATGTTCAAAATAATATCAAAAAAGTGTGAAAAAGCTGTATTGACGTGAAATTTGTCGAATGATAAGATATTATCATGCTTTAACACTTTAACATGTTGAAAAGGAGCGTTCAGAATCCATTATGTTTTTTAAAGAGCAATATCAGCTGATAAAAGACGTGGCAGAGGATATTTATTACCACCCGGAATTAGGCTATAAAGAACAGCGGACAAAAGAGAATATCATCCGCTTTTTAAAGGAAGTTGATCCAGATGTGGACATCGAGCATTTCAGTACGACAGGATTCAAGACGACATTAGGGCCCGAAGAAGGGGATACACATATTGCGTTTATTGCTGAGCTGGATGCAGTGTATGCACCATCACATATGTACGCTGATAAAGAGACCGGAGCGGCTCATAACTGTGGACACTATACGCAAGTGGGCATCGCACTGGCAATCTATCGTTATTACGTGAAGACGAATGCCAGCAAGAATTGGAAAAATAAAATAAGTTTTATCTTTGTCCCAGCAGAAGAGTATTTAGATTTGGCTTATCGTGATGCATTGATTGAACAGGGAACGATCACGCATTATGGCGGCAAGCCGGAATTGATGAAGCTGGGTGTTTTTGATGATATCGATTTAGCTATTTGCGTACATGCCATTGGCGGCGAGTTTGATAACTGGACAGTGAATGTGAATTGCGATTTAGCTGGTTTTCTTTATAAAAAGTATACCTTTAAAGGAAAAGCAACGCATGCCGGTTTTGATCCGTTTTCCAGCAAGAATGCCTACAGCATGTCCACGGTTTTCAATACTGCAGTCGGTTTAATGAGACAGCAGCTGGATGAGAAGGAGCATGTTCGTATTAATCCTATTGTAATGGGCTCCGATATGTCGACCAATGTGGTTCCGAATGAAATCACAGTTGGCACCGATCTCCGGACAAAAACCGTGGATTATTTAAAAGAAGCGGCAGCCAAACTGGATGATGCAGCTAAGGGAAGCGCGATTGCCCTGCAGGGGGACGTGGGAACACATACACAAATGGGGTACCTTCCGTTTATTCAGAACAGATACCTTTCCACCTTTGTACAAGCTGTTTTTGATAATTTTTCGGAAATTGATGAAATCGATAACGAGAGCTTTATTAGTGCGGCTGGGGATATTGGTGATTTATCGTATATGATTCCATGTATCCAAATCGGCTACAGCGGCTTTACAGGAACGATTCATGGTGATGATTTCATTGATGTGGATCCGGAATTTATTTATAGCATTTTCCCGGAATTTGTTGCGGAAGTATTAGAAAATATAGATGAAAATGTGGACAAGGAAAAATTGTACAAACGTTCTTATTCGGAATATCTTTCGGTGATTAATCAGATTGTGGATGGTTCCAACTAGTTGCGTTTAAAAGGATGTTCAAAAGGCCTAATAAAAGGGGCTTTTTAAACACGTACTTTAAGAATTGGGGAATAGATATGGTGAAAAATTTTGTTTATTTTGTATTGTTTGTCCTGGCAGTTATTGCGGCAGCTGAGCTGATTGGTATTCAATCGTTTACAATCGGTTCAATGACCATTTCGATGCTTCCATTAGTTTTTGCGATTGCCATTACGATGATCCTTGCTCTGCCGTTTTTGCGGAAAGGTATTCTGAAAAAGATATACAGTAAGAAGAATGTTGATTTTGCAAGCAAATATTTAATTTTTATTATGCTTCCATTAATGGCTCGGTACGGGTCCGATGTTGCTCCGCAGATCAGAGAGATTCTGCAGGTCGGCTGGGTGTTTATTATTCAGGAGATTGGTAATCTGGGAACAGTTCTTTTCGGACTGCCAATTGCTATATTGATAGGCTTGCGCCGCGAAGCAATTGGAGCCACCTTAGGATTAGGAAGGGAAGGAGAGCTTGCGTATATTTCCGAAAAGTATACATTGGAATCTCCGGAAGGGCGGGGAGTTATCTCGCTTTATGTCATCGGTACGTTATTCGGGACGATGTTCTTTAGTATATTTGCACCGATTTTGCTTGATTTCGGTATTCGTGTTGAGGCACTTGCGATGGCTTCTGGAGTAGGTTCAGGAAGCATGATGAGTGCGGCATCTGCCACGCTGGTAGCAAGAGTTCCTGAAATGGAAAACACCATTTTAGCCTATGCTTCCGCCAGTCAGCTGTTAACCAGCTTTATCGGTACATTTACGATGGTATTCCTTGCCGCTCCGTTACAGCAGGTTGTATATAAGTTCTTAGTTAGAGGTGACAAAAAATGAACCCGACCATGCGCCGTTATATCCGATATGCGTTCGTACTTTTATTAAGTGTAGCATTGATTTTATTTGCACAAGAAATCAAGCTGATTAAAAACCCGGATTCGACACCAATTACATCCATGACCTTTGTCGGGTTAGGAATCCTTTGGTTATTTTCATTTATGGGTGTGATTATTGCTGATCTTATGAAATTAGTTCCAATCAAAGTCATCCGTGATTTTCCTATTTTAGGCTGGGTATCAATTACATCTTTAACGATGTGCCTGATTTCAGATTTTTTCGTTGAAGCAATCCAGTCTGTAGACTTTCTTGCGATTACAACACCAATTTTGACGGTTGCCGGTATTTCCGTAGCCAACCGGCTTGTTGATTTGCGGAGAACCTCCTGGAAAATTGCGATTGTTGCTGTCTTTGTATTTGCAGGAACGTATCTGTGCAGTGCCTTATTAGCACAGCTTGGACTGTTTTTCGCAGGTAATTAAATTTGATTTGAAAAGACTTTTCCTATGAATGGCAGGAAGAGTCTTTTTTTAGATGGATAGATTAGCAAGAACGCTTACAGATTCCAGAACAAGTATGATAGACTTAAAGAAAGGGGATAGAGTCTTTCATATTCCGTGTTTTTTTGATGGGATATCCGGTTTTTCTTGCCGGTCAGACGATAACAAAATAGTCCTTGAAAGGATGAGCAGATGGAGCAGATACATCAAAAATTTAATCCTTATGCAATTGCAAGAGAATCCATATACGCAAAAAAAGGGATGGTTGCGACGAGCCAGCCTTTGGCAGCGGAGGCGGGGTTAGAAATTTTGAAAAAAGGCGGCAATGCCATTGATGCTGCGATTGCGACAGCGGCCTGTTTAACAGTGGTAGAGCCGACATCCAATGGAATTGGCGGAGATGCGTTTGCCCTTGTATGGACAAAAGGAGAGCTGCATGGTTTGAATGGCAGCGGAAGGTCTCCTGAACATATTTCCATAGAGGCAGTCAAAGAAAAAGGATATGATACGATTCCTCCATTCGGGTGGATACCTGTAACGGTGCCTGGTGTACCTAAAGCATGGGCAGAGTTGTCCAGACGATTTGGCAAATTGTCTTTAAAAGAAACGCTGCAGCCGGCTATTGAATATGCCCGGGAAGGCTTTCCGGTATCGCCAATATTAGCACGCTTCTGGAAGAAAGCCTATCAAATGTATCAAAAGGAAGAGGGCTATGATTTTGCTGCCTGGTTTGAAACCTTTGCACCTGACGGCAGAGCTCCTAAAGTGGGGGAAATCTGGAAATCAGCTGATCATGCAGCGACGTTAGAAGCGATTGCAGAAACGGATGCCGCTTCTTTTTATGAAGGAGAGCTGGCTGACAAAATTGCCCGGGCCTCTGAGGAAGCCGGCGGTTTTTTAACAAAGACGGATTTAGAAAAGCATGAAACAGAATGGGTAGCTCCGATAAAGGTCAATTACCGGGGGTATGATGTTTGGGAGATTCCTCCGAACGGGCAGGGAATCATTGCGCTGAAAGCGTTGAATATTTTAAAAGGCTATTCGATGACAGCCAAGGAATCGGTAGATACATATCATAAGCAAATGGAAGCGATGAAGCTGGCTTTTGAAGACGGGAAGCGGCATATTACCGAGGAAATCCAAATGCGCTATACAACGAAGCAGCTCTTGAGTGAGGAATATGCGGCTTCGAGAAGGGCATTGATTGGCGAGGAAGCGATTCTTCCTAATGCAGGAGACCCTGCTGGCAGCGGAACAGTTTATTTAGCAACAGCAGATGAAGAAGGGAATATGGTTTCCTTTATCCAGAGTAATTATAAGGGCTTTGGTTCAGGAGTAGTGATTCCCGGAACAGGGATTGCGATGCAAAATCGAGGATGGGATTTCTCTATGGATGAGACGCACGTCAATGTGCTGGCAGGCGGGAAAAGAACCTATCATACGATTATTCCCGGTTTTATTACAAAGAACAATGTAGCAATTGGCCCATTCGGCGTGATGGGAGGGTTTATGCAGCCGCAGGGACATGTTCAGGTTGTGATGAATACGATTGATTTTGGACTTCATCCGCAGGCTGCTTTGGATGCACCGAGATGGCAATGGTTGAAAGAGAAAAGGATAGAGGTAGAGCATCGATTTCCGTATACGATTGCTCAAGAATTGCGTCAAAAAGGACATGATATACACATACAGCTGGAGCCGAACAGCTTCGGACGCGGGCAAATCATCTGGCGCAACCCGGAAACCGGCGTGCTCTCTGGAGGAACCGAGTCCAGAACAGACGGGCATATCGCTGTATGGTAGAACAGGCTTGAAAATGAGATAAAGAAGGATTGTTATATTCATGAAAAAGCAATGGGATATTTTTATCGCTTTCTTCCGGATAGGAATGCTGGGCTTTGGCGGCGGGCCGGCCTCGATCCCGCTTATGCGGAAGGAAGCTGTCGAGAAGTATAAATGGATGGATGAGGACGAATTTACTGATATGTTATCCATCAGCAATACCCTGCCTGGACCGATAGCCACCAAGCTGGCAGGCTATATCGGCTATCGTGTCTCCGGCTGGATTGGTATGCTGAATGCGTTGGTTGCTTCTGTGATTCCAACGGTTTTATTAGTTATTATTTTATTAAGAACGCTATCAGAGGTCCGCGAATTTGATTGGGTGAAGGGCATGACTGCAGCGGTGGTAGCTGTTGTCGGGATGATGATGGCTGTTCTGACGTGGCAGTTCCTTCATAAAGCGGGAAAAGGTCTCGGCTGGATACGTGCGATTATCATGATTGCGGTGATATTTGTAGTGCTAAATTACCTGCATATTCATCCGGGCATTGTGATTGGCTTTCTCTTAATTATCGCTTTTGCTCTTCCGGTGAAAAAGAAGGAGAAAGAAGGTGAACGCTCATGATTTTATGGGATATTTTTGTTGCTTTCTTTATTCCGGGAATCATCGGCTATGGAGGCGGTCCTGCTTCGATAACCCTGGTCGAAAATGAGGTCGTGCGTAATTATGGGTGGATGTCTGTGCAGGAATTTGGAGAGGTGCTGGCCTTTGCCAATTCACTGCCCGGACCGATAGCCACCAAAATGGCAGGATACGTCGGCTATGAACTAGGCGGTGTGGCAGGCTCCATTGTCGGAATCTTTGCCACGGTTGCCCCTTCGTTGATTTTAATGATTTTACTGGGCGGCATTTTACTCAAATATAAAAAATCCGAACGCGTCCATCGGCTGACGGTATTTGTCCAGCCAGTTATTGCAGTGCTGCTGGGTGTGATTGCCTGGAATTTCTGGACAGAAGCATATATCAGTATTGGACTGCTGCAAACAGCCATTATTGTTGTTATCAGTTTTTATCTGATAGAAATAAAACAGGTGCATCCGGCATTTATTATTGCTGGAGCCATGTTATATGGCGGCTTTTTCTTGTGAAATTGCTTGGTCAAAAAAAATGAAGAACATGATAATTTGTTGAGGCTTACCAGAGACATTTTGTTAGAGAGGATATATTTTACCTGTCTGGCAGATGTCTCTTTTTTCCCATTTAACGCTATATCGCATCTCTTCTTCTATCCAAGCATGACAATTCTCTAATATTGTTTTGGCAACAAACACGTGACAAAGTTGCATTTTGATTAAGTTGTTTTCCCTAGAGGACACGGCATAAAATAAAGATAAGAAATGAATTCAAAAGGGAAAGGAGTTTAACAATATGTCAACACAAAACGGTGGATTACGTGCAAAAGTACAAAAATTTGGAAGTAACCTCAGTGGAATGATTATGCCGAACATCGGTGCTTTTATTGCTTGGGGGTTAATTACAGCTTTATTTATTCCGGATGGCTGGATTCCAAATGAAACGATGGCTAGCTTAGTTGATCCAATGATTAAATATTTATTGCCATTATTGATTGGTTTCACAGGCGGACGTATGGTCTATGATTTCCGTGGAGGAGTTGTAGGTGCCATTGCGACAATGGGGGTTATTGTCGGAGCAGAACAGCCAATGTTCCTTGGAGCGATGGTAATGGGCCCGTTAGCCGGTTATCTGATGAAGAAAGTGGATGATCTATTTCAGGCAAAAATTCGCCAGGGCTTTGAAATGTTATATAATAATTTCTCATCTGGGATTTTAGCCGCTATCCTTGCGATGATTGCTGTAGCTGGAATTGGACCAATCGTTTCTGGCTTAACAAATGCTTTAGGAAGAGGTGTTGAAGCTATTGTCAGTGCGGGTTTATTACCGTTAACCAGTATTATTCTCGAACCTGCCAAGACACTATTTTTAAATAACGCGATTAACCACGGTATTCTGACACCGCTTGGATCAGAACAGTCATTAGAAACAGGAAAATCTATTCTGTTCCTTCTTGAAGCGAATCCTGGACCTGGTCTAGGAATATTACTTGCTTTTGCTTTCTTTGGAAAAGGCGTATCCAAAGCATCTGCGCCAGGGGCAGCAATTATTCAGTTCTTAGGTGGTATTCATGAAATTTATTTCCCTTATATCTTAATGAAGCCTACGTTAATTATTGCAGCCATTTTTGGTGGTATGTCAGGAATATTTACACTTCAATTATTTGATGCAGGGTTGAGAGCTGCTGCCTCACCAGGAAGTATTTTCGCTGTTATATTCATGACACCTGCTAACAGTTATGTCGGAGTTATTTTAAGTGTTATTATAGCAACTGCCGTTTCCTTTGGTATTGCTTCCCTTATCCTGAAGACTTCAAAAGGCGGGGAAGAGGATCTTACCGCTTCTACTGAAAAGATGGAAGCAATGAAAGGAAAGAAAAGCAGTGTCAGCAGTTCTCTGACAGGAGAAAAGGAAGAAGCGGATATCGAAACACCTGTGAAGGACCCAACAGAAGTGAATAAAATTATTTTTGCATGTGATGCCGGAATGGGCTCCAGTGCAATGGGAGCTTCCTTATTAAAGAATAAATTCAAGAAAAACGATATTGCCATCGATGTAACCAATAAAGCAATAAATGAAATCCCGGATGATGCGGATATTATCATTACGCAAAAAACACTGACAGACAGGGCGAAAGCAAAACGTCCGAATGCAGAGCATATTTCTGTCGATAATTTCTTAAACAGCCCGCGCTACGATGAATTGGTCGAACGATTAAAGGATTGATGTGTTCTGTGCAGTTATAATAAAGTAATAGCCTTCTCTATTAAGGGAAGGCTATCTGCGGAAGGGAGGTGAATGGCAATGTATCTTACTAGTCGTGAACGAAATATCCTGTCTTTTTTACTATCGGATGAAGAAGACAAAACAGTAAAACAAGTAGCGGATAAACTGAACGTCAGTACCAGAACCATTCACCGTGAACTAAAGAAATTAGAGGATGTATTAGCGGCTTATCAACTGACTTTTTATAAAAAGGCAGGTTCTGGAATTAGGATTAACGGAAAGTTGCAGCAGAAGCAGCAATTAAAAGAACAGGTTGCACTGCTGGACGGGGTCGAATTATCGGAAGAAGAAAGACAATCTATTTTATTGAATACATTGATTCAAGTTCATGAGCCGATTAAATTATTTACCCTTTCCAGTGAATTGAATGTGACGATCGCTACAATTTCTCAGGATTTGGATGACATTGAGAAGCGTATCCAGACTTTTGATTTAGAGCTTGTCCGGAAAAAAGGATATGGCGTAGAAATTCAAGGGGATGAAGTGAAAAAACGGGCTGTATTAAGTAATTTAATCTCCCGTCATATTGATTTATTTGAATTTGTGGAGAAAATCAAAGCAAAAAATAAGGAAGAAAAAGCAAAGGGTGAAACAATTTCTGACCGGTTATTAGGTCTCGTTGACCCGCTGAAATTAGAGAAAATAGAAGAGCAGGTGCAGGCAATCGGCAGGGAGCTTCCTTATCATTTGGCAGACAGTGCGTATGTCGGGCTGGTTGTTCATTTGGCGCTTGCGATTGAAAGACTGCAAAAAGGAGATACCATCCATTTTGATGAGGGGTATAAACAGGAGATTCAGGGGAAGCAGGAATACCACATTGCAGCTAAATTAATTGAAAAACTGGAGACTGCTTTTTCCATCGAGATTCCGGAGGACGAGATTGGCTATATTACGATGCATTTAATGGGAGCAAAGCTTAGAGAAAATCAATCCTATTTGCTGGAAGAGGCCAGTATGGATCTGGCACATCGGGTGAAGGAGCTCATTCGCAAAGCAGGAGAAGAGCTGCAGATTGATTTATCGGCAAATAACCGCTTTTTAAACGATTTAACCACGCATTTAAAGCCAGCTATCTATCGAATGAAACAGCAGATGAATATTCATAATCCGATGCTGGCAGAAATCAAACGGGATTATATGGAGCTTTTCGAAATAATTGAAGCATGTACTGCATCTGTCTTTCCGGAGTTGCAGATTCCGGAAGAAGAAATTGCTTATATTGTCCTGCATTTTGCAGCGACACTTCTGCAGACCGAGGAGCGTCAAGATGTACGTGTTCTGGTTATTTGTTCCACAGGGATTGGGACATCAAAAATGCTGGCCACCAAATTAGAACGTAAATTTCCAGAAATAGAGCTGGCCAGGCACCAATCCATTTTTGATTTAAAGCAAGAGGAGTTTTTAGAATATGATGTCATTGTTTCGACCGTTCTTTTAGAAAATTTGAATCAAAGCTATGTGCACATTTCACCGATGCTGACAGAGGACGAGGCTGCCAAAGTGAAGACAGCCATCCGAAAAGCAGCATTAACACGGCCTTCATCATCAGTGAAAACAAATAAGATGATGGAAGGAGATTTTCTAGTAAACCTTCAAGAAATGCATCGTTATTCAGACACCATTTTACAGGTGTTAAACCGGTTTAAATTATTTCATCTGAAAGAAGGGAAGCGGCGTTTCTTGGCATCTATTTGTCTTCAATTACAGCAGCACGGCCTGATTGAAAATCAAAAAATTCTGTTTGAAAAATTGACCAAGAGAGAAGCTCAGGGCGGTTTAGGGATTCCTGATTCAAAGCTTGCTTTATTTCATACCAGATCAGATACGATTAACGGGCCGGGATTCTATGTTTTTCAATTACCTAAGAAGGAAGAAGTAGAGGCAATGGACGGAACAAAGATGGATGTATCACGTATTTTGATCATGCTTGCTCCGGAAGCCGTGCATCCGGAAGCATTAGATATTTTAAGCTTTATCAGCGGTTTGATTATTCAGGATGATACGTATCTGAAGCTGCTTCAGGAAGCAGAAGAAAAAGAAATTAAGCAAGCTTTGACAAAGCAGTTTCAATTATTTATTCAGGAAAAGTTTTACCAAGAGGAAAACCGTTAATTAAGATAAGTAGTTACTTTATCCAAGTTTTAAAAAAGGAGTGCATATCCATGACAAAAGAAATTTTAAGCGCAGAGAATATTGAATTAGGTGTACAGCTCGCATCTAAGGAGGAAGCGGTTCGTTACGTTGGCGGCATTTTATTAAATAATGGTTATGTGAAAGAAAGCTATATTGATAAGATGCTGGAGCGTGAAGCGATTGCAACGACATTTATGGGAAATGCATTAGCTATTCCGCACGGGACAGAAGATGCGAAAAAAGAAGTTTTAGCAACCGGACTGTCAGTTGTCACGGTTCCAGACGGCGTTGATTTTGGCGATGGAAATATCGTAAAACTGTTGATTGGTATTGCGGGAAAAGGGGATGAGCATTTAGAAATATTATCGCAGATTGCTATTATCTGCTCAGAAGAAGAGAATGTGGAGAAATTGACACAGGCAGCTACTAAGGAGGAAATTATAGCAACCCTTAATGAGGTGAATGACTGATGAAGGCGGTTCACTTCGGTGCAGGAAATATCGGCAGGGGCTTTATTGGACTTTTACTGGATCAGTCAGGGTACGAGGTTACCTTTGTAGATGTTAACGATGAAATTATCTCAAGCATTAATCAACACAAATCATACCAGGTTCATTTTGCAGATGAAACAAGTGATGCGGTCACTGTAGAACATATTTCTGGTATTAACAGTATAGAAGACCCGAAGGCTGTGACGAATGCTATCATCGATGCGGATATCGTTACAACCGCTGTCGGGCCGAATATTTTGCCTGTCATCGCAAAAGCGATTGCCAAAGGACTTGTGGAAAGAATCGATATTCACCGCGAGCCGCTTGCCATCATTGCCTGCGAAAATATGATTGGCGGCAGTACGTTATTAAAGGAATATGTTTACCAGGAAATCAGTGAAACAGATCAGGAAGGCTTTGACGATTTATTTGGTTTTCCAGATGCGGCAGTAGATAGAATAGTACCGAATCAAACAAATGCGAATTTGCTGGATGTTCGTGTGGAGCCTTATTATGAATGGGTCGTGGAGAAGACATTTATTCAAGGCGAGCTACCTGATATTAAAGGAATCACCTATGTTGAAGAACTTGGGCCATATATTGAGCGCAAGCTGTTCACTGTCAATACCGGGCATGCAGCGACAGCTTATTTGGGAAGCTGCCATGGATATGAAACCATTGATGAAGCACTACAGGGTGAAGCGGTGATGGATACCTTAAACGGCGTATTACAGGAGACTGGCCAGGCTTTAATAGAAGCCTATGGATTTGACGCCAAAGCGCATGCAGACTATATCCAAAAAATCATCGGCCGATTCCAAAACCCGCATATTTCCGATGAAGTTACCCGTGTGGGCAGAGGACCGGTTCGCAAGCTGGGGCCGAAAGACAGATTTGTACGACCGGCAAGTATGTATTTGGAATTTACATCTGCTGCGCCGACATATTTAGCCAAAGCGATGGCAGCTGCTTTACGGTTTCAAAATAAAAGCGATGAAGAAGCAGTGAAGCTTCAAAGAATGATTCAAAAAAAAGGGCCGGCGGCAGCTTTTGCAGAGGTAAGCGGATTAGAACAGAATCATCCGATTACGGAAGCGGTCATGCTGGAGTATGAGAAGCTGCGCTAAATGATATATTAGCTAGATAGAAAAAGCATGGAAATACTGCCTTTCCATGCTTTTTCGTTAACCTATTTCACCAGACCAAGCTTTTTCAATCCGTTAAAAATACCTGAATCTGTCACTGATGTTGTTTGAAAGTCCGCATATTCCACTAATCTGGAATCGGCATTTCCCATGGCAATGCCTGTGCCGACAAACTGGAGCATTTCTTTATCATTCATTCCGTCTCCAAAAGCAATTACCTCAGAAGGAGAGATATTCAGATGCTCCAGCATGTGTTTAATAGCAATCCCTTTATTGACAGAAGTCCGAAGCACATCATAGGATTCACTCGCATGAGGCACGTTGACCTTGGAGAGGTGGTAATCCTCGGTGATTTCAAAGTCCTTTACCTGCTCTTCTGTCACATTAATTGCGGAAGCTGAAACAATTTTATCTGCGACATCCGGTCTGAAGATTTTATTTTGATGCAGCTGGAATACGTTATTGAAATCCTTCACATACGGATTCGTTAGAGAAGTGAAGTAATTATTTTCGGTTGTGTAGAGCACCAGCTCACTTTCACTTTGACCGGCAATGGATACCATTTTCTCTACATCCTCTTGTTTCATCGGTGCGTTAAAAATAACATCTCCTTGATGAAGCGCGTAGGCGCCATTATAGGTAACCGTGGAGGTGATCTCAAAATTAGAGGCTAAATTTTGGATATCCACAAACGGTCTGCCTGTGCATAAAAACACATCTAACCCAGCAGATTTTACTTGCCGGATTGCTTCTTGCGTGGACGGCGTGTAGGTGTGGTCCGGCTGCAGGATGGTTCCGTCAATATCTAAAAATAATGCGCGATAAGTCATTGTAATCTCCTTTTCTCCTTAAAACTACTCCTATTTTATCATAATGTCAGGGCAAAACCCAGCAGACAAAAAAAGAGAGAAGCCTTCTTTATCAGCTTCTCACCTAAATGTGTTATAGCGCCTGATCGTCAACCTGATCAAGCCAATCTTCAATAAAATCAACCGCCGCTTCGACCGTTCCTTCTTCAAAAGGAGACGCTAAACCGGCAGATTGAACAAGCTCTAAAAATGGCTTGGAGCCGCCGAGTTTGCACAGGTCCAGATAGTCCTGCCATGCTTTTTCCCGATTTTCCTGTGATTTCTTTAAAAATTGAAAGGCACAGATTTGTGCGAGCGTATAATCGATATAATAAAACGGATCCTCATAGATATGCCCCTGCTTCTGCCAGAAAGCACCTGATTCTAAGCTTTCTATTCCATTGTAATCGCGATGCGGCAGGTATTTCTTCTCCAGATTGCGCCAAGCCTGATTACGCTCCTCTGATGTCCAGTCTGGATTTTTATAAACAAGGTGCTGGAATTCATCTACTGCAACGCCATATGGCAGAAATTGAATCGCGTCAGAGAGATGTGCATACTTATATTTGTCCACATCCTCTTGAAAGAAATTTTCCATCCACGGATAGGTGAAAAATTCCATGCTCATGGAGTGAATTTCAGCAGATTCGCTTGTCGGAAAATAATATTCCGGCACAGAAAAATGACGGCTAGAATAAGCTTGAAAAGCATGTCCTGCTTCATGCGTCAAGACATCGATATCTCCAGAGGTTCCATTAAAATTAGAGAAAATAAACGGAGACTGATAATCTTCTATATACGTACAATATCCGCCGCTCTCCTTGCCTTTTTTTGCCTCTAAATCCAGCAGCTCGCGGTCCAGCATAAACTGAAAGAATGCACTGGTTTCCTCTGATAATTCATCATACATTTGCTTGCCATTTTTAATAATCCAATCTGGATTGCCCTTCGGAGCGGCATTTCCAGAAGCGAAAACAAAGGCTTCATCATAGAATTTCAAGGAATCTACACCAATTCGTTTAGCCTGTTTTTCATAAAGCTTTGTGGCAATCGGTACAATGACTTCCTCCACTTGTTTGCGGTAACGCTGGACCATTTCTGCGTTATAATCAACACGCTGCATGCGAAGATAGCCAACATCAACAAAGTTTTTGAAACCTAGCTTTTCCGCAATTTGTTGACGTGTTTTCACTAAATCGTCATAGAGGCGATCCAGCTTTTCTTTATTGTCTGCAAAAAAGCTTTGTCTGGCCTCCAATGCTTCTTTTCGGGTTTGGCGGTCCGGGTCCTCTGCAAATGGGCCGAGCTGTGCCAGCGTATATGATTCACCCCGGAATTCAATGTCGGCAGATGCAATTAATTTGGAGTAAGCAGAGGTCAGCTTATTTTCTGTCTGCAGCAGTGGAATGATTTCTTTCGAGAAAGCCTTGATTTCACATTCCGCCAAATCAAATAATTGGGAACCATACTTATCTCGAAGCTGGGCTTCGTAAGGAGATTTCAGGAGTTCTTTATAAAATGCGGTAGATAATTCCTGAATTTCCGGAAGATGCGCATCAAAAAAATCCCGTTCTTCGTGATAAAATGCATCGCGGGTATCGATGGAAGCACGGATGAATACAAGATTATACATGGTTGAAAGGTGATTCCGAATCGCGTTAATGGTATCAATAGCAGTGATTGCCTGCTCCATGGAAGCAGCGTTTTGGAATTGCTCCAGCTTTTGATAAAAATCCTCTTTCACTTTCGGGAGATCCGGTCGTTCATAGGCGTAATTTGCGAACGTTTGCATATTTCCTCCTCCTTATATTCATATCATAGAAATATATACCAATTATAAGTATACCTCCATTTATGGGAATTGTATTCTATTTTTGCACTTTAAGTATAAAGAATTAAAGGAATAAAGTATAAGTGCAGTGCTTTTGATGGGACGAGTAATCGCAAGTCCGAGTCCTAGCTAAAGCATTTGTGAATGTCATGTTTTCTTTAGAAGAAAAAGTGCTATCTTGGGTCCCCTGCATGTTACCCGTCTATTTATTCGAATAATTTCAAAATACATATTGCATATTTAATCATTTTAGTGCATATTTATTATATATTATTTTTCATCAGAAAGTTTCTTACGACAACTATAGATTAGTATATTTTAAGATATTAACTCAATTTTCGCACCTAAGAATAAGCAAATATATATTGCTATTCCAAGATGAACATGTTCTTCATTACCATGCTTGCATTTTGGTGAAATATCCGGCCTTTTTGGAATTGATGATGGTGCATAGCTCCGCTCCGGCCAACCACTCCGCTTTCCGACGTACAAATGTTTTCGATGGGACGAGTAATCGCAGTCCCAGGACGTACTAGTGCAGACGTTGCAACAACTCTTTTCGATGGGGTGAGTAATCGCAACCCCAGGACGTTGCGCTTTTAGTCTGCCATGGGGACGGCTTCAGCTAACTTGAAAAGAAAACCGCTTTTCAAGTGGATCTTCAGCTCGCCCTGTTCTCATAGGAGTCTGCGTGGTTGGCCTGCGCTCTGACAGGATTCTACAGCGAATGAAAGAAATAAGATTTTAATAAGCTGAAGGAAATAGCAGCTTTCGCTTGAATAACCAATCATGACAGCATGGATATGAAATACAGGGAATCGCTTCGATGCACAGAAAGGAATCTTGGCGGATCATGTTACCATGCAGCATGAAAAATAGGTTCTATCTGATTAAACTTCTGTTTGGTGAGTTGTTTTTCACGCATAGAATATCCTGCTAGCGGAGGCGGACCGTTTTGACTCCTGAGGGATCAGCACCATCTGAAGATCCACTTTTGCTAAGTGCTCTTCTTGGAAAAAGTTAGCTGAAGAGCGTGCCCCTAGGGAAGCTAAATGGTCGCCGCAGCGGTGCTTTACACTTCACCTTCTATAATCTTTATCAAGGGTGTTAGCGAAGGAACAATCAACTCCTGTTTCTATGGAAATGAAGTTACTTTTTAATGTGCGAAAGTTGAGATTTTAAATAAAAGGGGCAGTACATAAAAATGAAAAATTTACTGAAAGATAAGGAATATATTTTAGAAAATATGCCTGAAGGTTTTTATACATGTTCGAAAAGCCTGGGAATCAAAGATGAAACTCTGGATTTCACGGTTATCTTATCAACAGAGCTGGCAAATGCGGCTGCCATGTTTACACAAAGCAGATTTTGCGGAGCGCCTATTCCTATTGGAAAGCAAAATGTTGCGAATGGAAAATTACAATGCTTTGCGATCAATAGTAAAAATGCAAACGTAGCGACAGGAGAAGAAGGCATAAAAAATGTGATCGAGTTAAACGAATTAATTGCTGCGGAATTAGACATCGCTCCAGAGGATATTTTACCTTCATCGACAGGAGTGATAGGGTACCAGCTGCCAATGGATAAGATGCGGGCAGGCATAAAAAATCTTAAAAATAATCTGGTGGAAGGCGGATTAGATAAATCGGCGGAAGCAATAATGACAACAGACACCTATCCCAAACTAAAAATGTGCAAAATCGGTGATGCTACCCTGGTTGGAATGGCGAAGGGCTCTGGAATGATAGAGCCGAATATGGCTACGATGCTTTCTTATTTTGTTACAGATGCAGCTATTTCTGCAGATGAGCTGGAGAAATTATTGAAGGAAGCGGTCAATCAATCATTTAATATGGTCAGTATTGATACGGATACGAGTACAAGTGATACGGTAGCAATTATGGCAAACGGGGCTGCTGGAAAGGTAGATTTACAAGCATTCAAAGAAGCTCTGACAGCAATGAGTATCGATCTGGCTAAAGAAATTGCCCGTGATGGAGAAGGAGCAACCAAGCTGGTGGAGGTAACTGTAAATGAAGCTTCCAGTTTTCTGCAAGCGAAGAAGATAGGGAAAAGCATTGTTAATTCGCCACTTGTGAAAACGGCTATTTTTGGAGAAGACGCCAATTGGGGGCGTATCGCCATGGCAATCGGAAAATGTGAAGATGAAATAGAAGTGGATCTGGAAAAGATAGCAATTTATTTTGGAGATACCTTAATTTATCAAGGAAAACCGATTGGCGATAAGGAGAACCTGGACCAAATTCAATCCTATCTGGAGAATCCGGAAATAAAGATAACGGTGTCTTTAGCGCTGGGGACAGATCAGGCTACTGTCTGGGGATGCGATCTGTCTTATGATTATGTGCGGATTAATGGCGAATATACAACCTGATACCTTTTCAATATTCCTCCTTGTGCAGATGAGATGAATATTGACTTTCTTATTCTTCAATTGTAGACTAAAAGTAGTGTAATTAATTAATGGCGGGGTGAGGAAATGGTAGAAGCGGTTATCACATTTGGAGCTATTTTAACAGCGATTACAGCACTTATCAGTATTTTTCTCGTTAGAATGACTTCCAAAGAATCCCATGCTGGTTATTATCCAAATCTATTCTTAGCACTTGTGGGAATTTTATTGATTCTTGTAGCATCAATCGCACCAAAAGTTGATTTTGCAGGAGCTGGATTTGGCGGAATCGGAATTGCCTGTATGTTTGCGGGAGCAATTGGGTTCATTATATCAGCAGTTTTAGATTCTTACAAAAATACAGCAGCATAAAAATAAAAGCAATGTCTGTACGAAAAAGCAGACATTGCTTTTATTTTTATGACTGGATTATTCCACTTTAATGATTTGTTCATTTTCCTGTTTGATTTGTCCCCGCTTTAATAATGTTCCTACTGCACGTTTAAAAGCAGATTTACTGATTTGAAACGTGGCCCGGATTTCTTCGGGGTCGCTTTTATCATGAAAAGGGATGGCGCCGTTATTCGCTTCCAGATGCTTTAAAATAGCATCTGCATCATCGGATAAACTATCCTGCTTCAGCGGGCGGAGAGAGACATTAATAGAGCCGTCTTCTTTCACGGCAATCACTCTTCCTTCAATCACCTGTCCGACGCGAGGTTCCATTTTTCGCTCTGTTCGATGGATAAAACCGCGATAGCCTTCACTGGTGATAATCGCTGCCCCTTCTTTATTCGTATAATAAACTGTGCCAATAACCGTTTGCTGGTTCAGTTGTTCCGGTGCGGCAAAAACATTATTCGCAATAATGTTTTCAGAAGCAGGCACACCTAACAGGCGTCCTTTTTTATCAAGCTGCAGCGTGATATATAAACGGTCTCCGGAGCGCGGCCAGCTTTCCTGAAATAAAGGCAGGGAGTCTTTGGAGACAAGAATATCCTTCGAGGTGCCGATGTTGACGAAAACACCTAAACGGGGAAGAACACCCACAACCTCCGCCCAGTCATATAATCCAAGTGTGACAGAGGGCAAATATGTAGTGGCATTTACCTGTCCTTTTTTATTTACATAGAGGAAGACATCCACAGATTGATCCAGCTCTAAGGCGGATTGTGCTTCGTTATGATGAAGCAGCACTTCTTCTCCATAAGCAGATAAAACATATCCGGTATCTATTTTTCGTAAAACGGTCATGGCTATAATGGAACCGATTGGCAAGTCTGTCGGCATATTAGATGCTCCTTTCAAAAATATGTGAAATTTGGAAAAGGGATACTCTCTTTAAAGAGTACCCCTTTATGATTAAAGTAACACGTGATATCAAAATTAATTTTAAGTTGGAACATAAAATTCAGGAGAAATTAAATCCATTCCTAAATCATATGATTCGTTTATTTGTCCTGACTCAGTTAGATTTGCTGAGCCATCTATCCGTATAACGCTTACGGAATGTCCGCGGTAAATATTCTAAAATCATCTTTTCTAACTTAAGCAATGCAGCCCCAAACCTTCTGCTGCATCCTTGCGGCCCCTTAGCCGCGCCAGTGTGAATAAGCATTTACAAAAAGCTTCACAGAATGCCAAATCACAACTGTTACTTCTTAACTCTACTAGTATGTACTTTTTCTTTCGATTTGTCAACTTTTTTTAGTTTGTGAGGATTTTCTTAAGGAATGGTAACCAAATAGATGCTTTATTTTGAAGGGTATTTACAGCTGATGACAGTTTGGCATAAAAATAGAGTTGACGCCATATGATACACTTGAATTAATTGAAAAAAAGCGTGGAGATGTACATATGTTATTATTTATTGAAGTTATTTTACCGATTATGGCTGTTTTTGCAACTGGGTTTATCCTGCAGCGTATCCGTGTGCTGGATGTGCGGTCGGTGTCTGCTGTCTGTTTATATATCCTTTCACCGGCGCTGGTATTTGTAACATTGTATGATGCAGAATTTGATTCTGGATTTTTAGTGATTCTCATTTATATGTTTGCCTTATTTTATATCATGGTATTTATTAATAAAATGCTGGCAAAAATCTTTGGCTGGGATGGAAATAAAGAGAGTGCTGCCATTCTTTCAACCGGCTTTATGAATTCGGGGAATTATGGTCTGCCGGTAGTTTTATATAGTATCGGCAATGCAGCAGTACCTTATGCCATTTTTATCATGGTAGTTCAATCCCTGCAGAATAATTTCTTCGGCATTTACTATGCGTCCAGAAGTACGAGTGGGATGCGGAGAGCATTTATGAATATCTTAAAAATGCCGACAACCTATGCGGCGATATTAGCCTTTTTCTTTTCGCTGCAATCTATTACAATACCAGATTATATCCATTCTACAATTGAAATGGTCGGAGACGCCGCTATTCCGGTGATGATGATTATGCTCGGTATGCAGCTGGGATCATTAACGGCATTAAAGATAGATTGGCAGGTTGTGCTTTCTTCCGTTACCTTAAAAATGATTGCTGCACCGATTCTGGCAGCCATCTTTGTGTGGCTTGTGCCGATGGACCCGTTGATCGGGACGGTGTTGATTATTATTTCTGCCATGCCGACAGCTGCAACAACCACGATGTATGCCATTGAATTTGATACGGAGCCGGAGCTTGTATCGACGATTACGTTTATCTCGACGGTGGTCAGTATTGTTACGATTACGATTCTATTAAATATAGTTGCTTAGAAATAAGAGTAAACATGTTTGTTGATTTAATTTAAAAAATGATTTTGCTTTATAAAAAGGATAGTGTCTGACTGATTTTAATTGAGTTAGACACTATCCTTTCTTATTTATCTAGTAAAAAGGCTGTTTTAATAAAAGAAATGAACTAAAAAAGAGAAGAAATCCATTTTATTTTTAAAAAATGGTGGAAATATTCATTTTAATTGTTATAATAATTTTATAACTTATCAATCAACATATATTCCTTTTTCTCATTGTGAATATTTCGATATACTATATAACCAAGGGGATAATAATAAAAGTATACTTCATAAGTATTGTATCGTTTGGAGGATATCGAAAAAGGAGAGGATACGAAATTGAATAAACAGAAAGAATTTCATAATGAAGTTCAATTTATAGCTAAAATATCAAGCTATCAGAATGCATTTACAAAATCGGAAAAAAAAGTATCAGATTTTGTACAGGCAAATATGGAATCAACCATATATATGACTGTAACGGAATTAGCAGAACGTATTGGCGTGGGAGAAACAACAGTTTTACGTTTTTGCAGAAAAATGGGGTTTAAAGGGTACCAATCTTTTAAAATGGCTGTTACAAAAGAAGTTGCGAAGTCTTCCTATGATGTTTTTGATGAAGCCAAAAAAGAAGAGTTTAATGAAGCAGATGAGGTACAGTTTATCGTTCAAAAAACACTGGCTAATAATGTTCAGTCTTTAAAAGAGACAGCGAGTATCCTCGATATCAAGGAATTAGAAAAAGCCATTCAGTATATTATCACAAGTAAACGAATCGTCTTTTATGGGGTGGGGGTATCCGGGAATACAGCTGCAGATGCCAGAGATAAATTTATTCGAATTGGACAATCCACCGAAGCATTTGTTGACTCTCATATTCAAGCAATGTCTGCAACAACACTAACAGAGGAAGATATGGCAATAGGCATTTCTGTAAGCGGTAGCACAAAGGATACCGTCGATGCTTTAAAGATTGCTAAGGAAAAAGGAGCAAAAATTTTATCCATTACTCATTTTACTCGTTCACCAATTACGAAATTATCAGACGTTGTTCTATTAACTGGTGGAAGAGAAACTGCCCTCCAAGGCGGATCGATGTCTGCAAAAATTGCACAATTATTTGTGATTGATATATTGTGTAATGGTGTTGCCGGAAAATTAAAAGATGAAGCACTTCAATTTAAAGAAGCGACAGCAAAAGCGGTAGCTGATAAAGCTTATTAATGAAATGGTAATATATACTAAATGGAGAAAGAGGCTGAAAAAAATGAAACATATTCCGTTGAATATGCTGAGAAAAAATCTGTCAGATATTCCTCAGTTTTCTTTGCCAGATGGATATAGCATCCGCTTCTATGAAAAAGGTGATGAACGTCATTGGGCAAAAATTGAAACAAGCGTCGATGAATTTAAGGAAGAAGCAGCAGCACTAGCGTACTTTGAGAAGGAATTTGGTCTGTTTACAGATGAGATGACAAAGCGCTGCCTGTTTGTTGAAAATGAAGATGGAGAAGAAATAGCGACAACTACTGCCTGGCATGGTGATTTAAGAGGGGATGGAGAAATCAGTGGAAGAATTCACTGGGTAGGCGTTACGCCAGCATATCAAGGTAAAAAACTCGCGAAGCCTTTAATGACAGCAGCAATGAACACCTTGGCTGAATACCATTCTAAAGCATATCTCACAACACAAACAACAAGTTTCCAAGCAATTAATATGTATTTAAATTACGGTTTTGAACCATATCTTATGGAACCGACTTGTGAGGAAGGCTGGAGATTAATGGAGCAAAAACTGGAACGAAAAATTTTAAAACGTTATTAAAGGAGGAAGACAATGATTAAGGCAGCTATTTTTGATTTCGACGGCCTCATTCTAGATACAGAAACTGCTTGGTTCGATGCTTATAGAGAGGTTCTTCATAATCAATTTCAATTTGATTTACCGCTTGAAGAATTTGTGAAATGTGTTGGTTCAGATGATATTGTGCTTTTTTCTTATCTGCAGAAAGAATTAGACTACCAGTTGAATACAGGATTTATTCGTAACGAAGCTCGAAAACTTCATAGCCAATATGTGAGTGATGCAAAAGCGAGAGAAGGTGTGGTAGATTATCTGAGAGATGCAAAAAATGAAGGTTTAACGGTCTCCCTAGCAACGAGTTCAACAACCAAATGGGCAACAACACATTTAACAAATTTAAACTTGCTTTCTTATTTTGATTTTTTGGTAACTCAGGATATGGTAAAAAGAGTGAAACCAGCGCCAGACATATTTCTAAAAACACTTGAAAAATTAGATTTAGAAGCACACGAGGCAGTGGTTTTTGAGGATTCCTTAAATGGTTTAGTTGCTGCACAGGAGGTAAAACTTCCTACAGTAATTATACCGAATCCAGTTACTGCTGCATTACCTTTTGAAAATTATCATTTAAAATTAAATTCGATGACTGATATGTCCTTACATGAAATTTTAAAATCATTAAATAAATAAATTTGAAAATTATATTGCATGCAAATGGAAAGAAGGTTAGGTGGAGAGATGTTAAAGGATTTGGAAGGTGGATTAGTTGTATCCTGCCAAGCTTTAGAAGGTGAGCCAATGCATGGCTCATCTCATATGGCTTCGATGGCTCTGGCAGCAGAACAGGGAGGGGCAGCAGGAATTCGTGCAAATGGACCAGAAGACATTCAGGCAATTAAGGTAAAAGTTGATCTACCGGTTATTGGTATTTTAAAAAAGCAATATCCTGGTTTTCAAGCTTTTATAACAAGTACAAAAGAAGATGCAAAATTAGTTGCAGAAGCTGGTGCCGATATTATAGCTATTGATGCAACAAATGGCAAAAGAAAAGAAGACTTGCCAAAATTAATTGAATATATAAAAAAAGATCTAAATAAACTGGTGATGGCAGATGTGGCAACGCTTCAGGAAGGGGTTCAAGCAGAGTCTCTGGGATGTGATATGGTAGGTACAACGTTATCTGGATATACAAAAGATACAAAAGGGAGACCTAGACCAGATTTTTGCTTGATGGAAAGTTTGGTGTATACATTGAAGGTACCTGTGATTGCAGAAGGAAATATTGATACACCGGAAAAAGCTAAAAAAGCAATGGATATCGGTGTAGCATTTGTCGTAGTAGGTGCAGCAATTACCAGGCCGCAGTTGATCACGAGAAAATTTGCAGAAAGGCTGAAAAGAAAATGAGAAATGCAATAGGGATAGATATTGGCGGCACAAAAATAGCGATGGGTTTAGTTCAAGAAAATGGAATATTATTAAAAAAGGAGGAATTTACCACCTTAAGAAAAGAAAAAGGTGAGAAAATCCTTCGTATGATAACAGATAGAATCCCTTCCTTCTATGACGAAAATACAACAGGTATTGGCATCGGATCGGCTGGGCAGATTGGACATTCCGGCAAGGTACTTTCAGCGACAGATACGTTCAGTGATTGGCAGGGCCTGCCGATTCAAACCTGGTTAGAAAATGAAACAGGATACCGGGTTGCTGTTGTTAACGATGTGCAGGCAATGGGGTTAGGAGAACAGTATTTTGGAGCAGGCAGAGATGTAAAGAATTTTCTTTGTGTAGCGATAGGAACTGGAATTGGCGGAGCGATTATAGCAGATGGACAACTCCTGCGTGGGCATGCTGGAGCTGCAGGCGAAGTTGGACATATGGTTCTATATCCAAACGGCCGGGAATGTCCATGCGGAAATAAAGGCTGCTTTGAAGCGTATGCTTCCGGAACAGCGTTAGAAGCAATGTATGCAGAAAATTTTAAGGAGGTGAAGAAAGGACAGGAAATTTTTGCAGAGGCTTTAGGTGATAATGAGAATGCAGCTTTCATCATCAATCAATATATAGAAAATTTAGCTATTGGAATGACATCGTTGACAAATATTTTTAATCCGGAAAAAATCATTCTGGGGGGCGGGGTATCCGGCTCATTAGTACCATTCATCACAGATATACGAAAGCAGGTTCGCAGTCAAGTAAATAAAATCAATAAAGATGTAGAGATTGAATTATCAATGCTTGGCGGAGATGCCATGATAATAGGTGCAGCAAGTTTAGTATTTTAATTGGAACTATCAAATATAAAGGAGATGTTTTGTGTTGAATAAATTAAATGTAGCTGTAATCGGTATGGGAGTAATGGGGCAATCACATGCAAGGATTTATTCGGAGCTTCCTCATGTGAATTTAGTAGCAGTCCACGATATTAATCAGGAGCATGCAGAAAATTTGGCTGAACAATTTCGGACAACGGCCGTTCATAGTTTAGAAGAATTGTTGAAAGATGAGAATGTGCATGCAGTCAGTATTTGTACATCAGATGATCAGCATTTTGATGTTGCCTGTAAAGCTTGTAACTTTCATAAACATATTCTGATTGAAAAACCATTGGCTGATAATGTAGCGGATGCTCAAGGGATTATTGATAAAGTGAAAGAAACTGGTGTGAAAATGATGGTCGGTCACACATTGCGTTGGGATCCGAGATATTACAATGCGAAACAGGCGGTGGCAGCAGGGAAAATCGGCGAACCTGTCCATCTTCATTCCCGGCGTAATAATTCCTATCAGAATGGAAGAAGATTAAAAGGAAGAACATCTGTCGTCATGTTTTTAGGTGTTCATGATTTAGAAGCTATTGAATGGATTACCGAAGATAAGATTGTGGAAGTTTCTGCAGTTGAAGTAAGAAAGCGCTTAAAAGAATTTAATGTTGCAGATGCTATTATAACAACATTAAAATTTGAATCTGGAACAATTGGCAGCTATGAGACGAGCTGGGTTTTACCGGATAATCATGTAGAACTGGATGCCAAGCTTGATATTATCGGAACGGACGGTGTTATCAATATTGATATTCTCGACCAGTCTATCCGGGTATTTGAAAAAGGTAATAAGATTACGTTCCCGGACACCATGTATGGAGTGGATTTATATGGGACACAGACTGGAATCATGAAGGAAGAGCTAAGTTCTTTTGTAGATAGCGTTCTGAATGATAAAGAATTTCCTATTCTAGTAGAAGAAGCCTTAAGAGCAGTTAAAATTGTCAGAAGTATTGAAAAATCACTTGAAACTGGTCAGCCAGTGAAAGTAGATCAATAAAAAAGCTGATCATAACAAAAGGGGTTGTAACGAATGAGCGGGCAAAAGAAGAGTATTCGTTCAAGGATTCAAACGTATGGCAGTAATTTAAGCAGTATGATTATACCTAATCTTGGAGCTTTTATCGCATGGGGAATCTTAACAGCGATTGCTGTACCGACACAACTGGAGCTTTTTACTAATTTTATCAGTCCAATGCTAAATTATCTGCTTCCATTACTGATTGGTTTTACCGGTGGACGTATCCTCCATGATTTTCGCGGAGGGGTCGTAGGTGCTGTTGCAACAATGGGAGTCATTGTTGCAGCAGATATACCAATGTTTATTGGGGCAATGATTATGGGACCGCTAGGCGGATTAGCAATTAAAAAGTTTGATCAGCTCTTTGAAGGTAAAATCAAGTCGGGGTTTGAATTATTGGTTAATAATTTTTCAGCTGGAATTATCGGAGCAATACTAGCATTATTTGGGTCAATCGCTATTGGTCCATTTGTGAATGCGCTTACCAGGTTGTTAGGAGCAGGAGTAGACTTTTTAGTAAGCCACGGTCTTCTTCCGCTTGTCAGTATTTTTATTGAGCCGGCAAAAGTAATGTTTCTTAACAATGCAATCAATCAAGGTATCTTAAATCCAATCGCAAGTAGTCAGATAGAAGAAACTGGTAAGTCTGTGCTATATTTACTCGAAGCCAACCCTGGTCCAGGTCTAGGTATATTGCTGGCATTTATGCTTTTTGGTAAAGGAGCAACGAAAGCATCAGCTTATGGCGCTGGAATTATCCATTTTATTGGCGGAATCCATGAGATTTATTTCCCGTATGTATTAATGAAGCCAACACTGATTATTGCTGCTATTTTAGGGGGAATGACAGGTATATTTACGTTAACAATGTTTGATGCTGGCTTAGTGAGTGTAGCCTCTCCGGGAAGTATTATCTCTATCTTATTAATGACGGCTACGGACAGTTATATCGGTGTTACTTTAAGTGTTCTGTTTGCTACTGCAGTATCTTTTGCTATTGCATCGGTTATTCTTAAGTTTGATAAAAAAGTCGATAGTGAAGATTTGGTAGAAGCAAGTAAAAAAATGGAAGCGATCAAAGGGAAGAAGAGCAGTGTTGTTTCTGGCTTGAATAATTCAAACCAGACAGAAAATAATGAAACAATCGATTTTGGAAATGTAAAGCATATTATATTTGCTTGTGACGCAGGTCTTGGGTCAAGTGCAATGGGGGCTTCATTGGTTAAAAAGAAACTGAAGGATGCAGGGTACGAGGAGATTACTGTTAAAAATATTGCTATCAGCAATTTGCCGACTGAGGCAGATATTATGTTTACACATAAAGAGCTTACAGACCGTGCGAAAAAGAAGCAGCCAGATGTTTATCATGTATCTATTGATAACTTCTTAAACAGTCCATCCTATGATGAAGTTGTAGAACATATTAAAGCTGCCCGAAGCTTAGACAGAGAGAAAAAAGTTGATAAACTATTGACAGAAGAAAATATAAAACTGTCTGGTGAAGCGAAGAATAAAGAGCAGGCGATAGCCGAAGCTGGCAGAATCCTTGTGGAACAAGGTTACGTTTCTGAAGAATATGTTGAGAAAATGCTTGAAAGAGAAAAAAGCGTATCAACCTATATGGGAAACCTCTTAGCTATTCCTCATGGTACAGATGATGCGAAAGAAGTAGTTTACCAATCTGGTTTAGCAATCGTAGTTTATGAAAGTCCAATAGATTGGGACGGAAATGAAGTGAGGTTAGTTATTGGCATTGCTGGAAAAGGAAATGAGCACTTGGAGATATTGTCTTCTATTGCTACTAGCTGCTCTGAATTAGAAAATGTAGAGCAATTGATTAATATAAAAAATAAGAAGGATGTTATAACATTTTTTTCAGAAACAGAAGATTAATCTTTAAGTATAATATAAAATCACCGTATCGAATTTATATTTTAAAATACATTCGATACGGTGATTTTGTCTGTAACCCTTAAATTGGACTTTGAATTAATTAGACAGCTTTAGAAAAGTTTAATGGGCAAGGCAGGATAACAGATACTTAAGTTAGACATTGAAGATATTCCAGCACCCCAGCGTAATCAGAAATACAGATGGTAAAAAAGATAAACGCTGTAAGGCAGGTATTCTCCATAAATAACTTCCGAACATGATTCCGCTAAATAAAAACAATCCACTCATGCCGGCTGTTAATAACGCGGTAATCAGCGGGGAGTATCCAAGCATCGCAGCGCCGATTCCGGCACCAAATGCATCGAGAGCTAAAGCGAAACCTAATAGAATGGATTCGTTAATAGAGATAATACCTGACTTATCTAAATCGGCTTCTTTTGGACGAGTGAGCACAGTTTTCATATTTTCAAATTTAACATTGGAAGAAGCGTGATCTCCATTTTTGGCTGCTTCCGTTTCTCGTGAGCGAAACATGGTAATAAGGGAGAAGAAGCCTAAAAAGATAAGAATCCCTCCGCCAAGCATGCTGGCTCCCTGAGGAGAAATAAAGGAACGTAAGAAATCGCCTACCTCCATCGATAGAAAGACAATCAATCCGGAGCAGAACATAATAACAAATAAAGAGAGAAGAGGCACTTTGATTTGCCGCATCCCATAGGTTATTCCTACACTAAATCCATCCAGACTTACCGCAATAACGAGTAAAAGCATACCTGTATATATCATACGTAACATCCTCTTTCTAATAGTGCATGCTCAAAAAAGTCAATTAAAGCGTTCATTGCTTATTATTCGGGGATTTTTTGAACATCCTCTAATAAGTAGAAGTAAAAGCTTCAAAAAAGAGTATGAAGCCATGTCATTCCTGTAATTTTTGTGTATGATATTCTATGTTTTTGGGTGCAATGTGTGCCTTGGGTGAACGTATTAGAAGGAAATATGTTAAAGTAGTATCAGACTAGAAATCGATAAAATGAGGGATAGATATGAGTAAGACAGTGGTATTAGCAGAAAAGCCGTCTGTAGGCAGAGATATAGCAAGAGTCCTCGGATGTAACAAAAAAGGAAATGGTTATCAAGAGGGAAAACAGTATATTGTGACATGGGCATTGGGACATTTAGTTACATTAGCAGATCCCGAAACGTACGACCCTAAGTATAAAACATGGAATATGGAAGATTTGCCGATGCTTCCGGACCATTTGAAATTAGTGGTCATGAAGAAGACGGGCAAGCAATTTCAAGCGGTGAAGCAGCAAATGTCACGTCAGGATGTAGGGGACATTGTAATTGCCACTGATGCCGGGCGAGAAGGAGAGCTCGTTGCCAGATGGATTATTGAAAAAGCGCGTGTTAAGAAGCCGGTGCAGCGTCTGTGGATCAGCTCGGTTACGGATAAAGCAATTAAGGACGGCTTTCGGAATTTAAAGCCTGGAAATCAGTATTGGAATCTGTATCAATCTGCGGTAGCGCGTTCGGAAGCGGATTGGTATGTCGGATTAAATGCAACAAGAGCCCTGACCACCAAGCATAATGCGTCCTTATCCAGCGGCCGCGTCCAGACGCCGACACTGGAAATGATTGCGATGCGCGAACAGGAAATCAATCAATTCAAGCCAAAAACCTATTATCAGCTGCAGGGAAAAACAAAAGGCGGGTTTGCCGTTACGTGGAAGGATAAAAAGAATCAGTCCCGTATTTTCTCGAAAGAAGCAGCAGATAAATTAAAGGCAAAGGTATCGAAGGAAAAAGCATTTATTCAGCATGTGGATAAAAAGCATAAGAAAAAGCATGCACCAACCTTATATGACTTAACGGATTTACAGCGGGATGCCAACCGGATTTATCAATTTTCCGGAAAACAAACCTTAACTGTACTGCAGAAATTATATGAGCAGCATAAGCTTGTCACCTATCCGCGAACCGATTCAAGGCATCTGTCAACGGATATGGTCTCTACATTAAAAGAACGTGTAAGGGCATGTGGTGTGGATGAATATGCGAAAGCAGCGAATAAAATTTTAAAAGATGATTTACGCACTGGAAAAGCCATTGTGGATAACAGCAAGGTAACCGATCACCATGCGATTATTCCAACAGAAGAAACAGTGGATTATAGCGCGCTGTCTAACCAGGAGCGGAAAATTTATCAGCTGATTGTCCAACGTTTCTTAGGAGCACTTTCCAAGCCGTATGAATATGAACAGACAAGTATTACGGTAGAAGCTGCCGGAGAAATCTTTGAAGCAAAAGGAAACAGAGTTGTTGCTTTAGGCTGGAAGGAAATTTACCAGCATCAAGCAGACGATGAGGAAGAGATTCGTTCCAATGTCCCTCAAGTAACAAAAGGAGAGGAAATGGCGCTCAGCTTTACTATCAAAGAAGGGCAGACGACACCGCCGGAACGGTTTACAGAGGGAAGCCTCCTGCAGGCAATGGAAAACCCGACGAAATATATGGAAACGAAAAAACAAGAGCTTGTGAAAACAATGAAGCAGACTGGCGGTATTGGAACAGTTGCTACACGTGCGGATATTATTGAAAAGCTGTTCAATAATCAATATATGGAGCTGAAAGGAAAGTATATTTATCTGACCTCAACCGGCAGACAATTACTAGAATTAGCACCAGAAAAGCTCCGTTCTCCTATTTTAACGGCAGAATGGGAACAAAAATTAGCACAGATTGCAGAAGGCAAGCTGAAAAAGGATGTCTTTTTAAAGGAAATTAAGACATATACCAAACAGGCAGTCCAAGAAATAAAAGCAAGTGAGGAAAAGTTCAAGCATGATAATATGACAGGGACAAAATGCCCGAAATGCGGCAAGCTGATGCTGGAAGTAAAAAACAAGCACGGGAAACGACTCGTCTGTCAGGACCGCAGCTGCGGCGGGAAAAAGAATATCGCAAAGTATACGAATGCCCGCTGTCCTAATTGCCATAAGCGTCTAGAGCTCCGTGGTGAGGGAGAAGGCCAGATGTTTACGTGCTCCTGCGGTCACCGTGAAAAACTTTCCACCTTCCAAGCGAGAAAAGAGAAGGAAAAGAATCAGAAGGTGTCTAAAAAAGATGTTAATAAGTATATGAAAAAGCAGGATGATTTTAAAAATAACGCACTTGCGGATGCGCTTGCGAAATTAAAAGATAAATAAGGCAGTGAAGTCCCCGTATGAAAAACGGGGGCTTTTCTGCTGGAAAAGTAAAACGCAGCGAGAAGGGAAGCAGGAAGTCTGACGAAGCAGCAGTAACATCTACCTGAGTAAAAAGACCGTATTTCCTGAAAAATCCATAATTTGCAGTTTGATTTAAGTGTTATATAATAGGAAGAAGAGACGGCTAAAATGTAGAAGGGATGATTGATATGGATGCCTTTTCTGTAATCAAATCACTCAATAACAATGTTCTTATTGCCGAAGATATGAATCAAAATGAAGTTATCCTTATCGGGAAGGGCATCGGATTTGCTAAAAAGAAGCGAGATCTCATTGAATCCAAAACCGTGGAGAAGCTGTTTGTTCTTCGGGATAGAGAGGAACAGGAAAATTATAAAAAAATAATTGACAATATCGATGAAAAAACACTGCAGAGTATTGTGGATTCGATAGAAATAATCAAAAAACGCATCAATACATTCACGGATGAGCATACGCTGGTTGCGTTGACCGATCATATTATTTTCGCGATTGCCCGTCTGCAGCAGGGGTTAGAAATTCGTAATCCATTTTTAGCAGAGACGAAGGTGCTTTATCCATTTGAATATGAAATTGCTTCCGAAATTGTAGAATATATGAATCAATTTTTACCAGTTCATTTGCCGGAGGGAGAAATTGGTTTTGTTGCATTACACGTTCATAGTGCAATGGAGGGAACAGCACTAAATGAAATCAACCGGTATTCACAGCTTGTATCTAATTTAATCAAGATAATCGAGGATCAGCTCTATATAACACTAGATAGAGACAGTATGGATTATGTCCGTTTTGTCAGACATCTCCGGTACACAATAGAACGGGTTTTAAATGGGGACAAGGTAGAGGAGCCGCGAAAAATGGCAGACCTGCTAAAAGAAGAATATCCCGTGTTTTATAATTTGTCCTGGAAGCTGATTAAAATTATGCAGCAGACGTTAAAAAAACCTGTTTATGATGCGGAATCTGTCTATTTGACAATTCATTTGCAGCGGCTGCACGAAAACATCCAGCTAAAATCAAAAACGAATTAATTTATTTCGCACTTATACGTGTGACTGATTCGATCAGGCATGAGTAGGAATACTTAGATAACGGCGGGTACAGTATTTCTGTATCCATAAGCGCTATCCTTGTGTTTTTACTGATGTCTTTTTTATTGTCGGAAAGAAACGAAAGAGGTGATTGAGATGTTCAAAAAAACGTTTGGAGGTCTTCAAAAAGTCGGCAGAGCGCTTATGCTGCCGGTAGCACTCTTGCCGGCGGCAGGTCTTTTGCTTGGATTTGGCAATGCTGCCCAGCAGCATACCATGCTTGGCTATCTTCCTTTTTTGGAAGCGGATTGGATTCAGCTGACTGCAACGGTAATGGAAGACGCCGGCGGTATTATATTTGATAATTTGCCGCTGCTTTTTGCGATTGGTGTGGCGATAGGGCTGGCAAGTGACGGTACGGCCGGTCTTGCTGCGCTGGTAGGTTATTTGGTGATGAATCAGGTAATGGGTTCGTTTATGCAGGTAACCCCAGAATTGATAGCGGAGGATCCCGGATTTGCAAGCGTGCTTGGAATAGGAACCTTACAGACCGGTGTATTTGGTGGAATTATTGCCGGGGTGATAGCTGCCTATTGTTTTAACCGGTTTCATCATATGGAGATGCCATCCTACTTAGGATTCTTTGCAGGAAAACGGTTTGTCCCCATCGTGACTGCAGCTGTTTCCTTCCTTGCCGGCATTTTATTAATGTTTATCTGGCCGACAATCCAATATATCATGAACAGCGCTTCCTATTGGCTGATTGAAGAAGGTACATATATTGCTGTATTTATGTTTGGGTTTATTAAACGTCTATTGATTCCTTTTGGACTGCATCATATTTTTCACTCTCCTTTTTGGTATGAATTTGGCACATATACCAACCTTGCCGGTGAAATCATTCGCGGAGATATGACGATATTCTTTGCGCAATTAAGAGATAATGCAGAGATTACGGCAGGGAATTTTATGGCCGGGGAATTTCCGATTATGATGTTCGGGTTGCCTGCTGCAGCACTTGCGATGTATCATACGGCACGACCGGAGAATAAAAAACTGGTTGCGGGACTGCTGGCTTCAGGAGCTTTAACGTCCTTCCTAACAGGAATTACCGAACCGCTTGAGTTTTCATTCTTATTTGTATCGCCATTCCTGTTCTTTATTCACGCTGTGTTAGATGGATTATCCTTTGTATTGATGACATGGTTCAGTGTCAATGTCGGTTATACCTTCTCTGGAGGAGCTATAGACTTTGTGCTGTTCGGTGTTTTGCCGAATCAGGAATCATGGTGGATAGCGATCATAGTCGGGCTTCTGTTTGCTATCCTTTATTACTTCTTATTCCGCTTTTTTATTAAGAAATTTAATCTGATGACACCGGGAAGAGAAAAAGCGGTGGAATCAAATGAGAGCGGAGAGCAAAGAAAGCCTGCTGATTTAGCTTATCATGTACTGGAGGCAATGGGCGGACGAGAAAATATTACGCATTTGGATGCTTGTATCACGCGATTACGGGCATCAGTAAATTCGATTCAACATGTTGATAAGCATCAGCTAAAACAGCTTGGAGCTACAGGTATACAAGAGGTAGGGGATAATATCCAAGCTATTTTCGGACCGCGTTCGGAAATTATTAAAGGACAAATGCAAGATATCATATCTGGGAGAACGCCTAGACCAGCATTAGACAGTTCGAGTTTATATACTGTGGATGAAATAAATCTTCAAAGACAGCATCCTGATAGTGTGGAAGGGATTGCTTCTCCTCTAAGCGGAAAACTCATTCCGCTTTCAAATGTTCCTGATCAACTATTTTCCAGCAGGATGATGGGAGACGGCTTTGCAGTTGAGCCGTCAGATGGAATCGTTGTTTCTCCGGTAAATGGAAGAGTCAGTAACATCTTTCCTACCAAGCATGCAATTAGTCTGGAATCGGAAACAGGTAAAGAAATCATGATTCATATCGGAATCGATACCGTGCATCTCAAAGGAGAAGGATTTGACATATTTGTAAAAGAAGGCGAAGAAGTGGGAACAGGCCAGCCTTTATTAAATGCAGACTTAGAATATATCGATAAAAATGCCAAGTCAACGATTACACCAATTATCTTTACCAATCTGGAAGATGGCCGGCAAATCGAATTACTGAAAAGGGAAGGATATGCTGGAGAAAAAGGGATTATTGAAATCAAATAATGTGAAAGCTTTATTTTTTCACAGAAAATACACATAAATAAAGGTGAAACAGTTTACTTCATTCTTTAAAAGAATTATCATTTAAGGTGAACCATGTTTATTCATGTAAGGAGGGTTTTCTTTCCATGGCTTTTGTTATTCTTGATCCATGCAGAGGAGAAAAAGCAGGAGAATGCGTCAGTGTTTGCCCTGTTGATTGTATAGAAGAAGGACTCAAGCAATTTTATATTGATCCGGATATTTGCATTGATTGCGGCGCATGCAAAGCAGTTTGCCCCGTATCTGCAATCGAAGAGGAGTATGATTTGACTCCAGATCAAGAGAAGTATTTAGAAGAAGCAGAAGAATTTTTTGCGAATCGGTAGGTACTTTTGATTGGAGCGCGTTATAAAAATAGCCCGTCTGTTTTAAAAGCAGACGGGCTATTTTGGTATGTTCTGACCGAACTAATAGAATGTTCAAAGGGTTGTTCGAAATATAAAATATAGAGTAATGAAAAATACTAATGATACTCTTGAAAATCAACCCAGGAAAGCCTAATTTTTATCGATGCACCTGTTATTCATCTTCAGAGATTTCTTGTACTTCCTCAGCCAATTTACTGGCAATCCAGCGTTTTGCCGTTTCTTCGTCGATTTCATATTCTTTGCCGGCACGTAGTAAATCTCCGTGGTAGGCAGTTTGTACGTTCATTTTTACTTTCATGGGGATGCTCCTTCTGATGGGTTGTTTTCTTCTATGATATCATAGAAGGAAGTTAATGTGTTTAGGTGCATAGTTATGTGCTTCAAATTTTTACAAACGTGGAATGGGTACGATATTACTTGATATGTTAAAAATACTTTTGTACGTAACTTTTGGGTTTTTAAATACCGATATTTGGTAATTCGATTAAGAATCTCTACCGACAGAGTTCTTTCTGTTCTTTGGAGGAAAAGATTCCCTTTACGTTAATTTTCATGCAAACTGAAAGGATGAAATAGAGTTTATTTAGAAAGAAAGTGCAAATAGCTCGATACTAAAATAAAGGAGAATACTTATGTCTCATAGACTAAACGGAAAAGTGGCATTGGTTACAGGAGCTTCAAGAGGACTTGGGAAACATATAAGTAAAACGTTAGCAGATGCAGGAGCTACAGTCATCGTGAACTATGCGAATAATTACAAAAATGCGCAAGATATGGTTGATTTTATTGCATCCGATGGAGGAAGAGCGATAGCCATTCAAGGTGATGTACGGGATGAAGAATCAGTAGAAAAGCTGATAAAACAGGCAGAAGAAAAAACACAAGGAAGTATTGATATATTGGTTAATAACGCTACTGGTCCCCAGCCTGTATTATCAATTGAAGAACTTACATGGCAAGATTATTTAGCGCAACTCGAATTCTTTGTAAAAGCGCCGTTATTATTAACAAAGGCTGTCCTGCCAGGGATGAAAGAAAAAAAGAATGGTCGAATTATAAATATCGGAAGTGAAGTAGTTCAATTAGGTATTCCTAATCATTCAAACTATGTCATGGCCAAGGCTGCCCAGCTAGGGTTGACACGCTCCTGGGCAAATGAACTTGGTTCTTTTAGTATTACTGTTAATATGATTAACCCTGGGTTTATACCGGTTGAACGACATGAAGCAGAAGATACGAGTGAATATCGGAGTGGAGTTCCACTTGGCAGAATGGGAGTCCCTCAAGATATAGGAAATGCTGTTTTATTTCTTGCCTCAGACGCAGGAAATTTCATCACTGGTCAATCGTTATCTGTAAATGGAGAGAATACGTTAGGGATATAAGGGAGAAGCAAGCGGTTGCACAATCAATTATCTGATTGTGCAACCGCTTTTTGAATCTAAAAGAAATAATCAAAATTTGCATGATAAAGCTTTCTGTTTCATTGGAAAATATTAGGTGATACTCTCAAAAATTATTGCTGAGATGTAAATTCAAAAATCGACTCATCCTCATATAAAACAGTTTTCTATTGCTTTTATCGAATTATGTATTATGATAAAAATACAATGTAAAGGATTACATTTAGTTCAATTACTTTTTTAGAGAGGTGATATGGTTTATAAAAAAGATATATTTATATGTTGAAAAGAGGGGATTATATTGCCGACAATTCAGGATGTTGCCAAACATGCAGGGGTGTCCGTTGCTACTGTATCGCGAGTATTAAACAATCCTTCATCGGTTGCAGAATTAACACGCAAGAAAGTCGAACAATCCATCCGGGAATTGGATTATTCACCAAATATCTTAGGCCGGAATTTACGGAACGCGGAAAGTAAGATGTTATTAGTGTTATTACCTAAGATATCTAACCAATTTTATTTGAAAATTGTAGAAGGGATAGAAGAAAAAGCACTTGAGTATGGTTATAATATTCTGCTTTGTCAAACGCATTCTAAATTGGAAAGGGAAAAAGTATATTTTGATTTATTAAAAAATCAACTGGCTGTGGGCGCGATTACGATGGATCCAACAATTGACCGTCAAGTATTGGTTAATATGGCAAAAAGGTATCCATTTGTACAATGCAGTGAATATGTAAGTTCGAAAAATTTGCCTTATGTAACAATAGATAGTGAATTAGCAGCTTATCAAGTAACAAAATATTTATTAAAACAGGGGCATCAGCGAATAGGACTCATAAATGTCAGCGAGTCATTTCTATACGCGAGGGATAGAAAAAAAGGATATCTTCGAGCGTTAAAAGAATTTCATATTGAACCGGAAGAAGACTGGTTCTATTCTGCCAACGATGTGTCACTTGAATCGGGACAGCAGGTGATGCGTTCTATATTGAATAAGAACAAGGATCTTACAGCAGTGTTTGCTGTTTCAGATATGTTAGCTATTGGAGCATTGAAAGAATTAAATACCAGAGGGATTGATGTCCCAAATGAGATGGCAGTAGTGGGATTTGATAAGATTGAATTTACCAGCATGACATATCCTTCTTTAACTACCGTTGCACAGCCGATGTATAAAATGGGAGAGATATCGGTGGACATGCTGATAAAAAAAATACAGGGCGAAGAGGTAGAAGATATAATCTTAGAGCATGAACTTATTATAAGAGAGTCAACCTGATTAGAGATGTACCTATTGTTACAACAGAGAGGGGTTTTATTTTATCTGACTCTACCTATTACTAGCTAAGCACATGAACTAATAGCTGATTTAATTCAAAGTAAAGACTGAAAATTTAAAAAGAAACAATTGACCGGGAAGAACATTCTGCTATAATGAATGTAATCGATTTCATAGAGGGTCGACTAATAAAAAGAGGAGGATTTCTAATGCCGCAGATAAAGAAAATATTGCTGTTTGGAGTATTATATTTATTAGTTATTTTTATGGTTGCATGTAGTGGAGATAATGGTTCCGAGACAGACAGTAATGAAGGAAATGAAAGCGCTTCCGGTGAATGGGTAACGATTGTCTATGCGACAGGTGTAGATACAACAGGTGCCACGGAAAGTCAAATTGAAGCATTTGAACAAGAATACCCGCATATTAACGTGGAGTATCGTGAAATGCCGGCCGATACAGGCCAGCAGCATGATCAATATGTAACGATGTTTGGTTCTCAGAGTTCGGAAGTGGATGTATATAATGGAGATATTATTTGGGCAGCGGAGTTTGCTCAAGCCAACTATGCCTTGGAGTTAGATCGTTTTATAGAAGCAGACAGCTTTAATTTAGATAATCACTTTGATGGTCCCATTCAAGCAGGTAATTACAATGGCAGACAGTGGGCATTGCCGATATATATGAATGCTTCCTTTCTTTATTACCGTACAGATATAACAGATACACCGCCTGCGACTTGGGATGAATTGATTGAGCAAGCGGAAGAAATGCAAGGAGAAGAAGGAACAGAATTTGGTTATTTAATGCAAGGCTCTCAGTATGAAGGGATGGTAACCAATTTTATTGAAATTATCGCTTCTTATGGGGGAAGCGTTATCGATGAAAATAATAATGTAGTCATTAATAGTCCTGAAACAATTAAAGGCTTAGAAAAATTTGCAGAAATTGCACAATCTGATTTTGTACCAGGGAATATCTTGAATTTTCAAGAGATTGAAACAGAAAATGCATGGATTGCAGGGGATGCTGTATTTGCCCGTAATTGGACATATATGCAGTCTTCATCCAATGACGAAGCACGTTCAGAAGTCGCAGGAAATGTAGACATTGCACCTATTCCTGCAGGTGATGAGGGAAGCACTTCAGCATTAGGCGGATGGATGGCAATGATTAATCGATATTCTGAACATCCAGAAGAATCCTGGGAATTAGTAAAGTTCCTGGCAAGTGAAGAAGGTCAAAAAATTGGAGCAGTAGAAGGCGCACGTGCCCCAACTGTAGAATCCCTGTATAATGATCCAGAGGTACAGGAAGCTGGACCATTATTTTCAAATCCAAGTTTCGTAGAAGGCTTAAGTGTGGCTGTGCCGCGTCCGGTATCCCCGATTTATCCAGAGATATCTGAAATTATTCAAATTGAGGTTTCTCGAGTATTAACAGGAGAACAGACGGCTGAAGAAGCGGTAGAAAATATGGAAGCACAATTGGAAGCAGCTTTAGAAGAGTAATGATAGGCAAGGTGGATAAGTAGTGAAAGGTTGTTCATCTTGCTTTTTATTTACGTATATTTTTTATGAAAAAAGCGTCTGTTACATCTACTGATATCATTTAATTGAACTTTTTTATTTGAAAAATATAGTAGAAACAAGTAATAACTGAAAATTTTTAAAGAAACGATTGACTGGAAGGAACATTCTGCTATAATAAATGTAATCGATTTCAAAGAGTGGTCGATTAACAAAAAGAGGAGGGTCTGTAATGCCACAGGTAAAGAAATTGTTATTGTTTGGAGTATTATTTTTATTAGTTGCTTTTATGGCTGCGTGTGGTGGAGATGGCGGTTCAGGGACAGATGATTCGGAAGCAGAAAGTAATGGAGAAAATGAAAGCGCTTCCGAAGACGGTGAGCAAGTAACGATTGTTTATGCTACAGGTGTGGATACGACTGGTAAAGTAGAAGCACAAATTGAAGAATTTGAGGAATTAAATCCAAATATTAAAGTTGATTATCGTGAAATGCCTTCAGATACAGGACAACAGCATGATCAATATGTAACCATGTTTAGTTCGCAAAGCTCTGAGATCGACGTGTTTAACGGTGACAGCATTTGGCCGGCTGAATTTGCTCAGGCAAACTATGCATTAGAATTAGACCGTTTCATTGAAGCAGACGGCATTGATTTAGAAGAGCACTTTGAAGGACCGATTCAAGCAGGTAATTTTAATGGCAGGCAATGGGCACTTCCATTATTTATTGACGCATCCTTCCTCTATTATCGTACAGATGTAACGGAAGAACCGCCAGCTACTTGGGATGAATTAATCGAACAAGCTGGTGAACTGCAAGGTGAAGGAGATACAGAGTTTGGTTATCTATTACAAGCATCTCAATATGAAGGCTTGGTGACAAACTTTGTTGAAATCATTGCTTCTTATGGCGGTGAAGTTATTAATGAAGATAATGAAGTAGTGGTAAATAGTCCTGAAACAATTAAAGGTTTAGAGAAATTAGCAGAAATAGTACAATCTGATTTTGTACCAGGTAATATCTTGAATTTCCAAGAGATCGAAACAGAAAATGCTTGGATTGCAGGAGATGCTGTATTTGCCCGTAACTGGCCATATATGCAATCTTCTTCCAATGATGAAGAGCGTTCTGAAGTTGTCGATAACGTACAAATCGCTCCATTACCTGCCGGTGATGAAGGAAGTGCTTCGGCATTAGGAGGCTGGACAGCAATGATTAATCGTTATACAGAGCATCCAGAAGAGTCTTGGGAATTAGTAAAATATTTAGCTGGTGAACAAGGTCAAAAAACAGGAGCAATTGTAGGAAATCACGCTCCAACTATCGAAGCGCTTTATGATGATCCAGAAGTACAAGAAGCTGCCCCTTTATTCCAAAATCCAGAATTTGTTGAGGGACTTAGTGCAGCTGTTCCACGACCAGTATCACCGATTTACCCTGAAATTTCCGATATCATTCAAATTCAGGTTTCACAAGTGCTGACTGGTGATCAAACAGCTGAACAAGCTGCAGAGAACATGCAGACACAAATCGAAAATGCTATGGAAGAATAAAGCTTTCTAAAGAGGTGAGCAAGATGAGCGCTTTGAATTTCATCTTGCTCTTTCTATTAAGTACATCAAAATGTGTGCTTAACGGAAAGGGAGGGGAAAAATGTGAAGAAATTTCATTTGAATGAAAAGCGGCTGGGTTATTTGATGATACTTCCATCTATCATACTTGTCGTATTAATTACATTGTGGCCAGTTGCCCAGTCCTTTTATAATAGTTTATTTGATTATCGCTTAAATGATCCGACAAGATCGGAGCGGATGTTAAGTGCCAATATGGATTTGGAACGCTATGTGGATAATTACTTTTATATCGACAGTCAGCTTAGCAATTTAGAAGGCAGTGCTGATGGTGATGATATAGCGACTATTCAGCAAGCTAGAGAAACAATTGAAGGTTTCCATAGTGAATTGGCATCAGATAGTGAAATCAGTGCAAAAATGGAACAAATTGATGAGATGCTGATGAATTTCGAGCCGATTTCCGACAGCGATTTGAAATATGCGAAACTGGACAATGATTTTGCAGAAGATTATCGAACTGCTTTGACTTCTATTTCAGAAGAATTGCAGGTGATGGCTGGAGAAGCAGACAATGAGGATTTAGCACAGAATTATGAACAGACAAGCTCCTTAATTGAGGCTACCAGCACAAATATTTTGGAATCTAATTTTATTGGCTTCTCTAATTATGCTAAATATCTTCAGGATGGCCGAATGTGGAAATCATTAAGTAATACGATGATATTTACGATTGCTTCTGTTGCTTTTGAACTTGTATTAGGTTTGGCTGTTGCCTTATTAATTAACCGTACCTTCAGCGGCCGTGGTATTGTACGTGCCTCCGTGCTGATTCCTTGGGCAATCCCGACTGCAGTAGGTGCGATGATGTGGGGCTTCTTATTAGATGGTCAAACGGGTGTTATAGCGCATTATTTTAATGAATGGAACCTGATACCCAATTCATCTTGGCTGCTGTCTACCTCGTCTGGCGGGATGTTCTCAATAATTTTTGCCGATGTGTGGAAAACGACACCTTACATGGCATTATTGCTCTTAGCTGGACTGCAGACCATACCGAATTCCTTATATGAAGCAAGTGATGTAGATGGAGCCAACAAATTTCAACAGTTCTTCAAGATAACACTGCCGTTGTTGAAATCTTCTATTTTAGTTGCTTTATTATTTAGAACACTTGATGCCTTCCGGGTATTCGATCTTATCTATGTACTAACTGGCGGGGGACCAGCGAATGCTACCGAATCTATTTCGATATACGCATACATAACCTTGTTCTCGCAACAGAACTTTGGAGAAGGTTCCGTATTATCGGTTATTGTATTTTTAGCTGTAGCATTGATTAGCTTTATTTATGTACGCTTAATTGGTTCAGATCTATTCGCAGGACGTACGAAATAGGAAGGAGAAATAATATGAATAAACGTGCAGGTATAGGTTTCTATATATTTCTAATCATATTTGTATTTTTAGTGATGTTTCCGTTTATTTGGGTGTTCTTAACGTCGATAAAGCCTGTAGGAGAAATATTTACATCATTTAAATGGTTTACAACAAATCCTACGACCGAATCCTATGAAGCTGCGGTAACGAATCGCCCGCTTTTGCGATATATGTTAAATAGTTTTGTCGTTTCAACGGTAACAACAATTTTGGCGGTAGGTTGTGCTGCCTTCGCATCTTACGCAGTAACTAGATTACCGATAAAAGGGAAAGGTTTATTCCTGGGAGTTATTTTAGCTGCTTCCATGTTTCCACAAGTAGCAGTTATTTCGCCAATCTTCAATATCGTAACAGAGTTAGGCTTACGTAATAGTTATACGGGATTGGTTATTCCTTACATGACAATCAGTTTACCATTATCAATTTGGATTCTGTCTACCTTTTTTCAAAAGATTCCATTTGAATTGGAGGAATCTGCTAAACTTGATGGAGCCAGTCCATTTCAAACATTCCGTAAAATTATTTTACCGCTGGCGACACCAGGTATTTTTACGACTGCTATTCTGGTATTCATTGCGGCGTGGAATGAGTATTTATTTGCTCTAACAATTAATAGTGATGATGTATGGAGAACGGTACCAGTTGGAATTTCCATGTACCAAAGTGAATATTCTGTTCCTTGGGGAGATATCAGTGCAGCAACGGTTATTGTAACCATTCCAATTGTTATTTTAGTATTGATTTTCCAAAGACGAATTGTTTCAGGTTTAACATCAGGATCTGTAAAAGAATAGAGAAAACATAGTTAGAGCGGATAACTTAAGGGTTATCCGCTCTAACTATATGATAGAAATTCATCTCAGTAATTATGGTTATGAGTCATGAAGGATTTATCCAGCATCCTTCTTTGTTTGATTTCATTGCTATTTCGTTAACTAAGGTTAGATTAATAACATCAGACTTATTTATTGACGGGGCAGTTCCATTTATAATTGCGGATGCCCATTGTTCCATAGGCATAGGCAATGCTTCTGGCGGGTTATCCGGTGTGGACCACTCCCCATTTCCAAATGTCTGGCGGATTTTGTTGTCTTCGATTAGTATCGTGCCTTCTGTTCCGTAGAGCTCTAATTGAAACGGACTGCCTTTGGATAGGAAACCAGTCTCGAGAATCCCCATCGCACCAGATTCATATTCTACTAAGACGACAGCGTTGTCATCTGCTCCAAGGTTGTTTGTATGATTCATATGGGAAACCAGTTTTTTTACATTACCAGCCAGCCGGTTAGTCAAATAGATGGGGTGGGCACCTAAATCAATTAATGCGCCGCCTCCAGATTGCTCTTTTTCAAAAAAACGCTTCGGTAACCAGCCCTCGCTTTCTTCCGGCCCTACAACTGCGCCATCATGAGCAGTACGGCATCGAATAGTAGTAAGTCTTCCAATCCAGTTATTATCTATTACCTTTTGCGCATATAAATAATAATCTTCTGTTAATCTTGGAAGTGAAACCATTAATTTAACGCCATATTGGTCTATCGTATTATAAATTTCCTCACAATCTTTCACTGTAAAAGCTAAAATTTTTTCAGTGAAAATATGTTTTTTATTTTTTGCAGCTGAGATAATTACTTCTTTATGCAAATTTGTTGGGGTAGTGACAACTACTCCTTCAATTGATGGATTTGTTAAAACCTTTTGAAGATCCGATTCAAAAGGGACTCCTAATTCCTCTGCCCACTTTTCTCCTCTGTCCGCATTTTCATCCCACACGAGTTTAATAGATAAATTATCATTAGCTTGAATTTCTCGGGCGTAGTCATCCGCATGTACATGCCACCTGCTTAACAATGCAATATTAACCAATTCAATTTCCCCCTAAATATATATTCTACAAAACTCATTTTTTTAACTTTACTATTGATTAAAATAAACGGCTTTCCCCGTTCGTGCCGATTCGTATATTGCTTCCAATATTTGCGTGACAACAAGTGCTTCACTTGGCTTCACGACTGGTTCGGTATCATTGATAATACTTTCAATCCAATTTCTTGCTTCTAAATCAGGATCACTTTCAGAGTTACCGTCGTAAAATGCCACTCCTCCTGATTCCAATTCAATTTCCTGAATATATAATTTACCAAAGTCTTCACCATTAATTCGTAATCCATTTTTCATATCTGCACCACTTTTCGTGCCGCTGAGAGAGCATTTTGCTTCATCCACGTCTAAGGAATTCAATGCCCAGCTAGATTCCAGAACAATTGTTGCGCCATTTTCCATCGTTATAAAACCAAATGCAGAATCTTCTACTGTAAAGGCCTCTGGATCCCAAGGTCCCCAGGCATTTGCTGCATTTTCATTTTTCCCTAATTTATGATAGACCGTTCCCATAACCGATTTGGGTTTATAGTTATTCATCATCCATAATGTTAAGTCAAGCGCATGTGTACCAATATCAATTAATGGTCCGCCTCCTTGCTTTTCTTCGTCGAGAAACACTCCCCATGTAGGTACTGCCCTTCTTCTTATAGCGTGTGCTTTTGCATAATATATTTCTCCCAAATCTCCTCGCTCACAAAGCTTATGCAGATGCTGGCTGTCGGGTCTAAATCGGTTATTATACCCAATCGTTAATTTTTTGCCTGTGCGTTCAGCTGCTTCTACCATCTTTTTAGCTTCTTCTGTTGTCTTGGCCATTGGTTTCTCACACATGACATGTTTTCCAGATTCCAACGCAGCCACTGTGATTTCCATATGCGCATTGTTTGGGGTACAGACATGAACAACATCAATGGATGTGTCTTGTAATAATTCTTTAAAATCCACATATGTCTTCGCATCTTTCGTTCCATATTCCTTTGCAGCTTTTTCTGCCCTTTCAAGTACAATATCGCAAAACGCTGTCATTTCTACTTGCTCCAATTTGCTAAGGCTTGGCAGATGTTTCCCGTTTGCAATCCCACCGCAACCGATAATTGCTATTTTAAGCTTTTTAACCATAATAGAACCTCCTATGAAAACGATTACATTTATATCAGTTTAAATTTAATTTTAACTATTGTCAATCTTGAATTATTCATAAAACCAAGTCTCACTCCAAATTTAAACAATAAATCATACGAAACCATATCAAGGCATTGTATTTAACAAAATAAAAGTTATAAAACAAGTGCTTTTTTCATATTATCCCTATATTTTATGTTAAAATATAATTCGAGAAAACGTTTTCATGATTTAGGTGAATTAAAAACTTCAAGTCATTTATAAGCTGTATTTTAGAAAGGAGAAAATCATGAACGAATTAACGAGGAAACAGTATCCATTAAAAGGAAGAAAAATCTTGATTACAGGAGTCAGCAGACGAGCCGGAATAGGATATGCTATAGCCAGAAAAGCAGCTGCCCTTGGAGCTTCTATTATTATTCACCATTATCAAGCACACGATCGAGAGCAAGATTGGGGAGCTGATGACTTAGATGCTGTGATAGAGGGAGTGAAAGCAGAGCTTGTAGAAGACGCAACATTTCATGAGTTCAAAGGCAACTTTATGGATGCTTCTGCTCCTGAAGAGTTGTTCAAAAAAATAAAAAAACATTGTGGACATGTAGACGGTTTAGTTTGTAATCATGCCTTGAGTGGTTCCGATGGACCTTTAGAAGAACTAACGGCAGAGATGATTGACAAACACTATATTATAAATACACGTTCTTCTCTGCTGCTTGCCCAATTATTTATGAAACAGCATTCATCCGAAAAAAATATTGGGAAGATTATTTTTATGACTTCCGGACAGCAGCAAGGCCCGATGCCCGGAGAAGTGGCTTATGCTACTGCAAAAGGCGGATTAGCAGAAATCGTCCTTACGTTAGCTGATGAATTAGCTGATAAAAATATTACAATTAATACAGTGAATCCTGGTCCAGTAGACACAGGTTATTTAACAGAAAGTAAATGGAAAGAGGTAAGAAGTAAATTCCCATTTAATCGTTTTGGGGAACCTAGTGATACGGCTAATCTCATAAGCTGGCTGTTAACTGACGAAGCGTCCTGGATTACAGGGCAGGTGATAAATTCAGAAGGCGGATTTGCACGATGGAGGACTTAAAGAGGGGGGAGTGTTGTTTGATTTATTTAATTGGTTTTAGATTTGATAATGAATATCTACTTAATTCCTATATTTAATGTATCTTTAAGCGTACAGTATAATTAGATTTAATTTATTAAAAATACCAAGTCACTCTATAAATGTGATTTGGTATTTTGGGTGTCATTTTGAAAATGACAGAAATGAAAATTAGTCCATATCAAAGTTAAAATAAACTTTAATGGTAAGCTAAAAACACTTAAATGAGCAATTTCTTATATTATTGCTTATTGCTTTATTTATTTGCAACGACTATACGGTGGTAGGTAAGAATTTGTAAGGCTGCAATATTCTAGGAATAATTCAGGTGTTAATTATACAATGAGTGAAAATGGCAGGATAATCAGATATAATATCTAATAAGAATAGAAGATGACCAGAGCTGAAAGGATAGAAATTATGGCCACAATTCGAGATATTTCTGAAAAAGCAGGAGTTGCAAAGAGCACCGTGTCCAGGTATTTAAATGATGGATATGTCAGTGAAGCAACAAGAAAAAAGATTGAACAGACAATTAAGGATAGTTCTTCTCGATTGTTAAATAATTTTAATTTAGTTTGAAACAAAGTGTGATTTAAAAAATAAAGCAGCCATTATAAGAACTCTTTTCCGGTAGTTAATTGTGATACTATTAACTTTATCGGAAACGGGTTCTTTTTCATTTATTTTATGCATTATTTATCCTATTTAAGTTATACATCAGTCAAATGATAGTAAATTATGAAGTTTTCTCAAAAGATAATTTAGAATAAACATAGTTCATATCTTTAAATGAATGTTATATTTTAATAAAGGAGGTCGGATGATGTATCGTATTCTAATTGTAGATGATGAAAAAGATGAAAGAAACGTCATTCGTTTTTTATTAAAAAAATTTGATTTCGAGTTAGAAATAATAGAAGCGGCTAATGGGAAAGAAGCTTTTGAAGAATTAGTGAGAAGCCCTGCTGATATTTTACTTACTGATGTGCAAATGCCTTTTGTAAACGGTATAGAATTAGCAACGAAAGTAAGGGAGCGCTATGATGATATAGAAATTATATTTTTTAGCGGTCATGATGATTTTAATTTTGTTAAGAAAGCGCTAACGCTAAGAGCTGATAATTATATATTAAAGCCTGTTAAACCAGAAGAATTTAATCAAACAATGACAGAAGTAATGAGGAATATTAGAAAACGTAAAGAGGAACAAGAAAAAAGAGAAGTAAATCAATTATTTATAAAACAGCATATTCTATATCGTTTATTAAATCAAACACCGATAGATATATTGAAAAATGAATACCCTTTCTTAAATTTTGATTTTTTAAATGACTATAATCGAATGATTCTTGTCCATTCTGATACTGCTTTTTTGGATAGTTTGTTTGAGGAAGAAAATGAATATTTTTATGAAGTAATTAAGAGAGCCACATTAGATAGTAAATATGACGTAATTAATCTAAATCCTTTTCAAATCGTCTTACTATTTAAAGATAATTTAAGGAGACCATTTACATATAAGGAAGCTGCTATGCAAATACAACAAAAAATCCAAGAAACATATGGCATCAATTGTGTTCTCTCTGTAAGTAATCATATGAAGAATCCAGTCCAAATAGCTCAAACGTATAATGAGTTAGAAGGTTACTTAAAAGATCGCTTTTTTTATTCAGATGTCTTTATCTATCCAATTGATACACCATTAACAGATAGTAAAGAGTACAAAGAAGATGAATATTTATTAGAAGAAATCGAAAGAGCACTTCAACAAGGGGATACAGTAGAATTAGAGCAAAAGATAAGTCTAATTATTCAAAAGTACGATAAAAGAACGAATACTGCACAAGGTTATCTTCGCTTCTTGTTCGCCCGGCTGCTGCAGTTATTTTTTCAGACAATGCCGGAATACAGTAAAGACAGCATGAATAGATACATTGAATTAATCTACTCTTATAAACATTTCTCTGACATCAAGCAGACTTTACTGGAAGTACAAAGGAAAGTAATAAAAGGATTAGAAGAAGAAAAGAATTCACCGAAGCATGTCATTGAAATAGTGAAACAATATATTATAGAGAATATAGAAAAAGACCTGGGTTTAGACATGTTAGCGGAAAAAGTATATTTAACGCCTGGTTATTTAAGTGATAAGTTCAAACAGGATACTGGGGTAGGAATTAATAAATATATTAAACAGGTAAGGATGAATAAAGCAGAAGAATTGCTTAGTAATACCAATATGAAAGTGAATACTATAAGTAAAGTGATTGGTTATAAAAACGATTCCTATTTTATTAGAATTTTTAGAGAGCATTTAGGTGTCAGTCCCCAAAAATACCGGGAGATGAAAAGAAGGTAGAGGTGAAGTGAATGAGATGAATCTTTTTAAACAAGGCTTTATTAATTTAAAATTCCGCAAGAAAATATTACTGATTTGTATTGTTGCCAGCTGCTTACCTATTATGACGTTAGGAAGTATGTGGTATTACCAAATACAAGATTCATTAGTTACCCGTGAAAATGAAAATCTTTCTGAAGCATTAAACCAGTCCATTCTAAATATAGATTATAAAATCGATAATTATTTGAACATAGTTAATCAAATTGTATGGAATGAAGAAATAAAAAATGGATTAACTGCAGAGTATGATAGCAACTATGAAATGTATAAGTTTTATAATGATACATTGGCTCCTACATTGGCTACCCCGCCAACTTTACAGACGGATATTGATTCTATTACTGTTTATACCGATAATCAAATGAACCCTTATGATCAATTACTGAGACCGCTGGCAGACATTAATCAAAATAGCTGGTTTAACAGTACTAAGGATTCGAATCGGCCAACTCTGGTAGCTTCATCGGAGGATGAAATATTTAAGCTGATTTATCCAATATTTGATGAACGCAGAATGTATAATAATATTCTTCAAATGGAAATAAATTATCAACAATTTTTTGACTCAATGTCCAGTTTATTTGAAGAGGATTATGGTGTCGCAATTTTGGACAGTGACGGAAATCCTGTTTATTCATATGAAACATTTTCTGATAGAAGTCTGGAAGGTAAATTTTCATTATTAGAGTCAGCAGAAGGTGTTGATAACATTGAATCTGATTTTGTCATTCAACAAGCTGAATTACCTTCTTATAGTTGGACTGTTTATTTATATCGGCCGACTGATATTATTTCAGCTGCTACGCTTCCGATGAGAGTAACGGTTGTATTGGTTATCTTATTAAGTATTTTAATTATGGTATTATCTATTTATTTATTGGCAAAAGTAGTGGTTAGACCACTAGAAAAACTATCGGAAAATATGCGAAAGATAGAAGAAGGAGATTTGACAGTCTCCGTTTTTAACAGCGGTACGGATGAAATTGGAAGCTTAATCAAACAATTTGGAGATATGGTCAATAAATTAAATAATATGATCAATCAGGTATATAAAAGTAAAATTGCCCAGCAAGAATATGAAATGAAAGCTTTACAGGCGCAAATCAATCCGCATTTTTTCTACAATAGCCTTTCATTGATTAATAGTAAAGCTATTATGGCAGAACAAGAAGAAATCAGCCAGATGACTCAACACCTGTCCAGCTTTTATCGAACTACTTTAAATAAAGGGAGAAGTATTATAGAAGTAGAGAAAGAACTTGAAAATGTGATTTCTTATATAAATATTCAACAATTAATGCATTCCAATTCATTTGATGTACATTATGAACTGGATAAATCAACTTATCACTATACCATGTTAAATTTACTTTTACAGCCATTAGTGGAGAATGCTATTAATCATGGAATCGACCATAAAGAAAGTTCTGAGCGTGGGAAATTGATGATCAAATTAAAAAGAATAGAAAATACATTAGAATTTTCTGTGACTGATAATGGAGCAGGAATAGAACCAACGAAGCTACAGTCCATCTTAACTACCAAGACGGAAGGATATGGTGTTAGAAATGTCCATAATAGAGTGCAATTATTTTATGGTTCTTCTTACGGTTTAAAGTATGAAAGTGAAATGGATTACTATACGAAAGTAACTTTGGTTATCCCAATTGTTCATGGAGAGACACAATTGTCTCACCATGTAGATGAATAGGAGAAAAACTCCACAAAATAGTTGTGGGGTTTTTTTAATTCAAGCATGAAAATAATAAAATATTCCGGAAAATAGTATATGAAAACGGATTATTTGATATTTCCCATGCATCAAACATCAATTAAAATAAATTTATACGAAATCGATGGCCATGATTTTGCTAGAAAGACAGAATATGAAGGGAGATTATAAGAAAATGAAAACGGATTCATTGAAAAATATTAAATTACTAATAATCTTATTAATGCTAACCAGTACATTAGCTGCATGTGTACAGAAATCTTCCAATGATGGGGAAACAACAACAGAAGATGGCAAGCCTATTATCAATATCGGCCGTTCGACAGGCTCCAATCCTAAACTGCCTGAAGGGGATACTTTTGAAGATAATGCGTATACTCGTGTAGCTGAAGAAGTATTAGATATAGAGATTCGAAATGCATTCGAAGCAGAGGGAGAAGACTATAACAGGCAAGTAGCTTTGGCTATTTCTTCTGGAGATTTACCAGATATGATGATCGTTTCCAGAGAGGAGCTGAAAGATTTAGTCGATAATGATTTAATTGAAGATTTAAGCGATGTATATGAAGAAAATGCGAGTGATTATATTAAAGAAACCTATGCCACCTATGATAATCAGCCTTTAGAAGATGCGACCTTTGAGGACAGCCTTATGGCACTTCCGGGAACGGAGTCTCTGGCAGCACCGCAAATGGTTTGGATACGTGAGGATTGGTTAGAAGAATTAGATTTATCAATAGATGAAGATGGAGACAGCCTGATTACTTTGGACGAATTGGAAGAAGTTGCGAAATCTTTCATTGAAAATGATCCAGGTGATTCTGGCAATCCGGTTGGGATACCTTTTGAAAATTATTTAAATGCAGGAGATTATGGATCATTTACGATGAATTCTATTGCTGCGGTTTATGAAGGACAGCCTAAAAAATATTTAATAGAAGAAGATGGCAGTATTTCTTATGGATCAACATCAGAAGGTACAAAACAAGCACTTGAATTAATGAATGACTGGTTTGAGGAAGGTATCATTGACCCGCAATTTGGAACGAGATCATTTGATGACATTATGGCCTTGCTTACAAATGGGCAAACAGGTATCGCAACAGGCCCTTGGCACATACCGGACTGGGGGTTATCGAATATTAGAGAGATGGATAATGATGCAAGATTTACAGCTTATGCATTAGCGGATGATGAGGGCAAAGTAAATGTACCCGAACAAAAAACAACAGGCAGTAATTTTATCGTTGTCAGGAAAGGATATGAGCATCCAGAAAAAGCAGTCGAAATGTTGAACTTATTTTATGACGACATTGAAAATACAACAGAAGAGGATATGGAAAATACGTTCCCTGAGGTCGCAGAATATTTGGAACAAGGTGTCGATGATTCAACGAAACCATTTAACATCGTAGTTCTTCCAATGCAGACATATTTGGATGATTATCAAGATGTTCAAGCTGTTTTGAATGAAGAGATGGCTGTTGAAGAAATTACTAATCCTCAAGTTAGACAAAGTATAAATGGAATTGAAAATTATACGGAAAATCCTGAGGACGCACCAACTTCTAACTGGTCTAGCTATCATTCCCGTATTGTAGGGTGGGGGTTAATGAACAAGCTGACGGAAGAAGAACGATTTAATTGGGTAGAAGCAGCTTATGTGGTGAACACACCAACCATGGAACAAAAAGGAGCTAACCTAACAAAGTTAGAAGAAGAAGACTTTATTAAGATTATAACAGGAGCAGAGCCGGTTGATTATTTTGATACGTTTGTTGACAACTGGCATAATCAAGGCGGTAACGAAATCCTGGATGAAATAGAAGAAGAGCTGACTCAACAAGAATAGATAGTGAAGAGGAGCTGAGCAACAGCCCCTCTGTTACACATTAGGAAAGCATAAAATTTTAGCGCAGAAGTGATTCGACGTAGTAAAAATTTTTAGGTACCAAGTATAAGCGCAACTAAGGCATTCGCCGAAAGGCTTGCACTCCAGAGCATAAGGGATTCTAAGAAAGCAAAATACGCTTTCAAGACTCCCTTTAACGAATACCAAGTTTTCTTTAAAGGAGGGAAAGAAGTTGGCAATAAATAATCAGGTTGCACCTGCACGTGATCGTAAGAAAGATGTGAAAAAGGCGAAATTAACCTACCACGCTATGCTAGCGCCAGGAATGATTTTTTTGCTTATATTTAGCTTTGCGCCAATGTTTGGAATCATCATGGCTTTTCAGGATTTTGTACCGGCAAAAGGTTTCTTTGGCTCAGAGTTTGTAGGACTGGAACATTTCAGTTATATGTTCAACCTTCCTGATATTGGAAAAGTGTTTCGGAATACAATTGTAATTGCATTAGGGAAAATTATTTTTGGTTCGCTGCTTGCAATTGCATTTGCGATTTTATTAAATGAAATTCGTGTGAAATTGCTTAAAAAATCTGTACAGACTATTGTTTATTTACCTCACTTTTTATCATGGGTAGTTTTGGCAACGGTTGTGGTCAATTTATTTAGTTTGGACGGAACGGTTAATCAAATTTTAGATTCGTTCGGTCTGGATAGAATTAATTTTCTTGGAAGTAATACCTGGTTTCAGCCCTTATTAATTGGTTCGGATGTCTGGAAAGAGTTTGGCTTTAACTCCGTGATTTATTTAGCTGCTATTGCTTCAATCGATCCAGGCTTGCATGAAGCTGCCAGTATGGATGGAGCAAATTGGTGGAAACGTGTTTGGCATATTACCTTACCGGGGATGCTGCCGATTATCCTGCTCTTAGCCATTTTAAGTCTCCCAAGTGTACTAGAAGGCGGCTTTGATCAAGTATATAACCTCTATTCTCCAATGGTTTATGAAACTGGGGATACGATTGATACTTATGTATATAGAGAAGGTTTGGTCGGACGTGATTACAGTTTTGGAGCAGCTGTAGGTTTGTTTAGATCTGTAATTGGTTTGATTCTAATACTGTCAGCTAATAATATAGCCAAAAAATTCACAGAAAGAAAATTATTCTAAGGGGGAGTATAAATGATACAAGGAAATAGTCTCTCCACGAAAATGGGAAAATTTATCATTTATCTTATCGTTATATTTTTGGGGTTAATATGTCTATTACCCTTGTGGAATATCGTTGCTATATCCTTCAGCAGCGGGGCAGCAGTGGCGGCTAACATAGTTGGACTTACGCCGGTCAATTTTTCAACAGGTGCTTACGAAATGATTATGGAGGATGCACAGTTCTGGAGATCATTCTTTATATCTGTACAGCGCGTGGTGCTTGCTTTAGTAATTAACTTGACATTAATTGTGTTAATGGCTTACCCATTATCCAAAACGAAACGTGAATTCAAGAGTAGAAATATCTATATGAACATCATTATTTTTGCCATGTTATTTAGCGGCGGATTAATTCCGACCTATATTATCATCAGGAACCTGAATTTATTAGATACCATTTGGGTTTTAGTCTTACCGGGGGCAGTACCAATTTTTAGCGTGATTTTAATTATGAATTTCTTTGTCGGTGTCCCAAAATCTTTGGAAGAAGCAGCTATTATTGATGGTGCCAGTCCACTGCAAATATTAACTAAAGTCTATATTCCGGTTTCTTTGCCGGCTCTAGCAACAGTGGCATTGTTTAGTATTGTAGGTAACTGGAATGATTTTATGACAGGACTTATTTATATGAGTCAAGTAAGTAACTATCCGATTATGACCTATATTCAGTCTCTTACCATTGATATTTCTGAGTTGGTGAGGTCTGGTACAAATAGTGATGCGCTGCAGAATATTGCTGAAGTACAGAATCGGAATCTCAATGCAGCAAAAATAGTAGTTTCTACGATTCCTTTATTATTGATTTATCCTTTTCTTCAAAAATACTTTGTAACGGGTATTGTTGTGGGATCTGTTAAAGAATAGTGTCAACTGGGGAGGAATAAAACATGGGGAGTATCTTAGGGATAGACGGTCCTGTATATCATTTTTTATCTAGAGTAGTAGAATTGATTTTACTAAATATAGTGTTTATCCTTTTCAGTTTGCCGATTGTAACAATTGGTGCTTCTGTTACTGCTATGTTTTCAATTACGTTGAAAATGGTTAGGGGTGAAGAGGGTGGGCTAATCAACGGGTTTTGGCAGGCATTCAAAAATAATTTCAAACAAAGTACACTTATTTGGGGGCTTTTAGCTTTATTCGGAATAATTCTAGCATTAAACTATTTCTTTTTACAATTTTATACTGGAAAATTTTCAACAATAATTTTAATGAGTTTAGTAATGTTCTCGGCCATTTTCTGTATATATCTTGTACTGATTTTTCCATATATTGCACGTTATAACTGTACAATAAAAGAAGCTTGTATAAATGTAATAAAAATAAGTATAGCCAATATGTATTTTATTTTATTAATTATTGTCTTTATACTGGGACCCGGAGTGTTAATGCTCTTCTCACCATTATGGCTGGTAGTAAAAATATATATGGATATTTTTATTGGTTTTTCTTTTATTGCTTACGTTAGCTCTTTTATGATTAGAAGAATATTTGAAAAGTATGAGACTTAACAGTAGATTTTTGGAAAATAGTATTGGTAAAAGATAAATAAAATTCTAGCATATTAAACGAATCCTTTGATAAACTGTCAGATTTTAGCAGGAGAGTTCGCTGAATTTCTTAATAAGTTGACTTAGGCAACTTATTAAGAAATTCTATTCGAACATTGTATAGTGTCACTCCGAAGAGTGAGACATTTACTATTGCAATCAATATTAAGTGAATTAATAAATCTTTCTTTTGTGTCTAAAAATTAACTATTTATTTAAAGGATAAGCACTGTAACCAGCGGAGAAAAATCCTAGAGACTACCATGGGAAAAGAAGTGTTTTTCTGTAGCGGTTGCCGAAAGGTAAAATATTAAGTTCAACTTATATAAGTGAATAAAAAATCTCGATATTTATTGACAATTGAAAGCGATATCTTTATTATGTAATTAAATATTAAACGTTTAACTTTTTTATTTAGGAGAGGGTGTCTTTTGAACGTAACTTTGAAAGATGTAAGTAAACATTGCGGTTTATCAACAGCTACAGTATCGCATGTATTACATGGTACAAAATCTGTAAAGAAAGAAACGAAAGAGAAAGTGTTAAAATCTGTTGAAACATTAGGTTATATACCACATGCATCCGCTCGCCAGCTTAAATCTGGTTCTAGCCAATTAATTGGTGTTTTAACCATTGGTTATAATCCATTTTTTACAGATGTACTTAATGGAATACAGGTTCAAGCAGAAGCCTTAGGTTGGAAAATTATTGTAGGAAGTACAGGGGAAGACATAGAAGCACAACAGTCATTTCTTGATTCTCTGATGCAACAAAGAGCAGAAGGAATTATTATGGCACCAACAAAAGGATGGACAAAGGAAAAATTAAAACGCTATCTAAATAACACATCTATGGTTTTTTTGGATCGTAAAGTGCCTGGTCTGGAAGAATATACGTTAGCTACAAATAATGAACAAATTTCAGTTGAAGCAGTCAATCATCTAATCAACGAACATTCCTATAAAGAAATAGGTATTATTTATGCAAATACGGAAGTTTCCTCTATGGAAGATCGAAAACAGGGATATATGAAGGCAATGAAATCTGCTGGTTTCTCTGTAAAAGACAACTTTATAGCTTGTGGTGACGGAAGTATTGAAACTGGTCAGAAAGCAATGAAAAAATTATTGGACCAAAATCCTCGTATAGAAGCAGTTTACATTACGAATAACCAATTACTTTTAGGAGCATATAGAGAGCTGAAAAAAAGAGATAAAAAAATTCCTGATGACATTGCAGTTATAGGATTTGATATAGAACCATGGATGGAATTTTTACATCCGCAAATCACTATTATTGAGCAACCTGTTCAAAGAATAGGGGAGCAAGCAATACAAAAGTTATTAGATATAAAAAACGGAGAAAATAAAAAGACAGAGGAGTTAAAGAATAAATTGATTATTGGAGAGACATGCGGGTGTATTCAAAGTAAAATTTAAATAATAAGTTTGATAAACTTATTAATTTTTAACTCGAAAGTTAAACGTTTAACTTTTCATGGAGGATGAAGAAAATGAAAAAAATCATTTGTTTTTCTAATATTATTCTACTTTTATTAATAGTAGGTTGTAGTAATAATGAGAATGCTTCTTCTGAAGAGGATATGCAGGAACCTGTAGACTATTCTGAGCCAGAAGGAACAATTGTATGGTCAAGCGGAGGCCTTTCCGGATTAGGGTTAAGAAAAGAATTAATAGAAGGGTTTGAAGAACAATACCCAAACGTTAATGTTGAGTTGGAGGAAGCACCGTCTACTACAAATCAATCACAAACTTATTATACGACCACAATTGGAGGGCAAAACGAAACACCGGATATTTACAGCGGGGATTCCAATTGGCCAGCACAATTTGGGAATGCAAACATTGCAATGGATTTGTCAAATGTAATGCCAGAGGAATTTTGGAATCGTTTTCCAGAAACATTGATTGATTCTGTTACTTATGAAGGCGGAATCTATGGTGCTCCATTCTATGATAATATCGGCGTTCTTTATTATCGCGAGGATATTTTAGAAGAAGCGGGGTTGCCTGTTCCGAGCACATGGGAAGAATTGCAAGAAACCTCCATACAATTACAAGAAGAGGGATATGTGGACTACGGGTTCGTTTGGCAGGGTGCTTCTTATGAAGGGTTAACGACAAATTTCTTAGAATATTTACGTGCAGCAGGCGGGGATGTCTTAGATGAAGATGAGAATGTCGTGATTAACTCACCGGAAACAGAAAAAGCTTTATCCTTTGTAAAAGAGTTGTTTACTAGCGGTGCAACACCAAATGCAGTAGCTACTTTTCATGAAGATGAAGCAACGAATACGTTTAGTTCAGGATCAGCAGCTTTCTTACGTAATTGGATGAGTTACTATGGTCAATTACAGGATCCGGATACCTCTGCAATAAGTGAAAATGTAGGAATAGTACCGCTTCCTGCCTTTGAAGGCGGAGAAAGTAACACAACACAATCCGGATGGAATGTGTTTATCAACCCAAATACAGAGAACCTAGAAGCATCTTTAGCTTTTATGGATTATTTAACAGGTGAAGAAGCTCAAAGGCTGATGGTAGAAAAACATGATATGATTCCGACCAATATCAGTATTACGGAAGATCCTGAAATGATTCAGGAATATCCTATATTAGAAATTTATCAAGAAGCAGTTCCGACACCAAGGCCGAAATCTCCAAACTATAATGCTATTTCTGAAGGTATATATATGAATGTGAATGATATGTTAGTCAGAGATCGAGATGTTAAGGAAATACTGGAAGTTATGGAAGAACAAATAAAATCAGCAAATGAATCTGGATTATAACACAAGAAAAGAGGTTTAGGCATGTCAAATAGAACTAAAAATGTGAATCAACAACCCTTGCATCATAGACCATGGAAAAAAAACGTGCCCGGATATTTAATGGTACTTCCTGCTTTTCTGGTGCTTGCAGCGATTATGTTCTATCCAATTTTTTACACCATTCGTATGAGCTTAAGCAATGTAGATATCTCAAGCAGCGGGTATATATTCGATTTTATTGGGCTGCAGCATTACATTGATATCTTCACCAACCCGGTTTATTGGGATAGCATATGGTTTACATTCTATTTTGCTTTTGTCACGGTTGCTGTTGAAATTGTGCTAGGACTGTTAATTGCGCTAGCGATTAATAAAGTGAAGCGTTTATTAAATGTATCTCTGGTTGTTATGTTAATCCCATGGGCGTTAATCACTGTCGTATCCGGTCAGATGTGGTCATACATCTACAATGCTGTCTATGGCGTATTAAACTATGTTTTGGAAACACTACATCTGATTGACAGCCCAATTGCTTGGCTGGCGACTCCCGATACAGCTGTTATCAGCATGATGATTGCAGAAATATGGAAGACCACCCCATTTGTTGTCATTATATTATTAGCAGGATTACAAATGGTTCCAAAGGATCAATATGAAGCTGCCTCCATGGATGGAGCAAATGTTTGGCAACAATTTTGGAAGATTACGTTGCCAGCTATTAAAGGTAGTATTGCAGTTTCTATTATTTTTCGCTTATTACAAGCTTTTGGGGTATTTGATTTACCGTTTGTATTAACAGGTGGCGGACCGGGTAACGCTACCCAACCAGTTGCAATGTTAGCACAAAAATCATTGTTTCAGAATTTGAATTTTGGTCTAGGTTCAGCGATTTCTGTAAGCGTTGTATTTTTCATTATTATGTTGTCAATTACATTTTATCCGCTGATTCGCTCTGTTGTGAAAGGAGAGTCTTAACCTATGCGACGATTATCCACTGCTGGCCGTTATGCCGTTTTGATTAGTTTTTTGGCTATTATTATAGCCCCATTCTATTGGATAGTTATTACGTCTTTAAAACCGGCATCTGAATTGGGGGATTATCCGCCCAGTTTAATTCCGGAAACATGGACACTAGATCATTATCGGGAAGCATTAGTTGATTTTGGTTTTTTAGAAAATTTATTCAACAGTATGATTGTATCTGTATCTGCAACAATTATTGTACTAATATTTTCAAGTATGGCAGCCTTTGCTATAGCAAAACTGCCATTACCGAATAAATATCCAATGATGGTTGGACTGTTGATTTTATCGATGTTTCCTCCAGTTACCGTTGCGCCGGCCGTCTATATTATGCTGAATAATTTAGGTTTGTTGAACACATATACTGGACTGGTAATCCCTTATATAGCTTTTAATTTGCCATTCGCAGTTTGGTTGTTACGAAATTATTTTGTACAGATTCCGACTTCGTTGCTAGAAAGCGCAAGAGTTGATGGAGCAAATGTATTTACTATTTTTTACAAAATATACCTTCCCTTAATTAAGCCTGGGTTATTTACAGCAGCGATTTTCACTTATATTGCAACATGGATTGAGTTCTTCCTGGCATTAATTATAAATTCAGATCCGTCAATGCGGACGGTTTCGGTTGGTATTGCACTATTCAGTGGTCCATATTCCATTCCATACGGCACCATATTTGCCGGTTCAATCATTGCAATGCTACCAATTGTTATATTAACAGTTATATTCAGAAAAGGAATTATTTCCGGTCTAACCGGAGGAGCAATAAAAGGATAAATTATAATATAGAAAGGGAGTTTTGAAATGTTTACACTAGAAGGAATTGAAAAGTTAAAAAAGAATAAAAGCAGGTCTATTAATCCAGAGAATCCTACTGGAGCAGCCGGAGAAGGTGGTAAAGAAGGAAGTGATTTAGGACCAAGCAGAAAAGGGAGCCCGATGATCCAAATAAAGAGTGGGGAAACCTTGACATTGGCAGAAATAGAGGGGCCGGGAACTATTCGTCATATTTGGATGACAGTGACAGATGCAACCATACACGGAAGCTTTGTACTAAGAGATCTTGTATTGCGGATGTATTGGGATAATGAAGAAACACCATCTGTTGAAACTCCATTGGGAGACTTCTTCTGTAATGGCTTTGGAACACGATGTGATATTAATTCTATGCCTATCGTAGTTAATCCATCCGGAGCAATGAATTGTTATTTTCCAATGCCATTTAGGAAAAAAGCACGTATCGAAATAACAAATGAACACGAGGGAGATATTGATGCTTTCTTCTACACTATTAATTATACCGTAGAAGACGAAATAGACGATGATACAGCATATTTTCATGCACAATGGCGTCGAGAAAAATATACGAAGGAAGCAAAAGATTATACGGTAGTCAGGAATATTGAAGGAAAGGGGCATTATGTTGGAACCTATCTTGCTTTAACTGCACTGGAGCGTTATTGGTGGGGCGAAGGAGAATTTAAATTCTATATTGATGATGATGAAAAATATCCGACTATTTGCGGCACAGGTACCGAAGATTATTTTGGCGGAGCTTGGGCTTTTCATAAAAAACATAAAGATGGAGTTATTCGATCATCCACTTATAATACACCGTTTTTAGGTTATGCTTTTCAATCTACGGAGGATCATACAAGGGATAATTTTCCAACTAAAGATAGTATTCCGACGCATGGATTCGGAAGAGATGCGTTGCCAATGCATGGACTGTATCGTTGGCATTTACCGGATCCAATACGTTTTGATGAAAAATTGACAGTGACGCTTCAACAAATAGGTAATGATGATATTAAATTGTTTGAACGTGCAGATGATATTTCATCAGTTGCATATTGGTATCAAACAATGCCGCATCAGCCGTTTCCTAAATTCCCAGAAACAAAAGAGAGACGACCAAGATAAGATACAGGGATAAAAAGAGAAACTTCTTAGCACAAAACAAGGAAGTTTCTCTTTATTGAGAGTTTTCTAATCTAATCTCTCACGGCATAACTGAAATTATTTTGATAAGAGATTTGATAATTGCCATTAAAATAGAACTTCAGCATAGTTCATTAAAAGTAACTATTAATTTTTGACTTCCTGGGCTGCAATACTTAAAGGTACTATTGCTATAAGCCAACAAAGGGGTATAGAGTTATAAGTAATTCAGATATAGCTGTTTAAAGGTATAAATTCTATTTAGCTTTGGATGGTTCACTGGAATTTTTAATTTACTGACTTGCTTATTCAACCATTAAGATTCAAACATTTTCTCACGATATTCCCTTGGAGAAACAAGATGAAATTTCTTGAAAACACGGTGAAAATACGAATAAGAGCCAAAGCCGCAGTTTTGGGCAATATTTTCTAATGTCATTGTTGTATATTTCATCTGATTGATTGCGGTAGAAATCCGAATCGATTGTGCATATTCCACCATTGTTTGTCCAATATATTCCTTGAAAAGGTGAACACATCTTGACACACTCATATTACAATAATTTGCAATATCATTTATTTTGAAGTCTTGTTTGGTTGCATTTTCTTCAATATAGCGCATCATCTTTGTAACAATATAAGGTCTGTTAATGTCTGTTGATTTTTTATCCAGTGAGCGTTCTAGAGAAACACAAAGTGCACTTAGCAAGTAGTGAGTTAATTTACTATTCTTTTCTTTTTCCGGTCTTCTTTCTTCAATAAAGAGGGATTGCCATAAATTTAAGACGGTGTGATCCATCGTAATTTTGGAAAGTACTGGCCTGTGGCGAAAAAGCTGGTCAACTTCTTCGCCTTCACAATATAAGCAATAGTCACCGCTTTGTTGGCCTTCTGCTACATGCAGTTCATAGGTTTCCCCGGGTTTGACAATTAATAAATCGCCTTTTTCAATATGATGTGTTTCATTGTTTACTTTAATTTTCGCTTTACCTTCGATCTGTAATCGAAACAGATAAGAGGCGTAACGAGATTTATGCATCGTGTGAAATAATTGGTTATGATAGGAATAACCGCAAAAGCTGACTCTCATATTTTTCTCCTTTTATAATTAAATAGTTCATGTTTTCATTATATCATTTATGTTAAATTGATAGAATATCCTTTATGATAATAATTAGATTATCTGTAAATGAAAGCGATTATATCCTTGTGATCTGTTTTTCTCTCTATTGGATTTATTAATCGTTACTTTACGCAAATAAGACAACTAGGAGGTACAGGAATGAATATAACTGTATGGAATGAAAATCGTCACGAAAAAACAAATGAAACCGTTGCATCCATTTACCCAAAAGGTATCCATGGCGCAATCGCCGGCTTTTTAACAGAAGCAGGGCATGACGTAACAACAGCGACATTAGACGAACCAGAGCATGGATTAACAGAAGAAGTGCTGAATAACACAGAAGTCCTGGTTTGGTGGGGGCATATGGCGCATGGGGAAGTACAGGATGACATTGTGGAACGCGTAAAACAGCGTGTATTAGAAGGAATGGGATTAATTGTTCTTCACTCCGGCCATTTCTCTAAAATCTTTAAATCACTGATGGGGACAGGCTGTGATTTAAAATGGCGTGAATCGGATGATACAGAGCGTGTATGGAATGTAGATCCATCTCATCCCATTGCCAAAGGAATCGGCGAATATTTTGAAATTGAAAAAGAAGAAATGTATGGAGAGCATTTTGATATTCCTGCTCCAGATGAATTGGTTTTTGTCAGTTGGTTTACCGGCGGAGAGGTCTTCCGCAGCGGAGCAACATTTAAACGCGGCAGAGGGAAGATATTCTATTTCCGTCCTGGCCATGAAACCTATCCGACGTATCATCAGGCTGAGGTCCAGCAAGTAATCAAAAATGCAGTAGAATGGGCTAAGAATCAAGATACTCCAAAGCATACGTATGGCAATTATCAGCCGATTGAAAAATAAATCAAGATAGAGAGAGGAAGCGGTAAAATGAGTTTGGAAATAGCGGTTATCGGATGCGGAAGTATAGCAAAGCATCGCCATCTGCCGGAATATGCAGCAAATAAACATGTGGAAATCACGGCAGTGTGCGATATCGTCGGGGAACGGGCAGAAGAAGCAGCGGTTAAATATGAAGCAAAGGCATATACAGATTATAAGGAACTGTTGAAACAAGATGACATTGATGCGGTCAGCGTTTGTCTGCCAAATTACTTACATGCACCTGTCAGTGTGGATGCACTGAATGCCGGAAAGCATGTGCTTTGTGAAAAGCCGATGGCAACCTCTGCAGAAGAGGCAGATCAGATGATTGAAGCGGCACAGCAAAGTGGAAAGAAATTAATGATCGGACATAATCAGCGTTTTGTCAACTCGCATCAAAAAGCCAGAGAACTGATTGCATCTGGAGCGGTTGGCAAGGTTTACAGCTTCCGTACCACATTTGGACATGGCGGACCAGAAGGATGGAGTGCAGATGGCAAAGATAGCTGGTTCTTTAAAAAAGACGAAGCATTTATTGGGGCAATGGGAGATTTAGGCGTGCATAAAGCTGATTTAGTCCGTTATTTATTACAGGATGAATTTGTAGAAGTTGGTGCGTTCGTGGAAACCAGTGCGAAAGAAAATGCAGATGTAGATGATAACGCGACGCTGATACTTAAATCAGAAAAAGGCACGATTGGGACATTAGCTGCCAGCTGGGCTTATACAGCGAAAGAAGATAATTCCACCATTATTTACGGAGAGAAAGCTACATTACGTTTAGAAGATGACCCGACGTACTCTTTAGTTGTTCAATATACGAATGGCGAAACAGTAAAATACGAGCTGGGCGCCATTCAGTCCAATGATGAAGGCGGCCAGACAACGACACATGTCATTGATCATTTTATTGATTCCATTCAAAATGATACAACACCTTTGATCGACGGTGAAGAAGGAAAGAAATCGCTCGCTATTATTTTAGCAGCATTAGAATCCGTTGAAACAAAAAGAATCTATTCCTTGGAGAAGTGACAAATCATGAAGCGTTTGAAAATGGGACTGATTGGAGCAGGGGGAATAGCGGAAAACCGCCACATCCCTGTTTATCAGTCATTAAGTGATAAAGTAGAAATAACAGGTGTACAGGATGTTAACTTGGTCCGCGCGAAGGAAGTAGCGGAAAAATATGCGATTCCTCATGTATATGAAAATTATTTGGACATGTTCAAGCACGTAGATGCGGTGACCATCTGCACACCAAATAAATTTCATGAATCAATAGCAGTTGCTGCCTTAAATCAAGGGGTTCATGTTTTATGTGAGAAACCAATGGCAATGAATGCAGATGAAGGAAAGCGCATGCTGGAAGCGGCAGAAGCAAATAATAAACTATTAATGGTTGGATATCATTATCGTTTTGTAGATTCTGTGATGCTGGCAAAAGAGTCGATGCCGGAAGTGGGAGCACCTATTGTTACGCGCGTGCAAGCCATGCGGCAAAGAAAGGTCCCAGGCTGGGGTGTATTTATAAACAAACAGCTTCAAGGCGGAGGAAGCTTGATTGACTGGGGATGCCATTTACTTGATACAGCCCTTTGGCTTGTTTCCCCTTCGAAACCAATAGAGGTCAATGCTCAAACCTATCAGTGTTTAAGTAAGCAGCCAGATCAGGTTAACGACTGGGGAAGCTATGATCATGAAGCGATTGACGTCGATGACCATGTGAGTGCCTACATCCGTTTTGATGATGGAAGCACCCTGCTATTTGAATGCTCCTGGGCCGCAAATATCAAAGCGGATAAAACACATATCTCGATATCCGGCGAAAATGGAGGGGTAAATGTCTTTCCTTATGAATTCTATCAGCCGAAGTATCATAGAATGGTGGAGACACATGCCGATACGAAGGAAGATCAACAGGAAGCGGCCCTTTTACAGGCACAGAATTTTGTCGATGCCTGCTTGGGGAAAGATACATTGAAAAGCAGTCCAGAGGATGCGCTGCAGGTAACGAAGGTCATTGATGCCATTTATGAAAGCAGTGAACAGGGAAAAAGTATCTCGATTAATTAAAGGGAGGCTGAGAAAAATGAAATTAGGTGTATTTACGGTTTTATTTGCAGATAAAAAGCTGGAAGACATGCTTGATTATGTGAAAGGTGCTGGACTGGATACGGTAGAAATAGGGACAGGCGGTAATCCCGGTACAGCGCATTGTCAAATCGATGAATTATTGGAAAGCAGTGAGAAGCGAAAAGAATTTAAAGATAAGATTGAATCACGCGGATTAACCATCAGCGCATTCAGCTGTCATGATAATCCTGTTTCTCCAAATAAAGCTCAGGCAAAAGCCAGCCATGATACATTCATCAAAACGGTGCGTTTGGCAGAGATGCTGGATGTTCCGGTTGTTAATACATTTTCAGGTACACCGGGCTCCCATGAAGATTCGAAATATCCTAATTGGCCGGTAACCCCTTGGCCGACGGAATACGCCGATATCTTAAAATGGCAATGGGAAGAAAAATTGATTCCGTATTGGAAAGAGCAGGGACAATTTGCAGAAGACCATGGTGTCAAAGTAGGATTGGAGCTGCATGCCGGTTTTCTCGTCCATACACCCCATACGATGCTAAAACTGCGGGAAGCAACAAATAATGCCATTGGGGCGAACCTGGATCCGAGTCATTTATGGTGGCAGGGAATTGATCCGGTAGCAGCAATCAAGATTCTTGGAAAAGCTGGTGCCATTCATCATTTCCATGCTAAGGATACGTATATTGACCAGGATAATGTGAATATATACGGGCTGACTGATATGCAGCCTTATGGAGAAGTGCAGACACGTGCCTGGACTTTTCGTTCCGTAGGGTATGGCCATAGTATTCAGGAATGGTCGAATATTGTGAGTGCGCTTCGGACATATGGCTATGATTATGTGATTAGTATAGAGCATGAAGATCCGATTATGTCGGTTGAAGAAGGTTTTCAAGCTGCAGTGAAGAACTTAAAACAGGTGAATATCGTGGAGCCTCCAGCTTCTATGTGGTGGGCTTAAGACAAAAACACTGAGAATATAACTAGCTAAAAATAGAAAAAAAGGAATTTCGCATGTTATGTGAAATTCCTTTTTTATATCTTATAAAAATAATATGCCTTCTGCGGTCTATTGTCATTAATGCAAATCCTAATACATTTCCATTTTCATTACAGATATCTTTCAGTTACTTTTACTCTATATAATTTCGTAATGAAAAAAATTTAAGCCCTTATTTTTACTATTTATTTTAAATAACACCCGGTGAAAGAAATTAAAAAATATATTCTATCATTAGATAATACTAATTTTGTAATTTTAAAATAAGGAAATCATTAGCTGGCACTTCTATGCGTAAACTATTATTTTCAATTGGCATTTTCTTTTGATTCCATAGATTAAAAACGTGATTAGTAGAAGTACAGTCAAGTGATACCTCAGTCGGTTGATTCGCAGGGTTTATAAAAAAGTGAATAGAGCTGTCTTCAACCGTTCGGATAAAATGAAAATAATAGTCATCTTTTTTTGGCTGAATAATAGATAGCTTCCCTTGTGTAAATGCTTTTTCAGTAAAGCGCAGTTGAATAAATTGTTTAATAAAGTTTTTTAGAGAGGTATTTTGATTCTCCTCATCCCATACCATGCATTTTCTGCATTCGGGATCTTCTCCTCCAGTCATACCAATTTCATCGCCATAATACACACAAGGTGTGCCAGGGAAAGAGAATAACAGAGCATACAATAGACGAACCTTTTTAACATCCCCGCCGCATTCTGTCAAAACTCTAGGAGTATCATGACTGTCGAGCAAGTTAAAGGCCACTTCATTACTGTTTTCCATATAAGAAGCATAAGATTTGGATAATCGGTCAGCAAATTGTTTAGTGTCAATCTTTTCTTTGGCAATATAATATAAACCTGCCAAGGTAAACGGATAGTTCATGACTGCATCAAACTGGTCTCCTTCCAACCATGGGAGTGCATCATGCCATATTTCTCCAAGAATATATAAGTCAGGTTTAATTGATTTAACTTTCTTGCGGAATGCTTTCCAGAAGGAATGATCTACTTCATTTGCTACATCCAGACGCCAGCCGTCAATATCAAATTCTTCAATCCAGTATGCGGCAACATCTAAAAAGTAAGAACGGACTTCCGGGTTCTCTGTGTTTAGTTTTGGCATCGTTTCAACATATCCGAATGTATCATAGTTAGGTGGATAGACATCCTTTACCGGGAATTCATGCAGATGAAACCAATCTTTGTATTTCGATTTCTCCTGATTTTCCAGCACATCCTGAAAAGGACCAAAGTACAGACCGCTATGATTAAAAACAGCATCCAGCATCACACGTATTCCTCTTTGATGACATTCATCCACAAGCTTTTTAAACGTTTCTTTGTCTCCGAATTGCGGATCAATTTCCATATAGTCAATGGTATCGTATTTGTGGTTGGAATATGCTTTAAAAATAGGAGTCAGATAGATCCCGTTTATTCCCAAATCAGTTAAGTAATCCAAATTGTTAATGATACCTTCAAAATCCCCGCCAAAAAAGTTGTCTAAGGCAGGTGCTTCACTAGCCCAGGGCAAAACCTTCTCCGGATCATTTTTCTTATTTCCATTTGCAAACCGGTCCGGGAAAATTTGATACCACACTGTCTCTTTCACCCAATCAGGTGTTTTAAAAATATCAATTGGATTGATGAATGGAAAACAAAAATAGTAGGATATATCGTCAGTTTCTATATTTGGATAAAACCCTTTTTCTGTATAAATTAATGTATTCTTCCCATCGCTTATTTCAAAACCATATCTTAAGCGTCTCGTAGGCACATCAAGTTCAATGAACCAGTAATCAAATAAGTCATCTGAAGCGGAAATAGACATCGGCTTTTTCTTATAAGTCCATTTTTTCTTCTTCCAATCATAGGGATCACCGTAAATCAAGCTTACTTTGTTTGCATCTTTTTTCTTCGTCTTCAGCCGAATATGCAATGTTTTCTCTTTGTAAGCGTAAGCAAAATTCCCTTTCGGTCTATGATATATGGCTTCTTTTAACATGGAACTCCTCCTTAAAAATAAACAACCCCTGCTTTCTGGTTAAGAAAACAGGGGTTGTTGTTATGACAAAGCATTGCCCTTAAATTTTTAGTGAAACATGAAGTAGTTAAATCTATTATTGGCAAAAAGTCTGTCATAAGTCAAGAGGAAAATATAATAGAAATTTTTCTTTTGGAAAAAATGACTATTTTTCTAACACTTCTCCATTCAACAAAAAAATATTTTTTGAAACCCCTTGCAAAAAAATAAATAATAGATTAGTATTAACTCTAGAATATTCGTGCAAACGTTTGCGCAAATGTGGAATAAAAAAAGGAGTTGGGAATATGAGAGGGAAAGTTCGTTTCTTTGCATTAGTTTCTTTTTTGTTTGTTCTAATTTTAGGAGCATGTGCACCTGACAGAGAAGAACCTGGAGAAGAAAGTGCTGGCGGAGAAGAAGAAAAACCAGAAGAACTAGTGATTTGGATGAATGATCAAGATGAGCAAATGGAAGCCATTAATGAGATTGTAGAGAGGTACGAAGAGCAGGAAGGCATTTCAGTTAGGGTAGAAGGACAACCAATGGTTGAGCAATTACAGCAGTTATCATTAGCTGGACCTGAAGGGAATGGGCCAGATTTGTTCTATCAACCGCATGACCAAATTGGAAATATTGTTGCGCAAGGACTAGCAGAACCTCTTGATGTTACCGATGATGAATTAAATAGATATGTAGATGCAGCAGTAGACGCTGTAACTTATACTTATGATGATGAAACAGATATATATGGATTACCTGCAGTTATTGAAACATATGGTATTTTTTATAATACAAGTATAGTGGGTGAAGCTCCAGAAACAATGGAAGATGTGTTAGACATTCTTGAAGAACATACGGATGCTTCTAATGACGAATACGGATTTTTGATGAGACCAAATGATTTCTATTTTGCTTATCCATTCTTAGTAAACTATGGCGGTTATATCTTTGGGGGAGAAGCTGGTGACTATGATGTGACAGATGTAGGTTTAGCAAATGATGGTGCAATTGAAGGCGGAGAATTTTATCAAGAATTTTTTGGATCTGGGAAAATCCCCGCAGGTACAAATGCAGATGTAATTGACGGATTGTTTACGGAAGGGAAAATAGGTGCAGTTATAAATGGACCATGGAGTATTCCAGTTTATGAAAACGCTTTAGGTGATGATTTAGGATTTGCTCCTTTTCCACAAATAAATAATGAGCCAAGCGCCACATTTGTAGGTGTTAAATCTTGGATGGTTTCATATTATTCAGATAATAAGGATTGGGCTCAAGATTTAGCAATGTTTATTACAAATGAAGAGAACCAACAAACTTATTATGATATTGCAGGAGAGTTACCTCCGAATGAAGAGGCTTTAAATAATATCGAAGATCCGATGTATGCAGACTTTGCTGAACAAATCGAGTTTGGCGTCCCAATGCCGAGTTCCCCAGAAATGGCTCAAGTGTGGGAACCGATGCAAAATGCATTACAATTCCTGGCTGAAGGGCAAGATGCCCAAGAAGTGTTAGAAGAAGCTGTAGATCAGATTAATAATAATATACAATCTGCAGGCGGAGGAGAATAATTAAAAGAGGAGATAAGCTCCTCTTTTTAATTTAAACAAACTGCATGTAAAAGAGGTTTTATTATGTACATTAACTTAAAGTTGAAGGAGGGGGAAGGTTGACTACTCCAGAAAAAAAGCCAAAAAAGAATTTTCAAAAACATAACCCTGCTATTGCTACTATACTTTCCATATTATTTGCAGGGTTAGGTCAGTTATATAACCGCAGATACATTAAAGGAGCTATCTTTATTGTTATCGAAGGAGCATTTCTATTTGCATTTTTAGAGGCGATAAATTACGGCCTTTGGGGTTTACGTACATTAGGTACTATCCCAGGGGTTGACCATTCCATTCGATTACTGGTATTAGGAGTATTGTCTTTAATTGTTACAGTGATAGCAATTACACTTTATGTGTTTAATGTGCTCGATGCCAGAAAACAAGCCCAAAAAATAAAAAGGGGATGGGTACCATTAAGTTTTAAACAAGTTATTAAAGAAGTTTATGACTATTCGTTCCCTTATATTATTACTTTTCCAGGTTTATTCTTAATGATTTTTGTTGTTATTTTTCCTTTATTGTTTTCTCTGTTATTAGCATTCACAAATTATGATTTATACCATTCCCCGCCACGGAACTTAGTAGACTGGGTCGGTTTGGATAACTTCAAAAACTTATTTACTGTTCCAATTTGGCAAGAAACCTTTTTCAGTGTATTTGTCTGGACCATTGTCTGGACGGTAGTTGCTACAACGTTACAGATTGCTTTAGGTTTCTTTCTAGCAGTATTGGTAAATGATGAAAGACTAAAATTTAAAAAATTAATTAGGACAATTTTAATTTTGCCATGGGCTGTTCCAGCGTTTGTGACCATTCTTGTATTTGCTGCGATGTTTAATGATGATTTTGGAGCGATTAACCGAGATATTATTATTCCTTTATTTGGCGGGGATGGGGTGGCTTGGCTGAGTGACCCGCTCTATAGTCGGGTAGCTATTATTATGGTACAAACATGGCTCGGGTTTCCATTTATTTTTGCACTATTTACAGGGATACTACAAAGTATTTCAAAAGATTGGTACGAAGCAGCAGATATTGATGGGGCTTCACGGATTCAAAAATTCAAAAATATTACGTTTCCTCATGTTATGTTTGCAACTGCGCCATTATTGATCATGCAATATGCTCAAAACTTTAATAATTTTAACGTCATTTATTTATTTAATGAAGGCGGTCCTGCTGTACGAGGACAGAATGCTGGTGGAACGGATATTCTAATATCTTGGGTATATAAATTAACTTTTGATACAAATAATTACTCAATGGCAGCTGTTATTTCAATTATTATGGGATTGATTGTATCGGGATTTGCTTTTTACCAATTCCGTAGAACAAGATCCTTTAAAGAAGAAGGTGACATTTAATGAATTCAAAATTAAAATCGAAGCTAGAATTAACTGCTATTTATCTCATATTGGCAGTTGTTGCCGTTGTTATTTTTTATCCGCTTCTTTGGACAATTGGTATGTCACTGAATCAGGGTACAAGTCTGTATTCTTCTAGTATTATTCCAGATAATTTTTCATTGGAACATTATCAATGGCTATTCAGTCCGGAAAGTGATTATCTATTATGGTATAAAAATTCGTTAATTGTTGCTTTTGCCAACGCTATTGGAAGTGTTGTTTTGACAGCATTTGTTGCTTATGCTTTTTCAAGGTTTAAATTTGTAGGACGTAAAAATGGGCTATACATCTTTTTGCTTTTACAAATGTTCCCTGTAATGATGGCGATGGTAGCACTATACATTTTCTTAAATATGATTGGATTATTAGATTCTTTAACAGGGTTAATTTTAATTTATTTAGGAGGACAAATACCATTTAATGCCTGGCTTGTAAAAGGGTATTTTGATACGATTCCAAAGGAATTGGATGAAGCCGCTAAAATCGATGGAGCAGGACCTATTAGGATTTTTTGGAGTATTCTTTTACCACTAGCAAAACCAATTCTAGCAGTGGTTGCTTTATTTAATTTTATGGCTCCATTATTTGATTTCTTACTTCCTTCTATTGTGTTATCCAGTGAAGAGAATTATACATTAGCTGTAGGGTTGTATAATTTTATTAATGATCAGTTTGCTAATAATTTTACTAGATTTGCAGCAGGTTCTGTATTAATTGCTGTACCAATTGCAACAATTTATTTGTTCTTGCAACGATTCTTAATTTCTGGTTTGGCTTCAGGCGGTACAAAAGGCTAGGGTATAGGTTAAAATATAAGAAAGGATATTATATATAATGTTTTAATCTAAATTTGTATAAACCAGCTAATTAGAGGGTGATAAAAATTGTTACTATTAAGGATATAGCAAAGGCTACCGGATGTTCTCCATCCACCGTATCAAGAGTGATTGCAAATAATTCGAGGATTAGCGAGAAGACAAAGCAAAAAGTTAGAAAAGCAATGCAAGATTTAGGTTATCATCCTAACCTAACCGCAAGAAATTTAGTTGTACAGTCTACAAAGACAATTGGTGTCATTATGCCTTCCTCCGCAGATAAATCTCTGCAAAATCCATTTTTTGCAGAGGTTTTAAGAGGAATAGGTTCTTACTTTCATCAAGAACAATTTTCAATACTTTTATCAACTGGCCAAACAGAGCAAGAAAAGTTTAAAGAAGTTGAAAGAATGGTTTTAGGGAAGTATGTGGACGGAATAATTTTACTTTATTCCCGTTTAAATGATCCAATTATAGATTTCTTAAAAGAGAAAGATTTTCCGTTTGTTATAGTAGGAAAACCTTTAGAGTATAAAAATGAAATTGTTCATGTAGATAACGACAACATAAAAGCAGGAAAAGATATTACCGCGTATTTAATAGAAAATGGGCACAGACGTATTTCCTTTATTGGAGGAGCAGCTGATCTTGTTGTAACTATTGATCGGCAAAAGGGTTATGAAATGGCTTTGAAGGAAGCTGCGATTCCTGTACTAAAAGAATATGCGCTTCATACAGAATTTTTAAAGTCTGGCGGCAGAGAAGCTGTGGAACAAATTTTAAAACTTGAAGTTAAGCCGGATGCAATAGTTGTAAGTGATGACTTAATTAGTGTTGGTGTTATTAGCATGTTAGAGGAATATGGACTTAAAGTTCCTGAAGATATATCGTTGGCTAGTTTCAATAATATTTATTTTTCAGAGATTATAAAACCAGCGTTGACAACTGTTGATATTCAAATTTATCAGCTAGGTGTAGAGTCAGCAAAAGCAATTATTAAGATGTGCATGAATCAGAAGCTAACTAGAAAAAGGATTATAATTCCACACGATATTGTTTACCGTGAATCTGTTCGTTTAAAAAAGTGAAAAAATATAAATTTTAATTTTAATAGAACTTTTCATTTCTTTGTAAATATGCTTTATATTGTTATTATAACGATTTGAACAGATGAAAAGTGTTTATTTTGAGTGTGAAAACCAGTTTAAAAAATAAATGAAATTATCTTTTAATATATCTGATTAAATTTATGGACAAAATATCAAATAAAATAGTATCAAATAGAACCTATACTATTTTATTCATGTCTTAATTGAATATTAATTAGTATTGCCAATTAAATAGGTGTCGCTATATATAGTATTTGGCTGTTTTTCCGATTAATAACGATTATGATAAGTGTAATCGTTATTTTTTTGATGAGTTTGATTTTTCTGTTTTATAGAGTCTTTTTATATGTTTATTAATGTTATTATAACACTATAGACTTATTTTAGTTTAAGCGAATAACCTACACAGCGATCGAAGAAAGGAAGTCGAAAAATGAATAAAAAATGGTGGAAAGAAGCAACAGCATATCAAATTTACCCAAGAAGCTTTATGGATTCTAATGGAGATGGAATCGGCGATATTCAAGGCATTATCTCTAAATTAGATTATTTAAAGGACTTAGGGATCGATGTTATCTGGGTAAGCCCTGTCTATCAATCTCCTAATGATGATAATGGCTATGATATCAGCAATTATCAAGCGATTGCCAAAGAGTTTGGGACAATGGCGGACTTTGACGAGCTTCTTGAAAAAACACATCAAAAAGGCATGCGTCTGATTATGGATTTAGTGATTAATCATACCTCTGACGAACATCCTTGGTTTATCGAGTCGAGGTCATCGAAGAATAATCCATACCGCGATTATTATATTTGGCATCCAGGGAAAAAGAATGGAGAAGAACCAAATAACTGGGAATCTATTTTTGGAGGCTCAGCCTGGAAATATGATGAGCAGACAAAAGAATACTTTATGCATATCTTTTCTAAAAAACAGCCCGATTTAAATTGGGAAAATGAAGCAGTCCGCAATGATTTATACAAAATGGTCAACTGGTGGCTGGATAAAGGAATTGACGGCTTTCGTGTGGATGCAATCTCGCATATTAAAAAGAAACCCGGCTTTCCAGATATGCCGAACCCGAAAAAGAAAAAATACGTTCCTTCCTTTAAAGGACATATGAATCAGGAGGGCATCCATGAATTCCTTCAGGAGTTTAAAAAAGCAACGCTGGATCACTATGACATTATGACTGTTGGGGAAGCTAACGGCGTGAAACTTTCACAGGCAGATGACTGGGTTGGTGAAAAGCATGGGGTATTTGATATGATTTTCCAATTTGACCATCTCAATCTTTGGGGACGTGAAACAGGGGAAGGGCTTGATTTAGAAGAACTGAAGGATGTGTTTACCACATGGCAGAAGGGTCTGGAGAAAGTCGGTTGGAATGCATTATTTTTAGAAAATCATGATCAGCCGCGTTCTGTTTCCAGCTGGGGAGACCCGGAAAAGTATCATGCAGCTTCGGCAAAAGCTTTCGCTGTACTATATTTTATGATGCAGGGAACGCCATTTATTTATCAGGGACAGGAAATTGGAATGACGAATGCGCCATTTGAATCAATCGAGGAATATGATGCCGTTGATTCAAAGAATTTTTATAAGGAGCAGCTGGAAAAAGGCGTTCCGAAAGAGCAAATATTGGCTGCATTAGCTAAGACAAGCCGAGACCATTCCCGTACACCAATGCAGTGGAACAATGAAGCAAATGGCGGTTTTACAACAGGAGCACCGTGGATGAAAGTAAACCCAAATTATACAGCTATCAATGTAGAGGAACAGCAAGACCGTGCCGATTCAATTTTGAATTTTTATAAACGGCTGATTGCATTACGGAAACAAGAGCAGGGACTCATCTATGGAAATTATAATCTAATGATAGCGGAACATCCGGATATATATGCATATACGCGAACATATCAAGAAGATAAGTGGATTATTTTGGTGAATGTCTTTGGGAAAGCAACGGAATATGAATTACCGGAGAAATTAAAGGATAAAAACTTAAAATTGCTAATCAATAATTACGAAGAGGCAGCGCTGGGAAAACTCAAACCTTATCAAGCTGTCATCTATCAAGTAGACTAAAGAAAAACAGGTTTGTGCTGATTTGCACAGCCTGTTTTTCTTTAGATTAATCAATCATTTGTAAAATACTTGTCGATTCATGCGAAATTTACCTTCCAAGGGACTTCATAATTTATGAATTTTACCGATATTAAAAGTAGGTACAATGGAAAACGGGAGGATACATATGGATAAATCATCAGTCATAGGATTAATATTAGGACTAATTGCTATCGGCGTAGGGATGGTATTAAAAGGAGCAGACTTAGCTGCATTGCTTGAGCCGGCAGCATTTCTTATCATCCTGTTAGGGACAGTTGCAGCAGTTACGATTGCCTTCCCGGGAAGTGCGCTGAAGAAAGTCCCGGCATTATTTAAGAAATTATTTTTTGAAGAGAAACAAACTGATTCAAAAGAGCTTATTGTCTTATTCATGGATTGGGCAGATCAAACGCGTAAAGAAGGGCTTCTTTCTTTAGAGAACCAAGTAAATGAAGTAGATGACCCCTTTCTTTCATCTGGTTTGCAATTAGCCATTGATGGACAATCACCGGATTTTATCAAAGATGTCATGATTGAAAAGATAGAAGCGATGGAGCAGCGGCATGAAGAAGGTGCTGCTATATTTTCACAAGCTGGTACATATGCTCCGACACTGGGAGTACTTGGTGCAGTAATCGGATTGATTGCAGCACTCGCTGATATGTCTGACATTGACGCATTGGGACATGCCATTTCAGCAGCCTTTGTGGCGACCTTGCTGGGGATTTTCACAGGTTATGTTTTATGGCACCCATTCGCTAATAAATTGCGTGAAAAATCGAAGCGGGAAGTACTGCAAAAAGAATTAATTGTGGAAGGCGTCTTGTCTATTACAACAGGCGATTCCCGTTTAATTGTGCAGGAAAAATTAGGATCTTTACTTTCTTCCAAAGAGCTGGCAGAACTGCAGAAGAGGGATAGCGATGGCTAGAAGAAAAAGAAAGAAAAAACAATCACATGTAGATGAATCTTGGCTGCTTCCTTATTCTGATTTATTAACCTTATTAGTAGCCTTATTTATAGTTTTATTTGCTTCCAGTGATGTCAATGTGGAAAGATATTTCCAGCTTGCTAATGTCTTTCGTGATGAATTATCATCCGGATCAGGGACAGGACTGTTAGATTACGAGTCGGAACCAATTCCGCCCAGTATGAAAGAAGGCCGGGACGAAGGAGATTATATGGAAGAGGGCACAGATGATGAAGAAGGAAGCGAAGAGGAGACAGCTGACGAAGCTGATATAGAAGGAGAACAGGAGCTTCTCAGGCTTAGACAGGTCGAGGAAGAAATTAATATATATATTGAAGAAGCAGGTCTTACTGAAGAATTTGGAACAACTTTAACAGGAGAAGGGCTGCTGGTGACCATGCGCAATGATATTCTGTTTGATTCTGGAAGTGCAGTGGTCAAACAAGAAGGAATACAGGTTGCAGAAGATGTTTCTCAAATCCTGCATACAGAGCCTCCGCATCAGGTCGTTATCAGCGGCCATGCCGATGATGTTCCAATTCATAACGCAGATTTTGAATCAAATTGGGAATTGAGCGTGACACGGGCAATGAATTTTATGCAGATTTTGATGCAAAATGATGATCTTGATCCGACACTGTTTAGCGTGAAGGGGTATGGAGAATTTGAACCGGCTTTTCCTAATGATACAGAAGAAGACAGAGCAAGGAACAGACGTGTAGAAGTTCTGGTTTTACCTAATTATGAGATCAATGTTCCGGATGAAACAAATGAAGATTAGAATAGAGGGGAAATCTTATGGATACGCAACAATATTTGGATATTTTCTTAGATGAAAGCCAGGAGCATTTACAGTCAATCAATGATTTTATATTGAAATTAGAAGAAGATCCTTCTAACTTGGAATATGTACATGAGATATTCCGCTCTGCCCATACGCTAAAAGGGATGGCAGCAACAATGGGGTATGAAGATATTGCCTCTCTGACGCATAAAATGGAGAACGTTCTGGACCTGATTCGTAATGAAGAATTAATGACAAACACGGAAATCATCGATACGTTATTTATGTCTATTGATGATTTGGAAGATATGGTTGATTCTGTGCGAAACGGAGGAGACGGTAAAAAAGATGTCAGTGAACATGTGAAAAAACTGGAAGCAATTGAAAAAGGAGAAGGTATTTCTGAATCAGCAGCTGCAGCAGCAGTGGAAGAAAAGGAAGATACAGGAAATTATTTCAAAGCATCCGATTTAGATGAATTTCAGTTCACGGTTGTTCAGCAGGCCAAAGAACAAGGGATGACCCCCTATGATTTAAAAGTAACGTTTGAAGCGAGCTGTATTTTAAAAGGCGCCCGGGCATTTATGGTGTTTGAAGTATTAGAGAACTTGGGAGAAATTATCCGTACTTCCCCGACTGTAGAAGAGATTGAGGAAGGGACATTTGATTCAGGATTTACACTTTTATTTTTGACAGACCAAGAGCCGGACGCCTTGGTGGAAGCAGTGAAAAATGTATCAGAAGTGGAAACGGTTGAAGCACATGTGATCGAAACGGATGAAACGGCTTCGGATACGCAGGAACAGACAGAGGAAAAAACAGCAGAGAAAGAAATCGTGCAAGCAAATAAAAAAACGGTCAGTGAAAAGGTGACAGAGGTACCAGCGAAGAAGTCTGAAACAAAGGCAGAAGTGTCGAAAAATAAAGAGACTGCACAAAATAACGGAAAGAAAACTGCTTCTAAGAATATCCGGGTAAATCTCGATAAGATTGATAATCTTTTAAACTTATTTGAAGAGGTTGTGATTGATAGAAGCCGACTTGAGGTGCTTGTTTCCTCAATAGACAATAGTGATTTAAGAGAGACTGTAGAGCATTTAAGCAGAGTAAGTTCGGATATGCAATCGCTGATTCTGGCGATGCGAATGGTTCCAATCGAGCAGGTTTTCAACCGTTTTCCAAGAATGATCCGTCAATTATCCAAAGATTTAAATAAAAAAATTGCCCTGGAAATAAAAGGTGCAGAAACAGAAGTAGATCGCACGGTCATTGACGAAATTGGGGATCCGCTGGTCCATCTGATTCGTAATTCTTGTGATCATGGAATTGAAAGGCCGGAGAAGCGGATTGCGAACAATAAGCCGGAGGAAGGCAAGCTCGTATTACGTGCTTACCACAGCGGAAATCATGTTTTTGTCGAAATAGAAGATGATGGTGCGGGAATCAACCGCGAAAAAGTATCGGAAAAAGCGATTGAAAACAATATTATTACACCACAGGAAGCCGAAGAGTTAACCGATGATCAAGTTGCAGCGTTAATTATGAGTTCAGGATTCAGTACAGCTGATACGATTTCCGATGTATCGGGACGCGGTGTTGGCTTAGATGTTGTAAAAAATAAAATCGAAGCATTAGGCGGTAAAATTTCCGTAACAACTATGACAGGGAAAGGAAGCACCTTTTCCATCCAGCTGCCTTTGACCTTATCGATTATTACTACCATGCTTGTCCATGTTAAGAAGGAAACATTAGCGATTCCATTAACTTCTATTTTAGAGACGATTATGCTTCCTAAAGAAAAGATTATGTGTGCGCAAGGAGCAGATGTTATCGATTATCGTGGCAAAATTATACCTGTCTTGTCTTTAGGTAAGGTACTAAAGGTTCCTGATTATGATACGGAAGCAGATCGTTATTCTACTGTAATCATCAAAAAGGGAGAAAAACTGGTGGGATTAATTGTCGATGAACTGATTGGTCAGCAGGAAGTTGTATTAAAATCGCTAGGGAATTATCTTGGAGAAGTATTTGCCGTATCAGGAGCAACCATATTAGGTGATGGTGAGGTCGCTTTGATTATTGATCCTAATGCGCTGATTGATTAAAGTGCATTTAAAGAAAGGGGGAAAGTAAATGGATACAGAGAAACATATTATATTCAGATTAAAAGAACAGACCTTTGCTGTTCATGTGCAGCAAATCGTTTCCATAGAGCGGGCATTATCTCTAACAGAGATACCTCGTACTCCTGGTTTTATGAAAGGTGTTACGGAAATGCGGGGAGTAATGACCCCTATTATTGATTTACGGGAAAGATTGAATCTAGGCGGTGTTGATATCACAGACCAGACCAGAACGCTCGTTGTACAAGTTGATGAGATGCAAATTGGGATGGTTGTGGATCAGGCGACAGAGGTAAAGGATATACCAGCTTCCTTCATTAAGTCTGCCCCTAAGCTTGTCGGTGAGATAAAAGATACCTTTTTATTAGGTGTAGCAACGATTGACGATGAACTTATTTTACTGTTAGATTTGGAGCAGATTATTCAATTCACCGAAAAAAATCAGCTTCAGGAAATCATTAATGATATAGATGAATCTGGGAAAACTATCGAAAGCTAGCTGTTTAGAAAGCACTTAATTAGAAATATCTGATTAGGTGTTTTCTTTTTGAAAACGAGAAACAGAGTATTTCCTGGGAAATATAATAGGATAATTTGTAGAAACAGCAGTTTTTTATAAAAAAACGAGAGAAAACTCCCTCTTCAAGCGCGTAGAGGTAAGGGGGAGACGAATCTCCCATGCACAAAAGATTGCTTTTGAGTGTCTAAACTGTCCAATAAGGAATCGAACAAACGTTCCAAAAAACATCCTTTTTCTGATATAATAGACAGGAGAGGTAAGAAGCTATGAAAGTAAAAAAGCATTTTGTTTTCGTATCTATCCGAACAAAAAACAAATCACCTTCATCCATAAGACAATCGGCTGCTCCCGCTTTGTCTACAACTATTTTACAGGAAAACAAAAAGACCACTATTGGCATACGGTGAATGAAATGATACAACACGGACAGCTTCTTCAAAATAATTGGAAGAGCGAATTTTTCAATAAAAATAAGGCAATCAAAGCAGTTCGGGAATTAAAGAAAACCTATCCCTTCTTCAAAGAAGTCGATAGTATTGCCCTTCAAAAAGCGGTGGAAAACGTGAATGATTCCTATCCGCGCTATTATAAGAAACAGAATAAGGCACCTCGTTTTAAATCAAAAAAGAATTCTGTTCAATCCTATACCACGAAACATGTCAATGCCATCACCAAAGAGATAGGAACGCAAGCAGGAATCTTCGTAAAGAAGCATTGCGATTAACCGCAGGGACTGCGGGGATAGCCTAATCCATAACTGACCGGTAGGTTGGTGTTCTTAGGAATCTCCCACTTCAAGCAACTTATAAGGTGGATAAGCGGGGGTAGTTCAAAATCTAATGGATGCGCCAAGCTGCGTTTTAGTAGTAAAAGCATCCGGGTTTCCAGTATACTTAAACAAGATAACAGAGAAATGAGGTATGAATAAAATGACAAAATCGGTGAAGTTAATTGCCTTGGATATGGATGGAACATTGTTAAATCCGGCGCTTGAGGTATCAAAGCGTAATAAGGAAGCCATCCAGGAGGCATTGCGTCAAGGTATCCAAGTGGTACTAAGTACTGGACGGGGAATTGATACATGCTATCCTTATGCAGAAGAGTTAAAATTACAGACATTTATGATTACAGCTAACGGCGGCCAGGTGTGGACAATGGAAAAAGAATTGCTCCAGCAGAAACTGTTGGCTAATGAAACAGTAGAAAAACTGCAGCAATATACCGAAGAAGCAGGGGTACACAGATGGATGATTTCTACGGAAGGAGTATTTCAAGGCGATGAAACAGTAAATATACAAGATTATCAATGGCTTAAATTCGGATGTGCTTCAGAGGATCTGGATAGACTGCAGGAAGTTAAAGATAGGTTAAAGGAGCTGGAGGGTTTAGAAATAACAAACTCTTTGCCGACAAATATTGAAATTAACCCTGAAGGTGTAAGCAAAGCAAATGCATTATCCTTTCTTTGCGATCGTACCGGGATTTCCATGGAAGAAATTATGGCAGTCGGTGACAGTCTGAACGATTTGAAAATGATTCAGCAAGTAGGTGTAGGTGTTGCGATGGGCAATGCGCAAGAAAAAATAAAAGAAGCAGCTAATGCTGTAACAGACAGTAATCTGGAAGACGGTGTCGGTAAAGCAATTGAAAAATTTGCATTGAAATAATTGATGATATCCATATGTTTCATGTATGGGAATACAAAAGGAATTGGGCAGTATACAAAAAGCTGTCTAATTCTTTTTTGTATATATGAATCTTTTTATCATATATAGCTATTCAGCGCATATAATAAAAATAGAGCATTTCGCTTTTAAACAGTATATCAAAATGGAAAGTAGTACAAGCTATAAGAAGAAGCTGACACATGAATTTATGGAAATAAAGGTACAATATTTGAAAAAAGTATGAAAAGTTGTTATGCTCAAAAGTTTCACTCTTTCAAGTTTTAGCGTATACTGTATATAAGGAAGGGAGATGCTATAATGTCTTTTTCGCGTGGACCTAAGGAACCAGTGCCAGAGGTGGAAACAAACGTCTGGTCATGCACTCAAGAAGATTGTCAAGGATGGATGAGAGAATCGTTTAGTTTTGAAGCTGAGCCGAGCTGCCCTTTATGCCAATCTGAAATGGCAAAAGAAGTTCGAGTAATTCCTGAATTGAAGTAAATAGTATCTCTATAATTTACTGAGGATAGAACGAAGCGAAGATGCAGCGGGTTGATTTTGATCCGCTGCATCTTCGCGTTCGTTAAACAGGAAATAGAAAGCATATTTTCAATATGGTGGTATAGTCAAGTTCAAATACCTATAGCTGAGCAGTTTGCAAACGAAATATAAAGGATTTTCATACATAAAAAATTTAATAGTTGAAATTATTGTAAATGTAAGATAATATTTGCTATACTGTAATAACAAATTAATATATTATTCACATCAAAATGTAATCGCTTACAATAAGGAGGAGTTTAAATGAGGTATGCTAATCCGAACACAGAAGGTGCTATTGTAAACTATGAAAAGCGTTATGATAATTACATTGGGGGAAAGTATCAGCCGCCGCTAAAGGGAAACTACTTTGAGAATACAACTCCGATTACAGGTGAAGTGTTTTGTGAAATCGCCCGTTCCACAAAGGAAGACGTGGATGCGGCGATTGATGCAGCATATGAGGCGAAAGATGCGTGGGGTCAAACATCTGTCGCAGAACGGGCACTGATTTTAAATCGTATTGCTGACCGGATGGAAGAGAATTTAGAAAAGCTGGCCGTAGCAGAAAGCTGGGAGAACGGGAAAGCAGTCCGGGAGACCTTGGCAGCAGATATTCCATTGGCAATCGATCATTTCCGTTATTTTGCAGGGACGATTCGCGCGCAAGAGGGGACGCTGAGCCAAATTGATAATGATACGGTTGCTTACCATTTTCATGAGCCGTTAGGAGTCGTCGGTCAAATTATTCCATGGAACTTTCCAATATTAATGGCAACCTGGAAGCTTGCCCCAGCATTGGCTGCCGGAAACTGCGTTGTATTGAAGCCTGCTGAACAGACACCGGCTTCGATTCATGTGCTGTTGGATTTAATCAAGGACTTGTTGCCAGACGGTGTGGTGAATATTGTCAACGGTTTTGGAGTAGAAGCAGGGAAGCCGCTTGCCACAAACAGCCGTATCGCGAAAATTGCATTTACAGGCGAAACCACGACTGGCCGTCTCATTATGCAATATGCGTCTGAAAATATAATTCCAGTAACCTTGGAGCTGGGAGGCAAATCACCGAATATATTTTTTGAAGACATATTAGATAAGGATGACAGCTTTGTAGATAAAGCAATTGAAGGAATGGTCATGTTTGCCCTGAACCAGGGGGAAGTTTGTACATGTCCGTCCCGCGCCCTTGTGCATGAATCAATCTACGACCGGTTTATGGAAAAAGCAATTGAACGTGTCAATCAAATTAAAATTGGTCACCCGCTTGATACAGAGACGATGATGGGAGCCCAAGCCTCGGAAGAACAATTTGAAAAAATTAAGTCTTATCTCGATATTGGCAAGCAGGAAGGTGCAGAAGTTCTTGTCGGTGGAGATGTTAATAAGCTTGACGGAGAACTGGCTTCCGGGTATTATGTGCAGCCGACAATTTTTAAAGGGAATAATAAGATGCGTATTTTCCAGGAGGAGATTTTCGGTCCGGTATTATCCGTAACTACATTCAAGGATAAGGAAGAGGCGCTGGAAATCGCAAATGATACACTATATGGTCTAGGTTCTGGTATCTGGACACGTGATATGAACACAGCGTATCGTTTTGGACGCGGCATTCAAGCCGGGCGCGTATGGACCAATTGTTATCATCAGTACCCTGCGCATGCCGCATTTGGAGGATATAAAAAATCAGGAATCGGCAGAGAAAATCATTTAATGATGCTGGATCATTATCAACAGACAAAGAACTTACTGGTCAGCTACAGCGAAGGCCCGGCTGGTTTATTTTAAAATAAAAAAAGGTTATAGGAACAGCAAAATGGCAGGCATAGGTTAGATACGTATGCCTGCCGAAACATACGGATTCTCTTGTCTGCAGTTACTTAAATAAGGAGGTATTTTCCATGGTAGACAGAGTGGTTGCAACGCAGGATGCGCAGAACTTGATGGAGAAGCTGAAAGACATTCATGGCCCGCTTATGTTTCATCAGTCAGGAGGCTGCTGTGACGGAAGCTCGCCCATGTGTTATCCGCTTGGAGAGCTAAAAACCGGCGAGTCGGATGTCTTATTAGGAAAACTGCCAGGCGATATCCCATTTTATATATCTAGAGATCAATTTGAGTATTGGAAGCATACGCAGCTTATTATTGATGTTGTTAATGGAAGGGGCGGGATGTTCTCGTTAGAAGGACCTGAAGGAAAAAGATTTTTAACTCGTTCGAGAGTTTTTTCAGAGGAAGAAGCAGAAGCGTTAAATGGAAGCCCATGATCATTTCAATTTTTAATAAAAACCAAGTTTTCTAAACAATTAAAAATCTCTGCTTGATTTTTTCAGCTATATCCGGTAGAATAAATTAACAGAAAATTTAGAGTGTGTCCTAAATAGGGGGGATAAGATGGTTACTGTTAAAATGTTAAAGCCTTATTATGTAAAGACAGAAGAGAAATATATCCGGATTATTTTAGCATATCAATACTTCTCCATTATCATGAATAAGAAGGTATATCAATTTATCCCTGTAAAATCTACGGAAGTTCGTATTAATCGCAAGACGAAAAAAATTGAGAATGTCGATGATGTCTTTGCTTTTCAAAAAGGGAAAGAAGTACTCACTATCTCCATGTCACAATTGATTTCGATTCCCGGCTTTTTGGAAATGCTTCACCGTATTGCAGAATCCTATTATTTACCTGAAGATTCGCAGGAGGTTTCCGAACAGCAAAAGGCTTTAGACCAGCTGATAGCAGAAATGGAGTATGAAAATGTCAGAAGGCTGATTGATAAAGCGATTGATAACGATGACAAAGAAACATTCTTAGAATTAACAAGTGCCTTAAACAATCAATAAAATGACTATATTTCTATTTCAGCTGTTTGACAGATGCTATTCTGTTAAATGGCTTTCTTTTGCTTATAAAAAAAGGGTTTGAGCAACAATACCAGTGCTCAAACCCTTTTTGCTATAGAAGCTCTACTCTTTAATATCCATTAATATTTCTGTAGCTTTCTCCACTCCGGAGCTGCGGTCATTGTTTTTGGTTCCTTCCACCATGATGGCGATCATGAGATCCTGGTCATCTGTCGGGTAGCCGACAAACCAGCTATTTTCATCTCCGCTGTCTTCTCCGGTTAATTTTAATTCGGCGGTACCTGTTTTACCTGAGATAGGAAAATCGGCTTCTTCAGCAGGTTTACCAGTTCCTTCTGTGACCACATTACGAAGGGACTCTTGGATTTGATTCGCTTGTTCTTCCGTAACTAAGCCTTCTTTCCAAAACTGCCCGGTTTCTTCATCTGTTAATAATGTCGGCTGTATCATATCTCCATTATTCAAGAAGGCGGAATAAGTAGTTGCCAGATGCAGCGCGCTCATTTCAATTTCACCTTGTCCATAGCTTGTGTGTGCCAGTAAATAATTGTCGTCTAACTCACCTGAATTAGAAATGGTAGAATCTGAAACCGGATAGGTGTATGGGAATTCTTCTCCAACTCCAAATTCATGCAGCCCTTCAACAAAAGCATCTCCGCCCATTTCAACGGCTTTCATTGCAAAGTAAATATTATCTGAACGAACCAGGGCATCATCTAAATCCACAGGTCCGTCGGAGGTCGATACACGTGTTACATTGTAATCCTCCCATTGCAATCCATCAATTTCAATGCCTTTATCGTATTCAATCGTACCGTTTTTCAGCCCGATTGCGCCAGTGACCGGTTTAATAACAGAACCAGGCGCAAACGTGGAGGAAGAACGATTCAGCATAGGCTGTAACTCATCCTCTTCCATATCTGCCCAATAATTTGGGGCAGTGCCATAAAGAATATCGTTTGGATCAAAAGACGGGCTGCTGACTAAGGCTAATGTTTCCCCCGTTTTTGGATCGATGACAGCTGCATTGCCAGGCTCCTCATCAAATCCTTGAAAAACATCATCCTGAATATTGATATCAATTGTTACTGTAATATTCTCTCCGTCTACTGCTTCTGTTTCAGCTAAAGTCACATCTTCTCCGTCATCTTTTGTTACTTGAATCGTCGCTCCTTTTTTACCGCGAAGCTCTTCTTCAAATAAACTTTCTAATCCCCGTGCTCCGATTCTGTCAGAAGAAGTGTATTCTGTCGGGTCTAGCTCTTCCAAATCCTCTGCATTTACGGAGCGGAGATAACCTACTAAGTGAGCAGTTATTTCGCCTTCTGGATAAACCCTGCCGTTTATTTCACGATAGGAAACGCCATCGATTGCATTTAACTCCTGTACGGTATCTGAATCATCTGGGAGGATGGTTTTCAGCGGAACAAATAAATCATCTTCCACCCATTCTGCTTCGATACTGGAATTAATAGAGTCGACAGACATTCCGAGTAAACGGGCTATTTCTTCGCGCTTTGCTTCATTTTCTCCCAATTCACTCGGGATAACTCCAAATTCGTATACGGTATCATTGATTGCCAGTGGCATCTGATTTTTGTCAAGGATTTCTCCTCTTTCCGGCTCGTTGGTAGAAATGCGGATTTCTCCGCCATCTGCAAGATCAGGGAAGATAAAGCCGGAATCCCAATTGATCAGCCAGCTGTCTTCTTCATCTTCCTTTTCGATTAAAGTCAGTTCTGCCTGGTAATCAAATGAAATTTCACCGGCGGTTGTGTTCATGCTAACAGTGAAGGGAATCGTTGCTATGCCGTCGTCATATGCGTTAGCGACTTCTCTTTCCTCTAATTGCTGTATATTTATTTCAATATCCGTAGCAGCAATATCATCATATAATTTTCCTAAGCGCAGAGCGGACTCTTCTTCGCTATATGTATCTTTTGTTTCCTGAGAAAAAAGATGATACAGAGATTCATAGTCTCCTTCTTCTACTGCTTCTGCATATTGATTTAACGTATTTGTCGGGTCGGTTTGTTCTTCAGAGCACCCGGCTAACAGGGCGATAAAAAGAATCATCCATAAACTTTTTTTCCACATTTTCTAACCCCCATTAAAAAATATCTCTTTACGTAAAAGTATACCACGTTCTACATTTTTTTTAGAAAAATAGATAGAATGACATGAAATTTTTAAAAGTATATTGATCCAATCAGAAAAAGGAAGAGACTGTGTGAAAAAACGTCACGCTGTATATTTACCAGGTGACGTTTTGTTTTCCAATTGGAATCAGCTGTCTGCAGTTCTGAAATCTATGAAAAAAGTTTCAGTAATGACACATTTCTTTATTTTTGTTCCATATGGTCGGTAATCGTTGAGCGGATACGGTTAAATTCATCATCAGGTACCACATAATACCAAACTCCGCCGATGGTTTGACCGTCTCCTTCTATTTCCATTGTTTCGACATTATTTCTTGTTCCGCTATAGTCTGTAAATAATGTTTGCAACCGTTTCATATCTAAATCCGTTTGGACATTATTTCCTAAGATGTCCAGGATGTTGCCTGCTTTGGTAATGCTTGAAAAGCTGGCTGCTTCATCCATTGCAGCAACGATAACATTACGTTGGCGTTCATTTCTTCCCATATCACCGCGGCTGTCTTCTTTTCTCATGCGGATATAAGAAAGAGCTTCCTCGCCATTTAAAGTGAGATTTCCTTCGCTGAAATCATGCCCGTCTTGAGAAAAAGCTGTGCTGTTTTGAACAGTAACGCCGCCTAATGCATCAATACCTTGCTGGAAACCTTCCATATTCACACGTACATAGGAGTGGATAGGCAAATCAAAGGCTTCTTCTACTGTTTCCACAGATAATTCAGTACCGCCTCCTGTTTGAGCAGCTTCACCAAATGCATACGCATGGTTGATTTTATCCATTCCCCGATCCGGGATATTTACATAGGTATCACGAGGAATACTTAACATAAGCATGGAGTCGGTTCTTGGATTTAAGGAAAGCAGTATCATCGTATCCGAACGTCCGACATCTCCATCCCGTTCATCTACTCCCAGAAGCAGAATGTTAACTGCATCTGAATCGCTATAGAGCCGGTTGATTTCATCCTGCCGTTCAGGGTCATTATCTCTTTCTAATGGACTATGCATCGATTCAACAACCTTGCCAACCTGATTCCACACAAAAAAGGCCCCGCCGCCGACGACTAAAATGAAAAACAGTATGATTCCACCAACAATAAATGGCCATTTTTTTCTTTTACGACTTCTATCATTTAATCTGGACACCAATATATTCTCCTCTATTCTTTCCTTAATTTAAACAAATTTTTACTAATTGTCAGGAAAAATAAATCTGTAATAGATTATATCGAAAATTAGATAAATCGTCTATGTTTAAAACAAATTTTGTGCGTACTATTTCTCCTGAGGGTAGGACTTTTGATTCGCTGTGAGATTTGAATTAGCTGTAAAGAGGAGTTTTGACGGGGGGGTTACGCCTTTGAATAGATGAAATCGCTGTCATTTATGAATCTATCAAAAGAGTTAAAAAATTTATCGAAATTAGTAGACAACGCTTCTATTTTTATATAGAATTACGTTTAGTAAGAAAATTCATCTTAGAGTGCAATATTACATATTTGCATGTAGAGTATAGGTTAACGACTTTTAGAAAAAATATTTAAAGGCGGTAGATGAATGGGCAGAGAGCAAGAACAGTATCAGAAGATATTGAAACGGGTTATTCATGATACGGAAAATCAAAAAGTAAATTCAATGGATGAAATCATTCAATTACTTATTAAGGAATTATCATTAAATACGACCACAAACATAAAAAGAAGTTATTAAATAAAAACTCTGTCGGATTATCGAGCAATCTGACAGAGTTTTTTTATTATGAAGGCGTATCCTCTACATCGATGTCGACATATTTCTGGCCGAGCAGTTCGAATGCTGCTTGCGCATTTGTCATTTCCGTTATCCAATCTTGGAAAGTATCGGTTTCTTCCGTTTTGACATAAATAATAAATGCGACATTCTCAAGATAATGAATGTCCTCCAAAAGATATTTGGACTGCTGACGAATTTCGTTTTCCAGCTTGCCGAGCAGTGTATATTCGACAGTGACGGAAACACCTTGCATCAGTTCTCTGCGGACGATTCCGGTCGTTTGGATGCCTTGTGTGGTTGCTGAGCCATAAGCACGGATAAGCCCGCCGGCTCCCAGTTTGATTCCTCCAAAATATCTTGTCACGACCACAGCAGTATCCTTTAATCCTTTTTTCTTCAATACTTCTAACATTGGGACACCAGCTGTTCCGCTTGGTTCACCGTCATCATTCGCTTTTTGGATATAATCGGTTTCCCCGATAATATATGCGGAGCAATTATGTGTCGCATCCCGGTGTTCCTTTTTAATAGATTGAATAAATTCCTGTGCTTCCTCTTCTGATTCCACCCTTTTAACATTTGCGATAAAACGTGACTTTTGAATGGTTATTTCGTCTGTACCCTGTTTATTTACGGTATAATAAGTTGATAGCATTTTATTTTCACCTCATTATTTTAAGTATTACATAACATCCCTAAGGCATTGTAACCAGCTGTGTCTTTTGGGAATGCCGTTTAAGTCCGCTTGAGCAGCTGTTATCTTCGCTTCATATTTAATTTAACAGATATATACCGGATTTTGGTGAAATTAATTTTTAAATAACCTTATAAAACCAAGGAAAGCTACGAATAATTATAACATAGGTTGGTGAGTTTCTTATGACAATAAGATTAAGCAGTCAAGCGATAGATAACATTGTAGAGAATGTAATGCAGATGGTAAACCAGAGTAAGGATGAAGTATTTGAAATGACCGAGGAAGGCAGAAAAGAGTATGAATACCTTTCTGGGGAATTAGAATCAACGAAAAAGAAAGTAAAGGAATATATCAAAAACGGTGATCAGTTAGAGAACGAAGTCAAAAATCACCGTAAGAAGCTTGCTGCAGTCAGCAGAGACTTTATGAAATACTCTGAGGAAGAAGTGCGGAAGGTTTATGAAAAAACACATGATCTGCAAACAAAATTAGTCATTATGCGCGAAGAGGAAAAACTGTTAAGGAAGCGGCGTGATGAGATAGAGCTCAGATTGACAAATCTTACACATATATTGCAACGCGGAGAAGAGCTTACCGCTAAAATGACGGTTATTTTTAATTTTATGATGGATGACATGAAACAGGTCAATGAGATGATTGAAGATGCCAGAGAAAAACAGGAATTTGGTTTGAAAATCATTGAAGCACAAGAAGAGGAAAGGAAGAAGCTTTCCCGGGAAATCCACGATGGACCGGCTCAAATGCTGGCTAATGTCTTGTTACGGTCCGATATTTTGGACTATGTCATAAAAAAAGGGTCGCCAGAAGAAGTGAGCAAAGAAATTAAATCGCTGCGAAAAAATGTTCGTGCTTCTTTACAGGAGGTGCGGAGAATTATCTATGACCTGCGTCCAATGGCCTTGGATGATTTGGGACTTATCCCGACAATCCGGAAATATGTTGACAGATTGACCGAATATCATAATATTCATGTAGATTTTATTGTATTTGGGAAAGAAAAAAGATTAGATTCCAAATATGAGGTTGCTTTGTTCCGGCTAATGCAGGAGGCTGCGCAGAATGTGATAAAGCATAGTGAAGCAACAACAATCAAAGTGAAATTAGAAATTTTAAAAGATAGATTGATTCTGATTGTAGCCGATAACGGGAAAGGGTTTAATCCGGAAGAAAAAAGTGATAATTCCTTTGGATTAATCGGGATGAAAGAACGCGTGGAGATGCTTGACGGCAAGCTGGAAATCGTGACAGGGGAAGGAAAAGGAACAACGGTTACAATTAATGTTCCATATTCGTTAACTTAAGTATATAATGAAAAAGAGATATTGTAGAAAAAAAGAGCTTTTTGCAGAAAAGTAGAAAGTATCTGGATTTTTTCATAGGGGTGTCATCATTCATAAATAAATAAGCTGTTAAAAATAGTTTGAGCTGAAATGAGACAATAATGATGAAATATACTACAATAGACTTATTTAATCTAGAGAAAACTATCTATCTATTAATGATGAAGACAACATGACAGTTCAATTAGTATCATTTAGTAGAAAAGGAGATATATATATGGACGCACAAAAAGAAGTAAATATCGTATTAATTGATGACCACAAATTATTTCGCGAAGGTGTCAAACGAATTTTAGAATTCGAACCGGCATTTAAGGTAGTTGCAGAAGCGGATGACGGAACGGATGCAGCTAATCTTGTAAGAGATAATAATCCGGATGTTGTGTTAATGGATATCAATATGCCTAAAATTAACGGGGTACAGGCAACTGCTGACTTACTGAGACAATTTCCGCATACAAAAATAATCATTCTGTCTATCCATGATGATGAAAATTATGTGACACATGCTTTGAAAACGGGGGCGCAAGGCTATCTGCTAAAAGAGATGGATGCAGAAGCACTTGTTGAAGCAATTAAAGTAGTTAGCGAGGGCGGTTCTTATTTACATCCGCGCATTACACATAATTTAGTAAAAGAGTATCGACGTCTGGCACGGGAAAATACTTCCAGTCTGGCAAACAGACATGTAGAGCACCGCAAGCCGCTTCATTTATTGACAAGACGTGAATGTCAGGTGCTGCAGCTGCTGGCAGAGGGGAAAAGCAACCGTGCTGTAGCAGAGTCGCTTTATATCAGTGAAAAAACAGTAAAAAACCATGTAAGTAATATTCTTCAAAAAATGAATGTGAATGATCGTACGCAGGCTGTTGTGTGTGCTATACGAAAAGGCTGGGTAGAGGTTATTTAATTATAATAAACAAAAAAGCGTCCTGATTGAGTCTGTCAGGGCGCTTTTTTCCCTCTGGGCAAGCAGAATCTCTCATTTCTTCATAATGGTGAGGAGAGACGTTCATCTTGCCGGAAAGCATTCGATTTTTACAGCCGTTTCGTGTAGAATAATGTCAAGTAAGCCGTTTTCTATGAGGATATACAGAAACAAGACAGTATAGTAACAGAAAAGAAAAGGGGTAATTGCCTATGAAAGTTGCTGTTATGACAGATAGTACAGCATATATTACGCCGGAAGAACGGGAGAAATATAATATTCATATGGTTCCGTTAAGTGTCAATTTCCCGGATGGATCCTATCGTGAAGAATTAGATATTACCACGGAGGAGTTTTACCGGAAGCTTGCTGACGCCAAAGAATTGCCAAGTACCTCACAGCCGTCTGTCGGCGAGATGACGAAAAAATTAGAAGCATTAGCAGAAGACTATGACGCTGTTATTTCGGTTCATTTATCGAGCGGAATAAGCGGAACCTATCAGACCATGGTAAGTACAGGTGACATGGTGGAAGGAATCGATGTGTATGCCTACGATTCGGAAATCAGCTGTATGCTGCAGGGCTTTTATGTGCTTGAAGCTGCGGCAATGGCTCAAAATGGAGCATCTGCAGAGGCTATTTTAGCGAGATTGGATGAAATAAAAAAATCAGCCCGCGCTTATTTTATGGTGGATGATTTAACGAACCTCCAAAAAGGCGGAAGATTATCGAATGCCCAAGCGATATTAGGAAGTCTGTTACAAATCAAGCCGATTCTTCATTTTGAGGATAAGCTGATTGTTCCTTTTGAAAAAATCCGCACGAAGAAAAAAGCGATATCCCGCATCCTTGCCATGCTGGAAGAAGAGGTTGACGGAGGCAAGGAACTGCGCGTAGTGTTTATTCATGGAAATGACCGTTCTTATGCCGAGAAGCTCGAAGCGGATTTTAAAGAAAAACATTCGGAAATCGAAACATCTATCAGTTATTTTGGACCTGTTATTGGTACGCATCTCGGACAAGGCGCTGTTGGCGTCGCTTGGTATAAAAAATAGAATAAAACTTCATTCAGCAGCAGAAAAGCGCACTGAATGAAGTTTTCTGCTAAATAGATGCTTTTCCCCACAATTTACGGAGGTGTTATATTACGTATGGACAAACAGATTCCCCTAACCCCTGCACTCCTCGCTCAGGCTTTATCCGGAAAACGATTATTAGAAGATGAAGTCCCCATACCTCAAGCCTGTTTTCAAGTACTCCGATCTACGAAGCAGCTCATTCCAATTCCTGCAATTGAAAATAATAAAGGAGCAGCAAAATGTACTCGCTGCGGCAATACAGCCATGCATTATTTTTCCGAATACTCTTGTGGAATTTGCCAGAAAACCCATTTATATTGCCGGAACTGTATCCAAATGGGAAGGATCAGCGAATGCAAGCCGTTGTATAGTTGGAATGGCGCAGAGGCACGGTGGCCGGTGCATGCCAATCCGTTAACCTGGGAAGGACAGTTAACGCCAGCTCAAAGCAGGGCTGCGGCGCACCTGGAGCAAGCCGTTAACGAAATAATTCCATCCTATCTATGCTGGGCTGTCTGCGGTGCCGGCAAAACAGAAATGCTGTTCCCGGCAATTACTGCGGCATTGAAGCGCGGGGATCGTGTTGCTCTGGCTTCTCCACGCGTCGATGTTATCCGGGAATTACTCCCCAGAATGAGACAGGCTTTTCAAAACATCACCATAGAAGCTCTTTATGGCGGCAGTGAGCAACGTACTGGCAGGTCCCAATTGATTTTAGCCACTACGCATCAACTGCTGCGCTATTATCAGGCATTTGATGTATTAATCATTGATGAGGTAGATGCTTTTCCCTATTATTTAGATAGAAGCCTGATGTATGCTGCCAAGCAAGCTGTTAAGAAGCAGGCTACGACATTATACCTCACAGCCACCCCTCGTAAAAACTTCAGGCTGCAAATGAAGCTTGGAAAACTCCCGCATGTTTTTGTGCCTTTGCGTTACCATGGACATCTTTTACCTGTCCCAAAATTTAAATTTTCCTTTTACCTTACCAGTCAGCTGACAAATAAAAAGCTTCCCCATGTCTTATTAAAATGGCTTACGCAGAGAAAAAATCCGAAGCGGCAGCTGCTGTTATTCGTGCCGGAAATCGTCATGGCAAAGGAATTAAAGGAAGTCATTTCCACTTCCCTGCTTGAAACCAATACGATAGCAGCCGCAGAAGAATTAGAAATCGTTTTTGCGGCGGATCAGAATCGAGAAGAAAAAATCAACCAGTTCCGGGAAAAGAAATTACACGCCTTGATTACAACAACAATCCTGGAAAGGGGAGTGACCTTTCCCTCTGTGGATGTAGTTGTGCTGGGTGCCGGCCATGAAGTATTTAATGAAGCTGCACTGGTGCAAATTGCTGGACGTGCCGGAAGAAGTGCGGATGACCCATCGGGAGAGGTTATCTTTTTCCATGATGGGAAAACATATGCCATGGAAAAAGCCAGGCAGATGATTTTAGATATGAATGCAAGGGGGAGAAAGCGTTGAATATTTGTTTATACTGCTATGCCCTCTTAGAAAAGCCCCTGACATGGTCGAATTGGCTGACGATAGAAGCGAATTCGGTTCTTTGTGAAACATGTGCCGCAAAACTCAAAATAATTTCTGGAAAGCGGTGTGAGGTATGCAGCCGGGCGTGGAACGGCGCCATTTGTTCTGATTGTCAGCAGTGGAGGCAATTAGGAGAAAATATAGAAGGGAATTATTCTATTTACTATTATAATGAAACGATGCGTGACCTGATTACCCAATGGAAATTCCGGGGAGATTATGTATTAAGAGAGGTTTTTCGGAAGGACCTGCAGCGTGCTTTTGAAAAACAATTTGCTTCGATTACGCCATCCATAGCGGCCGTGCCTATTCCATTAAGTAAAAATCGAATGCAGGAGCGGGGGTTTAATCAATCATTAGCTCTGGCAGAAATGCTGGATATTCCAGTAAAGCATGCGTTGGGAAGAAACAGCGGGGAAAAGCAGGCAAAGAAAAATCGGAAGTCGCGTTTAAAAAGAGGGAATCCTTTTTTTATCACAGAGGCCCTCCAGCAGCCAGCTTTGATTGTGGATGATATTTATACAACTGGTACAACTGTCCGGCAGGCAGCACAGCAGCTGAAGCTTCACGGCTGCCCGGCAGTGTATTCCTTAACAGTAGCACGAAGTTAGAAGGGCAGGCCTGCACAGGATGAATAATAGAACTGCTCCCAAAACTGCGAAACGATTTGTTATAATAAATGTAACGAACGTAAAATAAATCGAATTTACTATTAACAATAGCGGCAATAGTGACGATGATATAAGTAGGCAAAAGTATTTCGTGAAAATAAAATATGAAATGATAAATTCCTTCCTGGCAATATGCAGAGCAGAGAGGAGAAACGGCAATGGGAGAACTGGCAAACTGCGAACGATGTAATCGTGTGTTTGTGAAGCAATTTAGAGAAATATGCAACGAATGCTATAAAAAAGAAGAAGAAGATTTTAGAATGGTATATAACTTTTTAAGAAAACGGGAAAACCGGATGGCTACAATTGGGCAGATTGTAGAGGCGATAGATGTAGATGAAAGTATTCTTCATAAATTTATCCGGGAAAAAAGGCTCCAGCCTTCTCACTTCCCTAATTTGTCCTATCCTTGTGAAAGGTGCCAGCGGCCTATTACAGAAGGGACTTTATGTGATGCTTGCCAGACAGAGCTGAAGGAAGAACTGGAGCGGCATGATGCAGTGGAATCCATTCAGGAAAAAGCGCTGAAAGAAGAAAGTGAAACAACGTATTATGCAAAAGGAGAATGGAAGAAAGATTAACATACCAGAATCGGACAAAGAAAGAGTAATGCAGTATCCAAAGAAATCACGCATTACTGGAAGGGGTGCAGAAATTGAAAATACATGGACCAAATCCAACCAACTTTAATCCATATAAACAGGCATTTAAGGATAAACAGGCAGTCGAGTCTGAAGCATATAAGAAGGACAGTATTGAGATATCGCCGGAAGCGAAAAAGCTGCAGAAGCAGGAGCAGCCCAATGAAACGCGGGCAGCATATGTCAATGAGATAAAACAAAAAATCGAGAGCAATCAATATGAAATAAATTATGAGAAGGTTGCTCAGAAAATGCATGATTTTTGGACTGGTAAGTAAGGGAATACCGTCAAAGGAGGAAACGGTGTGGGCATACAGCTGATTCACGCAATGAATGATTTAACCGCAACACACAAAGATTTACTGGGATTATCCAAGCGAAAGACAGAAGCTTTGACGAATAATAAGCTGGATGAATTTCAGGCATTGCTTTTAGAAGAGCAGAAGCTTATCCGTCAACTGGAGAAACAGGAACAACAAAGACAGGAAGCCGCAGAAGCATGGAATCAAGAACAGCCTGATGCCGCAGCATCACTGACCATTACAGAAATCTTGGACAGGCTGGATGGAGAAGAGCAGAAAATGGCAGCAGATGCAGCGGCTGCACTAACGGATACAATGACAGAGCTAAAAAGACAAGAGCAATTAAATAAAGCATTACTGGAAGAATCGATGAAGTTTGTTCAGCTTTCGATGGAATTAGTTAATCCTTCCATCAACTCAATGAATTACGGAACTGCATCCTCTGATAAGATGTCCAACCGTTCTTTATTTGATTCGAAAGCGTAGAAAAGGAGAGAAGAAGGCATGAGCACGTTCCGAGGATTAGAAATGGCACGTCAGGCACTGAGTACACAGCAAAGTGCTTTATATACAACCGGGCATAATATTTCCAATGCCAATACACCTGGATACTCCAGACAGCGCGTTAATATGCAGGCGATGAATCCTTACCCGACGCCGGGGATGAACAGTCCGCATCTGCCTGGCCAGATGGGGACCGGAGTAGAAGCCGGGTCTGTACAGCGTATCCGCAATCAATTTTTAGATACACAATTTCGATCGGAGAATGCTTCTGTAGGCTATTGGTCTCAACGGACAGAGGCACTTTCAAGAATGGAAAATTTATTGAATGAACCGAGCGATTCAGGCATCGAAGCAGCAATGAGTGATTTCTGGAGTGCGTTGCAGACTGCATCTACCACCCCGGGCGAAAATGGGGGACGTGCAGTCATCCTGAGCAGAGGGGAAGCGCTGGCTGATACGTTCAATCATCTGTCGTCTTCGATGAATACGATTCGTACGGATTTACAAACGGAGACAGAGAATACAATTGATCAGGCAAATAGTATGATTGAAAACCTGAAAGATATCAATTCCCAAATTAAAAAGCTCGAAACGCATGGGTATACTGCCAATGATTTATATGATCGACGCGATAATATTTTGGATGAGCTTTCAGAAATTGTGAATATTGATGTGACATACAATAAAGACCATATTCCGGGCGGGAAGCAGGGGGATGGTGTCGCCATTGTGAATATCATTGTTGCAGACGGTGAGCCGGTGAATATCGTAAATGGCGTGACAGGAGAAACCCGGCAGATCGATGACCCGGTTTATACAGAAATTAATGGAATGAAAGTTTTTGAAAGCATTAATGTAGGCGATGTGGATATTACATCCTCCAGAGGCACTATCCAAAGCTATGTACATGCTTCCGGATATGCGGAGGGCGAAGGGGATAACGCGGTAGCAAAAGGCGATTTCCCGGAAATGCTTGAAAAGCTGGATAATCTGGCATATGCAATTGTGACCAGCATCAATGAACTGCATCAAGAAGGGGATTCCGGGCTGCCATTTTTTGAAGAATTAACTGATGCACGGGGGGCTGCCGGGAAAATGGCAGTTGCTTTAAAAGACCGTTCCGAAGTTAATGTGTCAAGAGAAGGAAATTCAGGAGACCTGGCAAGAGATTTGTCGAATGTTTTTACAAGTGCTAATGAGGATTTAGATGGTGTCTCTGTGAACGGTTATCTGGAATCCATTATCGGTGAAGTCGGCGTGGATGCTAACCATGCCATCACCATGCTGGATAATACAGCGACATTACAGCACCAGGTCAATAACCAGCGTCAATCGATCAGTGCAGTTTCTCTGGATGAAGAAATGACGAACATGATTAAATTCCAGCATGCATACAATGCAGCTGCCCGCGGAATGACAGCGATGGATGAATTAATAGATACAATTATCAACCGAATGGGATTAGTAGGAAGGTAGGTTAGAAAAATGCGTGTCACTCAAAGTATGCTTTCCAATAACTTATTACGTAATTTATCACATAACAGTACGCAAATGAATAAATATATGGATCAGCTGTACACGGGGAAAAAGATATCCAAGCCTTCTGATGATCCGATGATTGCGATGAAGGGCGTTTCTTACCGTTCCGAATTAGCACGAATCGAACAGTTTGAACGGAATACCTCTGAAGTGAACAGCTGGCTGGATAATACAGATGCTGCCATTGACCAGACCAATCATGCGATGCAGCGGTTAAAAGAGCTGGCAGTAAAGGCAAGCAATGGGACAAACAGCAGTGATGAATACCAGAGTATTGTAGAAGAAGCAAAGCAATTAAAAGAGCATTTAGTAGATATAGCGAATACGAGTGTGAATGGAAAATATATTTTTAACGGTACAAATTCGGATGTACAACCAGTAACAATAGGCGAAGATGGAGAACTGACGGTTGATTTTGCAGATGATGATGTGGTTATCGAAGTTTCAAGCGGGATTACCGTAAAAGCAAATACAGATGGATCTACCGTTTTTGGCGAGAATGGAGATTTATTTGCAACGGTAGATAGCTTTATTTCACGCCTTGTAGACGGAGAAGGTATCGAAGAAAGCATTGGCGAATTAGAAGCGTCGATTGGCGGCGTTCTTGATTCACGTGCAGAAATCGGTGCCCGTATGAATCGGGTAGAGCTTGTCGAAAACCGCTTAGCCGATCAAAAAATCGTCACGACAAAAACGTTATCTGATAATGAAGACGTCGATTTTGCAGAGGCAATTACGAACCTGATTACACAAGAGAGTCTACATCGGGCAGCACTTTCAGCAGGTTCTCGTATTATCCAGCCTTCTCTGGTTGACTTTTTACGATAAGGACAAGTTCACGTGAAAGTTTGTTACGTATAAAACACCCTGCCCACTACGTTGTTTGGAGCAGGGTGTTTTTAGCAAATAGGACAGTTTTTTTATAAGACGGATGTGAGCATGTTATTCACTCAAAGGCTTAGCCAAGCCAATGTTTTCTAAATCATGCGATGGAGAGGGAAAAGAGATGGAGATTCCACAAATTAGAATGCATTCACAGCCGGCAAAAATACAAATTCAAACAGAGCCGGCACAATTACATATGTCACAACCGTCTGGTGATTTAATCATCAGACAGCCCAAAGCAGAAATCTCCATGCGTACGAAACAAGGAAAGCTAAACATCGATCAGAGCCAGGCATGGGAGGACATGAATTTATTAAGTGCGAAAAAAAGCATCGCCAAAAATGCGCAGGCCGGGGAACAGGCGGCTGCTCAAGGGACTGCCAGAAGAGCACGGCAGGGCAATGCATTAATGCGCATTGAAAATAGTGCAGATACCATCAAGGCACAGGCGATGGAAAACGCATTTTCAGAGCAAAAAAGATTGGGGATTACATTTATACCTTCTACCTTTGCTGTAAAAACTTCCTATGAACCGGCAGATTTAGATATTCAGGTGCAAACACATCAGCCGGTGATTGAAGGAAGAGCAAATAAACCAATCATGCAATATACACCTGGAAGCATAGAATCCTCCCTCGCCCAGCGTCCGGAGTTAACAATTGAAGTAATCAATACAAAAATATAAGGAGTGTGCACCATGAAGATGACATCAGCGTACTTAGGTGAAATCGAAGTCGATGAGTCAAAAATAATTACATTTCCATCCGGAATACCCGGATTTTCAGAGTCCAAACAATTTGTATTACTGGAATTTCCAGATAACCAGATGTTTCATATTTTACAATCGGCAGATAATGCGCAATTAGCTTTTATCATTACCGACCCCTATTATCTGTATCAGGATTATGTGTTTGAACTGGAACCCTCTACTATTGACCTGTTAAAAATAAAAGATCGCAATGATGTAGCTATCTATACGATTGTCACTGTAAATAAACCTTTTACGGACAGCACCATTAACCTGAAAGCGCCAATTGTGATTCACGTTAAAGAAAACTTGGCAAAACAGGTCGTCCTTCAAACGGATGCGTATTCATCCAGAACGCCAATCAACCGGCCTTCCCATGAAAAGGAGGAAAAATAATGCTTGTACTTTCCAGAAAAAGAAATGAAGCTATCCAAATCGGTGACGATATTGAAGTAGAAGTAATTGCGATTGAAGGGGATCAGGTCAAGCTGGGTATTCGTGCGCCAAAGTCAGTAGATATCTACCGGCAGGAGATTTATGTAGATATCAAAAACCAAAATAATCAAGCGGCACAGATTGATCAAAACCTCTTTGATTTCTTAAAAGGAGAAAAACTATAACTTTTACGTCCTTCTTTTATTATCGTACAGATAAACCTGACAATCATGCTAGAAAACTTGTATTTAACCCTTTACATTTCATAAAAGAAGCCGATATAAAAGATAAACAGTAAGGAGTTGTGACCTGATGGTTGTAAATAAAACTGGAGTGCAGGACACTTCATTTATTCCTCATCCCATTAAGGCTGTTACATCCCCCGCTGCTTTACCATCTGAAGCAAAAGAAATAGAAGCAACCAAGACAGAAGCGAGCAGAGCAGTGAGCAAAGAACAAGTAGAGCAGGTTATTGAAAAAATGAATGGCTTTTTAGAGCCGGTCAGAAGAAATGTAAAGTTTGAAATGCACGATAAATTGGAAAAGTATTATGTTACTGTTGTAGACGCAGATAAAGACGAGGTTATACGAGAAATTCCTCCCAAAAAGTTATTAGATATGTATGCAGAAATGGCCGACTTCATGGGCCTGTTAATCAATAAAAAGATATAGAGGTGAGTGAATATGCGAATTGGCGGATTGGCAAGTGGAATTGATACAGAATCCATGATTAAAGATTTAATGAACGCAGAAAGAATCCCGCTTGATAAAATGCATCAGGACCGGACAAAGCTGGAATGGAAACGTGATGCTTTCCGGGACGTTAATAAATTATTAGGCAACTTTGATCAGAATATGATTTTGAATATGAAATTGAGTGAAACTTTTAATAAAAAAATTATTTCCTCGACACAGGAGGATGCGGTTCGTGCTACGGGGAATGCTGGTGCGAATAGTGGTACGTATCGGATTAATGTGGAGCAGTTAGCGACCTCTGCGATTAATGTTGGAGCTAAAGAAGTTCAATTTGATACTGAAAAGACTTTAAGTGAGCAAGGAATTACTGGTTCTATCACATTTAAAACATATGGAAAAGATAGTTCTTACGGAGATAACGGGGTTAAAGAACATAAATATGAGATTCGGGATGGAGACAAACTTTCCGATGTTGTCAAGAGAATTAATGATGATGTAGATAGTCCAGTTCGGATGACTTATGATGAGAATTCAAATAAAGTTATTATAGAAGCTACAAGAACCGGGGTTTATAATCCGAATGGAAAAGAAATAGAATTTGATGATAGTGAAGGAAGTTTTTTCTCACAATTAGGACTAAGTCAAGATCCGGTAGAAGTGGAAGATGGAGTAATGAGAGGTGGAGAACAAGGCGCCCAAAACGCAAAATTCACATACAACGGTGCCTATGAAGTAGAAACTCAGGATAACCACTACCAGCTAAATGGCGTCACCTTCCAATTCTTAAATAAAACAGAAGGCGAAGCAACATTAAACGTAACCAATGATATTGACCATACCGTTGAAAAAATCACCGAGTTTGTGGAAGCTTATAATGAAATTGTTGAGAAAATAAATGAATCGCAGCGGGAACAAGTTTTCCGTGATTTTCCTCCGTTAACAGATGAGCAAAAATTAGATATGTCCGAGCGTGAAATTGAACTTTGGGAAGAAAAAGCAAAAAGCGGAATGCTGCGGGGAGAATCATTCTTATCTAGTGGATTAACTAATATGCGCCAAAGCTGGTATGGAACAGTTAAAAATGACGGAGCATTCACTTCATTAACAGAGATTGGAATTGAAACGTCATCTGATTATATGGATGGCGGGAAGCTTGTTATTAATGAAGCTGATTTGCGGGATGCACTTGCTGCCGATCCGGAAAGTGTACAAAGGCTCTTCTCGAACAGTTCAGAAGGAGAAGGCAGAGGATTAATCAATCGTCTGGAAGATGCTGTGGAAGATACAATCGGTCAAATTAATCAGCGTGCTGGCACGGCAACAAGTGTATCCTTAGATGGGTATGCACTAGGGAAGCGCATGGAAGAAATCAACAGCCGAATTGAGAATTTCGAGCGTCGTTTGGAAAAAGTTGAATCGCGTTATTGGAGACAATTTTCAGAGATGGAGCGTGCTATTTCCATGATGAATCAGCAATCCGATATGCTGATGTCGAATTTTGCTCCTGGACTGGCACAATAAGAAAGAAGGGTGATGCAATTTGAGTAGTAATAAAGCATATCAAACCTATCAAAATAACGCCGTTAATACAGCATCAGGCGGAGAGCTGACGCTGATGCTCTATAATGGCTGTATTAAATTTATTAAACAAGCAAGGAAAGAGATGGATAATGACCATTTTGCTGCTAAAAATACCAACATCCAAAAAGCGCAAAAAATCATTAATGAACTCATGGTGACATTGGATATGAATATGGAAATCTCTCATCAGATGATGCCGTTATATGACTATATGCATAATCTATTAACAGAAGCGAATATAAAAAATGATACCGAAAAGTTAGAAGAGGCGCTCAGCTATGCAGAGGAATTTCGCGATGTTTGGAAACAGGTCATTCTAAAGGATCGTCAGCAGAAATACAGTCAGGGTGCTTCCATCTGATGAACCGGATCATACCTATCTACCAATTAACAGAGAGCATGCAGCAGCTATTATCCCAGGATATTGATTCACATAATCGGGAAGAGGTTATCAATACCTTTCAAAAAATGATGGAAGAGAGAGGAGAGCTGCTTGATGCAATAGCTCCTCCATACACAAAGGATGAAGACAAGCTGGGAAAAGCAATCGTCCACATGAACCAAGATATTGAGCAAAAGATAAAATTTATATTCTTTGCTTTAAAAAATGAAATGAAGCAGGTACAGCAGCAAAAGAAATCAACATCAAGCTATTCCAATCCATATAAAAATATGCAAAGCATGGACGGCATGTTTTTAGATCAGAAAAAATAAAGGTTTGTTACCTTTCAAAAAGAGATAATCAGCAATGGCCAAGCTGGTTATCTTTTTTTAGAAGAGAGGATGCTTTACTTTCTGTCTTAGATGTGGAGAAGAAAAAGAATAGAAGGATATGATTCTAGTAAATCGAATTCAAACATAACTTCGAATTTTGTCAAAAAATTTTAATCTTTCTAACCCTTGCATGTACAGGGGTTGGGCCGGATGAATAGAAAACGTTTACGAAAATTAAGGGTTTAGACAAGAGAAGTTTGTGAAATAGTGCTATAATATATTTATAAAAGTAAAGAAGGAGGACACTTATATGAAATTTAATATTAGAGGCGAAAATATTGAGGTTACAAACGCTATTCGAGAGTATGTTGAGAAGAAAATCAGCAAACTGGAAAGATATTTTGATTCCGCTCCGACTAGCGATGTGCATGTAAATCTAAGTGTCTATAATGATGAACAGCGCATTGAGGTTACCATCCCAATGACAAATCTCTTACTGCGTGCAGAGGTACAGCATATTGACTTATATGCTGCTGTAGACTTAGCCGTAGATAAATTAGAAAGACAAATTCGCAAACATAAAACTAAAATCAATCGTAAATTCAGACAAAACGGCGCTCCTAAGCATGCTTTTGCTGAATTAGAAAAAGAAGCAAAACTGGCATCTGAAGAAAATGAAAATCAAATTGAATTAGTACGTACCAAACGTTTTAACTTAAAACCAATGGATTCTGAAGAAGCAATCCTGCAAATGGATATGCTTGGACACAGCTTCTTTGTATTTACTAATGATCAATCTGGAGAAACCAATGTGGTTTATAAACGCCGTGATGGAAAATACGGATTGATTGAACCGCATGTTTAAATCAAAATAAAATAGTATATTAATAGAAAAAGCAGGATATTGCTTCCGATGGAGGGAGCAATATCCTGCTTTTTTACGAGATGGCTAAAAAGTTTTTTTATCAAGAAAAAAATATATAGCGATGATAGAAATAGCTCACAAAGTGCGTATGTACAGGCTTTGTTGTGGTAAAGGAAGAATAAATAAGCCAAAAAATTTATTAATTTTATCCAATCGATGAAATTTTGTCGAAAAAAACATCAAACTGGCGTTTTTTTTCAGTTTATACGGGTAAACGCGTCATTTTTACAGCCAAAAACACAGTTTGTCTAGACAAACTGTGTTTTTGGCTGTTGAAAAATGGAGTTTGCGGATTCGCTGGAAAAGAAGGCGTGTGGTATAAATAAATTAGAAAGTAAAGGGGGGCAGTCAAATGCAGTATACGACACAGCGAGTGCTGGATGAATTGGAACAGCGGGTAAGTCAGCACGAGCATACGATTCAGCAGCTATTACGTATTGTAGGCAACCTCAATAAGCATCTTGCACAGATATCCTCTGAACAAAAAGAAAAAGTTTAAAAGTAGTGTATCTATAATCGGTACTACTCTTCGCAAAACACCCTCGGAAGATCACTTCATTCAGGACTGAAATCAACATTTCAGTTCTTTTTTTTATACATGCAGGAGGTCTGTCAGTATATAGATAATTAGCTTGTGTCAGAAAGAGACCCTGCTGGGAACGAAACGGACAATGTAAGTTGTCATAACGGTTTAGGAAGTGTTATGATTACTTATATTGACTATTGCCTATCAGACATGGTAAATTTATCAGCTACGATATCATTACCTTTAAATAGTGGTATATGACATATAATTTTGAATCAAGTGTAATTCTATAAGCAATAAAAGTTTCAATTAACTGAGGAGCGTTCATAATGGCAGGAATTTTAACGAAGATTTTTGGTGACGGAAATCAAAAACAAGTGAAGCGTATCGAAAAACAGGTGGACAAGATCGAAGCATTAGAGCCTGAGGTGCAGAAGCTTTCAGATAATGATTTACAGAAGAAAACAGAGGAATTTAAGGAACGGGTCGCAAATGGAGAAGAATTGGACAACCTTCTTGTAGAAGCATATGCGGTTGTTCGTGAAGCCTCTAAGCGTGTGCTCGGAATGCGCCCTTTCCGTACACAGTTAGTCGGTGCGGTAGCGCTGCATAATGGAAATATATCTGAAATGAAAACAGGGGAAGGGAAAACGTTGGCTTCAACGATGCCAGCGTATCTTAATGCGCTTTCGGGTGAAGGCGTGCATATTATTACAGTCAATGATTATTTAGCAGATCGTGATGCGAAAGAAAATGGAGAGCTGTTTGCTTTTTTAGGATTAACGGTCGGTTTAAACCACAATGGTCTTCCCAAGGAAGATAAGCGTAAAGCGTATCAAGCAGATATCACTTATGGAACAAATAATGAATTTGGTTTTGATTACTTAAGAGATAACATGGTGTTATATAAAGAACAGATGGTGCAGCGGCCATTGAATTATGCCATTATCGATGAGGTTGACTCGATTTTAATTGATGAAGCCCGTACGCCATTGATTATTTCTGGATCAGCAAAAAAATCTGCATCGCTCTACCAGCAGGCAGATCGATTTGTGCGTACACTGCAAAAGGAAACAGATTATACCTTCGAGGAAAAAACAAAAGCAGTACAATTAACGGAACAAGGAATTGATAAAGCAGAGAAATTCTTCAGTATTGAAAATTTATTTGAATTATCACATGTTTCCTTAACGCATCATATTAATCAGGCATTGAAAGCGCACGTATCCATGCATAAAGATACGGATTATATGGTAGAAGAAGGCGAAGTCATTATTATCGACCAGTTTACTGGACGTAAAATGAAAGGCCGCCGCTATAGTGATGGTCTGCATCAGGCAATTGAAGCGAAGGAAAACTTACAAATACAAAATGAGAGTATGACGCTTGCTTCGATTACTTTCCAGAACTATTTCCGTATGTACAAAAAATTGTCTGGTATGACAGGTACAGCAAAAACAGAGGAAGAAGAGTTCAGAAGCATCTATAATATGGATGTTATTGCTATCCCAACTAATCAGCCAGTCCAAAGAGATGACCGTGCAGATCAAATTTATAAAACGATGGAAGGCAAGTTTAAATCCGTTGTTAATAACATCAAAGAACGCCATGAAACGGGCCAGCCGGTTCTGGTCGGTACGGTAGCGGTAGAAACCTCCGAGCTGATTTCACAGCTGCTGAAGCGTGCGGGAGTAAAGCATGAAGTACTAAATGCGAAAAACCACTTCCGTGAGGCGGAAATTATTGAAAATGCCGGTCAGCGAGGTGCAGTAACCATCGCAACCAACATGGCAGGCCGCGGTACAGATATTAAATTAGGAGACGGTGTGAAAGACCTCGGCGGACTGGCTGTCATCGGCACGGAACGACACGAATCACGCCGTATTGATAATCAGCTCCGCGGACGTTCCGGACGTCAGGGTGATCCGGGAATATCCCAATTTTTCTTATCTATGGAAGATGAGCTGATGCGCCGTTTCGGTTCAGATAATTTGAAAGCGATGATGGAAAGGCTTGGCATGGATGATGACCAGCCAATCGAAAGTAAAATGGTTTCCCGTGCAGTAGAATCTGCTCAAAAGCGTGTGGAAGGGAATAACTACGATGCACGTAAAACGGTTCTGTCTTATGATGATGTGCTTCGTGAACAGCGTGAAATTATTTATAAACAGCGTTTTGACGTCATTGATTCTGAAACCAACCTGCGTGAAATCATTATAAATATGATTCAATCTACTGTAGAGCGAATTGTTGCAACACATACACAGGATAATGATGAAGATAAATGGAACCTGGATGCTATTGTGGAATATATAGAAGGTAACCTATTAGAGCAAGGTGATATGACAACGGCAGAGCTTCAGGATAAGGAAGCAGAAGAAATAACCGGCATTATTATGGAAAAAGTGAATCGCCGTTATGATGCAAAAGAAGCAGAGATTACGCCGGAACAGTTTGTTGAGTTTGAAAAAGTTATTCTGCTGCGCACAGTAGATACAAAATGGATGGACCATATTGACCAGATGGATCAGCTTCGCCAAGGTATTCATTTACGTGCCTACGGTCAGAACGATCCGCTGCGTGAATATCAAATGGAAGGCTTCACAATGTTTGAAGAAATGATTGCAAGCATTGAAGAGGAAGTATCCAAATATGTGATGAAAGCACAGATTCAGGATAATCTGCAGCGTCAGGAAGTCGTTAAAAATACGCAAGCTGTTTCTGGAGGCGGTGACGGTCAGAAGAAAAAATCCAGAAAACCAGTTGTGAAAAATAATACCGTAGGGCGAAATGACCCTTGTCCATGCGGCAGCGGTAAAAAGTATAAAAACTGTCATGGTAAGCAATAAGCTAATCGGCATTCATTTGAAATAACCCCCTGTTCAATAGTGGATACAACGGCTATTGGCGGGGAAACCCGGCTGGGGGAAACAGAGAGCTTTCCTGCACAGAGCACCTGTTATACCATGGCAAGGAAAAGCAATATTAGGAGGAATCAGTATATGGAATTAAGCGAAATTAAACAAGAACTGGAAAAAATAACTTCACGTGTTGAAGATTTCAGGGGGTCTCTTTGACCTCGAACAAAAGAAAGCACGGATTGCTGAATTAGAAGCATTGATGGCCGATCCTGCTTTTTGGGATGATCAGAATCAAGCGCAAACAGTTATTCAAGAATCGAATGGATTAAAAAGCTACGTCGATTCTTTTGAAGAGATTGAAGAAACATTAGACAATCTGGAAGTATCTTATGAGCTGGTTAAAGAGGAAAATGACCAAGAGTTATTTGAAGATCTGCAGTCAGAGCTGAAGGATTTTAAAGAGAAAGTAAATAAATTTGAATTACAGCTCTTATTGAGCGAGCCTTACGATGCGAATAATGCGATTTTAGAGCTGCACCCAGGAGCAGGCGGTACAGAATCGCAGGATTGGGCAAGTATGCTGCTGCGTATGTATCAGCGCTGGGCGGAAAGCCATTCGTTTTCTGTGGAGACCATTGATTACCTCCCCGGAGATGAAGCTGGTGTGAAAAGCGTTACGTTATTAATCAAAGGTCATAACGTCTATGGCTATTTAAAAGCGGAAAAAGGGGTTCATCGTCTTGTCCGAATTTCTCCTTTTGACTCCTCAGGAAGACGGCATACATCTTTTGTATCCTGTGATGTGACACCAGAGATGAGCGACGACGTAGATATTGATGTAAAAACAGAGGATTTAAAAATAGACACGTATCGTGCAAGCGGCGCCGGCGGGCAGCATGTCAATACGACGGATTCGGCTGTACGGATTACGCATCTTCCGACTAATATCATTGTTACCTGTCAAAATGAACGTTCCCAGATCAAAAACCGGGAACAAGCGATGAAAATGTTAAAATCAAAGCTTTATCAGCTGGAGATTGAAAAACAGCGGCAAGAACTAGCAGAAATTCGCGGAGAACAAATGGAAATTGGCTGGGGAAGCCAGATTCGTTCGTATGTTTTCCACCCGTATTCAATGGTCAAGGATCATAGAACAGATGTGGAGACAGGGAATACGCAGGCAGTAATGGACGGTAATCTGGATATATTTATTGACGGATATCTCCGTTCCCAAATGAAATAAACACCAATTGTCCTTTTTTGTTCATAATGATTTATGTAGAATGAAACCGAAGCAGATATACTAATAGTAGCAACTGGCAAGGAGGATTGAGGCGATGAAAAAAGGATTAGCTGCCTTGTTCCTGGGAATGGTTATTATTCTGGGAGCTTGCGGTAATGCAGACGATACCAACAGCGATTCAGCTGAAAATTTAGAAGCTGGCGAGGAAGTGTATCGCAATAACTGTGCTAACTGTCATGGTGCTGACCTTTCTGGAAATGGCGGTCCTGAACTGCTTGATATTGGGTCAAAATATTCTCAGGAACAAATTGAGGATATCGTCCAAGAAGGTATTGGCAGCATGCCGCCGCAGTCGCAAGTAGAAGGACAAGACTTAGAAGAGTTGGCATCCTGGTTAATTGAACAATAGGGACGGACAGACGTTTGCTTTACGGCAAGCGTCTGTGTCTCTTCTTCTCATTTTATTTAAAAAAAGTATTTTAAAAGCATTGATATTTCGTCGTTATCAGGTTTACATTCATAGTTCTTCGTTTATTAGGTATAGCGGGTTAATGCTGCTTTTTACTTGAATGTTCAAATAGAAATAATGATAAAAATCAATCTTCTTCATGAAATACAGTGTACCCTCCAGCCTTTCAAAAATTCCAAAATCCGTCGTTTTAGCACAAACCGCTCAATTACCCGTTATCCTTTAAAACAAAACCTTTTCAACTAGTAAACATAAAAAATTGTCGATTATAAGAAGCTGTGTTAAACCGCTCTATGCCGAGCTTAATTAGTGTTCTTTTTTGATTGTTACAAGAGTTGTCGAATTGAAATAAAAATGTAATACGATTTTTTCATCATAAAATACACAGAGATGTTATAATTATTTTTGGTCGTTTAAATCTATTTAAATGAATTCTAATGATATAAAAAAGATAGAGATAAAATAGCAGAAATAAAAATATAACAGAAATATATAAATAGATAGAGCTTGCAAAATATGTATTTTTTTGGCAGTTAATCAGACAGATATCAGTAACGGTTAAAGTCATAAGCGGAAATAATATATTAAATTAGGTGGTCATGAAATGATAACAATGGAGAATGTATCCAAAACATATAGTAATGGTGTGACAGCACTGAACGATATAAATATACATATCGATCGTGGTGAATTTGTTTATCTTGTCGGGCCGAGCGGGGCTGGTAAATCATCCTTTATTCGTTTGATTTATCGTGAAGCAAAGCCGACAAAAGGTAAGATAATCATTAATGGACGAGAATTAAGTAAAATAAAAGAAAGGCATATCCCATACTTGCGTCGTGATATAGGAGTTGTCTTTCAGGATTTCAAACTTCTGCAAAAACTGACAGTCTATGAAAATGTGGCGTTTGCTTTAGAAGTAATCGAAACGTCGCCAAAAAGTATCAAACGCAGAGTGTCAGAAGTCTTGCAGCTTGTAGGATTAGAGGATAAAGCAAAAATGATTCCAAGTGAATTATCTGGCGGGGAACAGCAGCGTGTGGCAATTGCACGGGCGATTGTAAATAACCCTAAGGTTGTAATAGCCGATGAACCGACAGGAAACCTGGACCCGGATACTTCATGGGGAATTATGGAAGTTTTAGAAGACATTAATTCAAAAGGTACAACCATAATCATGGCAACTCACAGTAAACATATTGTTAATACAATTAAACGTCGTGTCATTGCAATTGAAGATGGGAATATTGTACGAGATCAACAGCGGGGTGACTACGGCTATGAAGTTTAGAACATTGTTAAGACATATACGTGAAGGTATGAAAAACATATTCCGGAATGGCTGGATGACCTTTGCCTCCATTGCGGCCGTAACCACAACCTTAATTCTTGTAGCTGTATTTTTGGCTTTAGTTCTGAACCTTGACCAAATGGCAAGGAATATCGAGCAGGATGTACAAATCAGTACGCTAATTGAATTAACGGCAGATGAAGATCAAATTGTCGAACTCGGTGAAGAAATTGAACAGATAGATGGTGTGGCAGAGGTTCAATTTTCTTCCAATGATAATGAATTAAAAAGCTTAATTGACAGTATGGGAGATGACGGCCAGGCGTGGGTCATGCTGGAGCAGGACAACCCGTTGAACCATGTATATATCGTGGAAGCTGGCATTCCTGAGGAAACAGAGGCTATTGCCAATCAAATCAGCGAGTTAGACAGCGTAGAAGATGTATTATATGGCCAAGAAGTAGTTGATCGGCTTTTCCAATTTAATAATTATGCAAGAGCAATTGGAATGGCATTGATTATAGCGCTGGTATTTACAGCTATTTTCTTAATTTCAAATACAATCAAGATAACAATTATTGCAAGAAGTACCGAAATTGGCATTCAGAAATTAGTAGGAGCAACGAATTCCTTTATTCGCTGGCCGTTCTTTGTGGAAGGGGCACTGTTAGGGATACTTGGTTCCATAACCCCAATGGCCGTTATCGTGGGAGGTTATTATTATATTTATCATAACTTACCAGGTATAACGAATACCTTCCGATTTATAGACCTTCTGCCATTCAATCCATTTGCTTGGCAGCTGTCCGGGATGGTACTGCTGATAGGAGCAGTAATCGGCGTTTGGGGAAGCGTGATGAGTGTACGTAAATTCTTAAAAGTCTAGCATACAAAAGAAATAAAGATTATGTTCCATATAGGGAAAATAAGAAAAACTCGCATTTGCTGCAAACGCAGTGAATACGAGTTTTTCTAAAATAGAATAGTCAGCTGAGCAGAAAGACATAGGGGGTAGTTTTCAGCTGATAAAAAAATCACAATTTACTATAAAGCAGAAACAAAATGGAGAGGGGAACAACATATGAGAAGCTTGAGAGCACTTGCGGCATTCAGCCTGGTTACATTGCTCACAGTCACGACACCAATACATTCTGTTTCAGCAGAGTCTGTAAAAGATGTAGAAGATGAAATTAACGAACTGGAGAAAGAGAAGTCTGATTTGGAATCGGAAAAAGAGGAAGCAAAGAAAAAGAAAGATGATTCGGAGGAAAAGCTTGAATCAAACAAAAAAGAACAAAGTGACGTGGAAAGTGAAATCTCATCCATAGATGAAGAATTGAGCCGGACACAATCAGATATCGCTGATAAAGAAGGCGAGATTGAAGCAACCAATCAGGAGATTGAAAGTTTAACAGATGAAATAGAGGAATTGTCTAATCGTATAGAGGAATTAGAAGAAGACATAGTAGATTTAGAAGAGCGAATCGAACAGCGAGATGCGCTCATTAAAGACCGTCTCCGCAGTATTCAGCAGAATGGTGGAGAAATTCAATACTTAGAGGTTATTTTTGGTGCACAAAATTTCAGTGAATTCGTCTCTCGCAGTACCGCGGTGAATAAAGTAATGGATTCTGACAGATCTATTATGGAGGAACAGGCTAATGATAAGGCGCAGCTGGAAGACGATAAAGGGGAACTGGAAGCAAGTAAAGTGACGGTTGAGGAAAATAAGGTTGCTGTAGAAGAAAATAAAGCAGCGCTTGAAGATCAGCATGATGACCTGCTTGCATTGCAAGACCAATTAGATGAACAAATATCTGATAAAGAAACGTTATTAGCTGACTTAGAAATTGAGTACGATGAAATGGAAGAAGTGAAGTTATCAGCTGAGGAGGAGCAGCAGCTGATTGACGCTCAGGCAGCAGCGAAGCAATCTGCATTAGAGTCTGCTCAAAGTAAAAAGGATGATCTGGAACAGAAGGAAGCAGAAGAGAAAGCACGTGCTGAGGCAGAAGCCGAAGCAGAGCGCAAGGCAGAAGAAGAACGTCAGGCGGAAGAAGCGCGTCGAGCTGCGGCAGAAAGTGAACAAGAATCAGAGCAGCAGGAAGAAGAAAGTGAAGAGCAGGAACAAGAGAGCCAGCCGGCAGAGGAAGAATCAGAGAGTGAAGATACTTCCAGTGAAGAAGAAACAGAACAGCAGGAAGAAGAAAGTGATGTGGACGTGCAAGTAGCCAGCGGAGCTTCTGGTGAGGTGAAATCAGAAGATGCTGCGCCAAGCAATCGTTCTGGTTTTATTCGACCAACCTCCGGGCCGACCACTTCTCCTTTTGATCCGAATCGTGTACATCCGATACATGGAGATGTCAGACCGCATAACGGAATGGATTTTGGGCAAGCCGGAGAAGCGGATAAAGTAATTCGTGCAGCTGCTGATGGTGTGGTGGCTTATACTGGTTCAATGAGTGGTTATGGCAATACGGTGATGGTTACGCATAATATAAACGGCCAGGAGTATACGACCTTATATGCACATTTGGATAGCTTTACGGTATCTAATGGCGAGACGGTGAGCCAAGGCGATCAAATCGCTGTAATGGGCAATACGGGAGGTTCCACTGGTGTCCATCTCCATTTTGAAATTCACCCTGGAGGCTATAAGAACCCGGTTGACCCGGCAGGCTACTTGAATTAATTCAAAGCTAAATAAATAGAAATTTATCAAATAATAAATCCGAACTAGTACTTCATTTGCTTTTAGGCAGAATGTGAATTAGTTCGGATTTCTTGTTATTAAATAAAGCTGCCAGAAGCATGTTCTGAATAGTCTATTCAAAAGAAAGATTCTAGATAATGTTTGTGTGTAAAATCATAGTCATTCACTGGATAACATGATATGATTTCTTTATTAGAAAATAAATATGCTTTGTTTTACTTGAGAAGTGTCTTTATTTTTATATAGGAACATACGCTTTTTAAATGATTTTTACGAATATCAGTTTTTCTAAATGGTTTGCTGCTTGTGATAGATATATTAATTCAACTTCGGAGCTGGATGGAAGCTTTTGAAGCAACAAAGAGGTGTAGAAATGAAGCTTAATCAAACTAAAATCATACTGATATTAATTGGTGCTCTGCTTATCGGTGTGTTAGGGGGCTACGGCGGAGTTAAATTAGCTCAAAATTCAGAGGGGAACGCTCCTTTGGAAATAACGAATTCAGAAAATGAAACTGATAATGCCGAGGAAGAATCATCTGCTGAATTACCGGCAGATTTAGACAAGATTTCTCAAACCTTTGATTTAATCAAATCAAACTATATAGAAGATGTTGATGATAATGAACTGGTGGAAGGCGCTATAGAAGGGATGCTTTCGACGCTGGAAGACCCGCATACTTCTTACTTAGATAGTGAAATGATGGAGCAGTTCAACGAGCAGATTGAGTCTTCGTTTGAAGGAATTGGTGCGGAGGTCCGTGAGATAGACGGCTATATAACCATTATGTCGCCAATGAAAGAATCACCTGCGGAAAAAGCAGGGCTGCGTCCAAATGACCAGGTCTTAAGTGTGGACGGAGAGAGTTTAGAAGGATTGAATGTAAACGAGGCAGTTGCTAAAATCCGCGGAGAAAAAGGAACCGATGTTGTTTTAGAAATACAGCGTTTAGGTACTTCGGATCCATTTGAAGTAACGATTCAAAGAGATACGATTCCGGTGGAAACCGTATATAGTGAAGTGGAATCAGAAGATGGCAAGGATACAGGAGTTATTCAAATCACAAACTTCTCTGAGCATACAGGAGAAGAATTTGAAGAACAGCTGGCAGATCTGGAAGAGCAGGATATTGACGGTCTAGTCATTGATGTTCGCGGGAACCCGGGCGGACTGTTAGATGTTGCGGAAGAAATCTTACAGCAATTTGTTCCAAGTGATATGCCTTATCTGCAAATCGAGGATGCGAATGGAAATGCAGAAGAGTATGTGTCTAATCTGGATGAGGCGAAAGATTATCCAATCAGCGTGTTAATTGATGAAGGCAGTGCCTCTGCTTCTGAAATTGTCGCTGTTGCTATGAAAGAGCTTGATTATGATGTTGTGGGAGAAACAAGCTTTGGAAAAGGTACCGTACAGCAGGCTATTCCGCTTGGGGATGACAGTTCTATTAAAATGACAACTCTTAAATGGCTGTCTCCTGGCGGCGAGTGGATTGATGGAAAAGGAGTGGAACCGACCGTCGAACAAAGGCAGGATGATTACTACTACTCTACTCCGATTCAAGTGACAGATGACGAGCCGCTCACGTTTGACCATACAAGCGAAGCAGTGGCAAATATGCAAGTGATGTTATCTGGACTGGGATATGATACTGGAAGAACAGACGGTTATTTCAGTGAAGAAACAGAGCAAGCTGTAGAAGAATTTCAGGAAGATAATGACTTGGAAACAACTGGAGAAGTAGACGAAGAAACAGGCGGTTTAATTGAAACACAGGTTATTGAAAAGATTCGGGACGGAGAGGACGACCGACAGCTGGAACGCTCTTTAGAAGAACTTTATCAATAAAACGAAACTTCATTCAGCGGGAGTTGTTGCTTTTCTCTCGCTGAATTAGCCTAAATGATTCAGGGAGTTAGCGCCCGTTAACTCCCCTCTGACTAATTATATTTCCACTTTCTATTTTGAGACGGAAGATTTACGGGCGATTCTCCGTGATAAAATAAGAGATTTGTTCATCCACCACTATGTGATGGATGAACAAATTGTATTTGCAAAGCAGGTGAAGAGTATTGGTGGAAGCATGGCTTATTGAATTGGCAAAAGGTATAGGCAAATTTTTTCTGAATCCGGCATTATACTGGTTTTTATTTATATTGACGATGGCAAGTTATTTTCGAATCAAACGGGAGCGGTACGATTTTGGGATAAAAATATATCCGAAGTTTATGGAGTGGCATCGGACCTGGCTTGTCTCCTTAATCAGCGGAATACTGATTTCTGCCGTCATTATTGGCACAGGCATGGTATTCTCTTATGAAACACTTCTCGTTTTAGCGTTAAGCTTTGTTGTATTAAGCATCAGTACGCATTTTACATTATTGTCTCCCAGCTATACACTTGGGCTGACTTTTCTTATTTTGTTTTTTGCACCGTATCTTATTGACATGCAAGATGTCATTGATTATTCCTTGCTTTACGAAAGCAGTCTTCCGGCGTTAGCTGTATTAGCGGGATTGCTTCTTTTTGTAGAATCCCTGTTCATTAAACGTATTGAAAAGCAAGATACGTTTCCAAGAATTACGCTGAGTGACCGCGGTGTCTGGGTAGGCGAACAGCAAATCAAACGATTAACGGTTGTTCCTCTGCTGATGCTTGTGCCTGAAGGATTAATTACTTCCTTTGCTCCCTGGTGGCCGTATTTATCCATTGGAGAATCCAGCTTAGGCTTAGCACTGATTCCATTTTTGATTGGGTTTAACTATAAAGCAAAAGGACATTTTCATCAGGATGCGATTTACAAGCTGGCAAAAGCAAATACCTTTTTAGCAATCGGTATTTTACTTATTGCTGTCGGCGGAGTATTTATCCCGTACCTTTCCCTGGCTGCGATAATTTTGGCGATTATCGGAAAAGAGTATTTGAATTATCGCTATCGCGAAGGAGACCGTTTGCGCCGTCCGTACTATCAGCCGCATGCCAAAGGCCTGAGAGTGGTTGGCGTGCTGCCTGGCAGTCCGGCGGACAGGCTGGAAATAGAGACTGGCGAGGTCATTTACAGAGTCGGCGGGAAAAACGTACGGACAAGCCAAGCTTTTTATGAAGCACTGCAGGGAAGCGGAGCTTATATTAAAATGGAAGTTTTGAACCATGAGGAAGAGGTTCGTTTTGTACAAGGATCTCTGTATGAAGGAGAGCACCATTCCTTAGGCTTTCAATTTGCGGAAGAGCCTTTTAAAGCTAGAAGAGAAAAGAATACAAACGCCTCTTAACATAAGAATGCTTGGAACAGTGGTTTACTGCTGCATCCAAGCATTCTTATTTGATTATAACAATAAAACGAGGATTGAAAGATTGACAGAAAGGCTATAATGAAAATAGAGGTTATTTCAATAATAATATAAAAAAATATATAATTTCTTAAAAACAAGAACGAATACTTGTTCGTTTTTTGAGAAAAGGATATAATAGAAAATAGCTATGGTATGGAACGGAGGAAATAGGATGAATGAGCAATTTGAGTTAGTTTCTGCTTATGAGCCTGCGGGTGATCAGCCGGCAGCTATTCAGGAAATTGTAGATAAGGTACTTGCCGGCCAGCATCATCAGACGTTACTCGGTGCTACTGGAACGGGGAAAACATTTACGATGTCCAATGTGGTGAAAGAAATCAACCGGCCGACGCTTGTTATTGCACATAATAAAACACTGGCAGGACAGCTTTACAGTGAGTTTAAAGAGTTCTTTCCAAACAATGCGGTAGAGTATTTTGTGAGCTATTATGATTACTATCAGCCGGAAGCGTATGTGCCTTCTACCGATACGTTTATTGAAAAAGACGCCAGCATCAATGATGAAATAGATAAATTGCGCCACTCTGCGACATCGGCGCTTTTTGAACGAAGCGATGTATTGATCGTAGCGAGTGTGTCGTGTATTTACGGTTTAGGTAACCCGGAAGAATACAGAAGCCAGGTGCTGTCCCTTAGACTTGGCATGGAAAAAGAAAGAGATCAGCTTCTGCGGGAATTAGTAGATATTCAATATGCAAGAAATGATATTAATTTTCAGCGCGGGACGTTTCGTGTGCGCGGGGATTCCGTGGAAATTATCCCGGCATCTCATGAGGAGCATTGTATCCGGGTAGAATTTTTCGGAGATGAGATCGACCGGATCCGTGAAGTCGATGCGCTGACGGGAGAAATCATCGGCGACAGAGAGCATGTAGCTATTTTCCCGGCTTCTCACTTTGTGACCCGTGAAGAGAAAATGAAAATTGCGATTAAAAATATTGAAAAAGAATTAGAAGACCGGTTGAAGGAATTAAACGATGCCGGGAAGCTGCTGGAAGCGCAGCGTCTCGAGCAGCGGACCAATTATGATTTAGAAATGATGCGGGAAATGGGCTTTTGTTCCGGGATTGAAAACTATTCACGTCCGCTGACACTGCGTGAAGCGGGAGCAACGCCCTATACACTTCTGGATTTCTTTCCAGAGGACTTTTTAGTAATTATTGATGAGTCCCATGTGACGCTGCCGCAGATTCGCGGTATGTATAACGGGGACCAGGCCCGGAAACAGGTATTAGTGGATCATGGCTTCCGCTTGCCTTCTGCGATGGATAACCGCCCGCTGCGGTTTGAAGAATTTGAAGAAAAGACCAATCAGCTGGTTTATGTTTCGGCGACACCGGGACCGTATGAATTAGAGCATTCACCAGAAATGACAGAGCAAATCATCCGTCCGACCGGCTTACTGGACCCAGAGGTGGAGGTCCGTCCGATTGAAGGGCAGATCGATGATTTAATAGGTGAAATCAATAAGCGGACGGAACGCAATGAACGCGTGTTGATTACGACGTTAACGAAGAAAATGTCAGAGGACTTAACAGATTACCTGAAAGAAATCGGGATAAAAGTAGCTTATCTGCATTCGGAAATCAAAACATTAGAGCGGATTGAAGTAATCCGTGATTTGCGTGTCGGGAAATATGATGTGCTTGTCGGAATCAACCTGCTCCGGGAAGGGCTGGATATTCCGGAAGTATCCTTAGTTTCCATTTTGGATGCGGATAAAGAAGGCTTCCTTCGTTCCGAGCGTTCGCTGATTCAGACGATGGGTCGTGCCGCACGAAATGAACAGGGTAAAGTTATTATGTATGCTGATAAGATGACCGATTCGATGCAAAAAGCAATTGATGAAACAGAACGCCGCCGTATGGTTCAGCAGGAATATAACGAAAAACACGGCATTACCCCGCAAACGATTCGCAAGGAAGTACGCGACGTTATCCAGGCAACAATTGCTGCGGAAGCACCGGAAACGTATGAATCGGAAGCGAAGCAAATGAAGAAGATGACGAAGAAAGAGAAGCAGAAAGTCATCGAAAAAATGGAAAAAGAAATGAAGCAGGCAGCCAAAAATCTAGACTTCGAGAAAGCAGCAGAATTAAGAGATGTTCTCTTGGAGCTTAAAGCGGAAGGATGAATTTTTTATGCCAAGTAAATCTATAAAAATCCAAGGTGCCAGAGCGCATAACTTAAAAAATATCGATGTGGATATTCCTAAAAATAAATTAGTGGTTCTTACAGGGCTTTCTGGTTCCGGGAAATCCTCCCTTGCCTTTGATACCGTTTATGCAGAAGGACAGCGCAGATACGTAGAATCGCTGTCTGCCTATGCAAGACAATTTCTGGGACAGATGGACAAGCCGGATGTGGACGTGATTGAGGGCTTGTCTCCGGCAATTTCGATTGACCAAAAAACAACCAGCAAAAATCCGAGATCGACAGTCGGAACAGTGACCGAGATTTATGATTATTTGCGTTTGCTTTTTGCACGCGTAGGGAAGCCGACCTGTCCGAAGCACGGTATCGAGATCAGCTCGCAGACTGTACAGCAGATGGTTGACCGGGTTCTGGAATATCCGGAGAGAACGAAAATGCAGATTTTGGCTCCGGTCGTATCCGGCAGAAAAGGGGAACATGTTAAAGTATTAGAGGACTTGAAAAAGCAAGGTTATGTGCGTGTTCGAATTGATGGCGATATGATGGAGGTTGCGGATGATATTAATCTGGAGAAAAATAAAAAGCACTCTATCGAGGTGGTTATCGACCGTATTGTTATTAAAAGCGGCATCGAAAGCCGGCTGAGTGATTCCCTGGAAGCAGCACTGAAGCTGGGAGAAGGCAATGCAATCGTGGACGTTATTGATGATGAAGAATTGTTATTCAGTGAAAACCATGCCTGTCCGATTTGCGGTTTCTCTATCGGGAAATTAGAGCCGCGTTTATTCTCCTTTAACAGCCCCTTTGGCGCGTGTCCAAGCTGTGATGGGCTGGGCACCAAGCTGGAGGTCGATGTGGAATTGGTTATTCCGGATTGGGATAAGACGTTAAATGAGCATGCTATCGCACCATGGGAGCCAATCAGCTCGCAGTATTACCCGCAGCTATTGAAAAGCGTCTGCGACCATTATGGCATTCCGATGGATGTTCCAGTGAAGGATATCCCTGAGGAACAAATGGATAAAATTTTATATGGAAGCGGGAAAGAAAAAATCCACTTTCATTATGAAAATGATTTTGGCAGCTCCCGTACGAAGGATGTTGCATTTGAAGGTGTGTTAAAGAACGTAGAACGCAGATATAAAGAAACTTCTTCGGATTTTATCCGTGAGACATTAGAAAAATATATGGCGCAGAAAAATTGTCCAACCTGTAAAGGGAACCGTCTCAATAAAGAGGCGCTTGCTGTATTAATTGACGGGAAGCATATCAGTCAGGTAACAGATTTTTCTATCCTGGAATCAATGGATTTCTTTAAGCAGCTTGAATTGAGTGCAAAGGACCGTCAGATTGCACGATTGATTTTAAGAGAAATAGATAACCGGCTGTCATTCTTAAATAATGTCGGCTTGGATTATTTAACGCTGTCCCGTTCAGCAGGAACACTTTCCGGAGGGGAAGCACAGCGGATCCGTCTGGCGACACAAATCGGTTCTGCGTTGACAGGAGTGCTTTATGTGCTGGATGAGCCTTCTATCGGACTGCATCAGCGGGATAATGACCGTCTGATTGAAACACTCAAACAGATGCGTGATTTAGATAATACGCTGATTGTGGTGGAGCATGATGAAGATACGATGCTTGCGGCGGACTGGCTGATTGATATCGGACCTGGCGCCGGTGAGCATGGCGGGGAGATTGTTGCCAGTGATACGCCGGAGAATGTGAAGGCAAATGAGAATTCATTAACGGGCCGTTATTTATCTGGAAAAGAATTTATTCCTGTGCCGTCAAAACGTAAAAAAGCGGATAAACGCAAAATAAAAGTTACCGGCGCTTCGGAAAATAATTTAAAAAACGTATCAGCTGAAATTCCGATTGGTCTGATGACCGTTGTCACAGGGGTTTCCGGTTCAGGGAAAAGTACGCTGGTTAATGAGATCATTTATAAATCCTTAGCAAAAGAATTATATAAAGGAAAAGTAAAACCAGGGAAATATCGAAGCATAAAAGGCATCGAGCATATTGAAAAAGTCATTGATATCGACCAGTCTCCAATCGGGAGAACACCGCGTTCCAATCCGGCGACGTACACCGGGGTATTTGATGATATTCGTGATGTGTTCGCCCAGACAAATGAGGCGAAGATACGCGGCTATAAAAAAGGCCGTTTCAGCTTCAACGTTAAAGGCGGACGCTGTGAAGCCTGCCGCGGCGATGGAATCATCAAGATTGAAATGCATTTCCTTCCCGATGTGTATGTCCCTTGTGAGGTTTGTGACGGAGCACGTTATAACCGGGAAACATTGGAAGTGAAGTATAAAGGTAAAAGCATATCTGATGTTTTGGAAATGCGTATTGAAGAAGCACTGGAGTTTTTCTCTGCGATTCCAAAAATTAAACGGAAGCTGCAAACGATCTATGATGTCGGCTTAGGATATATTAAGTTAGGTCAGCCGGCAACGACATTATCCGGCGGGGAAGCACAGCGTGTGAAATTGGCGAGTGAATTGCATAAACGCTCTAACGGAAAGACATTTTATATTCTGGACGAGCCGACAACAGGACTTCACTCTGCCGATATCCGCCGTCTGCTGGAGGTTCTGCAGAGACTTGTAGATAATGGGGATTCTGTCTTAATTATCGAACACAACCTGGATGTCATCAAAAGTGCGGATCATATTATTGATTTAGGTCCGGAAGGCGGAGACCGCGGCGGTCAGATTATCGCGAAGGGAACGCCGGAAAAAATCGCAGAACAGGCAGATGTTTCTTATACAGGAAAGTATCTTGGCCCTGTGTTAGAGCGCGATAAGGAACGTATGAAGGACATGCTGAAAGAGAAAGTCAGCAGTAAATAGAGGATAGCCGGTCCATCTTTAGAGTGCAATTTTGCTCTTTAGATGGACTTTGTTTTATCACAGAATCACAGACTGTAAAAACATTTGCAGATAGATACAATGTTTTTAAGGCAAATCACAATGCTGTTGGAGAAAAAATAGTTTATTTCATCATACATTTGCAATCCAATCAGAATACTATGGTATAATAAAACGTAAATATCTTACGAATAGGGTGCAAATGTAATTTTTAAATCAGCTTAAAGCGTTGTTTTCGTATGAATAAGCTATCTAATTGACGATTTGTCCGCATTTCGATAGAGTAAAAGAATAAGAAGTGGAGGTTGAAACATGAAGCCGATAGAAATTGAAAAAGTTCAGCAGGCGCTGGACAGTTACTTAAATAAAGAAGTGTATGTTCATTTGGAAACAACAAATGGAGCTTATGCGAATCATTTAGACGCCAATGCCTATACCGTTGGTGCATATATACGTAATGCAAAAGTAACCTATAAACAGGCAAAGATTATAGGAGAAGGGAACTCCTATCGTGTTGGTTTGAAAATGGAGCTTGGCTGGATTTATGCAGAAGGACTGACCGACTGGACGATTTATCAGGAAGACCAATTGCTGCTGGCCGGTCATGACAGAGAAGGCCGGTTAATGGTGGCATTAGAAATTAGTGAGACGCCTTTTCATCAATAAAAAACGAAGGATATAGCTTGATTCTAGAAAGATAGGTGAACGTAATGGAGAAACATGTAGTAGTTATTTATCCGCATCCAGACGATGAAGCATTCGGCGCTTCTGGTTCCATCGCACAGTTTCGAAGAGATGGAGTGCCAGTAACATATTTATGTGGAACGTTAGGACAAATGGGGAGGAATATGGGGAATCCGACATTTGCAAATCGGGAATCCTTGCCTGAAATTCGTAAAAAAGAGTTGAAGCAGGCATGTGAAACGTTAGATATGGAACTGAAAATGCTCGGATACCGTGATAAAACGATTGAATTTGAAGATAAACAAGAGGTGGCCGATCATTTAAGAAGCTATTTAGAAGAAATTAAACCTTCTCTTGTGATTACACACTATCCCGGCTATGCTGTGCACCCGGATCATAATTCCTTGGGAGCAGCTGCGATTCAGGCTGTAGAAGATATGACTCCTGAGAAAAGACCAAAAGTATGGGCACAAGCCTTTTCCAATGGTCATGAAGAGGATTTAGGAAGCCCTGATATCGTGAATGATGTCCATGATACGTTTGATAAAAAGCTGCAAACGGTTCTGTCTCATGATTCTCAGGTAGCAGGCATGTTTGGCTGGTTTAAACAGATGGATGAAATCGATGAAGAAGTGAAAAATGAACTGATTGAGCATCAGGCGATGGAACGTTTTTATACTTGGGATTTTGAAAAGAACAGCTCCAACTAATTGTTTTGTTTAAAAAGAATAGGGAGAGGGAAAATAGAAATGAAACTTTTTCATTTCTATTTTCGTATATACCAGTAGAAGCACACATATCCATGAATAAATAGATGGCAAAACAATTACCTGAGGAGGTACTTTCATGAAAAAATTATATCGTTCCGAAACCAATAAAATATTAGCTGGTGTCCTTGGCGGAATAGGAGAGTATTTAAATGTGGATCCGACCCTGCTCCGGATTATTTTCTTGATTCTGCTTATCCCGAGCTTTTCTACATTGGCAATTGTTTATCTGATTGCTGCATTTATTATGCCTAGAGGAGACGTGTATTAATGTTACTTCGGGGGGTTATTTCATTAGTATTAAATGCTGTCGCGCTGATAGCAGTTGCACAGATTTTTGATTCATTTCAGCTGGATGGATTTGGCACAGCGCTGTTAGCAAGTGTTATTTTAGCCATCCTGAATATGTTTGTGAAGCCGATTTTGGTTATTTTAACATTGCCCATTACGGTGATTACATTTGGATTGTTTTTAATTGTGGTCAATGCGATTATATTGATGATTACGCAGGCGCTTATCGGACCTTCCTTTGTCATTGACGGGTTTGGAACGGCGTTTATCGCATCGATTGTGATTTCATTGATTTCGATGATTTTAAACAGTGTTGTCCGGGATATACGACGATAGAAGGGAAGGTCAGGTTATTGCCTGGCTTTTTCTTTGTGTACTAAAACGGATATTGTCAAGATACCGCTGCTCTGAGGGCGAGGGGGATAAAAAAGGAAGGAGAAGAAAAAATGCTAAAATCGATAAACCTAATCAAATCATTGCTTTCTGGCACAGATGATGACATCACAAATATAGTGAATGAGCCGCAAAATATGGAATATGAAGGGACTACTTTTACGATTCATGAAACGATGTATAGGAGCCGCTTAGCTAAACGAACACCAAAGAAAAAAGGCTACTTTGTTGTTTTCTGGGAAAAAGATGTAAATCAGCGTAATCAGGCTTATGCGTATAGTGAAAGTCCTGATAAAATAATGATTTCAATTATAGATAAAGACCTGAAAGGTCAGTTTATTTTTCCAAAGTCCTTGCTTTTAGAAAAAAGAATATTAAGAACGATTGATAACAAAGGGAAAATGGCAATAAGAGTATATCCTTCTTGGGAAAAGTCGTTAAATAACGCTGCAAAAAAAACACAAGCATGGCAAGCGCCATACTTTATCAATGTTTCAAATGAAATAGATTGGGGAAGGCTTACAGAATTATATTTTTCTTGAAAAGTACATATAAAAATATCGAATGAAAAAGTCCGAAGTGATTCAGTGTAGATAGTGAGCTCTTTCGGACTTTTTCAGTCCATTATTTCCCTTCACTCTCTTTATACTTCTGTTCCATCGCTTTAGCGATTTCCTCCATATAAGCTTCTTCCTCTTTCGACCAAAAAGTCGGAGCTACAAAATCATCAGCTTCAGCAGATTCCAATTGCTCCTCCCATTTATCGATATTTTCTGTAATAACATCTTCAGGGACAATCCTCATAAATAAATCATTGATATTTAAAAATACCTGCTGCGCTTCTGGGGCATGCGGAGGAACATTTTCCCGCATCAGTCTTTTCACCTCGGCCAGAATGGAAAGCCATTCTCTATCTAATTTTTCACGTTTTTTCTTTGGGATATCTGTGAAAAGTGATGCAAAATCATCTGGAAAATGCTCCTTCATCCATGCCTTTTGCTCTTCTTCAAATTCCATCCCGTGAAGCAGCGAGGTGAGGACCGTCCAATCTAATGGGAAATCATCATCTAAAAGTGCTTGCACATGATCAATAGCTGCAATGGCGCGGTTTAATTCTTCGCGCTTATGCACCAAAACCTTTCTTTGAACAGGGACGGAGTCTACAAAATTTTCTAAGGTAATTTCTTCTTTATCGAGCAATTCTTTGATTTCCTGAAGCGAATAGCCAATAAACTTTAACGATTGAATACGCTGTAAGGCAGCGAGTTCTTCCAAGCCATATAATCGATGACCGCTCTCATTTCTTTTGCTTGGGTAAAGAATTCCAAGCTCTTCATAAAAACGCAGCGTCCGTGTTGAAAATCCGGTTTTTGCTCCAAATTCTCCAATGGTATACATTTGAATCAGCTCCTTTACAGATAAGTATAACGGTTTCCGTAACGTGAAGTGCAAGAGGAAAAAATATAAGTGTTTGTCTAAACCAGAACCCACCAGGTAATATTTTTAATAGCAGCATGGAAGGAACGGATAAAAATAATGTGGAAGGGCAGGGGAGATTTAATGAAAAAATGGCTTTTTTTGATTACGCTTTCTTTATTATTTATGGGAGGCTGTAACAGTGAAGCTGGGGGCATGCCTGGTTTTGGAAGTACAACGGATGAATTTGCTGATGCGTATGGAGAAAATCATTTTAATGCGCAAGGGGAAGGCTTATTTTCTGCTCTATTTTTTAACTGTATGGATGACACTTCTTCCATTTACGCAGGAATGAGTGCTGAAGAAGATACTGTTTATGCTTTTGGACTCGATTTCTTGGAAACGGATGAGTCAGAGCGAACCTATGATGAAGCATTGGCAGGGGCAGAAAAGTACATGCCGCAAAATGCGGAAGAAGTGAATGAAGAACCGATGGACGATGGAGTAATCCTGCGGTTTGAAAGCTCGGAGCGTTTTGAAAATGTGGAAATGGAAGAAGACAGTTACAAATTTAACGTAGAACTTATTGAAGGAGACAATGAAGAAATGTACAGTAAAGTTCGTATTGCAGAAGATGTGGAGTTGGATAATCCGCAGGGAGGTATAGAGGATGATCATGAATAAAACAAATTGATCCGGTTATAAAGAGAGTGAGTTGCTGCTTTTTAGGATAGAAAATAGAAACTCACTCTTTGTATGTAATTATTTAGCTAGTTTTTTAGAAACATCTATAATGCTTCTTTTATCCCATTTTCCCAATTCCAGTTATTAAATACCACAGCAAGATAATTGAGATGGAAAGGAACAATGTACAAACCGAAAGAGGAGTAAATGATTTTTTGAAGAAAGCTGAAATAGAAAGTGATAATCCGAATGTTGATATGCCGATCCATACTATATCTTGTAATAACTCACTTATAGATCCAATCAAACCAAGAATATTCGTGAAGAACATGATATACCAAATAATTTGTAGAAACAGAGCTATTTTTAAAATTTTTAATAAGAATGTATGGCTCATATTTTTCATCCCGGTTTTAAACAAACCAACAGATTGTGAGTTATTTTATCCATTTTATAAATTTTTTCAATTAGTTATCTAACCTCTTATGATTAAGCATTATTGTATGAATTCAGAAAGCTATGAAGTAGTTTAGCGTTACCAAGTGCTTGACATAGAACCAATTATTAAAGAAAATCTTATACAGAACATAAAAAGATGTGATAAATTCAAGTTATCTACGTCTCCGGATATAAGACTTTATCCATTTGATTGACGGTAGAACAGGACATATCAAATGTTTAAAATAATATAAGGGAAGTGTCACAGTGAAAAGACCTTTAGGAGTTACATTAATAAGTTATTTCTATATTTTTGGTGCGATAGTTTTGTTATCTACCGCAATTTTTTATGACCCGAATGCGAATGTGATTAGTATAGCTGAAAGGATCGGACTTCACAGTATACCTGAACGCATAATGAGAGTTATCTTGGCTTTGTTTTCGTTAGTAATGGTCTATGGTTACATTCAATTAAAAAAATGGGGGTTTTGGATAATGATAACTTATTCAATCTTTTTTGCGACAATCAGTTCAGTGCTTATAAGTAATCAAACTCCTCAGCCTTATACAGGTAATATGATTTTTTCAATTATCGTAACGATTTATACAATATACGTAAGAAGAGTGTTTTTTTATAAAAATAGTACTCAATATAAGAATAAACTATTTTATTCTTAATTTAAACGAAGGAACAGAGAACACCTCCAACAGTAATGAAACGGATGGAACCGCGGAAAATAAGGACAACAATCATACTGCTGATGATACAGCAAATGCTGAAGATACTGAAAGTGCTGTAAGTGACGCAAATGAAAGCGGCGGAGGGATGTCTGCGCTTGACTGGGTCCTTATCGGAATCGTAGTATTTGGGAAGAGCCATTAGCGGTATTATCCTGGGGCAAAAGGCGGCGCAGTATGTAGGATAAGTTCTCAAATGAAGAAGCTGCCAACGAATGCATACTGTGCATTTTGTTGACAGCTTCGTTAAATGGTGAAGCGTATTTTCAAAATAAATAAGAGGTACCTTAAACAAAAATAGTGGACTGATTTTTATAATTCCTCGGGGGCTTTGATTCCAAGCAGTCTCAGACCTTCTTTCAACACAATCGCAGTCGATTTTACTAACGCGAGTCTGCTGCTTTGTTCTGCGTCTTCCGCTAATATTTTGATATTACTATAGTATTTATTAAATTCTTGACTTAATTTTAAAACATATTTTGCGATAACTGATGGTTCAGCCTGCTGAAAACTTTTTTCGATTACATCTGGAAAATTCATCAATGTTTTGATGATAGTCCAGCTGTGCAAATCGGTTAGTCCAGTATCAGGAAAATAAATTCCAGAAGGAGCTTTCCGAAGTATCGAGCAGGCGCGGGCATGAGTATATTGCACATAAAGCCCGGTAGAACCTTCAAATTTCAACATCGCTTCTAAGTTGAATTCAATATTGTTTTGTCGTTCATTCTTTAAGTCATGAAAAATAATGGCGCCGACACCAACCACTTTTGCTACGTCTTCTTTATTTTCTAATGTTGAGTTTTTAGCTTTAATATTTTGGTGAGCCAGATCAATAGCTTCTTTGATGACATCTTCTAATAGCACAACCTTCCCTTTACGAGTCGACATTTTCTTGCCATCTTTTAATATAAAGCCAAATGGTACATGCTCTAATTCATTTGCCCAGTTATATCCCATTTTCTGTAGTACGAGGAATAGCTGCTGAAAATGAAGGCGCTGTTCTTGCCCTACGATATAAAAGGACTTTTCAACATGATAGGTCTTTCTTCGATAAATAGCTGCAGTTAGATCTCTCGTTGCGTAAAGGGTAGCACCATCTTTCTTTTTGATTAAGCAAGGCGGCATCTGTTCATCTGTTAAGTCAACCACTTCTGCTCCGTCAGAGAAAGACAGAAGATCTTTCGCTTTCAACTTTTGGACAACTGTATTCATTTTATCATTATAGAAAGCTTCCCCATCATAGGAGTCAAATTCGATATCCAGCAGCTTATAAATTTTCTCAAATTCTTTTAGTGATTCTTCTCTAAACCATTTCCACAACCGAGTTGCTTCTTTGTTTCCAGATTCTAATTGTATAAACCAAAAGCGTGCTTTATCCTCTAAGTGAGGATGTTTTTCTGCCTCTTCATGAAACTTCACATATAGATGAAACAGTTCTTTGATTGGATTCTTCTGTACTTTTTCTTCTGCGCCCCAAAGCTTATATGCGGTAATCATCTTGCCGAATTGAGTTCCCCAATCGCCAAGATGATTGATACGAATTGCCTTATAACCGCATTTTTCTGATATATTAGCAAGGGCATTGCCAATAACAGTAGAGCGTAAATGTCCCATGGAAAAAGGCTTCGCAATATTGGGAGATGAGAAATCGAGCGTGATTGTTTTTTTCTTGTACTGGGAAAAAGAACCGAAATTTTCTTGTTCCTTGATAATATGTTGGATTACTTCTTTACTGATCGTCTCCTTGTTTAAAAATCCATTTAAATACGGGCCTTCAGCAATCGTCTGTTCTAAAAAGGGTGCAGCAATATTCTCGGATAACTCTTTTGCTATTTGCTGTGGTGCTTTTTTCAATTTTTTTGCAAGTGTAAAGCAAGGAAATGCTAAATCTCCGTGTGCATTATATTTTGGTTTTTCCAGCAATGAAATGATTTCATTTATATCGGATACTCCTTCTAAATGGGAAGCTATTACATCTCCAAATTGCTGGTGATAATTCATGTTATCAATCCTCCTAGTATAATGGAATACAATTTTATAAAACAAACCTTCATTCAGCGGGAGTTTTTCGTACGATTTTCCGCAATAAATAAAAAACGTCTCCATGATATAACATAGAGACGAGTTTATCCGCGGTGCCACCCTAATTGTTCTTATTTTATGTGTGGCTTTATCCTTTAGGAAAGGAGTGAAATAAGAACCATCTTATCGTATCTTTAACGGAATCACCCGGCGTATCCTACTGATTGTTCAGACAGCTCCTCCGAAGTGCGCTTCATTATATTCTGTATCACCGGGCTTACACCGTCCCCTCGGTTCGCTATCATACAAAAATATAATTACTCTCTTCATCAACGGTTTCATATTAATGGAATAGTATACAGTATTTTTTCAAAATAACAAGTATTTTCTGCTGTTAAAGCTTATCCTATACAACAAAAATAATTTAATCACACCAAAACTTCTCCCCTACGTTTTTTAAATGGATTATGCTAAAATGTATATCAGTTAGCTTTGTTGAAGAGAGGAGCTTCAAAATGGTATCAACCGTCTGTACAAAAGATTTATTGGACAGGTTTCATTTGCAATTGGTAGCAGGAGAAGAAGGGGTTCACCGTGAGATTATCACAAGTGATATTTCACGTCCAGGATTAGAAATGACTGGCTTTTTTGATTATTATCCCAGAGAACGCCTGCAATTGATCGGAAAGACAGAATTAGCTTATTTTCTGGGTTTGAATGCAGCGGAGAGAAAGCAGCGTGCTGAAAATCTATGTACGGATGTAACCCCGGGGATCATCATTTCCCGCGGGATGGATGTACCGGAAGAATTTTTTGAAGCATCGAAGCACTCTGGCGTTCCTATCATACAATCACCGCGGACAACCACGCGTGTATTGAGCCGTTTAACCAATTACTTAGAATCAAAATTTGCGCCTTTTACTGCGGTACATGGTGTGTTAATCGATATTTATGGTGTCGGCGTCTTGATAATCGGCCAAAGCGGTGTCGGTAAAAGTGAGACAGCGCTTGAATTAGTAAAGCGGGGGCATCGTCTTGTAGCAGATGATAATGTGGAAATCCGGCAGGAGGATTATGAGAGTCTGATTGGCAATGCGCCGGCTCTGATTGAGCATTTACTGGAGATTCGGGGACTTGGGATTATCAATGTTATGACATTATTTGGAGCCAGCTCCATCCGCAGCCAAAAGCGGATCTCGATGGTGATTCAATTGGAAATCTGGGATGAAAAGAAGCAGTACGACCGTTTAGGCTTAGATGAAGATACCATGAAGATCATGGATGTTCATTTGCCAAAAGCAACGATACCGGTCAGACCAGGAAGAAACCTTGCTGTTATTATCGAAGTAGCTGCCATGAATTTCCGTCTGAAGCGGATGGGCGTGAATACAGCAGAGGAATTTTCGGATCGGTTAACTAAAATGATTGAACAAGGTGATTTGGAATCACAATAGGAGGATGATATAGATGACTGGGACAGACGCTCCTATTGATCGCGTGTTTTTAGAACTGGGGCCATTAACCATTTATTGGTATGGTATTATTATCGCCGTTGGGGCCGTATTAGCCGTTTATTTAGCAACGAGGGAAGCAGAAAGAGTCGGCCTTGGCAAAGAAACCATTATGGATTTCATTATTTTTGCTGTGCCGATTGCGATTATTTCAGCGAGAATCTATTATGTCATTTTTGAATTTGAACAATATGCGAATGGTCCGCTTTGGAAGATGATTGCCGTCTGGGAGGGCGGTATCGCTATCCATGGAGCTATTATCGGCGGGGTTCTCACAGCTATCGTGTTCACAAAAGTAAAGAAAATTTCTTTCTGGCGTCTTGCTGATGTGATTGCACCAAGTTTAATCTTAGGTCAGGCAATTGGACGCTGGGGGAATTTCGTTAATCAGGAAGCGCATGGCGGGCCAATTTCCGGGGCGGCTTATGAGAGCTTCCATCAGTATTTGCCGGACTTTATTATGAATCAGATGGTAATTGACGGTGTGATGTATCACCCGACATTTTTATATGAATCCGTCTGGAATTTCCTGATATTTTTCGGACTGCTGTTTTTCCGCAGGATCAATCCAAAACGCGGCATGGTATTTTTAATGTATGCCGTTACCTATTCGATTGGAAGGTTCTATATCGAAGGACTCCGGACAGACAGTTTATATGTTATTGGTGAACTGCGAACGGCGCAGGTTGTTTCCATACTAACGATTGTAGCAGGAGTTATCATGATGCTGTATCTGATAAAAACATCCAACGTCCGTTACCTTGACGTGCCTGCGAAAAAGAAACAGGCAAAGCCGTCGAATAAAAATAAAGGTAAAAAGAAGAAGAAAAAGAAGTAATGGAATTGTCTAAGTTGAAATGAGGTAAGAAAATGAAAGGGATGCTTTACAGGGGATTGAAAGAGGGGTTAAAGACCACACTAAAGCTTGGAAAGGTTATTTTCCCCATTACATTAATTATAACGATTTTACAGTTTACACCAGTTTTCCCCTGGTTTATGAATATCATCTCCCCGCTTATGGGGTTATTCGGTTTGTCAGGTGAAGCCGCTGTTCCGCTTGTTTTAGGGAATGGCTTGAATTTATATGCAGGTATTGCAGCGATTATTTCTTTTGATTTTACAGTGAAGGAAGTCTTTATTATGGCAGTCATGCTGTCGTTCTCTCATAATCTTTTTATTGAATCTGCTGTAGCAACCAGTGTCGGAGTAAGATGGTGGGTCATCGTCGGTATTCGGGTCGGACTGGCTGTCATTTCCGGGCTACTGATTAATTTATTCTGGAATGGCGGTTCAGAGCTTGCTCAATATGGATTCATTTCCAGTAATGAAGTAGTGCTGGATAATTGGTGGGAGATTGCACTCCATGGCGCGCAGGCTGCGCTGACAGCAATTGTTCAACTAGCTTGTATCGTTATTCCGTTAATGATTATTATGCAGGTTATGCGGGAGTTGGGCTGGATGACAGCTTTATCCAATAAATTCGCTCCGTTTATGAAGCTGCTGGGGATAGATAAACGGGCTTCCATGACGATGGTTGCCGGGTTGACGATTGGACTTGCTTATGGAGCAGGTCTTATGATGCAGGCAGTAAAGGAAGATAATGTGCCAAAGAAGGATATGTATTTAGCCTTGATTTTTCTGGTATCCTGCCATGCGGTCGTCGAAGATACACTAGTCTTTATTCCGCTTGGTATTCCAGTTTGGCCATTATTGATTATCCGGTTATCGGTAGCGATTATTTTAACGATGACGCTTGCTTATTTCTGGAAAAAAGAAGAAAGGAAAATGCATCATGAGCATTCGTACCATTCTGTTTGATCTGGACGGAACGTTGATTGATACAAATGAGCTGATACGTGCTTCATTTGAACATACATTTCAACAATTTGATATGCAGTTTACACCGGAAGAAATAAAACATCTTAACGGACCGCCGCTAAATGAAACCTTTTATGAAATAAATCCGGGGCTGTCTGAGCAAATGGTCGCTGCGTACCGGGAGTATAATATGAGAGAGCATGACCGTTATGTAGAAGCTTTTCCGGATGTATATGAAACAATCAAACAGCTGTATGAAAAGGATATTACATTAGGAATCGTCAGCACAAAAATTAAAAAAACGGTGATGATGGGGCTGGATTTAACCAAGCTGACGGATTTCTTTTCGGTCATCATTACCTATGATGATGTAGTAAATAAAAAGCCTGATCCGGAACCGGTGGAAAAAGCGATGAGTTTGCTGGATGCCGATCCGGAGACAACGTTAATGGTCGGAGATAATTTTCATGACATTGTTTCCGGACAGCGGGCAGGCACACAAACGGCGGCAGTAAGCTGGTCCGAGAAAACAGAAGCCTTTTTAAAAAGCTATCATCCAACCTATTATTTGGATACAATGAGGGATTTATTAACAGTGGCAGGTGAATAGGCATGCGGAGAACGGAAAGGTATAAGGTTCATCATAAAGCAAATTCTCTATGGCAGATGTACAGTACCGTATCTTTTTTTAAAATAGTGAAGAATTTTATTGTCATTCAGGTTGCGCGATATACCCCTTTTTTAAGAATGAAAAATTGGCTGTATCGGCATCTGTTGCGCATGAAAGTAGGCGACCGTACATCCTTTGCTTTAATGGCGATGCCTGATTCCATGTTCCCTGAAAAAATCAAGGTTGGAGATAACAGCATTATCGGTTATAACACCACCATTTTAGCGCATGAATATTTAATTACAGAATATCGTCTGGGTGAGGTGCATATTGGCAATGAGGTTATGATCGGAGCCAATTCGACGATATTGCCGGGGGTGCATATCGGTGATGGAGCGATTGTCTCGGCTGCGACACTTGTTCATAAAGATGTCCCGGCTGGAGCTTTTGCAGGGGGGAATCCAATGCGGATTATTTATACCAAGGAAGAAATGGAATCGCGTCAATCACCGGATGGGCATGAAGGGAGGAATTCTTGATGCATGGGGTATTGCCTGCTGTACGGCGGATGAAGGACTTTGAGAAAGTATTGGAAAGTAATCACGAACATATTATTATTTTAGAATCCAGATTAGTTCAGCTCAAGAGTATGATTGATTACGCTCATCGCGCAAATAAAAAGGTATTAGTCCATTTTGATTTGATCCAAGGATTGAAAGCAGACGAGTACGGCATGGAATTTCTGCAGCGTGAAATAAAGCCGGATGGAATTTTAACAACTCGCGGCAATGTGATTGCCGCTGCTAAGAAGCATAAATTGCTGGCAATCCAGCGTGTTTTTATCTTGGACAGTGCGGCGTTAGAACAGAGCATTAAGCTTATTCAGCGATTTCATCCGGATTACGTTGAAATCTTGCCTGGACTGATGCCTGAAGTGATTGAAGAGATAACGGGAGAAATTGATATTCCTGTCATTGCCGGCGGTTTGATTAAAGAGGAAGAGCAGGTGAAAGCAGCATTAGATGCTGGAGCGGTTGCTGTTTCTACTTCAAGCCGGAAGCTTTGGGATTAAAGGTAGCGGCGGCGATTTAAATGGGCGGGTTGGAAGAAGTTACAACACCCTTTTTGTGTACGAGGCATGCGTATACTCTGTAGGTTTAAAGTCCCGATCTGCGAAGGGAGTAGTAGTGGTTAACCTTAGGAACACGAACTTCATAGAAGGCTAGAGGTGCTTGGGTAAGACTGCAAAACAAGCCTTACTGCGAAAGGGTGCATAGAGTAAATGAAGTGGGGACATGAAGAAGAAGAGTGTGTAATTACCCTGGGAGGCCTGATAGAAATGCGGTACACAGTCGTAACTGAACATGCGAATGTTCACTGAACTATCAGAAGTCAGCCGGGGGCCGTAGTACAAGATGCTTCTATAATATCTGGGAAGGCTTAATCATTTAAGGAGAATTGCCACTCTGCGTACGCAATACTCGGTGAAACAGAAACATAAAACCCTTCCTAATGGAGGAATATATAGTTAATTTGTATCGGAGTGTAAATAAAAAATGCCAATTGTTTCTATTTATAGAACCTGTTTTAAAATTAGTTTACGAAATTTATGCTCCTTTCTCTTCTTCTGCTTTGTTCCCTTCATATTCTTTTACTGCGGTTTCCATATGCAATAATTCCAACACATAAACAAATCGAGAAAATACAGATGATAATAAAAGAATTGTTTCAACCATTTTTGCATATGCTATTAAAATAAATGTGTTAGGTGGTTTATTGTATACTGTAAATGGATACAGTTAATATAAGCAAGATATATTGGCTAAAAACTTAGGAACAAAAGGAAAACCCAATGGATACTATTTTCTTTGCTATTTTTTCGATCAGTTATTTCATATTACTCCTATTAGTCATAAGGTTATTAAAGAAACCTTATGTTGAAAGCTCCATATACTTATTACCTGTTATCGCAGGTCTATTCTATGATAATACCATCCTTACTATAGGCCGTATTATTGGTGAAGGAGATTTCTTAGAAAACCTAAATATTGCAAGGTATTGGATACATGCTTTCTTTACGCCATTGCTTGTATTATTCGCTTGGAAAACACTTGAGCAAGCAAACATGCAATGGGCAAGAAAGACTTCTATCCGAATTTTGGCTATAGGTTTAACTGCATTACTCGTGTTTTTGGAATTATTTACTGAAGTATTTAATCTTAACATCGAAGCAAAATGGGAATTTGGAGTGCTGAGTTATAGGAGCTTAGATCCTTCAAGCGGTCCCCCATTCATGATATTGGTTGTCTCATTCGTATTAGTTGTAGTTTCTATCCTCATATGGATTAAACAGAAATGGGCTTGTTTTTTTATTGGCGCTTTATTAATGATAATTGGAAGTGCTATTCAGTGGCCTATAAAGAGCGGTGCTATTACCAATCTTTTTGAGTTGATATTAATCATTTCATTACTTGGAACAGCTTACTTTCAGAGGAAAACTTAACTCAATATATAGACGGCTTTATTAAAGTCAATTTTATAAACATGAGTTTAAATAATGGAAGCATTTTTAAAGAAGGAGGTAGCAACAGTTCTTCACAAATAAACGGTGTGCTACCTCCTCATTTTTCATTTAGCTAAATTAAGAATCATAACTGCTCTAGCCAATTAATGATTTTTTCAATGACCAAATCCTGCTGTTTCTTCGGAGATATAGATGCATCTAAATCATTTTTTTGCTCACCATACATACCAAATTGCGCATGATTTCCACCTTTAATTTCAAAGTACTCAGTTGATTTCGGATTATAGATACGATTTTTTTCGATTTTATTCAAGGTACTTAATCCATCAAATTCTGCATAGATAGAAAGAGAAGGAATAGTTAGCTCTGATAAATTATTGCTATCGTTTGTATACGATCCCAGAAAGAATAATCCATCAACGTTGTCAGGATTTTTTTTTGTATAAGCCGCTGCCATTGATCCACCTAATGAATGTCCGCCAATATACCAAGTTGTAATTGATTCATCAAGTTGCATGACTTCATCCGCTCTATCTATCCCGAATATGGCAAAATTTAATGGCATTGATGGTATGAACACATTATAGCCTTCGTTTGCTAGTTGTTCCGCGAGATAGCTATATGCCAGTGTTTCTACTTTAGCACCAGGATATAATATAATTCCAACTTTGGATGGTTCTTCTGGTGTAAAAACATAAGTAGAGCCTTCCTCATTATTAGTTACCTCGGAAAGATTAACAAGCTCTTTAAGTTCATTAGTAGGCTTATATGTGATTTGTGACCAGATAAAAAAACATATAGCTGCTAGAGAGACTAGTCCTCCAACGATTAACATAGTTCTTTTGAAAATTTTCAAAGAAAAATCTCCTTCATTTTAACTCATCCATTATAAAAGTATATAACGTTTAAAATCCAAAATGCTTATTATTCCTTGTAAATCTTATCATATTATTGTTACGTATACTATTCCATATGTATCTTTTGTTAATTATTTGACTACTTCTAAGTTCTGATTTAATAATCTTGATAAGTAGGCTTACGTGCTTATCTTGAAAGGGGTAACGTTGTTTCAAGTTTTCACCATGCCAATAACATCAAGCCCTTGGTCTTTATCTCTATCCGAGAGGCTGGTACGTGAATCAATAATCCATCAGCACATAAGAGGCATCCACGCTTGTTTTCATGGCACGCTCAATCTTACCAGGTATTTGTTCGGCTGTAGTTTGAAGTGCTTCTACTCTGCGTTTATAGTCTGAACTACGCTTGTCAATCTTTGATGAAATGTCGTTAATTTGGCTTTCCTTCGAGCTTAATAAAGAAAAGTCTACTGGAATGAAAGTGGCGCCATCGGGCCACCCAAGAGTAAGCATGCGAAATCCTTTATAAAAGCGCATTTTTTGGGATGAATGGTTAAAATAGCGAGCCAATAATTCAACCAATTTACTGTGGTTACGGTTATGCGAACAATCGTCTACAATCAATGTTTTCGGCCAATTATGATCGGTTAAGTTTGTTAACTTTTTGATGGTATGATTGCTCAGGTACAATAAAAATCTTCTCTCGGCAAAGGTGGACTTGTTTAAAAGTCGATAAACCGTATTCTTTATTTCATTTGTCAATGGCCGTAATGGAACAGATATAAGCTTTACAGCTAATTAATTTGAACGTTGTTTCTAGCTGCGAAAGTTGAGTAATGAAGAAAAAATAATAATCGAAATGCAGTTCTTTATCTGACCTTTGTCTGAATCTGCAACAGTTTTCTATATAAATATGCCCTGTTAAACTATAATTCATTAAAAAAATAAAAAAAAAGCTTGCATTTTTGAATACGTTTCCAATATAATATGTTTAAAGATAGTGATGTTTGTTTAAACATAATGATGTTAACTAGGGGGTAGATTTGAATTTGAGTAATTAAAAACGGATAACAAATAAAACAGTCGAGGGGCAGGACGTTTAAAAATACGAAATAACGTGTTATCTAAAAGGAGGAGCAAGGATGGGGAGTATTGCATTTACATTAATAACATGTGCTTTCTTTATGGGACTGGTGGCTTGGTATTCTTATCATAAAACAAAGAATACAGTAAGTGATTCAACAGGTTATTTTTTAGCTGGCAGAGGATTGACCGGCGGGTTTATAGCCGGATCATTAATTTTAACAAACCTATCTGCCGAACAATTAATTGGTTTAAATGGACAAGGATATAGTGCAAACTTATCAAATATGGCCTGGGAAGTTACAGCTGGATTCTCTGTTATTATGCTGGCTCTTGTGTTACTTCCAAGATATTTGGGCGGAGCCTTCACAACACTTCCTGGGTTTATCAATAACCGATTTGACCAGGGTACGAGATTGTTGATTGTGTTATTGTTTATGCTGGGATATGGATTGATTACAATCCCTTCTGTACTTTATTCGGGATCTATTGCGGTATTACAATTATTCGATATACCTAATATGCTTGGGATTAGTTTTGAGCAATCGATGTGGGTAGTAGTTTGGGTTATCGGTATTATTGGTTCTATCTATGCTATTTTTGGCGGTTTAAAAGCTGTAGCTATTTCGGATACAATCAATGGAATTGGATTATTGATTGTTGGTTTGCTTGTACCAGTTCTGGGTTTCATTGCTCTAGGTGATGGTAATTTATTCGAAGGAATGAAAACGATTACGACAGAACATCCGGAAAAAATGAATGCTATCGGATCAAGTGATGATGGAGTTCCCTTTGGAGCTATTTTTACAGGAATGCTATTTGCTAATTTATTTTATTGGGGCACAAATCAGTATGTTATTCAAAGAACACTGGGTGCAAAAAGTTTGGCAGAAGGTCAAAAAGGAGCGTTATTTACAGGTTTCCTAAAAATTTTAGTTCCATTCTTGATGATGATTCCAGGTATTATTGCTTTCCATTTATATGGACCGGGGTTAGAGACAATGGATCTGGCATATCCAACATTAATCAGTGATATCTTCCCTACATTTTTAAATGGATTTTTCTTAGCTGTATTATTAGGAGCTGTTTTTTCCAGCTTTAACTCCTTATTAAATAGTGCTTCTACGTTGTTTGTATATGATGTCTATAAGGTAGTTATCAACAAAGATGCCAGTGATAGAAAAATGATACGTGTCAGTCAGTGGTTTGGAACGATTTTGGCATTAATAACGTTTTTTATTTCTCCGTTGTTAATCAATGCTCCTGACGGGTTATGGACTCTGATTCGTCAGTTTACTGGATTTTTCAATATTCCAATTATTGCAATTGTGTTAGTGGGGATTTTTTCTAAACGCGTTCCTTCCATAGCGCCGAAAGTTACGATTATACTCCATGTAATAGCATATTATTTCTTGATTTGGGGGTTGCCAACATTCTTTAATGTGGAATTAGCTATCAACTTCATTCACATTCAAGGGCTAATGTTTGTAATTGAAGTTGCGCTTATGCTTGTGATTGGAATGGTAAAGCCTTTAGAAGAGCCATTTGTATTTAAAGTTAACGCGCAGGTTAGCATGGTTCCTTGGAAATATGCATTGCCAGTAACGATTCTGTTATTAAGTGCAATGGTATTCAGTTATATTTTATTCTCGCCAATTGGCGTGGCTTCGCCGGAAAATATTATCTCAGGCTGGTTCTGGCCGGCAACGATTGCTCTTATCGTTGTAACGATCATTCTTTATCTTATTGCACTTAAATCGTGGAATAAAAAATATGCAGACAAACTGTTAAGCAGTCATGAAGAGCAACTAAAGAAAGAAGCTTAGCATTATATATGAGGGAGGTAGAGGATGAATAATCTACTAGAGAAATTGCAAGAAAATAATTCAAATAAGACGATTCACTCTATTACAGCGGATAAATTTAAAAAATATGGCAGGATCCTAACGGGATTTGATTGGAGCGAATGGAATGAAACCATGAAGCAGATAGAGATTCCTCAGGATGTAAATCAATATATTGCTTCTGATACAGCTTTAGAAAAAGCAAAGCTGACAGAAAAAATCCGAACAACCCTGTTTGGAGGAATGGAGATACAGGTTGGATATTGTAATGGTCCCAATAGTCATTTGAATGGGTTAGAATATCATAAAGGCAGTGAAATCAACATTGCTGTTACCGATTTAATTCTTATTTTAGGACACACCGGAGATATTCACAAAAATAAGTATAAAACGGAAAATCTGGATATTTTCTATTTGCCTAAAGGAACAATGATAGAAATTTATCAGACTACATTGCATTTTGCACCTTGTAAAGTGAATGAGGAAGGTTTTAAGTGTATGGTTATCTTACCTAAAGGAACCAATGAACCTATTGATTTCAGCAAATCAGTGATAACCGAAGAGGACAAACTGCTATTTATGAAAAATAAATGGCTGCTTGCACATCCAGATAGAACACAGCTTATTTCTAAAGGTGCCTATCCTGGAATTATTGGAGAAAATTTTAAATTAGAAACGATATAAGATTTACTAAATTTAAAGGAGAGATGGAGAAATGACAGTAGAAAGACAGGAATTAGATATTTTAGCGGGTTTCGATAAATCAAAATTTGATTATTTACCAGGGGAAGATCGTTATCTGACCGCAGAGAATCAGCCTAAATTAAAATTCAATTTAATAGGTACAGGGAATATTGGGCAGGAACATATGAAAGTAACCATACTGGAAGGCCGGGCAACCATTAATGGATTATATGATCCAAATGAAAAAAGTATTGAGCAGGCGAAAGACGTATTTGTTAATGAATTGCAGGCTGGAGATATAAACGTATTTGAATCGTTAGAAGAAGCATGTAATGATCCGGAAGCGGATGCATTGTTAATCTGTACGCCAAACTATACGCATATAGATGTTGTGCGGGTAGCGGCGAAATCGAAAAAACATATTTTTTTAGAAAAACCAATGACCACAAACCTGGAAGATGCATACGAAATCATGGAGATTGCTAAAGATTACCCAAGTATTTTTCAAATAGGTTTGCAATACCGTTATAAACCAATCTATGTAGAAGCAATTCATGAAGCACTGGAAAGAAAATTAGTTGGTGATATTAAAACGATTTCCATTATGGAGCATCGTGTACCTTTCCTTGATAAAGTAGGGCAATGGAATAAATTCTCCGAAAAATCAGGGGGAACATTTGTAGAGAAATGCTGTCATTACTTCGATTTATTTAATTTATTTGCGCAATCGAAGCCTGTAGAAGTATATGCAACAGGAAGCCAGGCAGTAAACTTTCAAACCTTCCAATATGAGGGGGAAAGTTCAGATATTATTGATAGCGGCTTTGTCATTGTAAAATATGAAAATGGTATTCAATGTAATTTTAATTTATCTATGTTTTCACCTATGTTTTATGAAGAATTAGTGCTTTGTGGAAATGAAGGACGTCTGAAAGCTACTGAAACAGAACGGTTTGTACCATTAGAAGGACCAGATAACTATTTGGAGGTTATTCGTGCAGGAGGAAGTCCTTCGAAAACTTCTACGCCGGTTTATCCGACAGAGATTCAAAAAAGTGGACATGGCGGAGCAACTTATTATGAACATGTTTACTTTGTAGATAATATTTTAGGAAAAACAACTTCGACTGCCACTGTAGAGGAAGGTTTCTGGTCTATCGTTGTAGGATTGGCGGCAGAAGAATCATTAAGAACCGGTGAAAAAGTAATTATAAATGATTTTTTAGCTGCAAATCCGAAAGACACGGTGGTGAATAACTAAGAAGAATCTGATAGAAAGAATCCTTCTATAAAGAAGGTGTTCAAAAAGCTGAGTTACTTTGAAGTTCAATTTCTAATTCAGTGTTTATAAAATGTTTTTGGAAAGAGGGGAAATTACATGGTTAATAAAATAGTATATATTCCAATTGGAAGAAAAACGTTTGATTTAAAAGCTGCTGAAGAGCAGAAGGAACAAAGCTCAAAACTCTTACGTGAATTGGCTGATACGTTAATAGAACCAAATGAGATTATTACGTCTACTGAAGATGTAATGGATTTTCTGAATACAGAGGATTTAAATGATATATCCTACGTTGTCTATCAACATGCAACTTTTGCTGATGCTGCTGCTGTGGAAGAACTGATTCAAGTAGTGAAAGCTCCGATTATAGTCTGGAGTGTCAGAGAGCCTAGTGTTGGCGGAAGATTACGGTTAAATTCTCTAACTGGAGGAAATGCAACCAGCCATCACCTAAAAGCTGCGAAACATCCGTATGTCTTTGTATTTGGCAATGCAGGAGAATTAAGAGTCAAAGAAATATTATCGAACTATCTAAATGGGGTTCAAGAAGAAAAGGAAAGAAACGTAAAAACAATTAATACCCTGATTGAAGTAAATACGAAACAAAAATCAGAAGTAGAAAAAGTTATTAAAGATCTTCAAAATATTAAAATTGGCGTTTTTGGAGATCATCCACCAGGATTCTTTTTCTCTGGTACAAATGAAGAAAAACTTGGAGAACAGCTGGGGGTTTCGGTGAAATTTTTTGATTTAAATGAAGCGTTTGAGAAATGTGTGGAGCTCCCGAAGGAAAAATGGATTGGAGCCATTGAGAGAGCTGAGAAGCAGGTGATTGGATTAAACAGATCTGATGAAACAGTAGAACGATTTGCACAATTCACCACCTATGTCAAAGAGCAAATTGATCAAGAGGAACTTACAGGAACAGCAGTACGTTGTTACCCGGAATTTTTCAATAAATTAGGTGCTGCAGCCTGCTCAACACTATCACAATTTACTGAAGACGGTATCGTTTCAGCTTGTGAATCGGATATTCATGGGGCTATCTCGATGTCAATTCTGCAGCAGCTGTCAGGAGGAAGTGCTCCTTATTTAGGAGATATGGTACATGTTAATGAAGAAAGCAATTCTGTGGTATTTTGGCATTGCGGGGCAGGTGCATATTCTTTAGCAAATCCAAAAACTGGAGCACGTCCCGGGGTCCATCCAAATAGAAAACTGGGATTTACCATGGAATTTGGTTTAAAACCGGGAAAAGTAACTATTTTCAGAGTAAGCTATACACCGGAAGGATACCGCATGCTTATCATGTCAGGAGAAGCATTGGATACACCGCAGCGTTTTAATGGAACCTCTGTAGAAGTAGAATTGGGAACAAACGTAACAGATACGCTTTATGATTTAATGGATGAAGGATTTGAACCACATTACGCCCTTGTATATGCAGATATAACGGATGAATTAATCGAGTTGGGCAAACAGCTGAATATTGAAACTGTGGTATATAACAGTCGTTCGGAAGAAGTTCTTTCATGAAAAAGGTTGTTATAGGACAGGCAGGCGGTCCAACTTCTGTTATCAATGCAACATTAGCGGGTTTTGTAGAGGAAGTGATGGATGAATACAACCTTACCTTTTTACAAAACGGCTACGAAGGCCTGGTTTACGGAAATTTTTTGGATGGAACAGATGAAATAAACAGCTGGATTGTAGAAAACAAACATGTGCCGGGAGCCTGCCTTGGGTCTGGACGATTTCCTTTGGAAGCTGAGCATATCGAACAATGTGTTCAGCAATTAAGAAACATACAGGCAGATGCGCTTGTCGTAATCGGTGGTAACGGCACAATGGAAGCTTTAAGTAAAATTGAACAGGAAGCGGCAAATACAGGGTATGAATTACAAGTTATCGGGTTACCGAAAACAGTGGATAATGATTTGGGAGGAACGGATCATGCGCCGGGTTTTGGCAGTGCGGTAAGGTATGTTGCTCAATCAACCTTAGATATCAGCAGAGATCTTTATTCCATGAGAAATTTTGAACAGGTCCGAATCTTAGAAACGATGGGTAGAAATGCCGGCTGGCTGGCGCTGGCTACTGGATTTCTTCGCAGATATGAAGAGGACGGTCCGCATATCATCTTAATTCCGGAAAGACCTGTAAAAAAAGAAATATTCTTAAAAGAAGTTGATAAAATAATTCAGAAGAATGGTTGTGCTGTAATCGTAGTGAGTGAGGGGGTGAAATGGGAAGGAGCAGATCAAATTGAGAAGGAAGTTGTTGATGGCAGAAAGATACTTGGCGGGATTTCCTCAGAAATCGAGTTTTTAATAAAAAAGGAATTAAAGATAATGGCAAGAGCAGAGCTGCTGGGGATGAACCAGCGCAGTTCTTCCATGTCTGTTTCACCAGTGGACTATAAGGAAGCATCTCAAGCTGGAATTTGTGGGGGCAAATGGTTAAGAGAAGGCAAAAATAAAATCATGGTTTCCCTACAAAGAACGAAACAATTCGACTATAATATAAATAAAATACCAGTCGATTTGAAGGAAGTAGTTCAAGAGGGAGAAAGGTTGCTGCCGGATTATTTTATTGATAATCATCAGGCATATTATGAGTGGTTGACTCCATTAATTGGAGAAGACCTTCCTTCTTATCCTTCACCGATTCCTAGGAGAGATAGTTATGTCAGGGAGCCGTTTTGAGCCTAAAAAAGGCGAGGCATTGTATTTACAAGTGAAGAAAGAATTATATAAACGTATTCAGGAAGGTATCTGGAAGGCGGATACGCTTATTCCTACAGAGCAAGAATTAATTTCAGAATTTGATGTCAGCCGAACGACCATAAGACAAGCAATAAACTTGCTTGTTCAGGATAATTTACTTGAAAAGAAACAGGGACGAGGGACTGTTGTCCGGCCGCAAAATCTGGTAGGGCACTTGGGCAAGCTAAAAGGGTTTACAGAAGAAGCAAGAGAAAGAGGACAAATCCCTAGAGCAAAGGTTTTACGAAGCGAATTTAAATCAACGTTTTTTTTCGAAAAGGATATATTAGAGGTTTCTGAAAAAGATCCTATCCTGCTGGTGGAAAGAATCAGGCTGGCAGATGATATTCCAATAGCGATTGAAAGATCCTGCTGGCCAAAGGACATTGGAGAATTATTGCAGACACATAATCTGAATGAAGCGCATTACTATGAAATTTTAGAGCAGCATAATATTTATTTGAAGCGTGCAAAAGAAACCATCAGAGCAATTAACGCAACAATGGATGAAGCGGATTATTTAGGGATTCGTCCGGGGGAAGCTCTGTTAGAAATGACAAAAGTCAGCTATGGAATGGACGATCGTCCAATTGAATATACCAAAACAAGATATCGAAGCGATAAATATCAATATAGTATTGAATTAAAAAGATAGGGAGTGGACACAGCATGTCATTTATAAACGGAAAGGTAATGCTTCAGCATGCTTATGAGAATGGATATGGCGTTGGAGCTTTCAGTGCGCATAATGCAGAAACCATTTTAGGGATTTTAGAGGCGGCAGAAGAAGAACAGGCGCCAATTATGATCCAAGTGGGGCAAAAGGTTATTCAGACATTAGGAATGGAATCAATGAAAGCATTGATAGATATCTATGCAAAACAATTTACAATTCCGGTCGCTATCCACTTGGATCACAGCAGGAGTTTTGAGCAAACAATGCAGGCTGTTCAGCTTGGCTTTCAGTCTGTCATGTTTGATGGTTCTGCAAGATCTTTTGAAGAAAACAGCAGCATTACACGTGATGTCGTTCAGGTAGCAAAAGCGCTTCATATCGGTTCTGAAGGAGAAATTGGCAAAATAGGCGGAACAGAAGATGATATTTCTGTCGATGAAAAAGATGCCCTTATTACAACGACAGAAGAAGCAGTTGCCTTTGTAGAAGCAACAGACGTAGATTATTTAGCTGTTTCTATTGGTACTGCTCATGGGCTGTATAAACAAACACCTCAATTACGATTTGAGAGATTAGATGCTATTTCAAAGGCTGTTCAACGTCCCGTAGTGCTCCATGGAGGCTCAGATGTTCCTGATGAACAGGTTCAAAAAGCAATCCAATTAGGTGTTGCCAAAATTAATGTAGATACAGAATTGCGTCAGGCGTTTACAAATGGTGTAAAAGAAACTTTTAAACAGAATCCGGATGAAATTGTTTTAGCCAATTCATTAGGAAACGGAAAAGATTATTTAAAGAAAAAAGTTCAGGAAAAAATAAAGGTATTTGGAAGCAAAGGAAAAGCAAAGGATTTATAAGAAAACAAAAGATAGTAACCTTATGTTATGAAAGGATGATGTTATGATGAATAATGTATTGTTAAAAAATATCTATGGTCTTTTCATTGATGGAAAATGGACAGAGAGGGATAGAAAGCTTCCGGTTTTCAATAAATATTCACAAGAAGTGATTGCTGAAATTTCTGTAGCGGAAGAAAGCGATGTAACTGCAAGTGCTGCAGCAGCTAAAAAGGCTTTAAAAACACCATTTCCACCTTACGAGCGCTTTCATGTTTTAAAAAAAGCTTCTGAATTATTATTGGAACGAAAAGAGAGCGTTGCTAATGTCCTTGTTCAAGAAGTTGGGAAGCCTTTAACAGAATCAATTGGTGAAGTGGAAAGAGCGGCGTTAACATTGGAAGTTTCGGCAGAAGAAGCAAAGCGTATCCATGGAGAGGGAGTGCCAATAGAGTCAGCACCGGGTTCGGAAAATAGGAAAGCTTTGACAATAAAAGCACCAGTTGGGGTCGTAGCTGCCATCACACCATTTAACGTTCCTTTAAATCTAGTTTGTCATAAAGTTGGGCCAGGTCTTGCTGCGGGAAATAGTGTGATATTAAAACCAGCTGAAGAAACATCTATATCCGCGCTGTTGCTGGCGGAAATATTTGAAGAGGCTGGTCTTCCTGTCGGACGTTTAAACGTGTTAACTGGAGAGGGAGCAGAAATCGGTGAGTACCTGACCTCCAATCAAGAAATAAACATGTACACCTTTACCGGCAGCCCGAGCGTAGGTCAAATTATACGTGAAAATACTGGAATAAGAAAAGTAGCATTAGAACTGGGGAATAATTCAGCAACGATTGTTCATCGAGATGCTGATATTGAGATCAGTGCAGCAGCGGCTGCGCAAAAAAGCTTTAATAATGCCGGTCAGGTTTGTATTTCGGTTCAACGTGTTTTTGTGCATGAAGCCATTTATGAATCCTTTTTGGAGAAAATGATTGAAACAACAAAAGCTCTCAAGGTAGGTGACCCTGCGGATGCTTCAACAAATATTGGTCCAATGATTGCCGAAAAAGAAGCTGTCCGTGTTGAAAATTGGGTGGATGAAGCGATAAGCCAAGGTGCTAAGCTGCAGGTTGGCGGGAAACGCGACGGGGTTTTTTATCAGCCGACTATTTTGACAAATGTAAATCAGGAAATGAAAGTATGCAGAAATGAAGTCTTTGGACCAGTAGTTGCGGTAGATACGTATCATGATGAAGATGAAGTGATTGAAAAAGTAAATGATTCCGAGTATGGACTGCAGGCAGGGTTATTTACAAATGATTTAAGCTTTGTGATGAAAGCAGCCGAGAAGATTGAAGTAGGCGGATTGATTATTAATGATACTTCTGGTTACAGAGTAGACCACATGCCTTATGGCGGTGTGAAAAAGAGCGGCACCGGTAAAGAAGGTCCGAAGTATGCGATGGAAGAAATGACAGAGGAAAAATTAATCGTATTTCAATAATTACGTTAACGCAAGACGGATAACAGGGCTATTCTAAGCGGATAGCCCTGTTATCCATCAATAAATAAAATAAGCAAGGTGATCAAGTGTTTATTCTATCAATTATGCTACCTATTTTCTTTGTGTTTGTTGTCGGATACATTGCGCAGTCCTTTCTCAAGTTAGAAACTGTCATGATATCGAGATTGGCGATTTACATACTTGTTCCCTTTTTAGTTTTTCGTACCTTTTATTTACAGACGATTGATAGTTCCTTTATGTATTTTATTATTTTTTTACTTGGACTTTGCTTTTTGAGTATTTTACTCATTACTTTATTTACAAAGGTCTTGAAATATTCTGAGGAACAACGTTGTGGATTAATATTATCCAGTGCGTTTATGAATAATGGGAATTATGGTACGCCGCTAGTTCTCTTTTTGTTTGGGCCAGAAGGGATGAAGGTAGCCATTGTATTAATGGTTTTACAGCAATTACTAATGAGCACATTAGGAGTCTATTATGCGGCGAAAGGGAGTCCATTTAATGTAGGGAGCATAGATGCAGCAGGACAGATTTTGCGCATGCCGATGATTTACGGGGCAACACTTGGAATCGTATTTAACTGGTTGAATATTCCCTTGGGAACTTTAATGAAAGGGATTGATTTTATAGCAGATGCTGCAATTCCAGTGATTATGATTGCCTTAGGAATGCAACTAGCAAACATGACAATCAGAAAAGTGGATTGGAAATTACTTTCATTCAGTCTTTCTATGCGGCTGATGCTGTCTCCTTTATTAGCATTATTTATCGTATGGCAGTTGCCGCTTGATGAATTGACGAAGCAAATAATGGTTATTGTAGCTGCTACACCAACTGCTGCAAATACGACAATGTATGCTATCCAGTTTCGGGTACAAGAGAATAATGTGTCTGCTGCAACCTTGATATCAACAGTGCTGAGTCTGGTTACTGTTCCTGTTGTCATTTATCTAATGACCTAATTAATCTTAACTTTATAACAGATTAATTAGAAGGTTTGAAATTATTTACACCGCTTTCAATTTATTATAATGTATAAATAAATAGGATAAAGCATGTGCATAAGTAAAGCGCCTTCATCATGTGCCAGAATATCTTTTAAAAGATTATGGTTTTGTCTTTGTGAACTTTTTTTGATCCCTGTTTTATTTTAGTTTAGGAAGCTACATTAGAAAAGGAGGAATTTACCATGACCGAAAAATATATCCTATCCATTGACCAAGGTACCACAAGTTCTCGTGCGATTTTATTTAACCAAAAAGGCGATATTGTAGAAACGGCACAAAACGAATTTAAGCAATTTTTTGATAAACCGGGCTGGGTGGAGCATGATGCCAATGAAATTTGGACGTCCGTATTGGGATGCATAGCTCAAGTAATCAATAAAACAGGGATTGAGCCGAGCAGTGTAGAAGGAATCGGTATCACCAATCAGCGGGAAACGGCGATTGTATGGGATAAGCATACAGGAAGACCAATTTACAGGGCAATCGTCTGGCAATCACGTCAAACAGAAGGTATCTGTAAAGAGCTCAGGGAGCAGGGGTATGAGGACACCGTTCGTAATAAAACGGGGCTGCTGATTGATCCTTATTTTTCAGGAACCAAAGTGAAATGGATTTTGGATCATGTCGAAGGTGCCAGAGAAAAAGCAGAAGCGGGAGACCTTTTATTTGGAACAGTGGATTCGTGGCTGATTTATAAGTTTTCAGCTGGAAAAACACATGTTACTGATTATTCCAATGCTTCCAGAACACTGATGTTTAATATTTATGATTTAAAATGGGATGAGGAGCTTCTGGACATTTTTGATGTACCGAAATCCATGCTTCCGGAGGTGCGCCCGTCATCTGAAATTTATACCAACACAGTGGCGTATCATTTCTTTGGGGAAGAGATTCCGATTGCCGGTATTGCTGGTGATCAGCAAGCTGCTTTGTTTGGGCAAGCCTGCTTTGAAAAGGGAATGGCTAAAAATACGTACGGTACCGGGGGCTTCTTATTAATGAATACAGGAGAAAAACCGGTTAGTTCAGAAAATGGTTTGCTTACTACGATTGCATGGGGCTTGGGCGGAAAGGTAACCTATGCCCTGGAAGGAAGTATTTTTGTTGCCGGTTCAGCAATCCAGTGGCTCCGTGATGGTTTAAGAATGATTGAATCGAGTCCGGAGAGTGAGGACTTTGCAGGCAGAATTGATACCACAGACGGTGTTTATGTGGTGCCGGCATTTGTCGGTTTAGGAACGCCTTATTGGGACAGTGCAGCCCGCGGTGCTGTATTTGGATTAACCAGAGGAACAAAAAAGGAGCATTTTATCCGGGCAACGTTGGAATCACTGGCTTATCAGACAAGAGATGTGATGGAGGCGATGGCTGCCGACTCTAATATTGATTTGAAAACGCTTCGTGTGGATGGCGGCGCCGTAAAAAATGACTTTTTGATGCAGTTCCAGAGTGATATCCTGGATGTGACCGTGGAGCGACCGGTTGTTCAGGAAACAACGGCGCTTGGTTCTGCTTACTTAGCGGGATTAGCAATTGGGTTCTGGGAGAGCCAGGAAGAGATTTCACAGCAGTGGCAAAATGAGAAAACATTTAAAGAGGCAATGGATAAAGAAGAAAGTGAGCGCTTATATAAAGGCTGGAAGAAAGCGGTGGAAGCGACGCGTGTATTTAAATTAGAGGATTGATCGGCAAGCGCGTAGTAATATACCGGCTGTGCAATAGATAAAATCCGAATCGAGCAAGTGACTATACAATAAAAGTCATCTGTGTTAAGATATAATCAAGTTAATATAAAGGACGGAGAAGCAGGAGAGACCGCAAAGTATCTGGTGTATAGACACCAGTGCATTTGTGGTCTTTTTTATTGTGCTGGAAATGAAGCCGCCCGCCAATGTTCGTCGGGCAGATTCATGCTTTTCATCTGTATTTGATGAATAACCGTCTTCAATAAAGGGAATAAAAACAATAGATCATTACTGGGAGTGGGAGTGGAAATAATGCATAATTTTTCAAGTAAAGAACGTAAAGAAACACTAGGGGCCTTAGAAAGTAATCAACTGGATTTATTAGTTATCGGCGGCGGTATTACCGGATCAGGAATTTCTCTGGATGCTGCGACAAGAGGCCTGCGTACGGGCCTGATTGAAATGCAGGATTTTGCAGCCGGTACTTCAAGCCGTTCTACCAAATTGGTGCATGGCGGCCTGCGCTATCTGCAGCAATTTGAAGTGAAGATGGTAGCAGAGGTAGGAAAAGAACGTGCGGTTGTTTATGAAAATGGCCCGCATGTGACGACACCAGAATGGATGCTGCTGCCATTCCATAAAGGAAGTAATTTAGGACCGTTTACATCAAGTATTGGTTTGCGTGTATATGACTTTTTAGCAGGGGTAAAAAAATCAGAGCGTCGGGAGATGTTAAAGCCGGCAGAGGTATTAGAACGTGAGCCGCTTGTAAAAAAAGAGGAGCTTCGCGGCGGAGGCTTTTATGTAGAATATAAAACCGATGATGCACGTTTAACGATTGAAGTGCTTAAAAAAGCTGTGGAAAACGGCGTGAAAGCAGTCAACTACACCAAAGCAGTTGAATTCATCTATGAAGAAGGCAAAGTAGTCGGCGTTGTAGCCGAGGATCAAATCAGCAAAGAAAAGCATCCAATCTATGCAAAGAAAATTATTAACGCTGGCGGGCCTTGGGTGGATGATGTCCGTGAATTAGATGGTTCCAAAAAAGGAAAAACCCTTCATTTAACAAAAGGTGTCCATCTTGTATTCGATGAATCGGTCTTCCCGTTGAAGCAAGCAGTGTATTTCGATACACCGGATGGCCGAATGGTTTTTGCTATTCCGCGTGACGGCAAAACATATGTAGGTACAACCGATACCGATTATAAAGGGGATATTGCGCATCCGACGATGACAGAGAAGGACCGGGATTATATTTTAGATGCCATTAATTATATGTTCCCATCTGTTGGTATTGATGCAAGTAAAGTCGAATCAAGCTGGGCCGGCATCCGTCCGTTAATTGCGGAAGAAGGGGCAAGCAGTCCAAGTGAAATTTCCCGTAAGGATGAGATTTTCCAATCAGATTCCGGGTTACTTTCTATGGCAGGCGGTAAATTAACTGGTTACCGCAAAATGGGCGAGCATGTTGTCAATATGGTAGCAAAACAGTTAAAAGAAGAAGAAGGCATCCTATATACAGAGAGCCAAACGAAGCACCTGCCTATTTCCGGCGGAGAAGTCGGCGGATCCAAAGGCTTCAAGAATTTTAAAGCAGAAAAAGTCAAAGAAGGCAGCAGCCTTGGGTTATCAGAAAATGAAGCAGCAGAGCTGACACAGCGTTATGGCGCAAATGTAGATAAAATTTTTACACTATATAAAGAGAATAAAGAAGCAGCTGCAAAAGAAAACATCGAACCGGCAGTATTTGCACAGGTAATATATGCAATAAATGAAGAAATGGCATATAAAGCAGTAGACTTCTTCATTCGCCGCTCCGGTGCATTATTCTTCAACCGTCCATGGGTGGAGACGCATATGGATACTGTCCTGCCATTTATGGAAAAAGAGCTCGGCTGGACCAGGGAAGAAGCAGCAGCCTATCGAAAAGAACTCGAGCAGCTATTATACGAAACAACGCATCCAGATAAATAAATGAAGGAAACAAAAAATAAGATGCACGCCAGATCGTGCGTCTTATTTTTTATGGGAATCTGCTATATTCTATGGTATACTTTTCTCGACTGTCTTTAAGAACGGGGGATTGATTCATGTTAAGAAGGAAGAAAAAGAAGACAACTGCAAGTAACGTAACCCCATTTATTCCTGAAGGCGACTTTTACTATACAAAGGGTGTCGAAGCATTTAAGAAAAGGAAGTTTGACATTGCGATTAAATGGATTCAAAAAGCCATTGAGGACAAGCCTTATTTTCCTTTATATAAATGTCAGTTATCGATTATTTATACAGAAACCGGTGCTTATCATAAAGCCAATCAGCTGCTGACAGAAGTGCTGCAGACTGGAGAGTATATTGATTGTTATTATTTAGCTGCCAACAACTATGCGCATCTTGGATTGCTTCAAGATGCCAAAAAGTATGCGCAGATGTATTTAGATAAAAAACCAGAAGGCGACTTCAGTAATGATGCTGCGCAGCTTCTTGACTTCATTGAAATAGAGGATGAAGAGGAAGAAAATTTTTCTCTGGAGGATGAGGATGAACTGATTGTCCTGCAGGAGACTGCATTTTATCATATGGAGCATGATGAATGGGAAAAAGCAATTCCGTTTATTGAGGAGCTCATGGAAAACTTTCCGGAGCAGAAGCTGGCTGTCCATGATTATGCCCAGGCCTTATTCTATACAGGAAGAAAAGAACAGGCGATGCATATTGAAGAAGATATGCTCGTGGACTATCCCAACAATTTGCACAGCCATTTGAATTTAGCCCTGTTTTATTATGAAACGGGAGAGGCAGATTATCAGACGCATATCGACATTATAAACAATATTTATCCGATGCATGAAGAACAAAAGCTGCGGATTGCGGAAGTCTTTGCGAAAACAGCAAATTATGGTTTAGCTTATGAACGGTATCAAAATATTTCTGGGGAGCAAGCTAAAAGAAGAGCATCCTATTATAAATGGTATAGCATCACAGCTTATCAATCGGGGAACCCAAGCAAGGCATTGCGTTTATGGGAAGAGGGTTTGAAGCGGCATCCCAAGCTGTCAGAAGAAGAAGGGCCTTGGGCGATAAAAAAATGAGCAAAAAGATAGACGTTAAATCTTAATTTCATTACACTATACGGTGGAATAAGAATATTATAAGGATAAAGGGGCGGGATTGAATGTCCGAAGAGAGAATATATGATGTGATTATTGCCGGAGCTGGACCAGCAGGGATGACAGCTGCTGTGTATGCTTCACGGGCAAATTTAGATACACTGATGCTGGAACGCGGAATTCCGGGAGGCCAGGTGGCAAATACAGAAGATGTAGAGAACTATCCTGGATTTGACCATATTTTAGGACCGGACTTGTCGAATAAAATGTTCGATCATGCTAAAAAGTTTGGCGCAGAATATGCATACGGTGATATTAAGTCGATTGAAGATCATGGCAAATATAAAACCATTTATGCAGGAAAAAAAGTTTATCATACTAAAGCTTTGATTATTGCAACAGGAGCACAGTATAAGAAACTCGGCATTCCGGGCGAAGAAGAGCTTGGCGGGCGCGGTGTGTCTTATTGTGCCGTTTGTGACGGTGCTTTCTTTAAAGAGAAAGAACTGGTTGTTGTTGGCGGGGGAGACTCTGCAGTAGAAGAAGGCGTGTATCTGACAAGATTCGCAAGCAAAGTAACCATTGTTCACCGCCGTGATGAATTGCGGGCACAGCGTATTCTTCAGGATCGCGCATTTAACAATGATAAAATTGAATTTATTTGGGATACGATTGCCGAAAAAATTAATGGCCCAGAGGGAAAAGTCAGCAGCATTTCATTAAAAAATGTAAAAACGGATGAAGTATATGATTTCCCAACAAGCGGTGTATTTGTTTACGTCGGTATGCTTCCTTTAAATGATCCATTTACGGACTTAGGGATTACGGATGAAGAAGGATATATTCCTACATCTGAAAATATGGAAACGAAAATACCTGGTATTTTTGCAGCTGGAGATATCCGTGCAAAAGACCTCAGACAAATCGTTACAGCTACAGGTGATGGAAGTATCGCAGCGGAAACAGCAATTAAATATGTAGAAACATTAGAAGATTAATTAGCAAAATTGTCGTATTTTAGGAGATGCATAATACGATAGTTATTGGAAATTGTCGAAAATACAAATCATATCCATCTTTGGTTAGGATTTGTATAAAAAAATTAATCTATGGTAACTGCATCTTAACGTTGCTGTAACACGCATGAAACAATGAAAGGGTATTATAGAGTTAACTAATTGACCCCCTTTTAATAGATAGATTAGTTTTGGGACAGGTGACTCACCTGTCCATTTTTTTGTTTAAATGGAAAAAGGGAGAGTGTCTCAGCTGCGGCGAAGTTTCACAGGTCAGCTATATAAGAGAAGGGATATCTTCGTACCGGTGTTCGCAGCCCAAACGAAGGCATTCACTCAAAGGCTTGGCGAATGTCAGGTTTTCTAATATAATTGAACTAAGATGTAAGAAGCACGATAACAAGGGGCGGGCTGCTAAAACCTCAGATAACTTCTTTGGGGCTGCAGTACCTATACCTGTAAAAAGCAATTGTGTGTTGGAAGAGGACTGAAAGGGGAGAGTTTAGTGAATCAGGAAAAAGAAACAAAGCTCGTTATTATTACGGGGATGTCAGGAGCCGGAAAAACAGTTGCAGTGCAAAGCTTTGAAGATTTAGGTTATTATTGTGTAGATAATTTACCTCCTGCGCTTCTTCCCAAATTTCTAGAATTAATGAAGGATGCTTCGAACACCATTCAAAAAGTGGCGCTCGTCATGGACCTGCGGGGAAGAGAATTTTTTGATTCCTTATACAAGGCATTGGATGCAATCAGCCATACACCATGGATTCAAAGCCATATCCTGTTTTTAGATGCGGAGGATGAAACGCTGGTGACAAGATATAAAGAAACCAGACGCTCTCATCCATTAGCTGTCGGCGGACTGCCTTTAAATGGCATCCATCAAGAGCGTATTATTATCGATGAGCTGCGCGGCCGTTCACAGCGGATTATTGATACGTCAAAACTCAAGCCGAGAGATTTGCGTGAAAAGATTCTCCAATTGTACAAGGAAGAAAAACAAGAAGTATTTTCCACTCATTTTGTATCCTTTGGGTTTAAATATGGAATTCCAATTGATGCGGATTTAGTTTTCGATGTACGTTTTCTGCCGAATCCGCATTATGTATCTGCACTGCAGCCATTGACCGGACTAAATCAGGAAGTAAATTCCTATGTGTTTAAATGGTCAGATACGAAATTGTTTGTAGAGAAATTAAATGATTTATTCCGTTTTATGCTCCCGCAGTATAAAAAAGAGGGGAAGTCACAGTTAGTTATTGCCATTGGCTGTACGGGCGGACAGCACCGTTCTGTTGCTTTAGCCGAATACTTCTCCAAGCAATTCAGCGATGATTATATTACCCATGTCAGCCACAGAGATATTGAAAAGAGAAAGGCCAAAACCTCATGAGCGATCTCCCGAAAATAACAGCGATTGGCGGAGGGACAGGAATGCCGGTTTTGCTTCGCGGGTTGAAGGATTTGCCCGTAGATCTGACTGCTGTTGTGACGGTAGCAGATGACGGGGGAAGTACAGGAAGAATTCGTTCCGAGATGGAAATGCCGGCACCAGGAGATATCCGGAATGTGATTGCAGCTCTGTCTGATGCAGAGCCGATGCTTTTAGAGCTTTTTCAACATCGGTTTCAGCAGGGAAACGGGTTGACAGGGCATTCATTAGGTAATCTATTATTGGCAGCAATGACTTCCATGACTGGTAATTTTAATCAAGGGATAAAAGAAATTTCCCGGGTGCTTAATGTAAAAGGAAATATCTATCCGATTTCAAACGATAACATGTCTTTGCATGCGATTATGGAGGATGGAGAGATTATTCATGGGGAATCCAATATTCCTCTGTCCGGCAAACGGATTAAACGGGTCTTTCTAGAGCCGCAGCCGCTGCAGCCATTACCTAACGCTGTGGAATCAATTCAAAAAGCAGATTTAATCGTAATTTCTCCAGGGAGCCTTTATACCTCAATTATGCCGAATTTAATTGTTCCAGAAGTGAAGGAAGCATTATTAAATACAAAAGCAAAGATTGTGTACGTTTGTAATATCATGACACAATATGGAGAAACAACGAATTATTCTGCAGCAGATCATGTCCAAGCGATTCATGATCATGTCGGCGATGATTGTGTTGATTATGTGATTGTTCATGATCAGCCAATCGATGCAGAAACGCAGGAGATTTATAAAGAAGAACAGGCGTTTCCGGTAGTAGCAGATAGTTCCCGTTTAGAAGCGATGAATGTCCAGGTTTTTCCTGGTAATATTGTCGTGAAGCATAAAGATGGAACTCTCCGTCATAATAATGATAAAATAGCTAAAATGCTTTATAAATTTTTATAGTAGTGAGTGTTCAAAAAGTACGATGAAAAAGACAAGGAAGTCAGATTCAGCGGGGTATGCAGGATTATTCCGCTGAATACAGTTTCATTGAATAAACGTATCAAGGCGTGTTCGAAAAGGGGAAGGAGCGTGATACAATGTCCTTCGCATCAGATATTAAGAAAGAACTAACCGCTATTCAATCGGATTCTTGCTGTCAGTTTGCTGAACTAGCTGCATTAGTTCGAATGAATGGCGTTATTTCTATATCAAAGCAAGGTTATGTACTGGATGTTCAAACAGAGAATGCAGCAATTGCAAGGCGTATTTACACATTAATCAAACAAAATTATACGTTGCCGGTGGAGCTGCTTGTCCGTAAAAAAATGAAGCTGAAGAAAAATAATGTATATATCGTCCGTATGAAAAATGGTGTTCAATCTTTATTAGAGGATTTGAATCTAATGGAAAATCAATACCAGATTGTCCGGACCATTTCAGAGAAATACTTAAGAAAAGAATGCTGCCGAAAAGCATATTTACGCGGAGCGTTTTTAGCTGGCGGGTCAATGAATAACCCGGAAACCTCCTCCTATCATTTGGAGATTTTTAATTATTATGAGGAGCATGCAGAAGCATTAAAAACATTGTTTAATGCATATGATTTACATGCAAGAACCTTAGAGCGCAAAAATGGTTATATCGTCTACATCAAAGAAGCCGAAAAAATTACTACGTTTTTAAGTGTCATTGGAGCACATCAAGCATTATTAAAATTTGAAGATGTACGCATTGTCCGTGATATGCGTAATTCTGTCAATAGACTGGTGAATTGTGAAACCGCGAACTTAAATAAAACCATCGGCGCAGCATTCCGTCAAATTGAAAACATTAAATTGATTGAACGGACAGTTGGATTGGATCAGCTGCCGGAAAAATTACAGGAAATAGCTAAGCTCCGTATTCAATATGAAGAAGTTTCCTTAAAAGAATTAGGGGAACTTGTTACCAGCGGGACGATTTCTAAATCAGGCGTGAATCATCGTTTGAAAAAAATTGATGAATTTGCAGAGAAAATCAAACGTGGTGAACTGCAGCTTGGTAATTAATGCTAGTATCCGAAGAATATGATATAATGCAGTAAATATCATGGAACATCGCCGAAAGAAAGACGCAGAATTTTTTCTGCTTCCTAAAAAAATGGAGGCGTTTACTTAAGACAGGAGAGTGAATTTATTGGTTGAGAAAACAGTGAAAATCGAATTAGATTCAGGACTACAAGCGAGGCCAGCTGCCTATTTTGTACAAGAGGCCAATCGATTTGATTCACACATATTTTTAGAGAATGATCATAAAAAGGTTAATGCCAAAAGCATTATGGGATTAATGAGCCTGGCTCTGACAAAAGGAGAAGAAATCAAGCTTATTATCGAAGGAGAAGATGAAGAAGAGGCGCTGGAATATTTAACAAGCCTTGTACGTGAAAAAGTTTAAAGCTATCCGTATAACGAACTTTGCTTTATTTAACAGATAAACAAAGCACCAAATAGTAAAACCTCAGCTAAAAAAGTCCTTCTTAAAGGCGAGTTACATTGCTCAATTTTAAGGGGGCTTTTATTTATATAGCATTATATAATTTCTGGTGCACCTATAAGTATTACAATTTGACTGCTTCAAATATAAATAAACTTAATTTTCTGTTATTAAAAAGTGACTTCATTTCCATAGAAACAGGAGTTGACCGTATCTTGGATAAATCCCTATCTAAATAATAGAAGGTGAAGTGTAAAGCGCCGCTGCGGCGGACTATTTTGCTTTCCATTCTTCATGGTAACTTGTTGAATCTTCGCAAAAGTTATGTTAGGTTGAGAGACAAATCATTATATAAAGGGAGTGCCTGTGATGAAAAAGAGAATGAAATTAGGGTTAGCAGCCTTAACGTTAGGATTATCCGCTATTTCAACCTCAGGAGTTCAAGCAGCCTCGACAGATTATGGAAATGGTGTTCATTGCGATGAAAAAACTTGTTCAGTAAACTGGAGCGAAACATTTCAACAATCAACAGATAGAGCGATAGAAAGCTGGGCAACGGGACTGACATCAGCGCCTGCTAAAGCTAAATCTGCTATTGAGTCCAACTATAAATCAAGTAATGATTCTAACCGGCCAGAGTCAGGTACGACAACTGGCAGTCCCTCTTTTTAATTAGGCAAGGGGTATCACGGTATCACATATAGGAAAATAGAGTATTCATTCGCAACCGAGTGGAAAAGCCTGGCGGTGTTTGAGGAAAGATAGCACCAAACTTCTGGAAGACAGAAAAAAAGACAAGGGAAGCAAACATCTTTATCCCTTGTCTTTTTATTAACTTTATCTAGCGCGCCCAGAGGGATTCGAACCCCCGGCAAACCTGGTACCGGAAACCAGTGCTCTATCCAGCTGAGCTATGGGCGCATCTCATTGAATTAAAAACACAATCTTAATTATACATAGGAAGTTCCTTTGAGACAAGTCCTTTTTATATAATTTAGATGAAAAATTATTTTATGCGTCTTTCAATAAGTTTAAATGGTTCATGTTTAACAAACATAAAATCGGGAAGGATGGTTAAAGTAGAAATTTGGTGAAACTTTTTGTTTGACCTTCATTGACCAATGAGCTATCATATAAAGTATAGAAAAAATCATCAGCCATTAACGTTGGCAACTTAAGGAGGATTTTTAAATGAATTTAGTACCTACAGTTATTGAACAAACAAATCGTGGTGAACGCGCATATGATATTTACTCCCGCTTATTAAAAGACCGGATTATTTTACTTGGCAGCGGCATTGATGACAATGTAGCCAACTCTATTGTAGCACAGCTTTTATTCTTAGAAGCAGAAGATCCAGGAAAAGATATCTCTTTATATATTAATTCTCCTGGTGGTTCTATCACAGCTGGTATGGCTATTTTTGATACCATGAACTTTATTAAGTCAGATGTATCTACCATCTGTATCGGTATGGCAGCTTCTATGGGTGCTTTCCTGCTTAATGCCGGAGAGAAAGGCAAACGTTTTGCATTGCCAAACAGTGAGATTATGATTCACCAGCCTTTAGGCGGTACGCAGGGACAGGCAACAGATATTGAGATTCATGCAAATCGAATTATCGAGATTAAAAAACGTATGAACCGCATCATGTCTGAAAATACTGGTCAGCCTTTAGAAGTTATTGAACGTGATACAGAGCGTGATAAATTCATGAGTGCAGAACAGTCTAAAGAATATGGCATCATAGATGATATCTTTGAGCGCAAAGCGTAAACATTAATAAATCATGAAATCGAAAAAAACAGGCTAGGGTGACCTTAGCCTGTTTTTTACGTGCAATTTCTTGTTTTTAAGCGTAAAGCTCCCATGCTAATTTTAAGGAATCGGCAATATAATCTGCAATTTCTTCAATTTCTTGATTATCTGTCACTACACGGGAGTGATGCTGTCCATAAATTGGCTGCCTATCATCAAAAAGCTGTTTGATTTCCTCCATATTCTTCCCCTGTAGAACGGGGCGGCTGTCAATCAGCAGGCTGATTCGATCCTTCCAGCTGTCCCAAGACAGGTCGAGAAAGAATATTGTAGTGGTTGCGAGACAGACATCCTGTACTTCTTTTTGAAGAAAAGCGCCGCCGCCTAAAGAGATAACCTTTAATTTCTTATGGCATATTTCAGAAATAATTTCTTTTTCATGTTGACGGAAGACGGCTTCTCCATATTTCGCAAAAATCTCTTTCGGAGGCATTCCGAATCTGCGCTCAATTTCTTCATCGATATCAATAAAATCACGATACAGTTTTTTGGCAACAGCTTGACCAATGGTTGTTTTTCCAACACCCATAAATCCAATTAGTACAATACTTTGTTCCTTTAATGGTATTTCTCTCATATGACATTCCCCCTCGTCATCCAGCACGTTACGATGATTGCTGATGGATTGCTTTTCTTGCCAATTGGTCTGCTCTGCTATTTTCTTTTTCCGGTATCCATTTAATAAATAAGAATGGAAAGTCTGCTGCTTCAGCCTGGATGATTTCAAGCAAAGGAAGAAATTGTTTGTTTTTGGTTCGTCCTTTATCAATCACGTCTGCGGCTACTTTAGAGTCAGTTCGAAAAGATAAGATTTCTTCAGGGAAGTTCATCTTACAAATTTTTAATGCTTCTATGATAGCGTGAAACTCGGCTTCATGATTGGACATATAAGGTAAGGGGACAGTATATTCCAGCTTCTTTTCCCCAGCCTTTATATAAATGCCGGCTCCGCTTTTTTCTGTATTCACGTTTGTAGCGCCGTCTGTATAAACCTGAATCAAAGCATATCCCCCCGCCAAATCGTTCTTTTCTATATTCATATTATAACGAATTTTAAATCAAAAAGGAATGCGTGCGGGCCAGGAATGGCTTGAAAAATGATGCTAAATTATTCCTCTTCCTGATTATGTTCGTCTGCATCATGACCGTGTTCATGGTGCTCATGATCCATCTCATCATGGGCTTCTTCTTCCGATGGCTCTGCATCACCGGCAATAACCGTTTTCAATGGCATGACATGCAGCTCCCTTGCGGTAGTATGAGCATACATTTCATAAACTGCTTCTTCTTCAAAGGTAAAGCTGGCTGTATAGGTGCCGTCCTCTTGATGAACGCCTTCGATTTCCACACTGTCATCCGCATGCCCCTGTGTCCATACCTCAAATAACACTTCACGAGCATCTTCTACAGGCTCGTCGTCAAAGGTGACATGAGCTGTTAAATCAATGGTTTCTCCGACTTCAACATGCTCCGGCACATCGAAATCTACTTCCAGAACAGGCAGTTCCATGGAATCCGTGTCATCTTCCTCTGCTGTATCCGCTTCATTATTTGAGCAAGCAGCTAAAGCAGCCATCAGAACGATGAGGATAAAAAATATTTTTTTCTTCATTATTATGTATACCCCTCTCTATTATTGTCTCCCGACACCTAGTATAGCATGACCAGCCAAAGGAGAGGTTGAATAAATTATGACATATTTATTCCTTTCCAACTCTAACTCTACTATAATGAGGGAAAGGGAGGAATAGACATGAAACTAGTAGCTTATCGGAAAAACAAAGATGAAAATTATCGTGTTGGTGTTTTAACAGATGCGGAATCCATTGCAGATGTGGAAAGCCTGTCGCAGCAATTTGGAGGAAAATCACTTCCTGCGAATCCTAGTGAATTTTATGCACATGCATCCGAATACATAGAAGCGTTGCAGAAAATACTTCCAGAAACGGGCAGATATGAAAACCTTTCCCTTCAGGATGTGCAATTGGGAATGCCGCTCGGAGAAGCGAGAAAGGTTATTTGCGTTGGAAAAAACTATCAGGAGCATGTTCATGAAATGAAATCAGATATACCTGATTTTCCTGTTTTATTTGCGAAATTTGATAATGCTATTATTGGACCGGAGGATGATATTTATTATCCTTCAATAACTGAAAAATTAGATTATGAAGCAGAATTAACCATTGTCATTGGAAAAACAGCTTCTAAAGTGAAAAAAGAAGATGCTTTTGATTATATTGCCGGCTATACCCTTGCCAATGATACCTCCGCACGTGATTTGCAAAAACGGACGCCGCAATGGCTGCAGGGGAAATCACTGGATCATACCACGCCGGTAGGGCCATGGGTTGTGACAAAGGAGGAAGTGGATAATCCGCATGAATTAGCTATCCGCTCCTATGTAAATGGGGAGGTGCGCCAGTCTTCTAATACAGCGCATCTTATTTTTGATATCCCTTTCCTTATAAATTTTATTTCTGAAATCATGACGCTGGAGCCGGGAGATATTATTTTAACCGGAACGCCGCATGGTGTCGGTTTAGCAATGGAGCCATCCGGCCTGCTTCAGGAAGGAGACCGGGTGAAGTTAGAAGTAGAAGGAATTGGAACTATGGAAAACCAGGTGAAGAAAGTATAATATCTGTATAGGGTAATACAGGGAACGGCAGCAATACGAAAAAAATGATTTCCTACTGAAATGCATGGAGGTTAAAGCATGCAGCAGAGTCTGGTGTTAAAGCAAGCATTAGCTTGGAAAATGAATCAATCGCTTCATCAATCCATTGAAATCCTGCAGCTCTCTGGTATTGAATTATATGATCATGTACAAAGAATTGCTGAAGAGAATCCTTTGATTGAGGATATCCGTCCCATTGATCAGCAGGTGCTCAGTCAATTTCATGGAGAGACAAACGCATTTGAAAATATGAATGCTTCGAAAAAAAATATGTACGAGCAATTAAAAGAGAATGTGTACATGCTTTCTATTTCGGAGGAAAATTTAAAACAGGCGGTTCTTTTTGGAATTGATTCCTTAAATGAAAATGGCTATCTGGATATTACTATGGAAGAGTGGGCTTCCGGCTGTCAGTTATCCATGGAAGAAATAGAACAGGCTCTATCCTATTTACAATCCCTTGAGCCGCCGGGAATTGGAGCCCGGAGCTTACAGGAGTGTATCCAACTGCAATTAAAAGAAATGGATTGTGATTATCCCTTTTTAGAGGAGCTTTTTGAAAATGATTTGGTCCTGATAGCCGAGGAGGATGCCCAGGCTTTAGCTGAAGCCTACGGGATTACAGAAGAGGAAGCTGGCAGATTAATTTCGAATATGAAGCTTTGTCATCCGAATCCGGGTAAATTATTGGAGGAAGAAGAGACAGAATATATTATTCCGGAAGCGGCAGTGTTGAAGGAAAAGGGAGAGTGGCAGCTGTCCTTTTTCAATTGGTCAAGCCCTACTATTCAGCTTCGGGATGATATCCTGCAGGCTGATATGCCGAAAGAGGGAGCAGACTTTTTGAAGGAGAAGAAGAAGGAGATAGAGATGCTGGAGCAGGCGATCCAATACCGTGGGAAGACCTTGGAGCAGGTTTTGCATATTATTGTCAATAAACAATTATCCTTTTTTGAAGAAGGGATAACGGCATTAAAACCGTTAACCCTTCAGGAGATAGCGGATGTATTGGATCTGCATGTTTCAACGATCAGCCGGACCATCAGCAATAAATATCTGCAGACAAGTTTTGGTATCCTCCGAGTCAAATATTTATTGCAGCGTGAATCCCGGAAAGGGGGAGGAGTCGCCCGTGTGGTTGCGAAGCAATATGTACAGCAAATAATTGCGGAGGAAGACCAGACCCGCCCGCTTTCTGATGAAAAAATCCGCAGGAAACTGGAAGAGCTGTATCAGGTGCATGTAGCAAGAAGAACGGTGATGAAATACCGGGAAGAGCTGGGTATTCCCTCTTCCTCCAAGCGCAAAAGGAGAACGAGCAGAAATAATGATTAAATTTTATACAAAAACGAATTGTCCGCTATGTGAAGAAGCGAAGGGGTTATTAGATTTACTGAACACAGCTCCTATTCCTGTCGAGGAAATAGATATTTATCAATCAGATGATTTACTGGAAACGTATCAATTAATGATTCCTGTCATCGTTTATAAGAATAATGAATTATATGGAAATGATATCAGCATAGAAAATATCAGCAGACTGTTAGCTGAATAAAGGAAAAGGCATTCTCTAAAGCAAATGTAAGTGCTTTAGAGAATGCCTTTTTATTATATACTCAACTTTCACACATTAAAAAGTAACTTTATTTCCATAGAAACAGGAGTTGATTGTTCCTTCGCTAACACCCTTGATAAAGATATAGAAGGTGAAGTGTAAAGCGCCGCTGCGTCGGAAAGCGAGAGTGGTTGGCCGGAGCGGAGCTATGCATCATCACTAATTCCCAAATGGACGGATATTTAACCAAAAAGCAAGCATGGTAATGGAGAACATGCTCACCCTGGAATAGCAAGATATATATGCTTATTCTTAGGTGCGAATGTTGAGTTATATAGAAGTACCCCTGTCTGGATGGAAGAACAGAATGTGTATGGTTAAACGCTTATCATGTATTTCGGGACATTATTGACCCGGAAGAAATGTTTCAGCGCATATAAACATTAAAATTTTGTAAACATTCGATTCTGTGTTTAAGTTCATATGCAATGGGAATAGTAAACTGTATGCCTTTTTATGCTATAAGATTTAGCAGATGTTTTGGTAAGGAGGTAACCACACCCCGGGACATAATTGCTCTTCATCACAAAAGTATAACGAAAACACTCCTATGCTTTTTCGCATTTAACTGGCGGCAGGACAGGTTCCTTGTTTTTTAGACAAAAGGGGTGCGAAACAGCCTTATTTTCAAGAGTTTTTCTTTGCTTTTGATAAGAGGTATGTTATAATACAAATGAATCGGGACATAAAACAACCACATGGGACGTTTTCAATCCCGTATGGAGGAGAATGGTTAATATGGAATCCATCATGGCCCTACAGAGAAAAATCGTACCTGAATTGGTAAGTTTGATGCAGGAAAGGTACACGTTATTACAGCATGTGCATTTACATCAGCCGATTGGAAGACGGGCATTAGCAGAAAGTACAAATTTAACAGAGCGGCATGTTCGCGGAGAGATTGATTTTCTGCATGAACAAGGTTTAGTCGAAGTGACCTCCAAAGGTATGTTTATTACCAATGAGGGAAAAGTAGTTCTAGATCAGTTAGCTGCTTTGATTGGAGATATGTCCCGGTTAGAAAATCTGGAGGATCAGTTAAAACGCACCTTGTCTATTGATAATGTGATTGTAGTGCCTGGTGATAGTGATCATAACCCTCAAATCAAGGCAGAGATGGGAAAAGCATGTGTGACGCATTTGCAATCTACTCTGCAGAAAAACAATACCGTTGCCGTGACAGGCGGAAGCACCATAGCGGCAGTAGCTGATGCAATGAAACCATTGCCAGAGGGAACGGATGTATTATTTGTTCCAGCAAGAGGCGGCATTGGCGAAAAGGTGGAGAATCAAGCATCACGTATTGTTTCAGAGATGGCAAGAAGGTCAAATGGCCAGTATAGAATGCTTTATGTACCAGATCCAATCAGTGATTCCACATATGAATTAATTATTCAGGAACCACATGTGATTGATGCGTTAGCTGTCATAAAAAATGCTGACATTGTTTTACACGGTGTTGGTGATGCGCTGCGCATGGCAGAACGAAGAAGGTCTTCCGAAAAAGTAATTGATGTATTGGAGTCAGAAAATGCTGTTTCAGAAGCGTTTGGTTATTACTTTGACGCAGATGGACGCGTCGTTTACAAAGTAAAAACAGTGGGACTGCAGCTGGAGGATATGGATGAATCCAAGCATATCATTACGGTTGCCGGAGGCTCATCAAAGGGACATGCCATTCATTCTTACTTTAAACAAGGGAAGAGCAATTTGCTGATAACCGATCAAGGTGCTGCAGAAAAGATATTAAGAGGATAACCTCTTTATATAAATAAAAAAACAAGAAATTCTTAGGAGGAATTTAATATGACTGTAAAAGTTGGTATTAACGGCTTTGGAAGAATTGGACGTAACGTATTTCGTCAATCTTTAAAAAATGACCAAGTGGAAATCGTGGCAATCAATGACTTAACAGATGCTAACATGCTTGCACACTTATTGAAATATGATTCTGTTCACGGCAAACTAGAAGAAGAAATCAGTGTAAATGGTTCTAATCTTGTTGTTGACGGAAAAGAAATCAACGTACTTTCTGAACGTGATCCAGAAAACCTTGGATGGGGAGACCTTGGCGTAGAAATCGTTATCGAATCTACTGGTATCTTCACAGAAAAAGAAGCTGCAGAAAAGCATATTAAAGCAGGAGCGAAAAAAGTTATCATCTCTGCACCAGCTAAAGGTGAAGACTTAACAATCGTTATGGGTGTTAACGATGATAAATATGATCCAGCTCAGCACCATGTTGTATCTAACGCATCTTGTACAACAAACTGCTTAGCGCCATTCGCTAAAGTATTAAATGATAACTTTGGCATCAAACGTGGATTAATGACTACTATCCACTCTTATACAAATGACCAGCAAATCCTTGATTTACCGCATAAAGACTATCGTCGTGCGCGTGCAGCTGCTCAAAACATCATCCCTACTTCAACTGGAGCTGCAAAAGCAGTAGGTTTAGTATTACCGGAACTTAATGGTAAATTAAATGGTAACGCAGTACGCGTTCCAACTCCAGATGGTTCATTAACTGACTTAGTTGCAGAGCTTGATAAAGAAGTAACTGTTGAAGATGTAAACAATGCAATGAAAGAAGCTGCTCAAGGACCGCTTAAAGGAATTCTTGAGTATACAGAAGATCCAATCGTTTCTTCTGATATCGTAGGAAACAACCACTCTTCTATTTTCGATTCTCTATCTACAATCGTAATGGAAGGCAACCTGGTTAAAGTTGTTTCTTGGTATGATAACGAAATGGGTTACTCCAGCCGTTGTGTAGACTTAGCTGTATTCATGGCTGAAAAAGGACTGTAAAATAATAATTGACGTTCGTTGTAAGGCAAGCCTCTCCGAACGGTATGAAATAGAGGAGGGAGCAATTCCTCCTCTATTTTCATTTTAGAACATTCATTTTTGTAGAATTAGCAGGAATGCAAGATAAAATGGTATAATAACAAGAGTTGCATATACCAAACTAGGAGGGATTCCGTTGAACAAGAAAACCATTGCTGATTTACAAGTAGAAGGGAAACGCGTATTTTGCCGTGTCGATTTTAACGTGCCTTTAAAAGACGGTGAAATTACGGACGATACGCGTATTCGTGCTGCATTGCCAACGATCCGTGAGCTGACGGATAAAGGAGCAAAACTTATTTTAGCGAGCCATTTAGGGCGTCCAAAAGGAACTGCTGTGGATGAACTTCGTTTAGACCCGGTAGCAAAACGTTTAAGTGAACTCTTAAACAAAGAGGTTCTTAAAACGGATGAAGTCTACGGAGAAGAAGTGAATAAAGCCATCGACCAATTGAACAATGGCGATGTGTTATTAATTGAAAATGTTCGTTTTGAAGCTGGTGAAGAGAAGAACGATCCAGAGCTTGTTGATGCCTTCGCTAAAATGGCAGACGTATATGTCAATGATGCATTCGGAGCGGCACATCGTGCACATGCTTCCACAACAGGTATTGCTACAAAGCTTCCAGCCGCGGCAGGACTATTAATGGAAAAAGAAATTGAAGTTCTTGGACAAGCATTGGAAGATCCGGCACGGCCATTTACAGCCATTATCGGCGGAGCAAAAGTAAAAGATAAAATCAATGTGATTGATAACTTGCTTGATAAAGTGGATAATTTGATTATTGGCGGCGGATTAGCTTATACGTTTGTAAAAGCGTTAGGCCATGAAATTGGGAAGTCATTATTAGAAGAAGATAAAATGGATTTAGCAAAAGAATTCATGCAAAAAGCGAAAGACAAAGGCGTTAACTTTGTATTGCCGACAGATGTTGTCGTAGCTGATGATTTCTCAGAAGATGCAAATACAAAAAATGTAGGTATTGATCAAATCCCTGCTGATTGGGAAGCGTTGGATATCGGCATTCAAACACGCGAAGAATATGCTTCGATTATCAAAGAATCTAAACTGGTTATTTGGAATGGACCAATGGGTGTATTTGAATTAAATGCATTTGCCGGCGGTACAAAAGCTGTTGCTGATGCAGTAGCAGAAACAGAAGGATTCTCTGTTATCGGCGGAGGAGACTCTGCAGCAGCAGTAGAAAAATTCGGTCTGGCAAGTGAAATGAATCATGTATCTACAGGCGGAGGAGCTTCCTTGGAATTTATGGAAGGAAAAGTTCTGCCGGGAGTAGACGCACTTAACGATAAATAATAAATTTAGAATGGATGAGGTGAGCGCATGCGGAAAGTAGTTATTGCGGGAAACTGGAAAATGAATAAAACATTAGCAGAAGCAACTGATTTTATGGATGCTGTGATTCCAAAAGCTCCAGGCGGGAATACAGAAGCAATTGTTTGTGCACCTTTCGTACATTTACCTGCTCTTGTTGAAAAAGCAAAAGGGTCCAATGTAAAAGTTGCTGCTCAAAACATGCACTTTGAAGAATCAGGTGCTTTTACTGGGGAAGTGAGCCCAGTTATGTTAACAGATATCGGTGTAACGCATGTCGTTATTGGACACTCCGAGCGTCGTGAGTATTATGCAGAAACAGACGAATCTGTTAACCAAAAAACAAAAGCTGCCTTTGCACATGGCTTAACTCCAATTGTTTGTGTAGGTGAAACGTTAGAACAGCGCGAAGCAAACGAAACAATGAATGTTGTCGGCGGCCAGGTGAAAAAAGCATTAGCAGGATTATCGGATGAACAGGTAACACAGACGATTATTGCTTATGAACCAATTTGGGCAATCGGAACAGGGAAAACAGCTTCCAGTGAAGATGCCAATGAAGTTTGTGCAAAAACACGTAAGGTAATTGCAGAAGTTACTTCCGGAGACATTGCTGATCAAGTTGTTATTCAATACGGCGGAAGCGTTAAGCCGGCGAACATTGATGAGTTGCTTTCTCAATCAGATATTGACGGCGCACTAGTCGGCGGCGCAAGCTTAGAGCCTGAATCATTTGTTCAATTAGTGGAGGCAGGTACAAAATGAGTCAAGATAAATTAGCTGCATTAATTATTCTGGATGGCTTTGCGATCCGCGATGAAGAAAAAGGAAATGCAGTCAAGCAAGCAAACACACCGAATTTTGATCGCTATTGGAATGCTTATGCCCATAACCAGTTGACAGCGTCTGGAAATGCTGTTGGCCTGCCAGAGGGGCAAATGGGTAATTCTGAAGTGGGTCACTTAAATATTGGAGCAGGCCGCATTGTTTATCAAAGCTTGACACGTGTGAATCTGTCGATTGAAGAAGGCGACTTTTTTGAGGTAGAAGAGCTTGTGAATGCTGTAAAACATGCGAAAGAAAAGGGCAAAGCATTGCATCTTTTCGGTCTGTTATCTGATGGCGGTGTACACAGCCACATCAACCACCTGTTTGCGTTATTAAAAATGGCAAAACAGTATGATTTAGAAGAAGTATATGTACATGCATTTTTAGACGGACGTGATGTTGGTCCGCAAACTGCCGGTGAATATCTGCAGCAGACAGAGGATAAAATGAAAGAGCTTGGCGTAGGTAAAATTGCAACGGTATCCGGTCGTTATTATTCCATGGACCGTGATAAGCGCTGGGATCGTGTGAAAAAAGCATATGATGCTATGGTTTATGGCGAAGGACCTTCTTATCATAGTGCTGCAGAAGTGGTTGAAGACAGCTACAAGAACGAAATCTATGATGAATTTGTTATTCCGTCTGTGATTACAGATGAAAATGACAAGCCTGTGGCAACAATTCAGGACGAAGACGCGATTGTCTTTTACAATTTCCGTCCTGACCGTGCAATTCAAGTTTCCAGAACGTTTGCGAATGAGGATTTCCGAGATTTCGACCGCGGCGAGAGCGCTCCGAAAAATCTTGAATTCGTCATGATGACCAACTTCAGTGAAACGGTAGATGGCCATGTTGCATATAAACCAGTTAATCTCGACAATACCGTTGGGGAGGTTCTGGAACAGAATAAGCTTAACCAATTACGTATTGCCGAAACAGAAAAATATCCGCATGTTACCTTCTTTATGAGCGGCGGACGTGAAAAAGAATTTGAAGGCGAAAAACGGATTCTGATTGATTCGCCCAAAGTAGCAACCTATGATTTGCAGCCAGAAATGAGCGCTTATGAAGTAACAGATGCTTTATTAAAAGAACTGGATGCTGGAACCCAAAACGCCATTCTTTTAAACTTTGCAAACCCGGATATGGTTGGACATTCCGGAATGCTGCAGCCAACCATCGATGCGATTGAAGCAGTAGACGAATGTCTGGGTAAAATCGTTGATAAAATTACAGAGTTAGGCGGACATGCGATTATTACCGCTGACCACGGGAACTCTGATGAGGTTATCACCTTGGAAGATCAACCGATGACTGCTCACACAACCAACCCGGTTCCTGTTATCGTGACAAAAGATGACGTAACATTGCGGGATGGCGGTATTCTTGCCGATTTAGCACCAACCTTATTAGATTTACTTGATGTAGAGAAACCGGAAGAAATGACTGGTTCATCCTTAATTAAAAAATAAAAATAAATGTTATTAAAGGAGAGAAAATAATGCCATATATTACTGACGTATACGCAAGAGAAGTATTAGACTCAAGAGGTAACCCGACTATTGAGGTAGAAATTTTCACAGAATCTGGAGCTTTTGGCTCTGCAATCGTACCAAGCGGTGCTTCTACAGGGGAATATGAAGCGGTAGAACTTCGCGATGGCGATAAAGATCGTTATTTAGGAAAAGGCGTTGAAAAAGCGGTTGAAAACGTTAATGAAATCATCGCTCCTGAATTAATCGGTTTAGATGCAACACGTCAAAACATCATTGATGCATTAATGATCGATTTAGATGGTACAGAAAATAAAGGGAAATTAGGTGCAAATGCTATCCTGGGCGTATCGATGGCAGCAGCTCGTGCAGCAGCGAATCACCTGGAAGTGCCTTTATACAACTATCTTGGCGGATTCAATGCCAAAACGCTTCCAACACCAATGATGAACATCTTAAACGGTGGAGAGCATGCGGATAACAACGTGGATATCCAAGAATTCATGATTATGCCTGTAGGCGCTGATTCTTTCAAAGAAGCATTGCGCACTGGTGCTGAAATCTTCCACGCATTGAAAAAAGTATTAGGATCTAAAGGCTACAATACAGCTGTTGGGGACGAAGGCGGATTTGCTCCAAACCTTGGTTCCAACGAAGAAGCACTTCAAACCATTGTAGAAGCAATTGAAGCTGCCGGCTACAAACCAGGCGAAGAAGTGAAACTTGCAATGGACGTAGCTGCTTCTGAAATCTACAACGATGGTAAATACAACCTTAAAGGAGAAGGCGTGGTACGTACTTCGGAAGAAATGGTTGACTGGTATGAAGAAATGATTTCAAAATACCCAATCATCTCAATTGAAGATGGTTTAGATGAAAACGACTGGGACGGCTTCAAAGTATTAACAGACCGTCTTGGTGATAAAGTACAGCTTGTAGGTGACGACCTATTTGTTACAAACACTGCTAAACTTTCCAGAGGTATCGAGCAAGGCATCGGCAACTCAATCCTTGTTAAAGTGAACCAAATCGGTACACTTACGGAAACATTTGAAGCAATCGAAATGGCGAAACGCGCTGGCTACACAGCTGTTATCTCTCACCGCTCTGGTGAAACAGAAGATACAACCATCGCTGATATCGCAGTTGCAACAAATGCCGGTCAAATCAAAACAGGAGCTCCATCCCGTACAGACCGCGTAGCAAAATACAACCAGTTACTTCGCATTGAAGATGAACTAGCTGGCATGGGCGAGTATGGCGGATTGACTTCTTTCTATAACTTGGCTGATAAATAATAAATCAGTTTACATGCAGAACCCTCTGTTTACGATGATAAATTCATTGTAGGCAGGGGGTTTTTATTGTGTTGAAAATTCGGGTATACATAGAGTAGCAAGGGTATGAAGTTAGCGTTTCGTATAAATAAATTTATTTAAAATTTGAAAACAAAGGAGGTATAACTTGCGTGAGCCCAAGTCCAGGTTAAATAAGTTATTTGATATTATCTTATTACTGGCAATCGTTGTAACAGTCATTATGTGGATATTTAATTTATCTTTTTCTTTACCGACTACCTTCGATAAGGTGGTTGAGGATAACGCGGGAACTACCGTAAATGACATTGAAAAAATAGAGATTGAAATGACTGGTGAAATACCAGAAGATTTTAATAATCTATCGGATTATATCCCTCCAGAGGATGAGAGAAGATTTGTGATGGAAGGGTCTGAGCAAATAAGCAAATATATTAATAGCGATTACAGGATATATCAGATAAATAGTGTAGATAGGGTGAAAGATGACAAAGAAAACGAGTATCTGATAGAGGTAGAATTAAGAAATGGGGACAGTTTATCCTATACAGTAGGAAAAGGCTATGTGATTGACAATGAAGGCGTTCCTTATGAGGTTTTAGATGATAAAAATGCATTATACAGAAACGTAATATCGTTATTTGAACACTAAAAACTTATAGGAATCAGCACGGTTATCACGAATAAAAGCAGCTATTCTCTAAAAGGGTTCAAAAGAATAACTGCCTTATTTTAGTCATTTACGGTAAAAAGGTTTATGTTTAAGAAAAAATCTTTCCTGGATTTAAAATCCCTTTAGGGTCATAAAGCTGCTTCGTGCGCCGCATCATTTCTAAAGCGGTGCCGTGCTCCGCTTCCTGAAATTTCTTCTTGCCAAGACCAACTCCATGTTCACCAGTACAGGTTCCGCCTGATTCAATGGCCAGCTTGACAATGGCATCATTGGTTTGCTCTGCCAATGCTTGTTCTCCATCTGCATTTGGATTAAACATAATGCTGGTATGGAAATTACCATCTCCAATATGCCCCCAGATTGCTCCTTTTAATCTGCTTGTATCCATGCTGTGACGGGTGAAAGAAACAAGCTTTGGGAGCTGAGAAATAGGAACACATACATCTCCGCCAATTTCCTTTAATTCTTTTAAATGTTGAAAGGAAACAGCTAATTTTACCCGCGCTTCCCAAAGCTTCTGTTTCTCGATCGGATCACTTGCTGCTGCCCAGTCCTCGCAGCCAAGCTCATGCATGATTTCGGAAGCGAGCTTTACCTCTTCCGCAACCGTATTTTTTGGCCCGGCAAACTCTAAAAATAAAGAATGGTTTACAGGGAAATCAAGTCCGCATTGCTCATTGATGATACCGATGCTGACAGAATCTATCAATTCCATCCGCATAACCGGGATGCCTTTTAATTGTATGGTTTGCGCTGCAATCGCACATAGCTCCGGTGTTTCAAAGGTACATCTTGCTACGGTTGAATATTCCGGGATGCCATAGAGTTTTAAGGTGATTTCTGTAATAATCCCCAATGTGCCTTCTGAGCCGGCAAAAAGGCTGGTTAAATGATACCCGGAAGAGGATTTTTTTGCTTTTGTTCCGGTATGAAAGGTCATTCCATCAGCCAGTACCACCTCTAAATCCAGTAATTGATCTCTCATTACCCCGTATCGTACAGCTCTGGTTCCGCTCGCATTTGTAGCTGCCATGCCGCCGATGGTTGCATCGTAATCAGGACCTCCTGCAAAAAATAATCCTTGCTGACGGACAAACTGATTCAATTCACTTTTCATCAATCCCGGCTGTACGGTAATACGCATATCCTCTGGAGAAAAGTCCAAAATCTGATTCATGTTTCGAAAATCGAGACTGATTCCTTTTTGTACAGGAATAGCCTGTCCTTCCAAACCGGAGCCTGCCCCATAGGCGGTCACAGCTATCTGATATTTGGAAGCGATACGAAGGATCATTTGTATATCTTTCTTTGATTCCGGAAAACATACCACATCCGGGGTCACTGCTTCATGAATCGATTCATCCTTGCTGTGCTTTTTTAATTCGGATTCCTGCTGCGTTACTTTTTCCCTGCCTAATTGTTCGTAAAGTTTTTCAACATATAACAAAATCTATCCACCTGCCAGTTGTTCACTAAAAATTAATAAATCATATGTGCGATTAAAGCAATAATCGGTAATGAAATAAGGGTACGTTCAATAAAAATAACGAGTAAGTGCCATAATTTAACCGGTATTTTTGAAATCAGCAACAGGGTGCCCATCTCTGTTAAATAAATGATTTGAACTAACGATAAAGCACCAATCACAAATCGTGTTATCTCGGCTTCAATTCCAGAGGCCAGCACAGCTGGTAAAAACATATCAATAAAGCCAATAATGGATGCTGGTGCAGCAGCTGCCGCTTCAGGAATCTGCAATAGATATAAAAGCGGAATCATCGGCTGGGAAATCCAATGGAAAACAGGTGTGAATTCAGCAATAATAAGAGCTATGGTTCCAATCGCCATGACTTGCGGCAATAAAACGAAAATAATTCCCAGAAATATTTCAGAGCCCTGCTTTAATTGATCTGTTAACGTGCCTGCTTTTTTTGCTCTTCTGACAGCCTGATCAACTCCCCATTTAAGCGGGGAAGTGTTTGCTGGAATTTCTTCTTGGAAATGACTTTCTTTATAATACGTATCCGGAATTCTGGAAACAGGCGGAATTCTCGGAATAATGATGGCACTTATGACTCCTGCAATGACAATCGTTAAATAAAAGACAGGAAACATATGTCCAACATTCAGCATATTCGCGATGACGAGACAGAATGGCAGAGAGACGGTTGAGAAGCAGGTTGTAATTGCTGCTGCTTCACGTCCTGTATAAAATCCATCCTGATATTGCTCTCTTGTAAGAACAACTCCAACATTGACATTTCCGACCCATGACGCCAATAAATCAATGGCAGAACGGCCCGGCAGTGTAAATAATGGTTTAATGACTTTCCGAAGTAATGTCCCCACAAATTCCATCGCCCCAAAATTAATGAGATAAGGCAAGAGATAGGAGGCTACAAAAAACCAGACAATCAAGGTTGTCAATAATCCGAACATCACTTGCCCGGTAATTTCGGAATGGATAAATGTAATCCCGGCTCCGAAGAATGTCATCACAGCGAAAATAGTTCCGAGCACTCGGACAACCATCCAGAAAAAAGATACATTAAATAAGGATGAAAGAAACTCTGAATTTACGATAAATGCTGGCTTTAGCAGCATTGCAATGAGCGTAAGAACAGTAGAAATAACCATTGTAAATGTAATGATACCAGGCAGGAGGTTCTCCAGCTGTTCAATAAGAAATTCAGTTATAATGCCCAGCGGTATATTAAACGTATCTCCATCGACGATGGGAAAAAGAAATATAAAAATACCAAATAAGGAGGGCAGCAAAAATTTCAGGAAATCTTTTTTGGAATGTTTTTCGGACACGGTATGCTCTTCTGTTTGTTCACTATTATGGTTCAATGGTCTACCTCCTTATAAAAACGTGAGCTTATTTTTCGTTTTGAACAGCAGTCAATGCCTCTTCAAGTACTTTTATTCCTTCATCTACTTGTGCTTTTGTTACCGTTAATGGAGGAATCATCCGGATAATTTCCCCGGCATTTCCGCATAAATAGAAGAGAACACCTTTCTCTAGACAGCTGTTTAATACATTCATCACGGCTTCTCCGTCAGGTTCACCGGTTTCTGCATCTTTTAGCGCAATTCCAATCATTAATCCAACACCGCGAACATCATGAATAATCGAAAATTTATCTTTTAACTGTATCAGCTGGTTAAGGGCGTAATCCCCGACAGTACGTGCATTTTCAAGAAGTTTTTCTTCCTTGATGACTTCAATGGATGCCCGTGCTGCTGCGCAGGCGATAGGATTTCCGCCGAAAGTCGTTGCGTGGGACCCCATTGGCCATTGGTCCATTAATTCCTTGGAAGCAATTGTTACGCCAAGCGGCATCCCTGCTGCAATTCCTTTTGCAACAGCCATGATATCTGGTGTCACGTCAAAGGTTTGGGCTGCAAACCAGTTTCCTGTCCTGCCAAACCCGGTCTGTACTTCATCAAAAATTAATAAAATCCCATGCCGGTCACAAATCTCCCGCATTTTCTTCAGCCATGATTTAGGCGGGATAACATAGCCGCCTTCACCTAACACAGGCTCTACAATCATACAGGCAACTTCTTCCGGGTCAACCTGATGACGGAATAAATTCGCTGCTTCTTTTTCAAGCTTTTCTGCAAAAAATACCTCCGGATCTTCCCCGGCCGGACAGTCTTCCGAATGTGCGTATGGAAGCTGGTAAGTTAACCAGGAAGGCTGAAGGTGTTTTCTATATTTACTTTTAGAGGTAGAAACACTGAGTGAGCCGATGGTCCGTCCGTGGAATCCGCCTGTGAAAGAAATTACATAAGGACGATTAGATACATGCTTTGTGAGTTTTAGGGCTCCCTCAATTGCTTCTGTTCCGCTATTTCCAAAAAAGAAATTGTCCAGCTTGGGCGGAAGTATTTCCTGAAGCTCTTCTGCCAATTTTAAAATAGATTCATAGATAATCACGCCGGATGGTCCATGAATCAAATGATCCGCGCTGTCTTTGATAGCCTGCACGACTTTGGGGTGACGGTGTCCAACATTTTCAACAGCGATCCCTGAAGTGAAATCTAAGTATTTTTTGCCGTCTGTCCCATAGTAATAACAGCCCTCTGCCTTTACAACAGGCAAGTTAGGATGGTCTTTTGCCATACTCGGAGCAAGGAAGTTTCCAATCGAATCAACTAAATGCTCCCAATCTTTTTGGTTTCTTTCCATTTTAAATCCTCCATTTCATTACATTGCGATAAAACGAAACTTCATTCAGTGGGAGTTTTCGCCCTTCTCCCGCTGAATGATTAGTTAAGTGATTCAGGGAGTTAGCGCCCGTTATCTCCCGCCTAAATAAATTTATTTTCGCTCTTTATTTTGAGGCGGGAGTTTTACGGGCGGTTCTCCGTGATAAAACAATTATTGCATAAGATGTATGATAAATATACATTATTATAAAAGACATAAAATATAATTTATCTAAGCTGTTTATAGTTATTTTTAAGGTTAGATGAAAAATAGCTTCGGTTAATTATAATACGTATTGTATAAATATACAATACGTATTTAATGGTTTTTTGAAAGAGAATAAAGGGGATATTATATCGGGCATTTGAGTAATAGAGATTCAACGATTCAGTATAGTTATTTCACTGCTTTAATCAATGTCCATCTGTCTTTTTCAACAACTTCTTCCATATCATCCCCAATCGAATAATCGATATAATCGCTTAAATACTGCAGCTCCTCATCTGATAATTCATGTAAAATACTTCGTCCCGTTCTGGATTGAATATCAGCGAGAAGTGCTCGTTTGTTTGGATATGTTTTTCTAATCTCCCAGAGGCGATGCGCTGTTATCTCTTTAAAACCAGCCTGTTGAAGACTTATTTTTATATCATCACTGGAGTATCTCCGTTTCTTTTCAAATTCTCTTAATTTCGGAAAAGCTTCAAAAAAGTATCCGCGGATGTGCTCTTTACTCCCTTCCAGTAAACAATCGTCCAATGTCCGGTCTTGAATAAGATAATAGCCATTGCTGTTTAATACCCTGTATGCTTCTGCAAATACGGAATCAAGATTTTTAAGATGATGGACCAATGCTCTGCTTAGTATCAAATCAACACTTTCCGATTCCAGGCCGGTTTTGTCTGCCAGCCCAAGCTGAAAAGAAATATTCGGGTACCTGCTGCAGTCTTTCTTCGCACCTTCTAATATTGGCTTGGAAGAATCGATGGCTAGGATAGATGGTATCCCGATAGCAGCTAAAGCTCTTGAATAAATTCCGCCTCCGCAGCCTATGTCCGCAGCATGGTGAATGGATGAAATATCAATGAGTTCTCTGATTTTTTCTTTCCACGCTGCATCCGCGTCCCGGCCAGTATAGCTGTACATATTATCTTTACTGTGAAAATCCAAAGCATTCCCTCCTTGAATGGTGTTGTTATCATTCATTATAGTCTTCTTTGTTATCTGTGGATAATCGTGTTTTTTAATCAAAGGAGATAAGAAAATATGATAGGAAATAGACTTAGATGGTAAAATAGAAGAAATAAATAGGATGAAAAGGATGGGAATCAATGAATGAACGTTATCAGATCAGTCATCAAACACCAGCAGTCGAAGCATTTAATGAGCTTCGTGTCGAGGCTGGATTAAGCAATAAAGAAAAAGCAGCGATTGAAATTGGGCTTCCTAATACGTTATTTGCTGTATCCATCTATGACGGTGATACGTTGATTGGGATGGGCAGAGTAGTGGGAGATGGGGGAATTGTTTTTCACGTAGTAGATATCGTGGTCAAACCAAGCTATCAGGGACAAGGGCTTGGAAAGGTCATTATGCAGGAGATTATGGCTTATTTAGATAACCATACCTACAAAGGCTCTTATGTCAGCTTGATTGCAGATATTCCCGCTGATAAATTATATGAACAGTTCGGCTTTCGTCATACGGCCCCGAATTCTGCGGGAATGGCGCGGATGTATTAATAAAAAACCCTGATTATTGTTGTGCAAACAATAATCAGGGTTTTTCAGTATACTTATTTATTAATCGTCTTCTCCGCTAATGCAACCACTTCTTCTGCAGTGCTTAAGGAAAGGAATTCATCTTTAAGTGCTGCAAGCTCTTTTTTGTTCAAGCTAAGAATCTGAGTTCTTGCCGGTAAGATAGAAGTTGCGCTCATGCTGAATTCATCCAGTCCAAGAGCAAGAAGCAATGGAATAGCAGTAGAATCTCCTGCCATTTCACCGCACATGCCTGCCCATTTGCCTTCTGCGTGAGCAGCTTCGATGACATTGTTTACCAGATTCAGGATAGCTGGGTGATATGGCTGATACAGATAAGAAACCTGTTCATTCATACGGTCAGCAGCCATCGTATATTGGATTAAGTCATTTGTTCCGATACTGAAGAAATCGACTTCCTTCGCAAATTGTTTTGCAATCACTGCAGTAGATGGAATTTCTACCATGATTCCTACTTCAATGTTGTCGGAAACTTTAACGCCATCTTTTTTAAGATTGTCTGTTTCTTCTAGCAATAACGCTTTTGCCTGACGGAATTCTTCCAATGTAGCAATCATCGGGAACATGATTTTCAGGTTGCCGTAAGCACTCGCACGCAGTAATGCACGTAATTGCGGGCGGAAGACATGTTCATTTTCCAGACAGAAACGAATTGCACGGAATCCTAAGAACGGGTTCATTTCATGCGGCATATCTAAGTAGCTGATTTCCTTATCGCCGCCGACATCAAGTGTTCTTACAACGACAGGCTTGTCTCCCATTTTTTCTAATACAGCTTTATAAGCTTCAAATTGAACATCTTCGGAAGGCAATTCAGAGTTACCCATATAAAGGAATTCGGTACGATAAAGTCCGACGCCCTCGCCGCCATTATTAAGAACACCTTCTACATCATTCGGTGTACCGATGTTTGCAGCAAGCTCAACTTGTTCACCGTCTGCAGAGAAAGTAGGCTCATCCTTTAATTTTGCCCATTCTTCCTGCTGCTTAGCAAATGCAGCTTGTTTCGCTTCATATACTTTAATCTCTTCTTCTGTCGGATTGATGATAACTGTACCTTCAATGCCATCGACAATAATCTGGTCGTCCTTTTTCACAGCGCCGGTAATTTCTTTTGTACCTACCACAGCAGGAATTTCTAAGGAGCGGGCCATGATAGCAGAGTGAGAAGTTCTGCCGCCGATATCGGTTGCAAACCCTTTTACAAATTCACGGTTTAACTGAGCGGTGTCAGATGGTGTTAAATCTCTTGCGATAACAATCACTTGCTCATCAATTAAAGCAGGGTCCGGGAAGGTAACCTGAAGCAGGTGAGACATGACACGTTTGGTTACATCATGGATATCTGCTGCACGTTCGCGCATATATTCGTTATCCATGGCTTTAAACATGTCGATAAACATCGTAGCAACTTCGTCCAAGGCAGCTTCTGCGTTTACTTTATCATCGTTGATTTTATCTTTAATCGGATTAATCAGCTCTGGGTCTCCTAATACAAGCAAATGCGCAGAGAAAATTTCTGCATGCTCTTCCCCGAGTTCTTTTAATGTATGTGCTTTGATTTTTTCCAGTTCCTGTCTAGAAACTTCTAATGCGCTTTCAAGACGCTCAATCTCTTGTCCTGGATTATCAATAGACGTTTTTTCAAAATTTAAATCCGGGTCTTTCAGTTCGTATACTTTCGCAATGGCAATTCCACTAGATGCAGCAATTCCATTCAATTTTTTCATTATGAGAGCATCCTTTCTTTAATAAAACTATCTTATTAATTATAACATATCTATACTAAATTAGCGTGGGCTGACGTGCAAGTTTAAAGGGTTTTCTTCAATTGTTAAAATCAATATAATCCGTTATTTTTTACCAGCATTCTTCAGCCAATCTCCGATAAACGCATATACTTCCTCCCGGCAGGTATCATTTAATAATTCATGCTTTCCACCCTCGTAAACCTGAACGACAATATTCTCCAGGCCATTTTTTTGAAAGAGAGAAGCTGTTTTCCATACTCCCTTTCCATATTGACCAATAGGATCCTCGTCACCGCTGATAAGGAGAAGCGGAAGATTTTTACGTATGTTTTGATTGAGACTTTGCTTTCTGGTCTGATAGATACCTTCCAATAAATCATAGAAGAAACGGGCTGTCGGAATAAAGCCGGTATAGGAGTCTGCTTCATAAGCGTCTGCATATGCTTTTTCTCTTGTAAGCCATTCGTGTTTGTAATGCTTATCCTGTTTCATACTGTTCCCTAAAACGAGCTGATTCATGAGAGGAGAAGGTTTCCTTGACGGCAGGAGGGATGCTGCTGTTTTTCCTGCGGTGGCAAGAAGTCTGGAATAATGTCCTGTACCGGTTAATATTAATCCATCCATTTCATTACTATAATGCTGAATGAAATTCCGCATTAAAAAAGAACCCATGCTATGCCCCAAGAAGTAATAGGGAAGATGAGGAAAAGCTTTTTTTCCATATTGCATGATTTCATACAAATCTGTCACGACGCGCTGAAAACCATTTTTCTCTGTAAAGTAGCCTTGTATTCCTAAATCACCTGTTTTCCCATGTCCGCGATGGTCATTGCCGATCACGATGTAACCTAAAGAAGTGCAGCAGGAAGCGAAATCATGATAGCGTTCAATATGTTCCACCATGCCGTGGGCAATCTGCAGGATGCCAACAGGTCTTCTTTCCGGAAGCCATTGTTTGATATAGATGCGGGTTCCGTCAGACACTGTCAGCCAATCTGTTTTCATCTCCATGTTTTCTTCCCCCTTGGTATCATTAATCACGATGCTTTTTTATTTACGCGGGACTGCTACATTCATTATACGTTGAAGACGGGTTGTTGGACAAATTCAAATAAGGGATGAATCACGAGGGGTGTATAGTAAAGAAGTATTTCACAAATCAATCTTGCACAACAAATTCAAAGTATGATAAAGTATAAGATAGGGATTGTCGGAACATAGGAGGAGTATGAAAACATGTTGTTAACTGTGGTTAATGTGATATTAGTAATTGACGTTATCGTGATGATTGCACTTGTCTTATTGCAGTCTGGAAAAAGCGCTGGTCTTTCAGGAGCGATTTCCGGCGGTGCAGAGCAGTTATTTGGAAAACAGAAAGCACGCGGAATTGATTTGGTGCTTCATCGTATGACAATTGTTACAGCGGTGCTGTTCTTTTTATTAGCTTTCTTGGCAGCGTACGTATTACAATAAATGATATTCCTTATCACAGTAGTGTGGTAAGGTTTTTTTATTTTCGCTTTTCATAATACAGGGTATACTAGAAATGAATTGGGAAAAATGATTTCCCACAATTTAACGGACAGTTTTATTTTTCAAGAAGATGAAAGGAATGGATGATTGTGAAAATAAAGTTACCACAGCCGTTTACATTTGAAGCAGGAGAACGTGCTGTATTATTACTGCATGGATTTACCGGACACTCTGCAGATGTCCGCATGCTTGGGCGTTTTCTAGAAAAGAAAGGCTACACAAGCCATGCGCCGATTTATCGCGGACATGGACTGCCGCCGGAGGAATTGATCAAAAGTAATCCGGATCAATGGTGGGCAGATGTGAAAGCTGCTTTTAACCATCTGAAGGAACTTGGATATCAGGAAATTGCAGTTGCCGGTCTGTCTCTTGGAGGCGTATTAGGTTTAAAACTTGCCTATTCGGAGAAAATTAAAGGTATGGTATCCATGTGTGCTCCAATGTTTTTTGATAATGAGGAAGAACTGACCAAAGGATTCCGGGAATTCTCTAAAGAGTTTAAACAGCTGGAACAAAAGGACGAAGCGGTTATAAAAGAAGAAGTTGATACGATTATGGATAATTCCAAGAACCTCTTTATCGGTGTCAGGGACACAGTGAAGGAAGTAAAATCAAATATTGATATGATTTACACACCTACCTTAGTCGTACAGGCTGAAAAAGATCAAATGATTAATACAGACAGTGCGAATTATATTTATGACAATGTCGAATCCACACAAAAAGAAATCAAATGGTATGCTAATTCAGGCCACGTGATTACAATGGATAAAGAAAAAGATCAGCTTCACGAAGATATTTATGCGTTTTTAGAGAGCCTGGATTGGGAAGTATAAAGTAGAAAGATGGAAAGATAAACAGAAAGAAGGTGAACGTTATGAAAGAACGCATTTTAGATTATATTAAAGAGAACAGCACGAAACCCTTGTCTGTCCAAGAATTAGAAGAGGCGCTGGCTTTAGAAAACGCAGAGGCGTTTAAGGAGCTGGTTGTCGCTTTAAATGAACTGGAATTAGAGGGAGACCTTGTCCGTACCAGAAAAAATCGATTTGGACTGCCGGATAAAATGAATTTGGTCAAAGGAACTCTCCAAATGCATGCCAAGGGCTTTGCTTTTCTGATTCCGGAAGATGAAGACCAAACAGATGTGTATATCCATGCAAATGATATGGGCTCTGCCATGAATAAGGATAAAGTGCTCGTCCGCCTGGAAAAAAAGGATACGGAGGACACGCGCCCAGAAGGAAAGGTTATTCGTATTCTGGAACGTGCAGTCGTCACCGTAGTCGGTACATTTGAAGATAATCGTTCCTTTGGATTTGTTATCGCGGATGACAAGCGGATTCCAAATGATATTTTTATTTCTAAAGGACATACCCATGGAGCGATTGACGGTCATAAAGTACTCGCCCGCATTACCAAATATCCGGAGGGAAGAAAAAGTGCAGAAGGAGAAATTATCCAGATTCTTGGTCATAAAAATGATCCGGGAATTGATATTCTCTCCATTATTTATAAGCATGGAATCCCGATTGATTTTCCAGAAGAAGTTATCGAGCAGGCAAATAAAGTTCCTGAAGAAATTGACCCAGATGATATCCAAGGGAGAAAGGATCTGCGTGATGAGGTCGTCGTTACGATTGACGGCGCAGATGCCAAGGACTTAGATGATGCGGTAAGCGTCAAACGTCTTGAGAATGGAAATTACCAGCTTGGAGTCTATATTGCTGATGTCAGTCATTATGTGGAAGAAGGTACGCCACTGGATAAGGAAGCCTTTGAGCGGGGAACAAGTGTTTATTTAGTTGACCGTGTGATTCCGATGATTCCTCACCGCTTATCAAATGGGATATGCTCGCTTAATCCCCAGGTGGACAGACTGACACTTGGCTGTCAGATGGAAATCAATACGAGCGGACAAGTCGTTAACCATGAAATTTTCCAAAGTGTGATTAATTCAAATGAACGAATGACTTATTCGGATGTGAACAAGATTTTAGTCGACAAGGACGAAGAGCTGCGCCAAAAATATGAGCCGCTTGTTCCAATGTTTGAGAATATGGAAGAGCTGGCAGCTATTTTACGCGGGAAACGCTTTGGACGCGGCGCCATTGACTTTGATTTTAAAGAAGCAAAGGTGCTTGTCGATGAAAAAGGCCATCCAACCGATGTGGTTATTCGTGAGCGCTCTGTCGGAGAAAAATTAATTGAAGAATTTATGCTGGCAGCGAATGAAACAATTGCAGAGCATTTCCATTGGATGGATGTCCCATTTATCCACCGTATCCATGAGGAGCCGGATGAAGGGAAGCTGGAGAAATTCTATGAATTCTTAGCTGGTCTGGGCATTTCTGTCAAAGGAACGGCTAACGAGGTTCATCCGCAGCAGCTGCAAAAGGTATTAGAATCAATTAAAGATGACCCTGAGGAAATGATTGTATCTAAATTAATGCTGCGTTCGATGCAGCAGGCAAAATATTCTCCGCAAAGTGTGGGTCACTTTGGCCTGGCAACGGATTTTTATACCCATTTCACGTCGCCAATCCGTCGTTACCCAGATTTGATTGTGCACCGGTTAATCCGCACTTATTTGATTGAGAAGAAAATCGGTAAGAAAACGATGATGCACTGGAAGGACAGAATGCCGGAAATCGCCCGTCATACTTCTGAAATGGAACGCCGGGCAGTCGATGCAGAGCGTGATACCGATAATATGAAGAAAGCAGAATTTATGAAAGATAAAATCGGCGAAGAATTTACTGGTATTATCAGCTCGGTAACGAATTTTGGCATGTTTGTGGAACTGGAAAATACGGTAGAAGGACTGGTTCATGTCAGCTATTTGACAGATGATTATTATCATTATGATGAACGCAGTCAGGCGATGATCGGCGAGCGGACGGCCAAAGTATTCCGCGTCGGCGATGAGGTCGATATTAAAGTGGCTGATGTAAACTTAGAAGAATACACGGTCGACTTCGAATTGACATCCTTAGGTTCTCCGCGCCGGAAGGAAAGAAAGCAGAAGCCCGCAGGAAGAGTTATCCAATCTCCTGGAAAGAACAACGAAAAATCCAAAAGCAAGCCAAAAGGCAAAGGCAAAGCAAAACCCAAAAACAAGAAAAAGAATAAACCGAAACGATAGAATCTCTTTCAGGAGATTTTATCGTTTTTTTCGCACAGCGATAGAAACGTTTTAATTATGTGAAAGCTTTGAGATAAGGCGTATTTTTTGGTAAACTATAATGAGGATTCATTCATGGAGAAATGAATTTCTTTTTGAGTGAATAAGAACTTTTCAAAGTTCGATGGAAGAGGATGATTTCAAATGCCAAAAGGAAATGGAAAAACCATTGCACAAAATAAAAAAGCTTCCCACGATTATTTTATTGAAGAAACCTACGAGGCAGGCATTGTCCTGCAGGGGACAGAAATCAAGTCTATTCGGAATGGCAGAGTAAATATTAAGGACGCCCATGCGCGAATCGACAGAAAAGGGGAAGTGCAATTAGTGAACCTGCATATTGCCGAATATGAGCAGGGGAACCGGTATAATCACGACCCGACCCGTTCAAGAAAGCTGCTGCTTCATCGGAAGGAAATTGATAAATTAATCGGCTTAACCCAGCAGCAGGGCTATGCATTAGTTCCATTAAAGATTTATATTAAAAATGGCTATGCAAAAGTATTAATTGGTCTTGGAAGAGGGAAAAAGAAATACGACAAGCGTGAAGACCTGAAACGTAAACAAATGAAACGGGATGTGGACAGGGCCATTAAAGATCATATGCGGTAATCCGGAGCATACTTGACAATTAGGTATGGTTTGTTATAATGAAAGGTACCCTATTCGTGGTATGCTGTGAAGAAAACAGCTGCTATCAGGATAGCAGGGTACAGTTGAATAATTTAAGTTTGCTTAATTATTCCCTGTGTTTTTTATGATACGGGGACGTTACGGATTCGACAGGGATAGATTGAGCTCAAGTTGCACGTCGAGGTTACGGCTCGTAAAACGTTACGCCTAAATATAACTGGCAAAGAAAACAATCAACCTGTTTTAGCAGCTGCGTAAGTAGCCTAAAACGATCCTTCCTGCCATCGCCCGTGTGGCAGATTGAAGGGTCTCAAATGAAGCGGGCTATACTGCTATCCACCGTCTGAGGATGGGCAGAAGAACTGAATCAGACTAGCTCCATGGAAGCCTGTTGGCAGGCCGACATGTGAGCGAATGATAATATACCAACTAAGCGTGTAGATACTTGAGTGGCGATATCTCTGGACGAGGGTTCGACTCCCTCCGTCTCCATTTTAGTTTTATCGACTAGTTTCATGAAGTGTCAAAATCCTTGATAATAGGGTTTTGGCACTTTTTATTTTAATAATAAACAGTGAGCATGCTGAATTCTATCCACAGTCATTTTCTTTAAATTGCCCTCTATGAGCGTGAAGTATATAAAGGGGAAGACAAGCACAGTGTATCTGCCTATATCTTCCTCTTTATTCCAATTTATTTATAAATCTGTTTTGCTTCTTCATTCATTAAACGCGTAAAAAAGCAGTGTTACAAATGAAGCATCGAATATAAATCTACCCTTATCTGGAAATAACTGTCATAGAATAGTGTCTTGGAATACGTAGTCCAAGATTTTCACGCAATGTATTTGCTTCATAGTTCTTTCGAAAAAGGCCCCGTTCCTGCAGAATAGGCACAACCGCATCAATAAAGTCTCCCAGATAACTTGGCAAATTAGCAATAATGATAAATCCATCAGTCGCACGTGATTCAAACCATTCTTCCATCAGGTCCGCTACTTTTTCAGGCGTTCCCATAAAAAGCGGCCGAGGTGTTGCTTCACGTAAAGCTACTTCACGCAGCGTAAGGCTTTCCTCGATTGCCTCCCGCTTGATTCGGTCTGTATCACTTCTAAAACTGTTCTTCCCTAGATCTCCGACATCAGGGAAGAGTTCGTCTAGCGGATATGTTGAAAAATCATGAAATTCAAACAGTCTGCTGAGAAATGCCAGTGCCTGGTCTATCTCTACTAAACGAGCGAGTTCTTGATATTTTGCCTCAGCTTCCTTATCTGTTTTGCCAATAATAGGTGAGATTCCTTGCATGACAAACACATCTTCTGGATTTCTTCCATATTGTTCGACGCGCTGTTTCAAATCATGGTAATAGTTTTGAGCTTTTGTTATAGATGGGATGATTGCAAATACGGTATCCGCTTTTTTCGCTGCTAAATCCTTCCCATCAGCAGAAGAGCCTGCCTGAAAAATCACTGGTTCACCTTGTCTAGAGCGGCCGATATTCAACGGCCCTTTAACCGAGAAAAACTCTCCAGCATGGTTTAATTCATGCATTTTTTCCTTATACATAAATATTCCTGTTTCTTTATCCCTTATAAACGCGTCATCTTCCCAGCTTTTCCATAACCCTTGCATCACATCGATATATTCTGATGCCTTTCTATAACGCGCCGCATGATCAGGATGATCTTTTACCTCTTGGCTAAAATTCAAGGCTGTTTTTTCAAGGCCTGATGTGACCACATTCCAGCCCGCTCTGCCACCGCTGATCATATCCAGAGAGGCAAACTGGCGTGCTGCTGAAAAAGGCTCGCTATAGGTTGTTGATAATGTGCCAACCAATCCAATATGTGAGGTAACAGCTGCCAGCGCAGATAAAATCGTAAGCGGCTCGAAACGATTCAAATAATGTGGATTAGAATGCTCATTAATGTGTAACGCATCCGCAATAAAAACAAAATCAAATTTACCTTCTTCAGCCTTTTGCGCCTGTTCTATATAAAATTTAAGGCTGACACTTGCATCTGACGGTAGCTCAGGATGTCTCCAATCAGACATTTTTTCTCCTACACCATGAATCATCGTCCCCATTTTCATTTGTCGTTGCACTTATCTTCTCCCCTTCCATTTATTTGTGACGTGATTCACAAATAAATACGAATTTATTGATATAAGCGTAAATTGATTAAAACTACTGTCCTGGCAGTTGAGTATAGATAGGATTACGCTTTATTATACAATAAAAAAATCAAAGGGAGAAGTATTTGCAGAATGACTTGATAAAGCTGGCTAACCAGCCTTGTCAAGTTATTCCATGCAAGTCTCAAATTGTATTATGAAGCGCAGTATCCTTCTCTTGCTGCCGTTTTTTCTTTTTACGCCATCCTCTAATCATGGCAAATACGGAAAATAAATAAAAGCCGATAAAAAAAGTATATAAATTCAAAAAGGCAGGCCAGATTTCGTTGGCACTTTTCGTAGCGATAAAGGTATCATCTGCGTTATTATTACGATAAATCAGTGGAATGCTTTCGCCTAAATCATATTTATTATATGTCGTACCGGTGACTGCTTTTTTGGTTATGTAATCGTTCCCTTCTTGATCTTGAAAATGAAGGAATAGCTCATATGTTGTGTAAGAAGCACCTCTTTGTGATCGTGTTTCATTATGGTCTCCGCCTAAAACAGTCGCTGTTACTTCTGTTTGATTCCATGGATTTATTTTATGAAAAATATTTGTTGTTATTAGTGCAATGAGAATTAACCCTGTCAGAAGATAGAGCCCTAAAAGCGTTAAAAGGCTTGTCATAAATATTTTTTGCACGATGTTTTTATAGGCCAGCTTATTTTTAATAAATGTTGTATTTTTCAGTAAGCCAGCACCAAAGATGAACACAACTAGATATAAAGCAATAAGAATCGGAATCCCTAATAGTTTTTCAAACTGAATGTCTTTTTCTGTTACAAAGGTATCTTTGTTTTTCATGTATCCAGAAATCGTATCTCCTGCTTCAATCGATTCAAATTGCTCTTTAGATACGGTGCTTGGCCGATCTGAATTGGAGACAAGGATTTCATAACGCGGGTATAAATACAATCCTTTTTTGCTGTATTTTAATTCAATCGTTTCTTCCACTGGTTCATCTTTAATAGTGCTGCTGAAATGGATATACAGCCATGTAAAACCGATTGTTATGAAAAGAAATGTGATCAAAACAAAAATACTTTTAGAATTAGTTGGTATTTCGCCCATATCTCCGCCTCTCTTTCTGTAACTATAATAATCTACTAATCATAACATAAATTTCCTTGGTATTTGGGAAAGTGTGGGAATTTTTCGTTGAGTATTATTGGAGATTAAGATGCTCTGTTAAGATTTTCTGATATGTACGAGAACGAAGATTTCACAGTGGAAAACTTAATCGTTGTTTCATTTCTTTTATTTAATTTTAGTTTAGTAAATTTTTAAAAAAGTAAAATCTTTTATTTAGATTCTTCATTTGCTATAATATGTGGATACAATATTCAAAATGGAGAATAGGAGATAAGCTTATGCCTGATCATATAAATTTAGAAATCGGTGATAGAGAAATGCTGCATAATCGTGTATGCAGTGTGTTACGGCAAGCAATCCTTAAAGGAGACTTTAAACCGGGAGAACGTTTGGTGCAAACCGAGCTTGCTTCACTTATTGGGGTAAGTCGTATGCCAATTAGAGAGGCGCTTCGAACATTAGAGCTGGAGGGACTTATTACCATGGAGCCGCATAAGGGAGCGGTCGTCCGGGAGATAAAGAAAGCGGATATTCAAGAGATATATGAATTACGCTCCGTTCTAGAAGCGTTGGCATTAAAGAAAAGTATGGAGCATTTTACCCAAGCAGATCTCAAAACCTTATCGGAATTTCATCAATCGATGCTGAATACTGCATCCAATGAAGCCTATGTCGAAAATAATGCGAAATTTCATAAAGTGTTGATCAGCCGTTGTGACAGCTCCCGCTTAGTAAGCTTTATTGATACCATTTCCATGGGCTTTGCATTGGATACGCCGCAAATCATTCCCGGTCAAATTCAAAAATCAAATAAAGAACATGCGACGATTTTAGAAGCAATTGAAAACGGAGATGCTGAAAAGGCTTCGGACGCACTTGCAAAGCACATTCAACGGACTGGGGAAGAGCTGCTTGCTATATTGGAGAAATAAAATAACAACATTTATAAAAGCATGAAATCAGAGCCATTAATAGATTCAAAGAGTGGAGAATATCAGAGAGGATAAACTTCACTCTTTTTTGTATTCAAAGAGAATCGTTTGCCATAGAGTAAAATAAAAACAAAAAATTCAAAAGATAGTTTACAAATCAAATAATATATCATAGAATTTAATTGTATCCAAAGTTACAATATCCAAAAAGTTTTGTTGTTTGTAAATGAAAGCGCTTCAAAAAATGGAATACCTGTTTTATTAGCAGTTATGAAGTAAATTCATCTATTACAAAGGAGGATATGAATAATGGGACAGGAATCGGAGGAGCAATACGGAAGAGTAGCTGTGATGGAAGAGCCGGAAAAGTTAAGCTATAAGGAATATAAGCTTCCAAAGGTAGAGAAAGGAGCGGTTTTATTAAAGGTACGGCGGTCCAATATCTGTGGTTCTGAATTGCATATATGGAAAGGGCTGCATCCGACGAAGAAACGGGGCGTGCTCGGGCATGAAATGGTTGGGGAAGTATATGCGCTTGGAGAAGGCGTGGAAACGGATTATGCAGGCAGTCCCGTAAAAATAGGTGACCGTATTGTTTCCGCCTATTATATTACGTGTCTAAAATGCGCTGCCTGCCGGGAGGGACACTTTCATTTATGTGAGCATGCCTATGATTTCTGGAATATGCAGCCAGAGGCAATGCCGCATTTCCATGGTACATTCGCGTCCCATTATTATATTCATCCGAATCAGTATTTTTATAAAGTCCCTGACGATGTATCCGATGCCGCAGCTGCAAGTGCCAACTGTGCCTTATCGCAGGTTTATTTTGGCTTAGATAAGTCTGGTATTTCCTTTAATCAATCGATTGTCATTCAAGGGGCTGGAGGACTTGGTTTAAATGCGGCAGCTGTTGCAAAAGAACGGGGAGCAACGGTGATTGTGATAGATGGAGTAGAGAGCAGATTACAGCAGGCAAAGAAATTTGGAGCGGATTATACAATAAATATAAATGACTATGAGACGGTGGAAGACCGAACGAATGCTATTTTAGATTTAACCAATGGAATAGGAGCTGATGTTGCTTTAGAAGTCGCCGGCGTTCCTGCCGCCTTTGCAGAAGGTATCCACTTTATCAGACCAGGAGGTAAATATGTCACGATTGGAAATATAACACCTGGAAAGCTGGTCGAGTTTGATCCAGGTCTGCTAACCAGAAAATCGATTCAGATTATCCCTGTTGTCAGGTATAACCCTTGGTATTTAAGTAAGGCTCTGCTATTTCTTTCACAGACAAAGGATATATATCCTTTTGATAAATTGCTGGATGCCGCGTTTACATTAGAAGATATTAAAACAGCATTGGATAAATCGGCAGCAAGAGAGGTAACGAGAGGAACCATTATTATGGGTGGTGATAGCGGCTAAATATAAATGTACTGCTGGGTTATGCGTCTGGATTTTGGTTTTAACAGTCAACAGAATCAGGTGAGAAATAAAAATCTATTTAACACATGGAGGGTGACTTATGAGTAAACCAAAGTTATTTGTTTTGGACACAGGCACCATGAAAATGGATAAAAATTATATGATTGCCATGCACAATCCGGCAAGCGTGGATAATCCCAGTCCGCCAGCCGAGTTTGTGGAATTTCCAGTATATGCAGTGTTAATTGATCATCCGGAAGGTAAAATCCTGTTTGACACGGGATGTAATCCGGACGGTATGGGAGAAGAGGGGCGCTGGCCGGAGGGCGTGCAAAAAATGTTTCCGTCCTTTCAGGATGAATCCTGCTATTTAATCAACCGGTTAGAACAATTGAACACCCGCCCGGAGGATATTAAATATGTAGTTGCTTCGCATTTACATTTAGACCATGCAGGGTGTTTGGAATTATTTACAAATGCAACCATTATCGTCCATGACACAGAGCTCTCGAAAACCATGAAGCAGTATGCGATGACCAAAGACATGGGAGCTTACATTTGGGCAGATATCAATGCCTGGATTACCAATGATTTAAAATGGAAAACGGTTATGCCGAATGAAGATGAACTGGAGCTGGCGAAAGGGGTTAAAATTCTGAACTTTGGTCCCGGACATGCATGGGGCTTGCTTGGCCTGCATGTAGAATTACCGGGTGAGGGAGGAATTATTTTAGCTTCCGATGCAGTCTATACCTCGGAAAGCTTTGGTCCTCCTGTAAAGCCGCCAGGAATTATTTATGATTCAATCGGATATTTAAATGCGGTAGAAAAAATTAGAAAATATGCGGAAAGGACAAATTCTCAGGTCTGGTTTGGGCATGATGCCAAGCAATTTAGGGAGTTTGTAAAATCGACAGAAGGATTTTATGAGTAATCGATAATCAGAATAAACAGCCTTATGACCTGTATGCAGCAACGTCATGAGGCTTGTTTATGAAAGCATGGCAAGGAGGGGACGACGATGATTGATATCCATGAAAATATTACCGGGTCCATCATTAATGGAGAAGAAAGAAATGGAGAAAGAGAAGAACTGGCTGTAACCAATCCATATAATGGGGAGGTTATTGGAAAAATAGCATGTGCAACCACAGAGGATGTGCATGACGCCATTGATACTGCACAGCAGACTTTTGTTCAAATTATGAAGAAGATGCCGGCACATGAACGCTCTGCTATTTTGCGGAAAGCTGCTGAACGCTTGGAAGAACAAGAAGGAGCATTTGCTGATATATTGACGCTGGAGGCTGGGAAACCAATCAACGAAAGCCGCGGGGAGGTTATTCGGGCGATTCAAGTGCTGCGCTTTGCATCAGAAGGGGCAAAGTCGATTTATGGTGAACAGATTCCAATGGATAGTGCCATCGGCGGAGAACATCAAATCGGGATCACAAAGCGTGTACCGCTAGGGGTAGTTGCAGCAATTACTCCCTTTAACTTTCCATTAAATCTTGCGCTTCATAAGATTGCACCTGCCATAGCAGCCGGGAATACAGTCGTTCTTAAACCAGCAGAAAAAACACCGTTATCTTCGATGATGCTTTATCACGTATTGGAAGAGGCAGGGCTGCCGAAAGGGGCGTTGAATATTGTGATGGGGCCGGGACAGCAGCTTGTAGAACCGCTGGTAACCCATAAGGATGTAAAAAAAGTGACGTTTACGGGAAGCGGAGCAGTCGGCTGGAAAATTCACGAAATGGCGAAAAAGAAAAAAGTAACACTTGAATTAGGATCCAATGCTCCCAATATTATTTTTGAGGATGGGGATTTAGATATTGCTGTCCAATCCATCCTGCAAGGCGGTTATACCTTTGCCGGTCAGGCATGTGTTTCTGCACAGAGGGTGTATGTCCACGACAGTGTCTATCAGGCATTTACAGAAAAATTAGTTGCAGCAGCAGAAGCTCTAAAGCTTGGCGATCCACGTGAAGAGTCGACAGAATTAGGCCCGATGATTACAGAAGAAGCAGCAGAACGGGCACAGTCGTGGATAGAAGAAGCTGTGGCACAAGGCGCGGCATTATTAACCGGAGGACATCGAAAAGGAGCAGTTTTAGAGCCGACAATCATTGGAAGCACTACTCCCAATATGAAGGTCGTTTGCATGGAAGTCTTTGCTCCAATTGTAAGTGTCATTCCCTTTTCTACGGAAGAAGAAGTCGTTGCCTATGCAAATGATACGGATTTAGGGCTGCATGCCGGCGTATTTACACGTGATATCAACCGTGCCATGCGTATGGCGGATGCCATTGAAACAGGAGGAGTCTGGATTAATGAAGTATCCGTCAGGCGTTATGACCATATGCCATACGGAGGCATCAAAGATAGCGGGATTGGAAAAGAAGGAATTAAATATGCGATAGAAGACATGCTGGATACAAAATTTGTTGGTATAAAGCTCTATTGATTTTAGTATTTATGATTGGCTTATCAATACCCGCGGATGCATCGAACAACTATATAATGTTCTAATTTACAAAAATAGAATGAGGGGTAGATAATCATGAATGTGAAAACAGCAGTGTTACGAACCTCTGGAGCTGAAACACCCTATGCAGAAAGCAAACCAATTAAAATTGAAACGGTCGAATTAGATGCTCCAGAATTAGGAGAAGTATTGATTCAAATAAAAGCGGCCAGCCTTTGTCACTCTGATTTATCGGTTATTAACGGCAGCAGACCAAGACCATTGCCGATGGCGCTGGGGCATGAAGCGTCCGGTGTTGTTGTAGAAGCAGGAGAAGGGGTAACAGATTTAGAAGCAGGGGATCATATCGTCTGTGTCTTCGTCCCCAGCTGTGGCCACTGTATCCCTTGTAAGGAAGGCCGTCCGGCATTATGTGAACCTGGAGCGGAATCCAATACAGCAGGAACCTTGATTGGCGGAGGAATTCGCATGCACGAAAAGGAAGAAACCATCCATCATCATGTTGGCGTATCCGCTTTTGCCGAATATGCCGTCGTATCAAGAAATTCATTAATTAAAGTCCCTAAAGAGATTCCTTTTGAGAAACTAGCACTATTTGGTTGTGCTGTGATTACCGGCGTGGGTGCTGTTGTCAATACGGCTAATATTAAATTAGGGAGTACTGTTGCGATTATTGGTCTTGGAGGAATTGGATTAAGTGCTTTGCTGGGAGCAATCTCTGCAGGTGCGAGCAGAGTGGTTGCTGTAGATATCAATGAATCCAAATTAAAACAAGCGAAGGAGCTGGGTGCAACGGATACATTTAATTCGAAGGACCCTGATGTCATCGAACAGATCCGTGAAGCAACGAATGGTGGACTGGATTTTGCATTTGAAACTGCTGGAGCCGTTCCGGCGATGGAGGTGGCTTATGGAATAACAAAACGCGGCGGAACGACAGTTACAACAGGATTACCGCATCCGGACCATCATTTTTCCTTTCCGTATGTGAGTTTAACTGCAGAAGAAAAAAGTATTAAAGGATCCTATGTAGGAAGCTGTGTTCCAGATCGGGATATTCCGAATTATATTCGCTTATTTAATCAAGGGAGGCTGCCGGTTGATAAATTGCTTACTGATATTATTAAGCTGGAAGAGATAAATGAAGGATTTGATAAGCTGGCGAAAGGGGAGTCATCCAGAATTATTATTAAGATATAATGAAGTTTCCATAAAACGAAACTTCATTCAGTGGGAGTTTTTGTTCTTCTCCGTGGTAAAAAGGTTGTCATTAAAAAAATCTATTTAGTTTATCGCATATATCATGATAAAAGCAGGGACAGAAGCAGCGTTAAAGGATAGATGAACGAAAAAGTTTAACTCTGTTCTGTCCCGTATACATAATCAGACTTGAATTTCTTATTGCTGAAAATTACAGGTATGCTTGAATAAGAGAGTATAGGGAGTCGTTAACATAGACTTAAATTTTAAAAAAATCAAAAAATACATTTACAGAAAGCATTGTATATATTATTATTAAATTGTATCCAATATCCAATCTGGAAAATGCTTATTTATTAGTTCCCATGAAACATACGTGGAAAGGAGAGATTCTGATGTACAGATCTTGGCTATTTGTTCCGGGGAATCAAGAAAAAAATCTGAACAAAGTAAAGGATTTGCAGGCCGATGTGATTATTTATGATTTGGAAGATGCTGTACCAGTGAATGAAAAAGTAATAGCCAGACAAAAAGTGAAAGAAGCAATTTGTAAGATAAGTCACCAAGTGAATTTTGTACGTGTGAATGATTTAACTACACCCTATTTTATAGAAGACTTAGATGGAATTATCGCAGAGAATCTTTCTGGAATCGTTCTGCCTAAAGTGAATAATCAACACGATATTATCATCGCAGCTTATTTGCTTGGACAAATGGAGGAAAAGTATGGTTTAGAACAAGGCTCGCTTGCTATCGTACCATTAATTGAAACCGCTTCCGGAATTCAGAATGTCCAAGAAATCGTCTGTGCGAGTAATCGGATTTTATGTCTCTGTTTCGGAGCGGAGGATTTTATGCTTGACCTTCATATCGATGCAGGGGAAATGGGAGAAAATTTAATGTATGCCCGAACACAGCTGGTGATTGCTTCCAAAGCGGCGGGAAAAGAACCGCCGGTTGATTCTGTTTTTGTCGATTTTAAAGATGAAGCAGGATTAGAAAAGGAAACGGAACGTGCAAAGTGTGCTGGATTCCAAGGGAAGCTGCTTATTCATCCAAAACAAATTGCGCCTGTACATCATGCTTTTTCACCTACACGTGAGCAGGTGAAAGAAGCAGAAAAAATTATTGCTTTGTATGGAGAATCTTTAAAAAATGGAAAAGGTGCGCTTGAGATAGATGGAAAGATGATTGACGCTCCCGTGGTTGAACGGGCAAGAAAGGTACTATCACATGCTGACATGTAATGAACGAATGTTTTTGAAATGGGGGAGAAGGATATGTTGCCATTAGAAGGAATCACCGTTGTTGCTTTAGAGCAGGCAATCGCCGCTCCATTTGCTACGAGGCAATTGGCAGATTTAGGAGCGAGAGTCATTAAAATAGAAAGACCGGATGTCGGGGACTTTGCCAGGGGCTATGATTCTACGGTGAATGGAATGTCCAGCCATTTTGTTTGGTGCAACCGTTCAAAAGAGTCAATGGAGCTTGATTTGAAATCAGATGAAGGAAAAGAGATACTTAGCAGTTTAATAGAAAAAGCGGATGTATTGATTCAAAATTTAGCTCCTGGAGCAATTGAAAGAATGGGCTTTGCACCGGAAGAGTTAACTGCGAAGCATCCCGAATTGATTGTGTGCAGTATATCAGGATATGGAAAAGGCGGTACTTATGAGCAGAAGAAAGCATATGACCTCTTGGTTCAATGTGAGGCGGGACTTGTTTCAATAACTGGCAGTGAAGAAACACCGTCAAAAGCGGGGATTTCAATCGCGGATATTGCTGCTGGAATGTATGCCTATACGGGCGTTCTGACTGCTTTATTTAATCGGATGAAAACAGGAAAAGGAACTGTTATGGAGGTATCGATGCTTGAAGCACTTGGCGAGTGGATGGGCTATCCTGCTTATTATGCGGCATATGGCGGAAAAGAGCCTCAACGGTCCGGAGCCAGCCACGCAACGATTTATCCGTATGGACCATTTCTATGCGGAGATAACAAAACTGTATTTATCGGATTACAAAATGAAAGAGAATGGAAGCGCTTTTGCGAGTTTGTTTTAGAAGATTCCGCTTTAAGTGAAGACGCTAGATTTATTACAAATACGGATCGGTCAACAAACAAAGACGAATTAAAACAGATTATTGAAGCAAAGTTTGAAGCATTTACATCCGATCAAATTATTGAAAGGGTAGAAGAGGCCAAAATAGCCAATGCACGGTTAAATACGATGAAGGATTTCTTCGCGCATCCACAGCTGACAGCACGTAAGCGTTGGAAGCAGGTCCAGACACCGCAAGGAGAAATTGCTGCACTAAAACCGCCGGTGACTATGGCTGGAATAGATTATGTGATGAATCCGATACCAGACCTTGGCGAGCATACCGAAGCTATTTTAGAAGAGCTGGGATTGGCACAATCAAAAATATAATAAAATGGAGGAATAACAATGAGTATAAAGGAAGGCTGGAAAGGCAGATTTTATGAGGATTTTGAAGTAGGAGATATTTATTCGCATCCATTAGGAAGAACGGTAACAAAAACAGATAATATTTATATGACCTTATTGACACAGAATACAAACCCGATTCATTTTGATGATTATTATTCGGAGCAGACTGAATTTGGAAAACCGCTAGTCGATTCTACATTTACCATAGCTTTGGTAACAGGACAGTCTGTGACGGATCTCTCCCAGAATGCCATGGCAAACTTAGGCTGGGATGAAGTTCGTCTGCCTAATCCGGTGTTTGAGGGAGATACGATTTATTCCTATTCGGAAGTGCAGGATAAACGTGAATCGAAATCCCGGCCCAATGTTGGCATTGTCAATGTTAAAACAAGCGGTTATAACCAAAGGGGAGAAGTTGTGATTACATTTAAACGAACATTTATGATTTATAAAAAGGATTCTGCCCCGATAAGGGAGAATAAATTATTGGAACAGGTACTGGAAAAAGAACTGCAAAACAAATAGTAAGTATGGAGAAATAGAACAGCTGCGTTTCGATAGTGTGTAAAAGTATAAAGGAGATGTTCGGAATGATTGATGCAAAACAAACAGATAAGCCGATTCAATTGAATGAAACAGAACGACAAGAATTAAGAGAATCTGTACGTGAATTATGCGAATCTTTCGGAAACGCTTATTGGAGAAAATTAGATGTCCCTCATGAATACCCGCATGAATTTGTAGATGCCTTAACCAAAGAAGGCTATTTATCCGTATTGATTCCTCAGGAGTATGGCGGAAAAGGATATGGGATTGCTGAAGCAACCATTATTTTGGAAGAAATCCATCGGGCCGGCGGGCATGCAGCTGCTTGTCATGCGCAGATGTATACGATGGGAGCATTATTAAGACATGGAAGCCCGGATCAGAAGGAAAGATACTTGCCTGGGATTGCCAAAGGAGAACTTCGGTTACAGGCTTTTTCCATAACCGAGCCGGAAGCAGGATCGAATACGACCGGAATCAAAACCTTCGCTGAAAAAACAGAGGACGGCTACGTGATTACGGGCCATAAAAACTGGACCAGCCGTGTTTTACAATCTGATTTAATACTCGTATTAGCCAGAACAACGCCACTCGGGCAGGTAGATAAAAAATCAAATGGAATCAGCCTCTTTTTAGTCGATTTACGTGAAGTCAGAGAAAATCAGCCCGATTCCTTTGTCGTTGAACCTGTGCGTACCATGTTCAACTACGCCACCAATAAGGTATGGTATAAGGAGATGAAGGTTCCGCATGACTGTATTATCGGGGAAGAAGGAAAAGGTTTTAAATACGTACTTGACGGGATGAATGCAGAACGAATTCTGCTTGCTGCAGAAACGATTGGAGACGGTTACTTTTTCATTGATAAAGCGGTAGATTATGCAAACGAACGGGAAGTCTTTGACAGAAAAATCGGCCAGAATCAGGGTGTTCAATTTCCGATTGCACGTGCCTATGCATCTATTAAAGCAGCTGATCTCCTGCGTTATGAAGCTGCAGAAAAATTTGATTCCGGCGAAGTCTGCGGAGAAGAAGCCAATATGGCAAAGCTCTTGTCCAGTGAAGCAAGCTGGGAAGCAGCAAATGTTTGCATCAATACATTCGGAGGAAACGGTTTTGTTGATGAATATGATGTCGAGCGTAAATTCAGGGAGACGCGGATGTATCAGGTAGCCCCGGTGAACAATAATCTGATTCTCGCTTACCTTGGACAGCATGTGCTTGGAATGCCGAGGTCATATTAACCCCTTTTTTTGAATAGTAAGTGTGATAAATAAAAAAGTAGGAGGTTATTCCTGTGGGATTAAGCGAAAAACTTGCAGACTATATTATTGATACAGATTATGAGGATTTGCCAAAGGAAGTGGTTGAATTTACCAAGCTATGCATCATAGATTACTTTTCGTCTGCGATTGCAGGAGCAAGCCAATATCCCGTGCAAAAAATCGATGAATTGGTAAAAGAACTTGGAGGAACGCCTCAGGCTTCTTTAATAACAGGTGGAGAAACATCAGTAACGCATGCAGCATTATTGAACGGAGCGGCAAGTCACATCATGGAGCAGGACGATATTCATAAAGCCTCTATTATTCATGCAGCTACAGTTGTCATCCCGTCTGCATTAGCAGTAGCGGAATGGAAAAATCTTTCTGGCAAAGATGTTATTGAATCTATCGTGATCGGCTATGAAGTATGCTACCGGATCGGTGAAGCTGTCACTCCGTCTCATTACTATTATTGGCATAATACCGCAACGTGCGGGACATTTGGCGCAGCAGCGGCGGCAGCCAAATTACTGGGATTAGATAAAAAGCAAATTATTCATGCGCTTGGAAGTGCAGGAACACAGGCTGCCGGTTTATGGGAATTTATAGAGGATGGAGCGATGTCAAAGCAGCTGCATCCAGGAAAAGCTGCAATGAATGGTGTCATTAGTGCGCTTTTGGCAGAAAAAAACTTTACTGGAGCTAGTCAGATTTTAGAAGGCAAACGTGGTTTTTTTGAAGCGATGAGTGAGGTATATACCCTTTCAAACGTAACAGAGAGGCTGGGAGAGGAATTTAAAATCTTAGAAAATTCCTTTAAGGTCCATGCTTCCTGCAGGCACACACATCATGTGATGGATTTAATGATAGATTTGGCTAAAGAACGGCATATTCGTTTGGAGGATGTAGAGAGTATCCGTGTCAAAACATATCAGGCAGCCATCGATATTACAGATAATCCTGAACCAGATACGATATATGCTTCTAAATTCAGCATGCAATTCTGTACAGCTGTAAGTTTGCTGAAAGGCAAGGGAAGTGTTGATACGTTTAATGAAGACGCCCTTTGGGATGAAGCGATTCGTGCTCTGATGCAACGTATTGAGGTAAGCGTAGATGAGGATATTCAAAATCATTATCCTGAAAAATGGGGAGCTATCGCAGAAGTGAATTTAACCTCTGGAGAAAAGATTCAAAAGGAAATCGACTTTCCAAAAGGAGATCCGGAGAATAAATTATCTGTAGATGAGATTCTAGAGAAATTTCGGTCCCTGACAACGGATTTAACAGAGAACGAGCAGCATGTTCTATCCACTAACCTATTACAATTAGAGAATGCTGAATCGATAGAGCATCTATTTGAATTCGCAAAAGTGAAATAAATCCATTAAAAAGGACAGCGAAATGATGCGAAACCGGATTGAAAATAAAAAGGAGTGGCTTGCTCTTGAGACAAATTCATTACCAAGAGATTGTTGATCGTGTAAAAGAGCTCTGTCAGGAAGCGAATTATGATTTAGGGCAGGATGTTATCCAGGCGTTTGAGCAAGCAGTTCAAACAGAATCCTCAGATATAGGTAAAGGTGTGCTGACACAATTAATTGAAAATGCCAATATTGCCAGTGAAAATCGTGTTCCAATGTGTCAGGACACGGGCGTTTCCGTATTTATTGTAAAGCTTGGACAGGATTGTCATATTGCAGGCGGCAGCTTATATCAGGCAATTAATGAAGGGGTTAAACAAGGGTATGAAGAGGGGTACTTGCGGTATTCGATTGTGGATGACCCTTTAAGCAGAAAAAATACGGGAGACAATACACCTGCTGTGATTCATATTGAATTAACAGAAGGAGACAAATTAGAAATTCAAATGACTGCGAAAGGCGGCGGAGCAGAAAATATGAGTGCACTTAAAATGCTTACACCAAGTGATGGGCTGGAGGGAGTAAAAAACTTTATTCTGGATACGGTAAAGCATGCCGGGCCGAATGCTTGTCCGCCTTTAGTGGTAGGGATTGGCATTGGCGGAAATTTTGAAAGCTGTGCGTATCTGGCTAAAAAGTCTTTATTTAAACCAGTTGGAGAACGGCATACGGAGAGAGAAATTGCTCAATTGGAAGAAGAATTAATTCAATCGATTAATGCATTAGGAATCGGACCTCAAGGGTTAGGCGGCAATACAACGACATTAGATGTAAAGATTGAAACAGCCCCTTGTCATATTGCTGCTTTGCCAGTCGCTGTTAATTTAAATTGCCATGCAAGCAGACATAAGCATTTGGTTATCTGATTCGTTATTTTTACTTAGGAGGGAGCGTATGGTTCCGAAAAAAATACGTGTGCCATTTCAAGATGAAACAATCATCCAATCACTGCAGGCCGGGGATCAGGTATTGCTAACCGGCACCATTTTTACTGCGAGAGATGCTGCACATAAACGGATGGCAGAGCAATTGGAGAAGGGAGAAAAACTTCCTGTAGATTTAACCAATCAGGTTATTTACTATGTTGGCCCGACTCCGGCACGAGAGGGAGAAGTTATTGGGGCGGCCGGACCGACAACTAGCAGCAGGATGGATAAGTATACACCATTTTTGCTTGAAAAAGGATTAAAAGGAATGGTTGGAAAGGGTTACCGCAGTCAGGAAGTGATAGATGCGATTTCTGCTAAACAGGCTGTTTACTTTGCCGCAATAGGCGGATCAGGAGCTTTATTAGCCAAGCGCATCCGAGCTGTTGAATTAGTAGCATATGAAGACTTAGGTACGGAAGCAATCCGGAAATTAGAAGTAGAAGATTTCCCTTGTATGGTTATTAATGATGCAGAGGGAAGGGATTGGTATAAGGAATCACAAGCTGCATTTAAAAGCAGTGCCGAATGATTTGGCGTTAGTCGGTTTAATTGGCCAGGAAATCTTTAGCTGCTCTTGAAGCATGTATTTAAATAGAAAAAAAGAAGGATGCAATGAAAATTTCTAAATTAGATCATTTAGTGCTGACTGTAAAGAATATGGATAAAACCTGTGCATTTTACAGCCAGGTTCTAGGAATGGAAGTTATTACATTTGGAGAGGGAAGAAAAGCACTGCGTTTTGGGGGACAGAAAATAAATCTGCATGAAGCTGGTAAAGAATTTGAACCAAAAGCAAAAACCCCTATGCCTGGCTCGGCTGATTTATGTTTTATCACCGATGTGCCGATTTCAGATGTGATAGAGCATTTGAAGAGTTATGAAGTGATAGTTGAAGAAGGTCCGGTAAAAAGAACAGGAGCTTTAGGAGCGATAACTTCTTCTTACATTCGAGATCCGGATAATAATTTAATAGAGATTTCGAATTATATAACCGAATGATTGAAATGGTCCATGAATTGATATGTAAAAGAAATTGATTTTAATTTCATGAAAGGATGAAGGCATATCAAACGGTGCTATAATAAGATTTTCAAGTTAAGTTAATAAAAACAAATAATTCTAAAAATAGTTTACAAAATAGTTATTATGCTCTACAATTAATTGTATCCAGTTCTACAATATCCCGAAAATATTTCCTATAATAATGTAAGCGCTTTATATCATCAATTCTATTTTAGGTATGAATAAAGGGGGAAGTTAATAGAATACCATTTGCATGATGAAGAATGTCGAAATGTTTGAAGAAGTTAATCAAAAAGACCTATTACCTGCGGGCAGTTTTTTGAACATGCAGTTTAAGTAAAGGACGCCTTCTTAGAGACCGCCATCTGATCCTTAGATTTTCTAGAACTGGATTTCAAAGCGGAATAAAATTAAGTTGGAAAATTTATTTCGTAGTACCTTGGAGTTAGCTGATAATGAAGAAGTACGACAGCCAGATTTTTGAGTTTTTTTGACAGAATATTTAAAAATATAAGGGGGATTTCTTATGAAAGGTTTAAAAAAGCTATATCTATTCGCATTTATATTAGGACTTATATTTTTAGCGGCATGTGGGGATGAAGAAGCAAGTGGAGAAGATAATGGAGAGTTTGAAGAAAAAGATTATCCATCTACGGTAACTATTGGGACAGCTTCACAAGGCGGAACCTATTACATTTGGGGAGGCGGCTTAGCTACATTGCTGGAAAATCATCTGGATGTTACGTCAAATGTAGAAGTAACAGGCGGACCAGTACACAATATTCAACTTTTGGATGTGGACGATGTTCAACTTGGCATGGTTACAACCGGACCATTGTTTGAAGGATATTATAATGAGGGGGATTGGGCTGAAAAAGAATATGATGATATTCGTGTTATCTTCCCAATGTATGATACACCGTTCCATTGGTGGTCCAGCGCAGATTCTGACGTCACAAGCATTACAGAACATGAAGGAGAGCGGGTTGGTATAGGCCCTTCCGGCGGTACACCGGGCACATATAATCCATTGATTTATGATGCGCTTGGTATTGAAACAGGTGAACAGGTTGCAGCAGGAGCAAGTGATTTAGCATCTCAAATGCTTGACGGGCAGTTAGATCATATTGGTTTTTCAGCAGGAATGCCAATTGCTGCGGTAACAGAGGTAGAAACACAGATGGATATTAACATTTATGGTATCGATGGGGAAGAACGTGAAACAGTAAAAGAAGCACTGCCTTATTTCGAGGATTTTGTCATTCCGGCCGGTACGTATGATTCCTTGGATAGTGATGAGGAGACCATAGCTCAGTTTAATTTTGGTGTTGTTCAAAAAGATGCGAATGAGGAATTTGTCTATGATTTGGTGAAAGCATATCATGAGAATATTGATCAAATGATTTCTACCCACGCATCAGCTCAAGAATCTGAAGATCCGGAAACAATTCTGAGAAATGAAGAGTATCCGATGCATCCTGGAGCAATTCGCTATTATGAGGAGATTGGTATTGAACTTCCAGAAGCTGTTTATCCGCCCGAGTGGGAATAAATGCGGGCGAGGAAAAGGAAAATATGAATTTTATTTATTGACACAATGATAACTAGCCTTTGTTATAGCAAATCTTAAACACGCTTTTATTGTAATAAGGTTTAAAACAATGATGAATTGGATGAAAGCGTTTTATCGGAAGGGTTAATTCGCTTAAATAAAACAGCGGGAGAAGGGTACTTCATATACATGAAGGGATGGTGGGGCCTCCAAGTCCCACCTATATCCCTGCTCAATAGATAATATCCATTTGAATAAAAAGCTATCATAAAGTTTCAATATTATCATTTCGGCGTGTTAACAAGGAGGGCAATATATGTCAAAAGAGAAAAAACAAAAAAATTGGAATAAAGAAGGTGAAAAGCAGGTAGAAAAAAAAGAGGAAAACGAAAATAAAAAAATAGATACCACGCTTGGAGAAGATGAGATAGAAACTTCAGAGCAGATACGAAATCTATCTGGATTTGTACGCTACCTGTTTTTAGCTATTGCTGTTATTGGAGCACTCTATCATTTGTATATACTTAATTTTAATCCAATTGACCCTTGGGTATTCCGAAGTACGCATCTGGCTTTTGGCACAGTACTTGCCTTAATGCTTTACAAAGGCTGGAAGACAAAGTCAAATAAAGTGTCTATTATAGATTGGCTGCTTATTGCAGTTGCTATTTTCGTTGCTTTATATATTTATATCAATTTGAGTCAGCTTGTCTTTCGGTTTGGAGTAGCGCCTACTACGATGGACTTTATTGTTGCAGCTCTTGGTTTATTGTTAGTTTTAGAAATAACTCGTCGGGCGAGCGGCTGGATTTTACCTATATTGGCGTTTGTGTTTATTCTGTATTCTTTTGCAGGACCGTATTTGCCAGGGATTTTAAATCATAATGGTTATTCATTGGAGAGGTTCGCAACATATGTATATGGTTTAGATGGGGTATTTGGGGTAACGACAGATGTCTCCTCCAAATATATTATTCTTTTTATCATCTTTGGCGCATTCTTGCAAATGTCTGGTGTCGGCCAGTATTTTATTGATGTAGCCTTCAGGATAGCAGGCGGACTCAGAGGCGGGCCGGCAAAGGTTGCTGTGGTTTCTTCGGGCCTCATGGGGATGATAAACGGAACTTCAGCAGGTAATGTTGTTGCGACTGGATCTTTGACAATACCTCTGATGAGAAAGACTGGATACCGCCCCATGTTTGCCGCAGCAACAGAAGCAACTGCCTCCTCAGGGGGTCAGCTGCTGCCGCCGATTATGGGAGCTGGCGCATTTTTGATGGCGGAAATTACTGGAATGCCTTACTCAAGTATTATTATAGCGGCAACCATTCCAGCGATTTTATATTTTGTGTCCGTTTATTTTATGGTAGATTTCCAGGCTGTGAAAAGTGGAATGGTTGGTTTATCTCGGGACCGGCTGCCTAACTTAAAAAAATTAATGAAGAAATTCTATCTATTTACGCCAGTAGTTTTATTAATCTATCTGTTAGTAAATGGATTTTCTGTAATCTTTGCAGGTACTGTTGGAATCGTGGCTTGTTTTATTTTAAGTCTATTTAGTAAAGAAAATAGAATGGGTCTGATGAAGATCTTAGAAGCACTAGAATTAGGCATGAAAAATGCCATTCAACTGATTGCCATTGTAGCTACAGCCGGGATTATTGTGGGTGTCATCGCGTTAACGGGGGTTGGTCAGCGATTTAGTTCGATGCTGCTTACGATAGCAGATAATAATCTTCTTATCGCTTTAATTTTTGCCATGGCCATTTCTATTATTCTAGGCATGGGGATGCCGACAACAGCGGCTTATGCTGTCGCCGCTTCTGTAATTGCCCCGGGATTAGTGAATCTAGGAATAGAACCGATTATTGCACATATGTTTGTCTTCTATTATGCTGTTATTTCTGCCATTACACCGCCAGTTGCGCTGGCAGCATTTGCAGCGGCTGGTATATCAGGGACAGATCCTATGAAAACAAGTGTAGAAGCATTTAAAATTGGACTTGCTGCCTTTATTGTGCCGTTTATGTTTTTCTTCAGCCCAGAATTATTGCTGGAAAGCGGGACAACCGGCTCCATTATCCTGGCGGTTATTACAGCATTGATAGGAGTATATTTATTATCTGCTGCTGTTCAGGGATGGTTTTTTGGAAAAACGGCCAGCTGGTATAGCCGAATCATTCTTTTAGGTGCAGCAATTATGTTTATGCTTTCCGGGATTCAGACAGATGTGATTGGGATTATTCTTACAATTGCATTAATAGGTATTCAAAAGTTTATTAATAAGTCTGACCCTCGGCAAGCTGTGACACATGAAGATATCAGTGCCTCATCTTGACTAGTAAATTGGAAATCCGTACTGTTATGGTATGGATTTCCTGTTAAAATAGTTTTTAGCTCATTGAGATAGGAAAAATTAAAATGATAAAAAGAAGGCTGCTCTTATGTTATTCAGGAAAAAAACGAACCAACCAAGAGGTCGAATCCATGTAAATGGAAAAATTATAACGTTTTTGATATCTACGATTATTTTTATCGGCTTATTGATTTTTTTGCCGGCAGAGATTCCCTGGTCTGCAAAAGCTACAATCAGCATCATGGTGTATGGAATTTTGTTATGGGCTTTTGAGTCCCTTCCGCTTGGAATGACATCTGTTCTTACCATGGTATTATTACTATTTTTACACGCTGTCTCCATTGATGTTGTCTTAAGCGGCTTCGGGTCTCCGGCGGTATTTTTAATTGTGGCTGGCATGATGATTGCCAAAGGAGTAAACGAAACTTCTTTGATGGACAGGATTACTTACATATTGCTGGCTAAGTGGGGAGCTTCAGCTAAAGGGATTTTTATGGGCTTGTTTTTACTTATGCAAATCCAGGCTTTTTTTATACCTGCAACTGCAGTGCGCGCCTCGCTGATGGTACCAGTTGTTCTGTCTATTTTGAAATCCGTAGGTGCGAAAAAGGGGAGCAACTTTAGCAAGCTGATGCTGGTAGGAACAGCTTATGCAGGGAATGTCAGCGGGACAGCCATTTTAACAGCAGCTATCGGGAATATTTTGACCATCGAAATTTTACAATTATATACAGGGCGCACCCTATCGTATTTAGACTGGCTGTTATATGCTTTTCCAATATGGACTTTATTAATTATCGTTATTCCGTATATTGTTTGGAAATGCTACCCGCCTGAAAATTTTTCTTTTGAAACCTTATCGAACGAAATGAAACAGAAAAAGAAAGAATTAGGGAGGATAAACGGTGCAGAACTGAAATGTATGATTATCCTGTTGGTAACAGTTATTCTCTGGATGACAGAGCCGCTCCATGGCTATCACCCCACCGTCCCGGCTTTAATGGCGGTCGTTTTAATGGCAATGCCTAAAATAGGTTTTGTAGAATGGCGGAAGCTGGTCGGTGTCAATTTTGATTTAGTTCTATTAATTGGAGCAACGCTCTCTTTAGGTTTCGCCTTAATTGAATCCGGAGCCATTGAAATCCTGGAGGTGCTGATTACCTCGGAACAAATCGTAAATATATTTGCGAATCCATGGCTCGCGATACTTATCGTTATTTTAATATCGCAGCTTTACCATTTAGGGGTTACGAATGTATCAACAGCGGTAGTTACATTACTTCCTGTGCTTATCAGTCTGTCGTTTCAGGCAAATCTTGATCCGGTAGTGATTGCTTTTACTTCTGCACTAACCATTTTATTCGGATATGTGTTAATTGTAGAAACGATGCCCAACGTTGTCGTTCACGGAACCGGAATGATAAATCAACAGGACTTTTACCTGCCTGGTTTATTATCCACGCTTGCCAGCACGCTCATAACGCTTCTTGTTGCTTTTACGTGGTGGAAATGGCTGGGGTTTTGGCCTTAAATGTTCCTGTATGAGAATGTATTTATTATCCGCAAATAGATGATTTGCATTGTATTTCGACAGGGAAGAAATGCTTCTTTCCTGCCGAATATATGAAACACGATGTTAAACATATCTGTGTCCCGGAAATCAGAATGAAGCATCTTGCTTGTTTGGCAGCTGGCATTTTCCGCTGATTCACCCAACATTACTAAACCAGACACAAACTGTTCAAAAAATCAACGCAATTCAAAAATAGAATGTGCTACACTAACAGTGAGGGAGTTATTCTCTGGAAAGAAAAACTGGAAGGTCTCTTTTTTTTAACTATATTTGTGAATTTATTCACAAATAATTTTACAGATTTAATAATGTATAAAGAATGTAAGGAATAAGCGAAATGATCTTGGCGGGACGTGTAATCGCTGCTAAAAAGCAGGTTGATAAATGTGAGAATATTAGAATACATGATGTAACAAAGATTCTATAAAACTGGAGAAGCGGATACAGCCAAAAATAAATCGAATAAATGGGAGGGATACACATGTTTGATGCAGTGGTTTATATTGGTCATGGAAGCCGTTGTGAAGAAGGAGAAGCTCAGTTTAAGAGATTTATTGAATCTGTGAAGGAGGAGGTTGCTTCTCCAAACCAGGAAATAGCTTTTTTGGAATTAACCGCTCCGACCATTGCAGAGACAATGGAAAAGTTAATTGCTGATGGGGCAAAGCGGTTTTTGATTGTGCCTGTTCTTCTTTTTTCAGCAATTCAACACCAATTGGATATTCCGGAGGAGCTGCGTGCGGTTCAAAGGAAATATCCCTTTATTTCGTTTGAAATCTCGGAGCCGTTTGGAGCGCATCCATATATGGTTGATCTTGTGGTGAAACGTATCGGAGCTGAAAAAAATGAAAAGGATACAGCAATTATGCTTGTTGGCGGCGGGAGCAGTCATCTCAGGCCTATTCAAGAGCTGCAGCAGATTGGAAAGAGCGTTGAGCAGAAATTGGATATTCCGGTGTATACAGCATTCCTGCAGCTGGGGAAACCCAGCCTGGAAGAAACATTGGAATTTCTTCCTTATCGATATAAAAAAGTTTATGTGATGCCATATTTGTTATTTACTGGTCTGCAGCTTGAAAAAATAGAACAGATTGTTTTCTCTTCAAAGGATACTTTTGTTATTTGCCCAAACTTAGAATTTGATGAGCTGATGAAAAAAACGTTAATCAAGCGAATGGAGGAAGCGTGTGATGGAGAAGATGTATCCGGTGATGATGAACCTCGACAGAAAAAGGGTGGCAATTATCGGGGGCGGGGAGACAGCTCTGCGTAAGGCAAAAGAACTGGCAGGAACAGGAGCCAAAATCACCGTAATCAGTCCGGGGATACGGGAGGAGCTATTTAAAATGCATGATGTGGTCTGGAAGCAGAAAAAATTTGAAGCACAAGACATAAAAAATGCACATCTCATTTTTGCGGCAACGGATAATCAAGCAGTCAACGCGTATGTTTGCCGATGTGCGGCAGATAACCAGTGGGTCCATGATACAAGTCAAAATGAGCTATCTAATTTTATTGCTTTAGCAGGACTCAGTCAGGAAAAATTGACAGTGGCACTTTCAACATCTGACGCCGGCCTGGTACTTACCAAAGAGTTGAAAGAGAAGCTGGAAAAACAGGATAGAAGTAGGACTGAGAATGCGATAGAATGGGATGCAAAGAGGAGGAACAAAAAATGATGGAGACCATAACCACTTTCAGTAACACAGCTGTTTCCAAGGTAAAACAATTGAATCATAGTAAAAGCAAATATCTCATCATGACGATGCTGGCAGGATTTTTTGTCGGTCTAGGAATTATTTTAATTTTTACTATCGGCGGGATGCTTGCTCCGACAGAGTTTGCCGGAACATCGATTGTCATGGGTGTTTCCTTTGGGATTGCTTTGAGTCTGGTCATTATGGCTGGATCTGACTTGTTTACGGGAAATAATATGATAATGACAATTGGCTTTTTAACAAAGAAAACAAGGGTTTTAGATGTGCTGCGGATATGGGTATTCAGTTATTTTGGCAACTTTGCCGGGTCTATTGTTGTAGCTGGATTATTCTTTTATTCGGGATTGGCTACGGGAGGAACGGCAGATTTCATTATTTCCTCTGCAAGCGCCAAGATGAGCGGACCATTTATGGAGCTGTTTGTTCGCGGGATTCTCTGTAATATTCTGGTCTGTCTGGCCGTCTGGTGCTCTGTTAAATTAAAGGATGAAACAGCAAAGCTCATCATGATTTTCTGGTGTTTATTCGCTTTTATCACATCTGGCTTTGAGCATAGTGTGGCAAATATGACTGTGCTGTCAACTGCTTTAATGATCCCGCATCCGGAAACAATTACTTTTGCAGGTCTTGCTGCTAACTTGATTCCGGTATCCCTTGGAAATCTTGTCGGCGGGGCAGTTTTCATTGGTGCAGCTTATTGGTATGGAATAACAGAGAAAAAATCAACTTTGCAGTCAGCTGCGGATAAGAAATACAAGAGGGAAGCATAGATAGATGTTGAATAAAAGGTATGTTGCTCTTTAAGAGATGAGCGTCATGCCTTTTATTTATCGAAAAAAGGAGGGAAAACTCCCTCTTCAAGCGCGTAGAGGTAAGGGGGAGGTGAATTTCCTATGCACAAAAGCTTGCTTTAGAGTGTCTCAATTGTTCAACATCGAATCGAACAAACGTTCCAAAAACATCCTTCTTCTGATATAATAGACAGGAGGAGGTAAGAAGCCATGAAAGTAAAAAAAGCATTTCGTTTTCGTATCTATCCGAACAAAAAACAAATCACCTTCATCCATAAGACAATCGGCTGCTCCCGCTTTGTCTACAACTATTTTACAGGAAAACAAAAAGAAAAAGACCACTATTGGCATACGGTGAATGAAATGGTACAAAACGGACAGCTTCTTCAAAATAATTGGAAGAGCGAATTTTTCAATAAAAATAAGGCAATCAAAGCGGTTCCAGAATTGAAGAAAACCTATCCCTTCCTCAAAGAAGTCGATAGTATTGCCCTTCAAAAAGCTGTTGAAAACGTGAATGATTCCTATACACGTTATTACAAGAAACAGAACAAGGCTCCTCGTTTTAAATCAAAGAAGAACCCTATTCAATCGTATACAACCAAACATGTCAATGGAAATATTGCTGTATTGGATAAACATATCAAACTGCCCAAACTCGGGCTTGTCCGTTTTGCCAAAAGTCGGGAAGTGGAAGGGCGTATTATCAATGTAACAGTTAGGCGCAACGCATCAGGAAAATACTTTGTTTCGATTGTGGCGGAAACGGAAGTTAAGCACTATGAAAAAACAGGTTCCTCTGTAGGCGTCGATGTCGGATTAACCGATTTTGAAACCCTTTCCGATGGGACGGTGTATGAAAATCCAAGGTTTTTCCGGACATTAGAAAAAAAGCTGGCAAAAGCGCAGGTGATTCTTTCAAGGCGACAGGTGGGCTCGTCGAATTGGCAGAAACAAAAACGAAAAGTAGCTCGACTTCACGAAAAAATTGCTAATAAAAGAAAAGACATGTTAGATAAAATCTCCACCGAGATAATCAAAAACCACGATATCATCGAAATAGAAGATTTGTCTGTGATAAACATGTTGAAAAATCATAATCTTGCAAAAGCGATTAGCGATGTATCCTGGTCAACGTTCCGAACGATGCTGGAATATAAAGCGGCCTGGTATGGAAAGCAGGTTGTTGTAGTTTCGAAAAGCTATCCATCCAGTCAGTTATGTTCTCATTGTGGGCACCAAAACAAAGACGTTAAAAACCTTGCTTTGCGTGCATGGACGTGTAGCTGTCAATGCCATCATCAAAGAGATATTAACGCAAGCAGGAATCTTCGTAAGGAAGCATTACGAATAACCGCAGGGACTGCGGGGCTAGCCTAATCCATAACTGACCAATGGGTTGGTGTTCTTAGGAATCTCCTACTTCAAGCAGCCTATAAGGTTGATAAGTGGGGGTAGTTCAATTGGATCAATTTCTTTGGATAGAAGCATTGACTCAAGAAACCTCCGAAGCAACGAAATATTTTAATCAATGGTTTGGGTTTGGTACATCGCCAAAAGACTTTACATCAGAAACACCAGCTTTTGAAGCCTTGAAGAATTTGCTGAGAGACCAGCCCAATGTGATTAAAAAGCAGTATCAGCACCGGTTGACAGAGCAATTTGCACCGATTGATATGGGGAATTATACAATAGAACAGGTTTTAATACGGACGATTTTTCATGAAGGCATGCATTTGCAGGCGATGATGGATATTAGGAAATGTATCGCAAAAGAGAAAGATAGCGTTCAACGATAGGCAGGTAAATGTAATACAAAGAGACGCAGCTTATGTGTACAATCCATAGGCTGCGTCATTTTCTATCCATCTATAATTCGATTGTTTTTCTCTCATCGTTTGTGAGTTTCTTAAAGCAGGATATCGCTTTTTTGGCATGGGATAGCCGCATTTTTCCAAATAAGGAATCCGTTTAAAGTGCCAATCCTCAGCTTGCTTCTTTGATAATTTCTCCATTTTCATCAAAACATCGATTGGACTGACATAACCTTTCTCCGTAAGTAACTCAGAGGCATATTTGTATATGTTTTTCTCTAATTGCTGTCTGTTCATTTAAAATCTTCCTTACTTAATCTATTTCTATTTTAGCTATTACTCTAACAGATTTCTGTTTGTAATAGTGCGTTTTAAATTATTCGCATACACATTTTTAGCAAACATAGAGATGGTTTATTATATTAAAAACAGGCACCTGCGATAAAATAAATCCGCATCATTTCCTGTTTCTATACAATTGTGGCAATTTCATGGTAAATCTGCAACAGCTTTTCTATTCACGAAATAAATTTGAAACAAGAATGTAAGTTTACAAAACGGTCTTTAAAGGAATAATGTAGATAATAACAAGACCTATGTTTTAAAAACAATAAAAATATATTTTGATGGAGGGTGTGTATCATGAAAGGAATTATTCTGGCTGGAGGAAGTGGAACACGTCTGTCTCCGAGTACAGATAGTATGAATAAGCACCTGCTGCCTGTTTATGACAAGCCGATGATTTATTATCCGCTATCTGTCTTGATGCTGGGTGGTATTAAAGAAGTGATGATTATTAGTACACCAGAAGATATTGCTCGTTTCGAGACATTACTGGGAGACGGATCGGCATTAGGTATTCAAATTGTCTATAAAGAACAGGCTGAACCAAAAGGAATTCCTGAAGCCTTTATTCTTGCTGAAGAATTCATCGGAAAGGATAATGTTACGCTGATTCTTGCGGATAATATTTTCTATGGCCAAGGGTTTACCACCTTATTGCGGAATGCGATAAAGAACCATCAGCATGCGACTGTATTTGGATATCGGGTTAAAGACCCCGAGCGCTTTGGTGTGGTTGAATTTGATCATCATCAAAAAGCAATTTCGATTGAGGAAAAACCAGATGATCCAAAATCAGACTTTGCCGTAACAGGGCTGTATATATATGATTCCAGAGCAGTGAAGATTGCTAAAAAGCTCAAACCTTCAGAACGAGGGGAATTAGAAATTACCGACTTAAATAAAGAATATTTAAAATGGAATCAGCTTCATGTAGAGCTGTTAGGCAGAGGCTTTGCGTGGATGGATACAGGCACCCAGGAGTCGTTGTTTGATGCAGCGGAATTTATCAAAACGACCCAGCAGCGCCAAGGATTTAAAATTGCCTGCCTGGAAGAGATTGCTTTCTATCTGGGATATATATCAAGAGATGTATTATATGAAAAAGGAAAGTCGATGGAAAAAACCGATTATGGGCAATATTTAATAGAAATTGCCAATCGCAAGCATAGCCAGCAATACTGGGATACCATCGACCATCATCCGATGTTAGGACTGGTTGAAAATGAGTAGGGCTATCTTAATTACTGGCGGAGCTGGCTTTATCGGCTCCAACTTCATCCACTATTACCAGCAGAAATATCCTGATCAGCAATTGATTAATGTAGATAAGCTAACCTATGCCGGCTCTTTAGCTAATTTAACTGAAGTCGAGAATAACGGGAATTATCAATTTATTCATGGCGATATTGCAGATATGAAAACCGTAGCAGCGATTTTCAAAGAGTATGATATTGAAGGGGTTATTCATTTTGCTGCAGAATCCCATGTAGACCGTTCGATTCATGATGCGAGCCCGTTCATCGATACAAATGTCGTTGGTACGTTGAATCTTTTGCAGGCGGCGAGAGCAGATTGGGAGGAAAAAGGAGAGCTTGGTGAGCGCAGATTTCATCACATATCCACGGATGAAATTTATGGCTCATTAGGTGAATCTGGAAAATTTACAGAGGACACGCCCTATGACCCAAGAAATCCATACAGCGCATCGAAAGCTGGAGCGAACTTTTTAGTAAAAAGCTTTGGTCATACGTATGGGATGAATGTGATTATTTCCTCCTGCTCGAATAATTATGGACCAAGACAGCATGATGAGAAGCTTCTGCCTACGATTATCCGGCAGGCTTTGGCAAATGAGCCGATACCGATTTACGGGGATGGGAAGAATATCCGTGACTGGCTGTTTGTTGAGGACCACTGCCGAGCAATCGATATGGTTTATCATCAGGGTAAAACGATGGAAACCTATAATGTCGGCGGAAATAATGAACAGGAAAATATCACCATCACCAATGCCGTTTGTTATTTATTAGACGAGCAAAGACCAGATTTACTGCAAAAGTATCGTTTAGCGCATTTTTCTGATTTGATTACCTTTGTGACGGATCGAAAAGGACATGATAAGAGATACGCCATCGATGCAAGTAAAATTCAAAGGGAACTAGGCTGGCAGCCGCAAGTTGATTTAGAGGATGGACTGAGAAAAACTGTGGAATGGTATGTAGCAAAATGGAAAACAAACGTACCGATTTGATTTCAGTTGTTGTCCCGGTCTATGGCTGTGAACGCTGCCTTGTCGAGCTCGCAGAACGCATTATTCAAACTATCCAGTCCATTCCGGCAGATTATGAAATCATTATGGTAAATGATGCGAGCCCGGACCATGCCTGGGAAACAATGCTTAAGCTTCATCAGAAAGATAAAAAAATAAAAGGAATTAATTTGTCCCGTAATTTTGGACAGCATCATGCCATCACGGCAGGTCTTGACTTTACCTCAGGAGACTGGGTGGTTGTGATGGATTGTGATTTGCAGGACCGGCCGGAAGAAATTGCTTCGCTGTACGAACGGGCCCAGGACGGCTATGATGTTGTCTTTGCACAGCGCATGCAAAGGCAGGATAAGAATGTAAAAAAACTCACATCAAAAGCCTTCTATAAAGTCTATGATTATTTTACCGGGAAGAAGACAGATGCAACAATTGCCAATTTCAGTATATCCCGAAAAAAAGTAGTGGAGAGCTTTCGTAAGCTGCGCGAGCAAAATCGTTATTTTCCTTTCTTTATTCAATGGATGGGATATCAGCAGACAAAAATAGAAGTACAGCATGATGCCAGAAAAGAAGGAAAGTCCTCCTATCAATTGAAAAAATTATTCGCTTTAGCAACAGATGCGATTGTCTCCCAATCGAATAAACCGCTCCGGCTTTCGATTGGTGTAGGCTTTCTGATGGCATTCGCTTCGTTTATCTATGCGCTGTATTTATTTTCCCGCTATTTCTTTTTGGATGAGCCTGTTCAAGGCTGGACCAGTGTGATGGTGTCCATCTTTTTTATTGGCGGTTTACTATTCTTCCAGCTTGGAATTATTGGTCTCTACCTTGGGAAAATTTTCAACGAAGCGAAGAACCGTCCTATTTATTTAATTAAGGACATAAAAGGGGAAATCCAAAAAAATGAAACGTTAGAAGTGAAACAGGGAGGAAGAGGAAAATGAGTGAATATTTAAAGCCGACGCCTTGGGACAGCCGGAATTTCCCGCTTGATACCTTTCAATTAACCGAATATAGTGAAGCTGCGCTGCAGGCTGCAGCAGATGTCGAGGGGCATTTTACCGTTAAAGTAGATCCGCTGGCTGATAAGGCATTGCTTCACAAATATGGTTTTTATTATGCAGATACATTAATGGAGCCCTATTGTTACCGCAATAAATTTTTAGAAGAAGAAGCTGGAGATGTTACCTTCCATGAAAATTATGATGCAGCTGACATTTTAACGATTGCCGAAGAAGCATTTCAAGGCGGCAGGTATCACCGTGATTTTCATGTTCCGAATGAAATGGCCGATCTCCGCTACCGAAATTGGGTAAAGGACTTGATTGATCAGGAGCTGATTCTTGCTTATAAGCAGGATGGCCGTGTGAAAGGATTCTTTGCTTATCAGGAAGAAAATGTATTGCTTTTAGCAATGCATAAGGACATTCGCGGACAGGGATTTGCTAAACCTTTTACTTCTGCATGCGTCAAAGAGCAATTTGAGCGTACTGGCAGGGAGCAGCTGGTTACATCGATTTCACCCAGCAATCCGGCGTCATTAAATGTTTTCATCGGCTTAGGATTCCGGTTGCGGGCTGGGAAGGATATTTATCATAAGGTGAACGGTTCCTTCTATTAAACAGATACTATTAAACACATATCCATTTATTTTGTATCGCGGTAGAAGTATACAAAGGAATGTCAGGGGGAGAGAGGTTTGGGTTATTTTTATATTGCTGGAACCGTTTTGTTTACCGTTTATGGACAATTAATTATTAAGTGGACAATGGATCGGCAAGGGGAATTGCCGGATGGGCTCTTTGATAAATTTCTATTTTTATTTCAGCTTGTCTGGAACCCCTGGATACTCTCCGGTTTTATTGCTGCTTTCTTAGCGGCATTAAGCTGGATGGCTGCGATGACTAAATTTGATATCAGCTATGCCTATCCATTTATGAGTCTTTCTTTTATTCTTGTTTTTATATTCTCGGTTTTTTTATTTGGAGAACCAATCAGTACACAGAAAATCATCGGCTTTGCTTTTGTAGTAGCAGGTATTCTGATAATGAGGTGATACCATGATACCATTCAATGTACCATGTTATATAGGAAAAGAAAATACAGCAATCAAAGATGCCATCGCAGGAAAGAAATTATCAGGAAACGGCCCTTACGGGAAAAAGTGTGTGCAATGGATGGAAGAAAATATGGGCGTGAAAAAAGTCATGCTTACTCCATCCTGCACAGCGGCACTGGAAATGACTGCGCTGCTCACAGAGGTTGGAGAAGGAGATGAAGTCATTATGCCTTCATACACCTTTGTTTCGACAGCAAATGCATTTGCCCTCCGAGGCGCGAACATTGTCTTTGCAGATGTCGAACCAAGGACAATGAATGTCGACCCGGAACAAATTGCAGCGGCAATTACCGAAAAGACAAAAGTCATCGTGGTCGTTCATTACGCCGGCGTATCCTGTGATATGGACCGGATTATGGAGCTTGCAGAGAAACATAACCTATGGGTGGTCGAAGATGCTGCACAAGGATTAATGAGCTTTTATAAAGGAAAAGCATTGGGAACGATTGGCCACATGGGAACGATCAGCTTTCATGAAACCAAAAATTATGTTTGCGGGGAGGGAGGGGCATTATATATTAATGATCCTTCTCTCGTTGAGCGTGCGGAGATGATTCAAGAGAAAGGGACGGACCGTTCACAGTTTATCCGTGGAGAAGTGGATAAATATTCTTGGAGAGACATTGGTTCCTCGTATCTGCTCAGCGAGCTGAATGCAGCTTATCTGTCTGTACAGCTGGAGCATGCGAAGGAAATAAATGATAATCGTCTCGGAACCTGGCAAATGTATAAAGAAGGATTGGCTGATCTTGCAGATGCAGGAAAGATAGAGCTTCCTTATATTCCAGAAGGTAGAGCCTTCAATGGACACATATTCTTTATTAAAACAAGAAATATAGAAGTGCGGAGTCAATTGATCCGTTATTTAAAGCAGCTTGGTATTATGACAGCAACGCACTATGTCCCGCTGCATTCATCTGTCGCAGGAAAAGCATGCGGCGTCTTCTCTGGAGAAGACAGATATACAACGATAGAAAGTGAACGTTTGATACGATTACCACTTTACTATGGGATAAGTAAAGGGGATGTAGCATATGTCATTCAAAGCATTCAGCAATTTTATGCACAATAAATGGATATGGGTGGGCTGCCTTGTTTTGCTTGCCTACTTATCTCCTTATGTGATTTATGGAGAAGATGTACATATTAGAGTCCATGACAACATGGACTCTAATATTGTCTGGTATAAAGTACTTGCAGAGAGCGGGTCTATTTTCACGTTAACAGACGTGCCGCTGCCGTATGCGATTGACGGATTGCCGAGAAGTGCATTGCCGTCTGCTTTTGATGCGGCGCTTTGGCTCTATGTACTGTTTGAACCAATCACAGCCTATACCATCAGCCAGACTATTATGCGCTTTGCAGCGTTTTTTGGCATGTATTTATTATTAACGCGTTTTATTGTGAAAAAAGAGACAACACCTTGGATAACGGTAGGCGTTTCGCTTGCGTTTGCGATGCTTCCTTACTGGCCTTCGGGAGTTCTTTCCATTGCAGGGATGCCGCTTGCTTTATATGTCTTTTTAATGATTCGCAAATACCGGACAGAGGCGCCGAAGCATACATGGATACTGCTATGCCTGATTCCGTTTTTTGCTAATTTTGTCCTCAGCTTTGTTTTCTTTTTAGCAGTTATTGGCTTGCTGTGGCTGATTGACTGGATTCGCAATAAAAAATGGAATGGTGCTTTTTTTGCTGCCATTGCCATCATGGCAGGTATCTTTGTGATGAAGGATTATTTATTGATTACCTCCATGTTTTTCGATGACAGCTTTACTTCTCACCGGGAGGAGCTGGAGTTAAGCGGAAATACCTTTGAACGAAGCTATGAATTAGCATGGGAGAATTTTTTATATGGGCACACCCATGACGAGGCCGTACAGGCTTATATTATTATTCCGGTTATTTTAATAGCTATCTTGCTTGCCTTATTTAAAAACAGGCAGCCAAAATGGCTCTTCACCCTGTTTTTGATTAATTTAGCCCTCTCCTTCTGGTACGCTTTCTGGTATTGGGAAGGCTGGCAGCCATTAAAAGAGAGCATTTCTGTTTTGAATACATTTAATTTTGCACGGATTCATTTTATGGATCCGCCAATCTGGTATATTGCCTTTGCACTAGCCTTACTTATTTTGTGGCAGCTGAAAAAAGTCGGGAAGGTTCTTGTTGCCGTCCTGATTATCTGGCAGAGTATACTGCTTTTCGGGCAGTCAGAAGAGTTTAAGTACCGGGAAGTAAACACACCGACCTTTAAAGAGTTTTATTCAGAGGACCTGTTTACATCGATTCAAGATTATATTGGAGAAGATCCGAGTGATTACCGCGTGGTCAGCATCGGATTACATCCGACCATCGCTCAATTTAATGGCTTCTACACGTTGGATACGTATAACAATAGCTTCCCGCTGGATTATAAGCATCGTTTTCGCGAAGTAATTGCCGGAGAGCTGGATAAGAGTCCGACATTAGAACACTATTTTGATACATGGGGCGGAAGGCTGTACATGTATGTAGCCGAGCATGGAAAGGATTATATGTATACTAGAAACAAAAATGAACCGATTCAGGACTTGGCTATTGATACAGACGCACTGAAGGATCTGGGAGGAGATTACATCCTGTCTGCTGTCCCGATTGAAAATGCGGAAGATATCGGATTATCGTTGGAGGAAACATTTGAAGACCAGGATTCACCATGGGAAATTCATTTATATTCTGTATTGTAATTAGAATGTAATATTACACCCATAAGCATTCGTATGACAGGCTTTAAGGTGAAAACCAGCTTCCGGCGATACAAAACTGTAATATTTCTATAACCTTTCTGCAATCTGTAGATGTTACACTTCATTAGGAATTTATATAGTGTTAAATTTATCCTATGATTCACAAAGCTGCATAATAGCAAAAGGATCAATGTCCTTTTACAGAGAGAGAGCTATGTAGTAGTGATGCAGGAACAGGGGGAGTAGAATTGAAGAAATCATTTTTGCTAGCGATAGTAATGATAGTTGGTTTCATGAGTTCAAGTATTATACCAGTTCAAGCAGAAACTGCTGATGATCTTGAAGAAATTCGCGATCAGCGTTCAGATGTTAAAACAGAGTTATCTGATTCTGAACAACAGATTGCTTCCGTATTAGAAGAACTGGAGCAGTTAAAGAGTGAGATCGCAAGTACTGAAAATGAATTAGAAGCAAAGCAGCAGGAGATTGATGAAACAGATCAACAGATTGATGCTTTATTAGACGATATTGTTGTTTTAGAAGATGAAATGCAAGAGCTTGAACAAAAGATAGAGGAACGTTTTGAACTATTACAAGAGCGGATGGTATCTGTTCAGCAATCCGGCGGAGACATCAATTATCTGGAAGTTCTCTTCGGCGCACAGAGCTTTGAAGATTTTATTTCACGCGCAAATGCAGTGAATAAAATAGCAGATTCCGATGCGAAGTTAATTGAACAGCAGGAAACAGATATTGCTTCTTTAGAAGACAAGCAAAAAGAAGAAACTGAAAAAATGAATGCTTTGAATGACTTAAAAGAAGAGCAAAGCGCTGCAAAAGATAACGTAGAAGTTGCACTTGCTGACAGCAATGCACAAAAGGATGAACTGGAAACGAAGCAGGCAGACCTAGAAGCGCTTGTAGATGAACTGGAAATCACAGATTCCCAATTAGCCTCTTTAGAAGCGGATACGCAAGCAGAAATTGCTGCGGCGGAAGAAAAAGCAAAAGAAGAGGAAGCGGCTAAGCTCGCAGCCGCAGAAGAAAAAGCAGCTAAAGAAGCGGAAGCAGCAGAGGAAGAAGAAACTAAAGTCCATCAAGAAAAAGAGACAAGTGTAGCATCAAAAACAATCACAAATGACCCGGAAGAAGAAGAGGCTCCTGCAGAAAAAGAAGAGCCTGAAAAGAAAGAAGAATCGAAGGAAGAGACTTCTAAGCCGAAAGAAGATTCTGCAGAAAAAGAAGAGAGTTCAAGTAAGGAAGAAAGCTCAGGTAAAACATTTACCGTTTCATCAACAGCTTATACAGCTGATTGCAGCGGATGTACCGGCATTACAACAACTGGATTTAATTTAAAGAACAATCCAGGTGCAAAAGTAATCGCTGTTGACCCTAGCGTTATTCCGCTTGGCAGTGTGGTAGAGGTGGAAGGCTATGGTGTAGCTGTAGCACGTGATACCGGCGGAGCAATCAATGGAAATAAAATTGATGTATTCGTATCGGATCAATCTCAAGCACTCAGCTGGGGAAGAAAAGATGTAAAAGTTACGATACTGAGATAATGTAAATATAACGCATGTGTTCTGAATACTATTTGGAACACATGCGTTTTTGTTAGGGATATATCAGCAGTCAGAGTACTTTTAATAAGAACCTGCATCTAGGTAAATTTTTATCATCAAAAAAAGTCGCAAAATGCACTTCTATCCATTTTGAGACTTTTTTCAGTTTAATAAAAGACAATCAGTTGATTACAATGCTTTGAATAAAAGCAAAGTATCCCATGACGACAAAGAGCAGCGAGGTCAGCCAAGAAAGCGCCGGGTGTTTTTTAGCTTTAAAAATATAGATACTGCCGGCAATACAAGCAAGTGCTAAGGCAATAAAGAAGAAAACAGAGCCGTCTAAAGCTAAGCTAATTGCTGCGCCATCCATGGTTCCATCATAAAACATATTTAAAATAGGAGCGTAACCGCTATGTTCGATAAGGCTTTCCATGTAAAGCGGCGGTGATTGCTCATTCATGATGCCTGTCAGCAGCAGGATAAATAAAATAATAAAGAACTCTACACGTATCCAAGGTCTTGCCTGAAGGCTTGCATCGGCCTGTAAACGCCGTTTCATCCAAATCCCGTTAAAGATAGCGTATATGACTAATGGAATGATAAATAATTGTTTTAAGAATAAACTTTGGCCGTAAGAAACGAGCAGGGCTTCATCATACTGTCTGAAATCCACGGTGAATTGGGCTAATAAAATACCGCTTAAGACAACAATGACAAAACAGATAAGTGCAAAGGGATGGTAGCTGGTGACAAAACGCTGCCAATCCATAGACTTTGGTACAAACCACGAGGCCATCAACAGCGTTCCAATCCACGCGCTGACTGCCAGCATGTGTACGCCATGTGTGAAGACGCCAAGAAATCCCTCGAAAGAACCTGCGTGGCTTGCCCAGCCGACTCCAAATGCCGCAAAGCCTGTGAACACCATTCCGACCCAAGCTGCCTGTTTACTGTCTGTATTTTTGATATAAGCAATGTAAACACTGAAAAGAATACAAATAATAAATAAGAATAGCCATGCATTTCCAATTCGAAAGGATAATAGAACATCTTCAAACGCGGAGCCTAAGGTAGAACGGCCTGCGATATGAGTTATTAACTGGATAAGAGGGACAAATGCAAATAAAGCAATCCCCCAGACTGCAGCAAGCTGCAGATTGGAAGATATGTTAACCCTGATATGAGAAGTGGCAGGAAGCAGTCGAATCAGAAAGCTTCCCGCTAAAAATGCAAGGCAAAGATATAAGAACGTTTCTGTAAAAATGGTTACATAAAACATACATTATTTCTTCCTTTTTAGTAGTACAATGGCGATGACAGCGACAATAGCAATAACCAGCACAGCAATTAGCAAGGTATTGGAATTCGTATCATCTGCAGCTTCTTCCTGCACATTATTTTCTGCGGCTGCTTCATTTTCATCAGCCTGCTCTTCGGGTGTATCCGCTGTATTCTCTTCATCTTCCGCAGTATTGGTGTCTTCCTCTTCCTCAACGGCAGATTCCTCTATGTCCACTTCGAATGAAATAGAGTCTTCCATTGGATGACCATCTACACCGATAATATCCCAGCTGAGGGTATATGTTCCATTTTCTAAAGGCTCCGTGACATCAGCAGAAAACTCATCTTCATTGACAGTCAGATTATCAAGCGCGATTTCTGTGCCGTCCTCAGCATGAAGCTCCATCACAGCACTATCTTCAATCACTGTTTCAAAATATAGCGTAATATCGTCTAACGTATCTGTTACCGTTGAGCCTTCCTCTGGATCAGACGTATCAAGATGTGTATGTGCAAAGACAGGACTTGCACTAAATGCGAAAAGTAAGACAACAAAAGCGAACGCCCCTGTAAGTTTTTTCATCGTTTTTCCTCCTTCTATTTATTGAATTCAGTATAATTTCTCCAGATTTAAGCTTATAGCAGAATAAAGTGTAAGACAAGTATAGTCAAATCAAAAAAGTAACATTTCCTTGAACTATGAACAATTCATGACAATGCAATTTCCAGGCAAACATAAAAGGAAGGCTTTTCTATTTTGGTATAAATGTAATTTTGTGCGCACCTGAAGACTTGTGCGTAAGGCCGCTAAGAAAGTGAAATGAGCTGTTGAGATGCGCTTTATCGAACGCTGCGTTTTCTGATAAACTGTAATAGACAAGTTCATCTTCATTTCAAAACCTGGAGGAGGTAATATAATGAGTAGTTTTCCCAATGTAGAGGAAACAAAAACACTAATTAAAGATTTAGTGAAAATAGCAAGTCCAAGCGGCTATACTAAAGATGCCATTCTATTTATTGAAAACCGATTAGCGAAAAGTAACGTACAAACCAAACGCAACAATAAAGGCGGTCTGATTGCAACGCTGCCAGGGAAGGATACTTCAAAACATCGCTTCTTGACAGCGCATGTAGACACACTAGGAGCCATTGTTAAAGAAATCAAAGCAGACGGCCGCCTGAAAATACAAGTCATCGGCGGCTTCCCGCTAAATTTTGTGGAAGGGGAATATTGTACCATCCATACCGTGAGCGGAGAAAAATATACGGGAACGATTTTAATGCATCAAACCGCTGTCCATGTGTATCGAAAAGCAGGCGAACTGAAAAGAGATACGGAAAATATGGAAGTGCGTATTGACGAAGTGGTGAAGAATGAAGAAGACACCCGTAAATTGGGAATAGAAGTAGGCGATTTTATTTCCTTTGACCCGCGAGTAGAATTAACAGAATCCGGCTTTATTAAATCGCGTCATTTGGATGATAAAGCAAGTGCAGCAATCTTAATTAACGTGATTGAAAAGCTGGCAGCAGATCTGACAGAGCTGCCTTACACAACACATTTTCTCTTTTCCAATAATGAAGAAATCGGCTATGGCGGCAATTCGAATATCCCGCCGGAAACGGTAGAATACCTAGCGGTTGATATGGGGGCTATCGGAGACGGACAGAGAACCGATGAATATACAGTATCGATTTGTGTGAAGGATGCTTCCGGGCCGTACCATTACGGTCTGCGCAATTATCTTACAGAAATTGCTAAGGCGAACGGCATCGAATATCAATTAGATATTTATCCGTACTATCAATCCGATGCATCAGCAGCTATCCGAGCTGGATATGATGTCGTTCATGGCTTAATTGGACCGGGAATTGATGCATCGCATGCGTTCGAACGCACACACGAATTATCTCTTAAACATACGGAGAATTTGGTTTATCATTATGTGCAGTCGGAAATGGCAGAGGAATAATGGAATGAAGAATAAGACCGGGTACCTTACCTGGTCTTATTTTTTTGCGTGAAAAATAGACCTCTCTAACAAAACTGTACAATTCAAAATGAAAAATAAAAGTGTGTAAATCCCCCTTTGTACACAAGGTTTCACTACGAATATAAGCAGATTATTTTTAAATAAACAAGTTGACTTTATACTGATTATGTTATAGGGTTAGTTACATAAGTAATTAACCAATTAAGGAATGAGGCTAATGAAAAAAGAATTAGATGAAAACAAACCGATTTTCCTGCAGATAAAAGAGCAAATTGAAGATTCCATTATCGATGGCTCATTGAATGGCGGAGAAAGGGCGCCTTCCACCAACGAATTTGCGAAATTTTATCAGATTAATCCGGCTACAGCAGGCAAGGGAATCAATGAGCTTGTCCTGGAAGGTATTTTAATCAAGAAACGGGGCGTTGGCATGTTTGTGACAGAGGAAGCGAAAAGCATTGTGATTGAAAAAAGAAAGCAGACATTTTATGAGAATTACCTGCTTCCAATGAAAAGGGAAGCGGAGAAGCTGGAAATGGATAGACAGGAACTAATTAATATGCTTAATCGAGAGGATGAGGCACATGGAAATTAAAGTGAATCAATTAAGTAAAACCTATGGTGACAATCATGCTTTGGATCAAGTTTCCTTTACTTTGGAAGGAAATAAAATCTATGGTCTGCTTGGCAGAAATGGAGCAGGAAAGACGACTTTCATGGATATTTTAAGTGGTCAAATGTTAGCATCTTCGGGAGATATCACCATTGATGGAGAGAACCCATTTGAAAATCAGCGGCTCACAGAATCCATCTGTCTGATCAAAGAAGCGAATAATTTCAGTCCAGAGTTAAAGATAAAGCAAGTATTGAAGATTTTTGCTTATTTTTACCCGAACTGGGACCAGGAAATGGCGGAAGAATTATTAGAGACGTTTAATTTGAAGCAATCTGCAAAAGTAAAGACGTTATCAAAAGGAATGGAGTCTGCGTTAGGAATTACAACCGGTCTGGCAAGCAGAGCACCTATCACTGTATTTGATGAGCCCTATATCGGTATGGATGCTCCTTCCCGTAAAATGTTTTATGACATCCTATTGGATGATTATCAGGAAAACCCCCGGACAATCATTTTTTCTACGCATTTGATTGATGAAGTCAGTTTAATGTTTGAAGAGGTTATTATTCTTAAAAAGGGTGCTGTCGTGCTCCAGGAAAGCTCGGAAGAATTGCGGGCAAAGACAGTCGCTGTTTCTGGACCAAAGGATAAAGTGGATGCTTATTTAGTGGATAAGGATATTATCCAGCGTACGGATTTAGCAGGCAGCTCCATGGCATATGCTTTCGGCAGCAGGAAAGAAGCAGAAGAAGCCGGTCTAGAAGTGGAAGGTGTTCCGGTGCAGGAGCTGATGATTCATTTAACAGAGAAGAAGAAAGGGGCTTAATCCATGAACAATCAAATAAAAGGCATGTTTTATTATTATACGGTTGATGTGGTTCGAACCGCTAAAATATTTTTTTCCATATTAACAGGTATCATCATTGCATCAGCTATTATTTGTTATTTATTATTGGGAGTCGATGAATTTAAAATGTATTTCGCCATCCCGTTTGCAACATACTTTAACGTTGGTATTGTCGGGTTTCAATTAGTGAAAGGCAATGTTCCGTTTGGATTAAAAATGGGAGCTACCCGTAAAAACATGTATGTCATGCAGCTGTATTTTATGTTTGCATACTCCTTGGCGATAGCTTTTATTGGAAGCACCCTGCAGCAGGTAACAGAATGGTTATTCCAGGCAGTTGGTGTGACAAACTATATTTATGTTCATCCGGCTATGTTTTTGACAGATAACTGGATTATGCGGATTGTCGTGGATGCCCTTGTCATGTTCCTAATTATGGCTGTATTGTATTACATTGCATTACTATTTTACCGGACGGGATTAGTCGGTGGAGGAACTGTGCTGGGAGTCCTGATGGTTGTTACCCTATATGGTGCTTTTGAAGGCTGGCTGGTTGATGCCGTTGTCAATCTGTTCTCTGATGTGACTATAATGACCTTTGTAAGCATGTTTTTCATCGGTATTGTTTTTTACTTGATAGGTTTTCCGTTTATGCGGAAAATCACTATTGTTAATAGACGTTAAGAAGCAGGAAGCTGTCTTTTGTTCAACGCAAAAGGCAGCTTTTTGGCAATTGTAAGAATGAATCGATAGGAAGAATGAAGAAAAGATCAATCTGATCGTGAATATTGTTTTTTTCAAAGAATAAGAAAGTATATAAAAAAAGCTGAATATAGCCGCTGCGGAAAAATACTACGCTTTCCATAGGCCCCGAGCTCATCTCCTTTAAAGAAGACTTGCTGATTGGCAAGCCGGCAGGAACAGACACAAGCATAGTCGCACTTATGCCCCGCAGGAAGCGGTTTTCTTCCGAGGAGACTGAAGCGTTGCCCGCGGAAAGCGACTTCCCGCAGCGGACATCGCTTTGGCGAGGACACCTGTGATTTAAAGACCAAGCGGTATTCTGGTTTTTCTTTATCATTCTCGCGAAAATATAGTGGTGCATGAAGGGGATGCAAGAATTCAGAGTTTAAGATAAAAATCAAGGAGCTGCAGCACAATCAGTTACTGATTGTGCTGCAGCTCCTTTTAAAAATTTTATATTGTCAAAAAGGTAACTAGTTATTGTTTTAATTTAGGGTTCTCGGATTTTGCCTCATTAACACGAGGTTTCCGATAGCCGCCAGCAATATCTGCCTGCTTAAATTCTTTAGAGTAATGGACCTCTTGAGCGTCAGCAATGTCTCTCTTTTTTGCTGGCTGATATTGTGTATTTCTCATGAATAATCATCCTTCCTGTTAATGTTTGTTCTATCATGTGTTTTCCCGGTTTAAGTGAATTAAAACATATCCATTTATGGCTGAAATCAATTTAACCTTTTATTCTATTTTAAAATACGGATTGCTTCCTCTTAACTAGTGAAATTTAATTATTTATGTTAGAATTTGATTAACCAATCAAAAAATAAACTATATCCAGAGGAGAATATAAAATATGCAAAATGAAACCGTACTTGGTTTATCAAAAATGGATAAAGCGATTATTATTATAGGAGGTCCGCTTCTTGGAGCAATTATTGGCTGGTTTATTCAAATTATTTCGAGCTGGCTGATTAAAATTCCATTTGTCCCGTTTGGTCCGTTTTTTGAATGGATTGTATCCTGGAATAGCTCCTGGGTATCGATTATCGGAGTAATTGTTGGTTTGATTGCAGGAATTCTCTTTGCGGTGTATGCCTTCAGTGAATCATTAAAAATGACGATTGCAGATCAAGAAGTTACAATGAAAAGGTATGATCAAGAAGTTACCTTGCAAAAAAATGATATTTCAGCAATTTATATGGATAGAAAGGATATTGTCGTTTTAGGCCAAAAAGGAGAGGAGCTGTATCGGTCGCAAACAGATGTAAAGCAGCCGAAAATAAAAGCAGCTTTTTTGGAACACTATTTTCCCTGGAAGTCTCAGGATCCTTATCAAGCGGATTACCAGCGCTGGATTCCGGAGCATCCTGATTTTCCTGCTTCTGTGAACAGTTTGCTTGCTGCGAGAGAAAAGGTGCTGAGGGAAGATAATGTAAAAGAAGCAGCGGTGCTGCGGAAGGATTTAGCGGCTAAGGGAGCTGTGATTCGTGATGAGGACAAGCGGCAGTATGTCCGAATGATAAGAGGGTGATATGAAGTGACGAAGGAAAAAACATTTATCTCTGAAGCGCGGAGAGAACAAATTTTAAAAGCGACGATTGATGTGTTGAATGATATTGGCTATGTCAAATTAAGTCTTGCTAAAATAGCAAAACAAGCGAAAATCAGCACGGGATTGATTTCCTATCATTTTGCCGATAAAGAAGAGCTGATCCAGCATACCTTAAATTACTTAATTGGTGCCCAGCTCGAATTTATTGAAGAACGGATGAAGGCAGAGACAGATATCTTTGAGCAGCTGCTGGCTTATATAACAGCAACGCTCACGTACCAAAATGAATATGTTGAAAATAATGTAGCACTGATTGAAATCATCTTTAATGCCCGGACGGAGGATAATATTCCTTACTATAAATTGAATGAAGAGGAAGAAGATCCGCTTTACCTGCGATTAGAAACCATTTTGTCAGAAGGACAGGAGAAACGTATCTTTTCAGCTGACTTTGACCCCAAAGCAACGGCTATACTGATAAATGGCGCTGCGAGTGAGAGTATGCTGCTGCAAAGTGAAAGCTTTGATATAAAGAATTATCAGCAGGAATTAATTAAAATGGTTACGAAAATAGTAAAGTAGAAGTTGTATTATAAAGTAAGAGTGCTTGAATAAATATATTCGAATAAACTCGAAAAAAACCTCGAATTCTCCAAGAATGAATTCGAGGTTTTAGCCTATTTAAATGACGTACAGATAAATACACAAGAAGTGTGAAATACTGCCAAGCAGGATAAAAATATGAAATATCTCATGGAAGCCGAAATAGCGGGAACGCAGAAACTCCGGCTTTAACCAGTAAATAAATGCCCCAATCGTATAAAATATTCCTCCCACAATTAAGCAGGTTATTCCGCCAGTCCCGATAATTGGAGCAAGCGGGCCTGTATAAAATATGGCAATCCATCCCATTAAAACATAGAGAAGGGTAGACAGCCATCTCGGGGAATGAAACCATATTAATTTAAATAGAACGCCAAGGACTGCCAATCCCGTAACTACCCAGAATAGTACCCAGCCAACCGTTCCCTCGAGAGCAATCAGACATAGTGGAATATACGTGCCGGCAATCAGTACATAAATCATGGAATGATCCATTCTTCTCAAAAAAGCAATTGTTTTTGGACCGGCAATCACAGAATGATAAACCGTTGAAGCAGTATATAATAGAATTAAACTAATACCAAAAGCTGCGACAGCACCGACGTCTAATGGCGTTCCGACCCGTGCTGCTTTGACAACAAGTAATATCAGTCCGACGATAGATAAAACAATCCCAATAAAATGAGTAAAAGCATTCATTGGTTCCCGAATAAATTTATTCAAAAAAACATCTCCAATCCGTTATGTAGTTTCAAATACTATGTAATAACTATATACCTGTTTCATCAAGTAGTCAATGTTTGAAATTTAACGAATTACGTCTATAATGAAAAGTAGATAGCTGAACGATAAATAATTAAATTTCTTGCTTTGCTTACTATCTTTATATTATGAGAGAGAGGTCATTTCGTGGATATACAAAAGCAATTAGAAGGACTTCATTTAGAGAACCAGTTGAAATCGGAAGAAATACCCGATTTAGATTTATATATGGATCAGGTTATTCAACTTTTTGAAAGTAAATTTGCTTCTTCCAAGCGGTATGAAGAAGATAAAGTGTTAACGAAAACCATGATTAACAATTATGCGAAGGCTAAGTTATTCTTCCCTATCAATAATAAAAAATATTCGAAAGAGCATTTGCTGCTGATTAGTATGATTTATCAAATGAAAAGTGTGTTATCTATAAAGGATATCGGGAAAACATTTGAAGAGATGAATCAGAGAGTGCAGGATGATGATTTTGACCTGGCGAATTTTTATACCAATTACATTCAGTTAATGGATAGAAACGCAGCGAGTTTTGAAGAACATATGAAGAACCAGGAAGAAATATTTGAGACAGAATTGGACAAAGATATTGTAGATGATGAATATCTAAAACAAGTATTACTGATTACCAGTCTGACAGGGATGAGTAACTTTTACCGCAGGGCAGCGGAAAACCTGGTAGATCAATTAGAGCAGAAAGGGGAGCACGAAGAATGAAATTAAGTATCTTGGATCAATCTCCATTATTTGCAGATGCGGACGCAAAGCAGGCGCTGGAAGCAAGTATGGATCTGGCAGTCCTGGCCGACCAATTAGGTTATGAACGTTATTGGGTTGCGGAGCATCATGACATGCAAGGCTTGGCGAGCACTGCTCCGGATATATTGCTGGGGATTATCGGCAGCAGAACAGAAAGAATCCGAATCGGTTCAGGAGCAGTGCTATTGCCGAATTACCGGCCGTTTAATATTGCTGAGCGCTACCGGATGCTGGCTGCATTGTATCCGAACCGGGTAGATTTAGGAATCGGCCGGGCGCCGGGCGGTTCCGCAGAAGCTTCTATAGCCCTTGCTGGAAACTTTTTGGAAAAGGTGAAAGCAATGCCGGATTATATAGATGAATTGCTTCATTTCCTTCAGGATGACTTTTCGCCGGAGCATCTTTATTCACGTGTGACCGCTGCCCCCGTACCTCCTGTTCAGCCTGTGCCTTGGCTGTTGGGGACAAGCCAGCGGAGTGCTCAGCTGGCCGTAACTAAAAAACTGCCTTATGTTTTTGGTCACTTTATGGGCGCTGATAATGGACCGGAAATTATGGCCGGCTACCTGAGACAAGCTGAGAGTCCCTCCGCTATCGTTGCGGTATCTGTTCTGTGCGCTGAAACAGAAAAGGAAGCTTTGGAATTAGCAGAAGAAGCAAAGCGCAAAAGAGAAGAGCAGGATCCATCTCCGCAGGCAGATCAGGAGGAGCAAGCCCAATTTGCCGATAAACAAATTATTGGAGATAAAGCCCTCGTACAAGAAAAACTCACGAAACTGCAGGAAGCATATCAATGTGATGAAATAATGGTGCTCACGATGGCGCCAACGTATAAAGCAAGAGAATATTCTTACCGTCAGCTGGCAGAAATAATGAACCAGACCAAATAAAGCTGCCATCCCTTAAATTCTTAACACTTGTTTTCAAAATGAAATAAAAATCATAGGCTGCAGCATGATAGAATATACCTTAATAAAGAGGACAAGCGTAAATGGAGGATATTATGGGACAATGGGTTACAGCCATGATGGAGCAATTTGGGTATTTTGGAATTTTTCTGATGATGACGTTAGAGAATTTATTCCCGCCGATACCATCTGAAATCATCCTGCCTTTTGGAGGATTCATGACAATAGGCAGTACATTAACCTATACCGGTGTATTAACAGCAGCCACATTAGGAGCGCTGATTGGCGCCATGCTTTTATATTGTATTGGGATGATACTCGATGTGGAGCGGCTGGAGAAAATTGTTGACCGGTACGGGCATCTATTGCGTTTGAAAAAAACAGATATTTATAAGGCAGATGAATGGTTCGGAAAGTATGGCTATTGGACTGTATTTTTTTGCCGGATGGTGCCGCTGCTGCGGAGCTTAATCTCTATTCCAGCAGGGATGGCAAGAATGAACTTCTGGATGTTTATGCTATTAACAGCAGCAGGTTCTATTATTTGGAACAGTATCCTCATCGGTATTGGAACCATTTTGGGAGAGAATTGGCATCGTGTAGCAGCTTTTATGGATATCTATTCTAATGTTGTCTATACCTTTATCATTGCAGGAATATTCATTTTCATTGCCTGGTATATCAGGAAAAGAAAGAAAGAAAAACTGTAGGGATGTTCCTGCAGTTTTTTTAAGTTTTTTGTTGACAAAAGAACATATGTTTGGTTAACTGTATTTAGAACCTCTTCTTGGTAAGTCCTCTACTAAAACATAAGGATGTGTTTCCATGATTTATCCTCGCAACGCAACACTATTATTCCCTCAGATATGCGAAAATGGCGAAGTATACAAAAATGCTATTCCTAAAAATGGTCCAAATCGACTGATGGACTTAAAAATTGATTATGCCTTTAAAATGCTGTTTGGTGATGAGCGCAATAAGAAGATTATAATAGCCTTTTTAAATGCTTTTTTTACCAATTCCGACAGAGCACAAATCCAGAATCTTGAATTTCAAAATAAGAATGCAGCTGACGAAGGCGAGAACACTTCTTTATCATTGTTTGTTGAGACAGAAGATAAAGAAGCGGTTTTTGTAGAAATACTTTTCCCGGATCAAGATACCCCGGAAAATCAATCTTTATATTTTTGGTCAAAAATGTACCGCCGGCAATTTGAAGCAGATTCAGATTTGGAAAGCCAGCATTCCGTGGTAACCATAAGCATCATGAATTTTGAAATATTCCATGAAAGTGATGAATTCCATAGCGTATTCAGATTGTCAGATAAAGATAAAAATATCCCGCTGACCAATCTGCAGGAAAATCAATTTGTTGAGATACCTAAGCTGATCCGCAGCTGGAAACAAGGAAAGTTAAATCTGGAGAAAGATACTTTAGCGAGATGGTTATTGCTTTTAGCTGCGGTGGATGCAGGTAATAATTATTTTCATCTGGATATCTATAAAGAACTGGAGAAACTGGCAATGGTTGATCAAGATTTAAATATCGCTATGAAATACTGGGGAGATATCAGCAATACGGAAAAAAATCAATTGACCTATCAGGACAGGTATCGACATATGATAGAACAGCACTTTTTAAAAGAGATAGAAAAATCAGAAGAAAAAAGACAGGAAGCAGAAGAAAGAGCAACAGTTGCAGAGCTGAATTATAATCAAATGAAAAATCAATATAAACAGCAAAAAATTAAACTGATAGAGGAGAGAGAGAAAAGAATAAAAGCAGAAGAAAATGCAGTGCTTGCTAATCGGGAAGCGGCGAAGGTGGTTATCCGTTATGGAAAAGTCGTTGCACGTAACTTATTTGAACAAGGGATGGATAATTTATTTGTAAAAAATATAACTGGAATGTCAGATAAGGAAACAGCGATGATAAAAGAAGAATTAGACAGAGAGTAGAAACATTATTATGCTCTTTATCTTTGGGTAAAGTATTAGAAAAAGAAACAAAGTTATCTGAAAAACTTTGTTTCTTTTTCATAAATTATTCATCCAATGAGAAATAATCTTCTATAATTTCCACAATAGAAATCAACTCATAGATAGCAACTAATTCTATCGGCAATTTTTCTGTACTGCTCATTTGATTGGATTTTAACATTTCTTGAAATAGCTGATTGAGCTGTCCGCGTTTAGCAATCCATTCTTCTTTCTCAAAGTCGATTTTGCCAGCCAGCACATTTGCAAAATAACATACTGTTTCAAAAGCGTGTTTTTGTTTCAGTGCATCCCATTCAAATTTCATTGTAGGCTGCTCTGCTATATTAGTAACATGATATTGAATCATTCGCAGATAATGAATCTGCTGTCTTAATTGTGTTAATTCATCCTCGCGTTTTTCTAAAATATGATGGAATTTCAAATCCTTCTTTTGGTAGAGTGAAAGCAACTCTACTCTTTCAAGTTCTTTGTATACACTGCCGACTTTTTCATTTACACCAAAATCTAGAGGTGTTTTTGTGAAAATCAATTCATAATAACATCGCTTCATATGATTACTTAATTGCTTGCGGATAGGTACAATCTGTTTATCAATCGAACGATGGTAATTTGGCGGAAAAACAAACATATTTACCAGTGTGGAGACAGACAATCCAATTGTTGTTGTTGCCAGTCGAATAAGAAAGCTAAGAAAATAACTGTCGTCCACTAATTCAATCATTGCAATTGCTGTTAAGGTTGCAACCAGTAACCCTGCATGAAGGTTTAAGCGAAAGCAAGTGAAAATAGTAAGTATTGCAGCTAACATATAAGTAGACGGTGAATTACCGAATATAGCCAGAAATATAACGGCATAGGCAGCGCCAATCGCCGAGGCAGGAAAACGGACAAGTCCTTTCTTAATAGAATCTGTCACAGTTGGTTCAATTGTAACGATAGCTGTAATAACGGCAAATGTCGGCGGGAAATTGAACCATTTACAAATAAGCGCTGTGAAAAATACAGCAATCCCCGTTTTAATCACTCTATTTCCAATGATAGTTTGAACCTTCACGTCAATCCCTACTTTTCCTCATGTTAAATAATTTGTAACAAATAAATTTAATAAGATATTTTCATTTATTATATTGTATTGTATCATTTATTGCGTAAATTAAATGACGAAAAAAATTAGATTAGGTATATTTATTGGGGAGCACCAGACAAATCTACTAAAATGAAAAACATTGTCAGACGGGTGTTATTGCGTATTCTATGACGATTTTGAAAGAGTTTTGTCGTTATTGAAACATAAATGTAATATTTCTATAATATGCATGACATTTTCTTATGTTAAGCTTTACAAAGTTACAAATTAGAAGAAGAATATAAAAAATATTAATATAAAAAACTAATCGCAAATGTTCGGGAACTCAAATACATAGATAATATATTTGCGGTGCAAAATTTGAAAGTGGGGAATAGAAGTTGAAAAAGACAGTAATGACATTGACTGCGGCTTCCGTAGTAGGTTTGAGCAGTGTATTTTTTGCAGGGCCGGTAAAAGCAGAATCAGTAGAAGACCTGGAAAACAGACAGACTGAAGTACAGGATGATCGTGATTCTGTTCAATCTAATCTATCAGATGCTGAAAATCAAGTAGCAGATGTTTTAGTTGATTTACAAGATTTACAGAAAGAAATTGATGATTTAAATTCTGCTCTTCAACAAAATGAACAGAAATTAGATGAAACAGAAGAAAATATTTCAACTACGGAAGATGAAGTTAGTGAATTGGAAGATGCAATCAAAGAATTAGAAGAAGCAATTGAAAAACGTACGGATATCTTAAAAGAACGTGCGGTTGCTTTACAGCAAAATGGCGGAGATATTAGCTATATTGAGGTATTGTTCGGAGCACAGGATTTCAGTGATTTTGTAAATCGTGTTTCTGCAGTGAATAAAATTACTGATTCAGATTTAGCTTTACTTGAACAGCAAGAAGCAGATAAACAAGAAGTTGCAGATAAACAAGAAGCAGTTGAAACAAAATTGGATGAATTAACACAATTGAAAACAGATTTAACAGGAATTAATAATACAATTACAGAGCAAAAAGATGCTGCTGAGGATAAAGAAGCTTCATTAAAAGATAAAGAAGCAGATTTAACAGCACTTATTGAAGATTTAGAAATTGAAGATTCCCGCTTGGCTGCTATTGAGCAGGATGTAGCAGATCGTTTGGAAGTAGCAACTGCTCCAGCACCAGAAACATTGGTAGCAAGTGTCAGCGTAGGCTCTAGCGATGAAAGCAGCAATGAAGAAGCAGAAGCAGAGGTTGAAGAAGAAACTGAATCTGCAAATGAAGCTGAAGAAGAAGCAAGTGAACCAGAACAGCAAGAAACTTCTTCCAATGAAGACCAAGAAGAAACTTCTTCAAATAGCGAAAGCAATAATAACAGCAGCAATAACAACAATAGCAGCAGTAATAATAGCAGCAATAACAATTCTGAAAGCAGTAGTAGCACTGCGAGCTCAAATGAATCAAGCTCTAATACAAGCTCTAATAGCGGGTCCAACAGTAGTTCCAGCAATTCTGATCAAAATAAATCAGAACCTAAAGAAGAAAAAGCAGAAGAGCCTGCACCATCAACCGGTTCTGGAATCAGTGGAGTGCTTAGTGCTGCACAGAGCCAAACACACCAAAACACGTATGTTTGGGGAGGAAAAAGCCCTAGCACTGGTTTTGACTGCTCCGGATTTGTATCTTGGGCATTCGCTCAAGCTGGATATTCCATCCCGTCTTACACAGGTGCATTAGTTAATACAGGTACATCTGTATCTGCAAGTAATATGCAGCCTGGAGACTTAGTATTCTTCAATACGAATGGAACAAATGGCCATGTTGGTATTTATCTTGGCGGAAATAAATTTATCGGTTCACAAAGCAGTACAGGAGTTGCTGTTGCTGATATGTCACCAGGAAGCTACTGGGGCGGAGAATTTAGCGGAACAGTACGCCGCGTACAATAAATATTTAATCCCAAGGGTCCTTGCATGAAGATAAGCTTCATGTGAGGGCTTTTTTATATAATAAATTAAAAACTAATGACAAGTGGCTCTTTTATGTATCCATTCCCTGTATGAATGGAAATAAACTCCCTTAAATCTATTTATTTATTTCAAGCGGTTATTGAATTTTATCTGAATGAATGCGGTAATAATCTTCCTTCATAAGAGACTATTTCAATAACCAATCTAACCACTTCATTTAAATCGTTTACTATCTCGGCTAATGGGTATAGAATTATATATCCCATTTTCGCAGTAAATAAACATAGAAAGGATGGAGGTATGAAAAAAAGAAATAAACGTTTTTTAAATCCTGTATTTTTTATTTCTGCATCAGTAATTTTAGCATTCGTTATAATTGGTGCGTTTAATTCTACAGGCTTTCAAAGTGTAGCAACTCTATTATTTGATTTGACGACACAGAATTTTGGATGGCTCTATTTAATATCCGTTTTTGTGTTTGTCCTCTTTCTAATTGGCTTATCGATTAGTAAATACGGTAAAATAAAATTAGGTCCAAAAAATTCGAAACCAGAATTCGGTTTCTTTCCTTGGATTGGAATGCTATTTTCCACAGGCTTCGGCTCTGGACTGGTATTCTGGGGCGTAGCAGAGCCAATGAGTCACTTTTTTAATACACCATTTCCAGGCTTGGAACCGCAAACAGAAGAAGCTGCGAGGGTGGCTATGGGATATGCTTTCTTTAACTGGGGCATTAGCCAATGGTCTGTTTTTGCGTTAGTCGGACTGGTTATTGCATACTTACAATTTCGCAAAGGAAAAGACGGGTTAATTTCAACAGCAGTAAAGCCCGTTGTCGGAAATAACCCTATTACGGCCACTTCTATCAACTCGCTTGCTGTAATTGCTACTGTTATGGGAGTAGCGACTTCTCTAGGATTAGGAATTATGCAAATGAGCGGCGGTCTGTCATCTGTTTTTGGGCTGCCAGACGGGGTATGGATGCAAATTGCAATTGCATTAGCTATGCTTCTTGTTTATTTAGGTTCATCTGTCAGTGGTTTAAACCGCGGAATGAAATGGTTAAGCAGCATTAACTTATCCTTTTGTTTAATTCTGCTTGTCTTTGTTTTTCTGATGGGACCAACTGTATTTATATTAGAAACCATTGTGCTGGGATTAGGAGATTATTAACTAACTTTGTCGAATACAGCTTACGTTTAACTCCGTATACTGGAGACACCTGGGTAGTAGATTGGACTATTTTCTATTGGGCTTGGGCAATTTCATGGTCGCCATTTGTGGGAGCTTTTGTCGCTCGTGTATCGAGAGGGCGTACTATCCGTCAGTATATCTTTGGCGTACTTGTCACCTCTCCTGCCATTGCCTGTATTTGGATCGCTGTCTTTGGAGGAACCAGCTTATATAGTGATTTGAAAAATGGAACGATGATTGCTGAAGCTGTTGATCAAGATTTAGCTGTCGCCTTATTTGAAACGTTTGGTACCTTGCCATTAAGTACCATCACTTCGTTGATGGCGATAGTATTGATTTTTACGTTCCTAGTTACTTCAGCAGATTCTGCAACGTATATTTTAGGAAGCATGACATCAAGAGGAAGTTTGAATCCGGCATTGATTACAAAATTTATCTGGGGAGGACTCATTACAGCTATTGCAGTCGTCCTTTTAGTTGCTGGAGGGTTAGAAGCGCTGCAGACAGCATCTCTCACATCAGCGCTTCCTTTTGTCATAATTATTATCATGCTGATGATTTCCTTTATTAAAATATTGCAGAGAGAAGAGAACGACAAGCTAAAAAAATAATCTGTGAAATAAAATAAACCGGCTGTTTTTTGATAACAGCCGGTTTATTTTATTGTATTAATATTTATCTGCAGCACTTTCATAGTCAAGTAGACACAGTGTGCCCCTTTCCATTATAATAAAGAATAAGAGAAAGGGTGATTCGATGGGAAGGTAATATGGAACTTTATATATGTTTATCATGCAGGACTATCCATTGCGCCTAATCATTTGGATTATCTGCGTGCAGAAAAGATAATAAGAGGATGTTCAAAAAGTTTTTATCCAATGGAATTGCGGAAGGAGTAAATTAATTTTCAGTGAGACGAATAATTGCAATCGCCGTCCTGTATTTAAGAAGCTTCTTGATTTTCAAACACAATTGGATACTTTTGAACATGAACTTATAATAATTTTTAAAATTTCAGGAGGTGAAATCCTTGTGTAATGTTACACAAGGATCTTAATTGGACATATCGACCATGATTAATTTATTTGCGGTTGCTATTTTAATCGCATTAACTGCTTTTTTTGTTATGTCAGAATTTGCTATAGTAAAAATTCGAAGTACTCAGCTGGAGCCTCATATTGCAGCGGGAAGAGGTTCAGCTGCTTCAGCTAAGAAAGTCATTACCCATCTTGATGAGTATTTATCTGCCTGTCAATTGGGGATTACAATTACAGCACTTGGAATTGGGCGCTTAGCCGAACCGACATTTGAGAGAATGTTACATCCCCTTTTGGAGGAATTTAATCTTGGAGCAGGTCTTGTTACAACCCTTTCCATTTTTATTTCCTTCCTGATTGCAACGTTCTTGCACGTGGTTGTCGGGGAGCTTGCGCCGAAAACATTAGCAATTCAAAAAGCAGAACAGGTCACATTGGCTGTAGCCAGACCGCTGACCTGGTTCTATCGCCTGTTGTTTCCGTTTATCTGGTTATTAAATGGATCCGCACGATTATTAACCAAAGCAGTTGGCTTACAGCCAATGAGCGGGCATGAGGAAACACATACAGAAGAGGAGCTGCGTTTAATTCTGGCTGACAGCTATAAAAGTGGTGAAATCAATCAATCTGAAATGATGTATGTAAACAATATATTTGAATTTGATGAACGGGTAGCCAGAGAAATTATGACACCGAGAACAGAAATGATTTATTTCTCGACAGAAGCCAGTTTTGAAGAAAACTTAGAAACGATTCATCAAGGCCAGTTTACCCGGTACCCGGTTGCTGATCAGGATAAGGACAATATTATCGGTCTGGTAAATTTAAAAGAAGTGTTTACTGGAAAGCTGAGCAAGGATGAACCTGCGACGATTGAAGATTATATTCGGCCAATTATTCATGTATCCGAAGCTACCCCAATTCGTCATCTCCTTTTAAAAATGCAAAAGGAGCGCATCCATATGGCGATTGTCAATGATGAATATGGCGGTACGGCCGGGTTAGTAACGGTTGAGGATATACTGGAAGAAATCGTTGGCGATATCCGGGATGAATTTGATGAAGACGAAGTACCTGATTTTGAAACGATTGATGATACTACTTATTTAGTAGCAGGCCGTGTCAGCTTGGATGATATCAATCAAAAGCTGGGTATTACTTTGGAAGATGATGAAGTGGACACCATCGGCGGCTGGTTCTTCACCCATAACCTTGAAGCGGATGTAGGAACGGTGATGGAGGTTGAGGGGTATGAATTTACTCTGATTGAAAAAGACGGGTATCAGATTAAAAGAGTGAGAATCACTAAAACCTTATCAGAAGAAGAAATGGAACAAGATTAGAACGTAAATAAAAAAAGTTGAAACAATAAAGTTTGATGGTGAAGAAGGAAAGAGTGATGAAGCTCTTTCCTTTTTTATAGCTTAAAATAACTCTATCATATCCTTTATTCAGATATTAAAGTTTAAACTCCTTTTATTTTGGTTACACACTAAATAGATACTGATTTTCGAGGAGGCTTATCATGAAGGATATTCAAGATATTGTGAAAGAGTTAGAGAATGTGAGAGGAACAGGAGCAAATAAGATATTTACCATGTACCTAAATACAGATTTAAGCGACCCGGATCAGCAAAGCGGGGAGTGGAAGATTCATCTGAAAAATGGTTTGAATAATTTTGAGCATTATTTAAAAGAAGCAGATGATCAGGAAGAACTCAAAAATTTTAGGCAAATAAAACAGCGTGTGAAAGATTTTATGGGAGAAATAGAAAGAGATCTCATGCGCGGAGTTATCATTATTGCTTCAGCTGACGGCGAGGTCTGGTTTGCTGAGCGTGTACAAATGCATCTGCAAAATGAATTTGAGTGGCAGGAGACACCTGTATTAGATCAATTAAAGACACTGTCTGAAAAGTATCCGAAAACAGGAATTATTCTAGTGCAGCAAAATCAGGTCAAACTGATGGACACCAATCTAAATCAGGTAAAGGATACAGCAGAATATGAACTGGATGTGGAGGAGGATACATGGAAGATGAAACAAGGCCCTCGTCATGGCAGAGCGAAGCAGGGACTTGGAGCAAGCAGTGTACAAAAAGATCTATTCAATGACCGCTATGAAGCGAACCAATATCGATGGTATAAAAGTATTGCGCCTAAACTGGATAAGCAGGCAAAAGACAGAGAATGGAAACGTATTTTCATTGTCGGCGAGGCACCTGCTTCCAAAACACTGGAAACAGAAATGAATAAAGAGGTAGAAGAGGTCATCTTAAAGAATATGCTGGATCACGAGGAGAGTAAGGTTTTAGATACTGTACTCGATTAAATAGATAATGATGCAAAATCTCTTAAACTATCTTCTCTATAAATAAAAAAACGAACTTAAATCTCTATCCATTCCATAAATGAAAAGGAGATTTAAGTTCGTTTTTTTTATGAGGATAGGAAGCTTAGATAATCCTTTAATAATTTCAGTCAAGAGAAAAAATCTTTTTAATCACTCAACAGCTTCCAGGTATCCGGCATTTGCATAGCCAGTGACGTCTTGATAAGAAATCTCAACCCATTCATACTCGTCTTCTTCACCGATAAGCTGGACAATATCCCCGTTAACCAGCGTTTCTACAACCTCACTGTCTGCGTTGGGGCTGCTTCGGATATTTAATACCTCTGCAGTAACCTCATACTCCTCTTCATTGGAGTCGCCAGTGTCCGCATCCGTTTCTTCAGATTCCTCCTCCGATTCAGAATCCCCCGATTCCTCATCTGTATCTGCATCCTCATCTGCTGCATCTGCTTTTTCCGTTTCTTCATCATTTTCCAATTCGTTTACTTCAGATGCTTCATTTTGAAAGTCGAAATCTGGATTGTTAAATTGTCTTTGCATCACTAAAACAAATACAATAAAGATAATTCCTGCGATGAATAATAACAATAATCGAAATTTACTACTTTTACGCATACTACTCTGCTCCTAATATAATTGTTCTAAAAGTAGTATACATAACTTTTCGACATAAAGAAATAGAATTTCCAAAAAAAATGTGTAAATCATGAGAAAAACTGCGGGTTTGCTCGTACAATAGCGAATCCGCAGTTTTTTTCTGATGTTTTATTCTTATATTAATTGAAACATGTTAAGCGTGAAGGCATTCCGGGCATTTGCCATAAATCTCAAATTTATGATCTTCAATTTCATAATTTGACAGCTCCGCAGAAGCAGAATCCATTGGACATACTTCAATTTCTTTTGTTTTACCGCAATCCTTGCAGATAAAATGGTGATGATGATGATGGCTGCAGCTTAGGCGGAAATGCTTTTCACCTTCTAAATCTGTTTTTTCTAATATCCCTAAATCATAATATAGGTGCAGGTTCCGATAAATGGTATCGAAGCTGATTGTCCCATATTTTTTTTCGAGATGGACAATTAAATCCTTAGCAGGACGATATCCATCCTCGGATGCAAAAAATTCTAAGATATCCTTCCGTTTTCCGGTAGTTTTATATCCTTTTTCTTTTAAAACAGTGATGGCATCTTGAAGATTCATCGAAAAAACCTCCGTTTACTTTCGTAGTTTTTTCATTCCTATAGCAATTAATAATAAAATTAACGACGTCATGACAATTGTTCCGCCAGGTGGAATATCTAAATAATAGCCTGAAATAATTCCAAATATCACGGCAATTTCACCAAAGAGAATTGACAGGAATATCATTTGTTTAAATCCTTTAGCGATTCGCATGCTTGCTGCAACAGGGAGTGTCATCAAAGCGGAAACCAGCAGCACGCCGACGATACGAATGGAAGCAGCAATGACAAGCGCTGTTAATACAATAAACAGCATATTGATCCATTTGACATGCAGTCCGGCAATCGTTGCTTGCTCTTCATCAAAGGACATGGTAAATAGTTCTTTAAAGAAAAGCCAGATAATGACAAGTACAAAGGCGGCGACTCCAGAAATGACGTAAAAATCATTAACCGTTACGGCAGATACAGATCCGAATAGATAGTTGAATAAATCCGTATTAAACCCGTCTGCAACGGAAATGAAGATAACACTCAAGCCGACGCCGGCCGACAAAATGATAGGAATGGAAATTTCCTGATACGCTTTATACACGGTACGCAGCTTTTCAATAAAGATAGAGCCGAGTACGGAAAAAAACATGCCGCTGTATATCGGTGAGATAACCCAGCCGTATACCTTCTCAGTCATCAGCCCAAATGAAATTCCGGCTAAAGTAACGTGCGATAAAGCATCTGCTATTAATGATTGTCTTCTGACAACAATAAAAGTTCCTAGTAATGGTGCGATGATACCGATTAAGATACCTGTGAGAAACGTATATCTTAAAAAGGGGTAAGTTAAAAAATCCAAAAGCATTGTCTTTCCTCCAACGATAATTAATGCGTAACCAGGCTGACTGGATGACCATATATTTGAGAAAAGTCTGCTTCTGTAAGTGATGCATATTCATCCGGATTTCCGTGAAAATGCAGTGTTTTATTTAAACAAACAATATCTGTCGCATATTGGGTCATTGTGCCTGTATCATGTGTTACCAGCAGTAATGTTTTCTTGAATTCTGTATTAAGCTTATAAAGCAGCTCATAAAAAATTTTTACATTTTCATAGTCGATTCCTACAGTAGGTTCGTCCAAAATAATCAGCTCAGGGTCGCTGACCAGAGCGCGTGCGATAAAGATGCGCTGCTGCTGACCACCTGACAGATTCCCGATGTTCTGTTTGGTATACTCTGTCATACCAACCTGGGCAATTGCTCCATGAATTTTTTGCTTATCTTTTTTGGTTAAGAATTTTAAATAACCAAGCTGTGCAGTAAGCCCGGAAGCAACTACTTCATATACGGTTGCAGGAAATCCTTTATTAAATGCATTTGCTTTTTGCGAGACAAAGCCGATTCGATCTCTATTTTTAAGCTTTTGAATCGATTGTCCGAAAACCATTATTTCTCCCGTTTCCGGTCTTTCCAGGCCGAGAATGAGCCGGATCAATGTTGTTTTTCCGCCGCCATTCGGTCCGACTAATCCCATGAAAGCTCCTTGAGGGATTTCAAAGTTTATATTATCTAAGACTTTACGAGATTCATAATGGAAGTTAATATTTGACATAGACACAACTGGTGTTGTCATCGTATTCCCCCATTCATTTTAAAATAATAATGGAACGTACTTTCAAGTTCGTACTCTACCTATGATATCGTAAGGATTTCTGTTTGTAAATAGGAACGATTACGATTTTTAGAAACACCTGAATGAAAATGCATATTAATATAGAAGGAACACGTTATGTTTAGCTGCGATTATTACTGCTGGAATAGCAATGGAATTCTTTTCACGCTTATTTTGAATAACGGTTTTATATAAAAGCTGTATGAAAGGAAGAGCATGTAAGCAGTTTTCAGGAGTAGGCCTTATTTTGAAAAAGAAAATAATAAACTTTCACTTTGAAACCCCTTACAAAAAATTGCTAAATATATTGCCAAAAAATTAATAATCCGTTATAGTATAAGTAACGTGAGATATGCGATTTGCCAATATCTTTATTTTTTGGCTTAAAAATGAATGAGCATTCATTCAAGAGAGGCTGGAGGATTGTGAAATGACTTATTCGATTAAACATGCAGCAGTAATAGGTTCAGGTGTGATGGGTTCTGGAATTGCCGCTCATTTAGCAAATGTGGGAATATCTGTAACAATGTTTGACAGAGTACCAGATTCCTTGACAGACAAGGAAAAGAAGCAGGGCTTTACCTTAGAAGACAGGCAGGTCAGGAATCGGCTTGTGAGTGAGAGTAAAAAGAAATTATTAAAACAAAAGCCGTCACCGATTACATCAAAAAAAAGCTTAGATTTGATTCGGATTGCCAATTTGGAGGATGATTTGGCATTATTATCTGAAGCAGATTGGATCGTCGAGGTGATTGTTGAGAATTTAGAGGCGAAAAAAGAGCTGTTTAAAAAGGTGGATGCACATCGCAGGGAAGGTAGCCTGGTTACCTCTAATACATCCGGGATTTCTGTGGACGCCATGATTGCAGATTCCTCAGAAGATATGCAGGAGCATTTTTTAGGGACGCACTTTTTTAATCCGCCGCGATACTTAAAGCTGTTAGAAGTTATACCGACAGAAAAAACGAAGGCAGAAGTGCTTTCCTTCATGAAAACATTTGGAGAGGATGTATTAGGCAAGGGTGTTGTCGAAGCGAAGGATACGCCAAACTTTATTGCAAACCGGATTGGAACTTACGGACTGTTAGTAACTGTCCAGGAAATGGAGAAGCAGGGATTAAGTGTCGGTGAAGTAGATTCGGTTACCGGCCCGCTTATTGGCAGACCCAAAAGCGCTACGTTCCGGACGCTGGATGTCGTTGGAATTGATACCTTTTACCATGTTGCGAATAATGTTTACCACCATGTATCCGACCCGAAAGAGAAAGCCATTTTTACGGTTCCGGACTTTTTAAAGCAAATGATTGAAAAAGGATGGATTGGTGCGAAAAGCGGGAAGGGATTCTATGAAAAGAAGAGGGATAAAAGCATTGTAGAAATAAATCCAAGCACGCTGGAGTATCAGGAAAGAAAGAAGCTGAAAACAGCTGCTGTTGAATTAGCTAAGCAGGAAAAAGGATTAAACAGAAAAATGAAAGCGCTTATTAATCAAAAGGGAGATAAAGCTTCCGATTTTATTTGGTCTATTATCAAGCCGGTATTATTATATTCTGCTGATTTAGTCGGAGAGATTGCCGATGATGTCGTCTCCATTGATGATGCGATGAAATGGGGATTTGGCTGGGAGTCAGGACCATTTGAAATATGGGATGCAATTGGCGTAAGGGCTGCAGTGGAACGAATACAGGATGAAGAGACAGCGGTGCCAAGCTGGGTGCTGGATATGCTGGAGGAAGGGGACGAAACCTTCTATAAAAAAGAAAATGGAGCTATTTACTTCTTTCATGAAGATGCCTATAAACAAAAGGACGTCAATAAGAAAGAAATCTCCTTAGCGGCAATCAAGGAGCAAAAAGGTGTCATCAAGAAAAATACCGGCGCCAGTCTAATCGATATCGGGGATGATGTTGCTTTATTAGAATTTCATTCCAGAAGTAATGCGATCGGTCTTGATATTATCCAGATGGTCAATGAATCCATTGAGGAAGTAAATAAAAATTACAGAGGGCTGGTGATTGGAAACCAGGGCAAGAATTTCTGTGTTGGCGCCAATTTAGCAATGATGCTGATGGAGGCACAGGATGATAATATATTTGAATTAGATCTCGTTGTCCGTCAATTTCAAAACATGGCGATGAATATTAAATATGCTGATAAACCTGTGGTGGCTGCTCCATTTAATATGACATTAGGCGGAGGGGCAGAAGTATCCTTGCCGGCTGCTGCGATTCAGGCTTCTCCGGAAACATATATGGGGCTGGTTGAATTTGGTGTCGGTCTTATTCCTGGAGGGGGAGGAACGAAAGAGCTTTATTTAAAAGAGCTTCGTAATATCCCAGAAGGTGTAGATATTGATTTAACCAAGGTAGCGAATGATGTATTTGAAAAAGTAGCAACAGCAAAAGTTTCTACTTCTGCAAGAGAAGCAATGGAGAATGGCTATCTCAATAAAAATGACCGTATCAGCAGGAATCCGGATCATGTTCTCCATGATGCGAAAAAACGTGTATTAGCTTTAGCCGATGAGGGATATGAGAAACCTGCGCGTGAGAAAATTCCAGTTGTCGGAGAGGCGGGCTATGCAGCCATGGTCATGGGAGCTAAATCGCTGCATTACAGCGGCTATGCTTCGGAGCATGATTTAAAAATTGCTGAAAAACTGGCCTATGTCTTATCTGGCGGAAGAATAAAAGAAGGTACGGAGATTGATGAACAGGTCATGCTGGATTTAGAAAGAGAGGCCTTCTTAAGTCTTATTGCCGAACCGCTGACTCAGCAGAGGATGCAGCATATGCTTGTGAAAGGAAAGCCATTACGGAATTAAAGAAAGTTCAAAGGAGGATACATCCGTGAAAGAAGCAGTGATTGTAGCTGGTGCAAGAACACCAGTAGGAAAAGCAAATAAAGGTTCATTGCGGAATGTCAGACCAGATGATTTGGCAGCGCTTACGGTGAAAGAAACGTTAAAACGAGCTGGCGATTATCAGGGTTCGATCGATGATGTGATTATTGGCTGTGCGATGCCGGAAGCAGAGCAGGGAATGAATATGGCCCGGAATATTGCCGGACTTGCCGGATTAAGCCAGGATGTACCGGGCATCACAGTAAATCGTTACTGTGCTTCCGGATTACAGACGATTGCTTACGGTGCGGAACGAATTATGGTTGGCGCTGCAGATACGATTATCGCTGGCGGGGCTGAATCGATGTCGATGATCCCAATGGGCGGACATGTGATTAAGCCTAATCCGGCCTTGGTGGAACATGCACCAGAATATTATATGAACATGGGGCATACTGCCGAAGAAGTAGCCAACCGTTTCGAGATTTCAAGAAGCGATCAGGATGCTTTTGCAGTACAGAGTCATGCACGTGCTGCTAAAGCCATAGAGGACGGTTTATTTCAAGAGGAGATCGTTCCAGTAGAGGTGAAGGAGCGCTATGTCGGGAAGAACAATAAGATTGAAGAGAAATCATTTTCCTTTGAAATGGATGAGGGCGTCCGGGCAGGAACGAATGCAGAGACACTCCGTTCCCTGCGTCCAGCCTTCCATATAAAAGGCAGTGTCACGGCCGGGAATGCTTCTCAAATGAGTGACGGAGCAGCCTCTGTTTTATTGATGGATAAAGAGAAAGCAGAAGCGGAAGGACTCACACCGATTTTAAAATTCCGCTCCTTTGCAGTAGCTGGCGTAGCACCGGAAATCATGGGAGTCGGACCGGTGGAGGCGATTCCGAAAGCAGTGAAAATGGCAGGGTTGGAATTATCGGATATCGGTTTATTTGAATTAAATGAAGCTTTTGCTTCCCAGGCACTTCGAGTTATCCGGGCGTTAGATCTAGATACGGCTAAAGTGAATGTAAATGGCGGTGCCATTGCATTAGGGCATCCGCTGGGCTGTACAGGAACCAAGCTGACAGTCAGTTTAATGCATGAAATGAAGCGGAGAAACGAGCAATTCGGAATTGTAACGATGTGTATTGGCGGCGGGATGGGAGCAGCCGGTGTATTTGAACTTCTATAATCTATTTGAAAAGGGGAAATTGCGATGAGTGAAACAAAAGAAAGACTATTTAAAGGCGGCGGTTTTTTAGTAGAGGATATTACGGCAGAAGACATTATCACACCGGAAGATTTTACCGATGAGCACAAGATGATTGCGAAAACAACGGAGGATTTTGTATTAGGAGAGGTCGTTCCTAAAATCGATAATCTGGAAAATCAAGAATTTGAGCATTCCGTGGATTTGCTGAAAAAAGCCGGGGAATTAGGCTTATTAGGTGCTGATGTTCCGGAGGCATATGGAGGACTCGCATTAGATAAAATCAGTTCTTCCTTGATTGCAGAGAAGTTCTCCCGCGCCGGCGGTTTCTCTATTACGCATGGCGCACATGTCGGAATCGGCTCGCTGCCAATCGTCTTCTTTGGGAACGATGCACAGAAGGAAAAATATCTTCCTAAATTAGCCACAGGTGAGTTAATTGCTGCGTATGCACTGACTGAGCCAAGTTCAGGTTCTGATGCGCTTGGTGCAAAAGCAACAGCCAAACTAAATGATGCCGGCACGCATTATATTTTAAATGGCGAGAAGCAGTGGATTACCAACTCTGCTTTTGCAGATGTCTTTATCGTCTACGCTAAAATTGACGGCGAGCATTTCAGCGCCTTTATTGTGGAAAGAGAATATCCGGGTGTATCTACAGGGCCGGAAGAAAAGAAAATGGGAATCAAGAGCTCTTCTACAAGAACACTGGTCTTAGAGGATGCCGAGGTTCCAGTAGAAAATCTGCTTGGTGAAAAAGGCCGCGGACACGTGATTGCTTTTAATATTTTGAATGTCGGCCGCTATAAATTGGCTGTCGGCGGTATCGGAGCATCGAAGCGTACTCTGGAATTAGCTGTAAAATATGCAAGTGAGCGCAAGCAGTTCCAAACACCGATTTCAAGCTTTTCGCTGACTCAGGAAAAATTAGCAACGATTGCTTCCAAACTGTATGCCAATGAAAGTGCCGTTTACCGGATTGTAGGATTATTTGAACAGCGGATGGGCGCATTATCTGAAGAGCAGCTGCAGGATGGACGTGAGGTTGCCAGAGCAATAGCGGAGTATCAAATTGAATGCTCGATGGCAAAATACATGGTTTCCGAATTGCTGGATTATGCAGTGGACGAAGCGGTGCAGCTCCATGGCGGATACGGATTTATGCAGGAATACGAAGTAGAAAGGATTTATCGCGATTCCCGTATTAACCGTATTTTTGAAGGAACGAATGAAATCAATCGCCTGCTTGTGCCGGGAACATTGCTGAAAAAAGCAATGAAAGGTGAGCTGCCATTATTGGAAAAGGCACAGGGACTGCAGGAAGAATTAATGATGATGATGCCGGAGGAAGTCGGCACAGAAGCCTTAGAGCAGGAAAAATATTTATTGAGGAACGCGAAAAAGCTCATCTTGCTCGGAGCTGGATTGGCAGCACAGAAATACGGCAAAAAATTAGACCGGGAGCAGGAAATCCTTGTTAAATTAGCAGACATGACAGCAGAGGTATTTAATATGGAATCTGCTATCCTTCGTACGGAAAAAGCCATTTCCAATGCCGGTTCAGAAAAAGCACAGCTGAAATTACTATATACGGAAGTGTATGTACAGGAAGCATTTAACAGAATGGAAGCAGCAGCAAAAGAAATTCTGATTACTGCGGAAGAAGGGGATTCACTGCGCGTCATGCTATCTTCTTTACGTAAGCTGACAAGGCATACACCAATCAATGTAGTTAAGAAGAAACGTGAAATTGCTGCGAAGATTATTGAGGAAGAAAAATATATTGTTTAACTAACACAAAGGAGCTGTCGCAAAATGCATAGGATGCATTTGATGACAGCTCCCGTGTTCTAATCCCTCGTGGATTTTTCTTTTAATAAAGCTTTAATTTCTTTCAGCTCTTTTTCCATTTCTTCCAACTTTAAATCAGTTGGCGATGGTGTCTCTTCCCGGCTTGCTTCTTCCACATTATTGACAACAACCCCGACAAATAAATTAATAATAACGAATGCGCCAATTAAAATAAAGGTTACAAAATACCACCAGGAGGAAGGATCTTGTTCTAAAATAGGGTACATCACACCACTTGCCCATGACTCTAATGTAATTACCTGAAATAAGGTGAGCAGGGTTCGATGCAAAGAACCGAAGTATTCAGGAGAAATGGATGCAAAAAGAGTGGTACCAATAACGGCATAGACATAGAAGAACAGCCCTAAAAGAATCATGATTGTTCCCATCGAAGGTATCGTCAGCAGTAACGCATTAACCATTTTTCTTAAGGACGGAATAATCGATATCGCTCTTAATACACGAAGAACTCTCAGGATACGTAATACCATGATGTAACTTGAGCCGAGGAATACGAAACTGGCCGATATAATGATGAAATCGAACACATTCCACGGGCTCTTAAAAAAAGCTGTAAGAGAAGAGCTTCCTATTAATCTAATAATAATTTCAATTGTAAATACAGCTAATAATAAAGTATCCAGCCAATAAATGATAGAAGGGAATTGATTGGAAATAGCAGGGTACGTTTCAAAGCCTACAATAATAGCATTAAAGATAATTAATCCGATAATCGTGTTCGTAAATATTTTGTTTTCTGCAATCGCAGCACATTTTGCTTGAAAAGAATTTTTTATCATAATAAATATCCTCTCTCTATTAAGTGTTCATCCGATATGTAAAATAATTTGAATTACAATTTAAAAGACCTCTTTTTTCCACAACTATTATTGTACGAATACTTTTTTATTTTGTCACTTCTGATTACATTTACGGCCAGCAGATATGGATTCAATATATTGGATTAAAGCAGAAGTTTCGTGGTACGCTAATAAAAAAGAAACATTATCTTAGGAGGGACTAGCATGTATCGAAATTTAAATGATTTTTTAACAGAATGGTCACAGTCTGCTGATGGTACAAAATCTGTATTAAAAGCTTTAGAGGATGACAAATTAAATCAGTCAATAGTAGAAGGACATAACAGCCTTGGCTGGCTGGGCTGGCATTTGGTGAATAGTCCTGTTTTCTTTATGAGCCTGGTCGGAATTGATTTAGACTCTTCTTATGATCCAGACGCCGTTCCAACAAAAGCAAGTGACATACTGGAAGCATATGAGGATATCTCAACTAGCGTTGCAGAGAAAGCAAAAGAGCAGCTGACGGATGAAGCATTAGTAAATGAAGTAGGTGATTTCGGCGGACCTGCTCCGAAAGGAAGTATTTTACGTATGCTGGTCAGTCATCAAATCCATCATCGCGGTCAGATGACTGTGCTGCTTAGACAGGCTGGCCTAGAGGTGCCCGGCGTTATGGGACCAACGAAAGAGGATCAATAGAAGAAGCGGAGGAAGAATAATGACATTATCTTTTTATTGGTATTCGAAATGCGGCACCTGTCGAAATGCAAAAAAATGGCTGGATGCAAACCAAATTGATTATAAGGCGATTCCGATTGCTGAAGAGCCTCCAAGTGCGAATGAACTGCTGTCTTGGATGGAAACAAGCGACCTGCCGCCTAAAAAATTCTTTAATACCAGCGGTAAAAAATATCGGGAATTAAATTTGAAAGAAAGAATAAATGATTTATCCCCGCAGGAAATGGCGGAGATTTTAGCTTCTGATGGTATGCTCATCAAAAGACCGGTCTTAACCGACGGCAAGAAAGTAACTGTCGGATTTAAAGAAGAAACCTATGAATCTGTCTGGAAATAGTGCTAGAAATGTAACTGACTTCCATGTATAGTTGAAGAGAATAAAGTTTTGTTGGAGGGATACGAAATGAGCTTGCCAAATGATTATTTATATTCAAAAGAACATGAATGGGTAAAAAAAGAAGATGGAAAAGTTCGTATAGGAATTACAGACTTTGCACAGGATGAGCTTGGCGATATTGTTTTCGTAGAATTACCGGAAGTCGGCGATTCTTTAGAGCTGGAAGAGCCATTTGGAAGTGTGGAATCTGTTAAAACGGTATCCGAGCTGTATGCTCCAGTCAGCGGAAAAGTGGTAGAAGTAAATGAAGAACTGGAAGACAGCCCAGAGCTTGTGAATGAATCACCGCATGAAAAAGCATGGATGATTGTTATTGAACTTGAGAATGAAGCAGATTTAGAGGAATTATTAGATTCGAAAGCATACCAGGAATTTATCGAAGGATAATAAAATTACATTACACCTATTTTAGAGAAAGAGAAAATACAGGCGCTGCTCCTGAATTTTCAAAAAAGGCTCTAAAAATAGGTGAAAAAGAGCTGACTTTTCCACATTCGTGTATAGTTAGCTCTTTTCTTTTCATATAATATAGAAAAAGCATAGGATAGGATTAGGTTAAAAAAGATGTTTACCTAATCACTTCGATAAGGAGTGCAAAACGATGATGGAAGATGATTACAACAAAGTCATAATCGTTGAAGGGTTATCTGATAAAAAGCATCTAGAAAAAATTCTTGACGACAATACCATCACCATTGTTTGTACAAATGGAACCATCGGTGTAGAAAAATTTGAAGAGCTGTTGGAATATTATCATTTGGACGATACAGATGTATTTATTCTGGTGGACGAGGATGATTCGGGAATGAAACTCCGAAAACAGCTAGCCAGGGAACTGCCGCACGCAGAGCATATTTATGTAAGCAGTGAATTTCGTGAGGTTGCCGCCACCCCAAAAAGAATGTTGGCAAGTATTCTGGCAGGAAAACGCATTGGAATCAATCTCAATTACCTTGCAAAATGGTAACGTAAAACGTTAAAATAAGAATGGATTCTATTCGCCGAGGAAATAAATAAGGAAAGATGCGAAGTCGTTTTATACGCAATCAGTGTAATCCTTTCACTCAGCATATATTATTTTATGGGAAGAAAAAGATTGAGGGGAATGAACTTGAAACAGTTTAGTGGAGAAGAAAAGAATCATCAACGATTCATACTATATATTTATACACCATTTTGCGGGACATGTACGGTAGCCCGCGCTATGCTTGAAAAAATAGAAAGACTGCATAAAACTGATATTTTTACGGAGATGAACGCGTCCATGCACCCTGATTTTATGCAGTCTCATCAAGTCGAAAGCGTGCCATGTCTTGCATTTATGGAAAACGGTAAAATGATTGAGAAAGTGTACACGTTTCAATCGACAGCAAATATTTATCAGTATTTGATGAAATACAAACCGGAATTATTCACAGCAATAAACAACTAAGTTTTTTCTGTACAAGAGGACGGTTCAATATACGAGAAGCAGCAGATTCCACAGAAACCTGAGTGAATGGCTAGGGATTGTGATTGACAAGGCACAAATGGCATGCTACTATAATGGCACTTCATTTAAAAATAGGCAAACTCTTATCAAGAGCGGTGGAGGGACTGGCCCATTGAAACCGCGGCAACCTTCAATCATTGAAAAGGTGCCAATTCCTGCAGGAAACTGTAAAGATAAGGGAGCAATGGACGATATTGTGTATAATAAAGCGTCTTTCTGTTCTCTTGCAGAAAGACGCTTTTTCAATGAAGAGGAAAATATAGCGTACACAATAAAATAGGTTTGTACACATATAGGAGTGAAATAAAGTGATATCCATTGAAGGATTGAAGAAAATATTCTCTTTAGAAAAAAAAGATATTGTCGCCGTAGATAATTTAAATCTAAACGTAGCGGATGGAGATATCTATGGCGTCATCGGATACAGCGGCGCGGGGAAAAGTACTTTTGTGCGTTTGATTAACAGGCTGGAAGAACCAACGACAGGTACGATAAAAATCGGCGATCAGGTTATTACCTCCTTATCGAAAAAGGATTTGCGTATCGCCAGACAGGATATTGGAATGATATTCCAGCATTTTAACCTGCTCTGGTCCCGGACAGTCGCTGAAAATATAGAATTTCCGCTTGAGATTTCCGGTGTGGAGAAAAGCGACCGGAAAAAGCGGGTACTGGAATTGGTTGAATTAGTAGGCTTATCAGGAAAGGAAAATGCCTATCCTGCACAGCTGAGCGGCGGACAAAAGCAGCGGGTAGGAATTGCAAGAGCATTAGCAAACTCTCCGAAGGTGCTGCTTTGTGATGAAGCAACCTCTGCACTTGACCCGGAAACAACGAATCAAATCTTGCGTTTACTGCAGGATATTAATGAAAAGCTGGGTTTAACCATTATTTTGATTACCCATGAAATGCATGTTATCCGCAAAATTTGTAATCGAGTTGCAGTGATGGAGCAGGGGAAAGTAGTAGAAGAAGGAACGGTTCTCGATGTATTTACCAGACCAAAGCAGCCGGTAACGCAGAAATTTGTTGAACAGCTGACTGGATCAGATGAGGAAGAGGAAGACATGACAGAGTTGAAGAAAAGATATCAAGAGGGCGCGTTATTACGGATTCAGTTTTTAGGAGAAAGTGCAAACCAGACTGTAATCAGCCAGCTTGTGAAGAATTTTGATATCCATGTTAATATTTTGCAGGGGAAAATCACCCAGACACAGGTCGGGAGCTATGGGACATTGATCGTTCAGCTGGTAGGTAATCAGCAGGAAGAGGCAATAAAGTACCTGGAAGAACAGGATGTTATTGAATTGGAGGTAATTCAGCATGCTTGAGGAATTATTTCCAAACGTTACGATAGAAGATTTAGTAGAAGCTTCTCAAGAAACACTTTACATGACCATTATAGCTTTAGTCGGCACAGCCATTATTGGCTTACTTTTAGGGCTGCTGTTATTTTTAACGTCGAAAGGGAACTTTTGGGAAAATCGATTGATTAATTTTGTTGTTGCAACATTTGTCAATGTATTTCGTGCTGTTCCGTTTATTATATTGATCCTGCTGTTATTTCCTTTCACCGATTTTGTAGTGGGGACACTGCGTGGACCTAATGCTGCTTTACCGGCTTTAATCCTCGGGTCTGCTCCATTCTATGCAAGATTAGTGGAGATTGCATTGAAGGAAGTAGATAAAGGGGTTGTAGAAGCTGCCAAAGCAATGGGAGCTAAAGCAAGTACGATTATTTTTAAGGTGCTGCTTCCAGAGTCCAAGCCTGCACTTGTATCGGGGCTGACGGTTACAGCGATTGCTTTAATCGGTTATACTGCGATGGCAGGAGCGATTGGAGCAGGCGGATTAGGAAACCATGCCTACTATTTCGGATTTCAGCGGAAAAGCTGGGATGTTGTATTTGTCAGCACAGTCATCATTGTGATTATCGTATTTATCTTCCAGTTTATTGGGGATGCTATAACCAGAAAGATAGACAAGCGTTAAGAAAGGTGCTATTCAAGAATTTCTTGATTCACATAATAAAAAATAAAAAAGGGGCGTTCAACATGAAAAAGCTTTGGTTTTTAGCAGCTGTAAGTTTGATTTTATTCTTAGCAGCATGCGGAGGAAATGATGATTCTTCCAATAATGAAGAAGGTACAGGCAGTGAAGGGGACGAGCCGACTGAAATTACAGTTGGTGCTTCCAGTATCCCGCATGCTGAAATTTTAGAAGAAGCTGCACCATTATTAGAAGAAGAAGGAATTACATTAGAAATTGAACAGTATGAGGACTATGTTTTACCAAATGATGATTTAGATAATGGAACACTGGATGCGAATTTCTTCCAGCATCAGCCGTTTCTTGACCAAACGATAGAGGATGCCGGATATGAGATCGAATCTATTGGCGGGGTTCATGTAGAACCAATGGGAGTCTATTCTCAAGGTATTGAAAGTATTGATGATATTCCAGATGGAACAGAGGTAGTATTAAGTAACTCTGTATCAGATCAGGGGAGAATTTTATCTTTATTTGAAGCAAATGGATTAATTACATTAAATGAAGATGTGGATAAAGTTGCTGCAACAATAGACGATATTGAGGAAAATCCGAAAGATTTATCCTTCCACCCGGACGTTGCTCCTGAGATTACACCGGATATTTATAATAGTGAAGAAGATTCATTAGTGGTTATTAACACCAACTTTGCTATCGGAGCAGGATTAAATCCACTTGAAGATGCGCTTTTCATTGAAGGCGATGAATCAGATTATGTAAATGTTATAGCTGTACGTTCAGAAGACAAAGACAGCGAAGCATTAAATACATTAGTAGAGGTACTGCAATCTCAAGAAATACAGGATTTTATTACGGATAACTATGATGGTGCTGTAATTCCAACACCAACTGATGCAGAATAAAGAGCATTTCCGAAGAATACTAAGAATGTGAGAGTATATCCACCTATAGCGAAAGATTTTCATAAATTATCCGAAAATATAAGTTTAAATCGATTTTGAGCGGGAATCATACCTGTGTTAGCATATTGAATGTGTTAAACAAACCGAAAGGATGATTTATTATTACCACTGAAAATGGTTTAAGCTACACTTCGGAAATGGAAAAAGGAATTGGTCAATCAAGAGGTGTCAATTACGAGGAATATGACCGAAGCTTGAATAAAAAGTTAAAAGTGGAAAAAGAAAGAGAACAGGAATACCAGAAGGCGAAGAGACTTTCTACAGAAGCAGTTTCTGGTAATTTAAGATAAAAATAACAAAAGCTGATGTCACGGGGCATCAGCTTTTTAAATGGGAACAGATCATGAAAAAAGCGTCTAAAGAAGCATAGTTAAAAGCTTTTTAAAGACGAATGATAACAGTTGCGAATTAATTTGAAATGCTTTAAGATTGTAATGAGAATAAATTGAGAATGGATATCATATTCATTTCATTTAAAATACAGTTTTTGGAGGTATGATTTATGTCAGGCTCAGTATTAGAAGTTAAGAATCTTCACGTATCTATTGAAGATAAGGAGATATTAAAAGGGGTAGACCTAACCATTAAAGGTGGAGAATTCCATGCTGTCATGGGACCGAATGGTACAGGTAAATCCACATTGGCATCTGCCATTATGGGTCACCCTAAATATGAAATAACAGAAGGATCCATCACCCTCGACGGGGAAGATGTTTTAGAGATGGAAGTAGACGAACGTGCCCGTGCCGGTCTGTTTTTAGCAATGCAGTACCCAAGTGAAATCAGCGGTGTAACTACTTCTGACTTCTTACGTTCTGCGATTAATGCAAAACGCGAAGAAGGCGATGAAATTCCATTGATGAAATTCATCAAAAAATTGGATAAGGACTTAGATTACCTTGATATTGATCAAAATATGGCAACACGTTACCTTAATGAAGGTTTCTCCGGCGGGGAGAAAAAGCGTAACGAAATCCTGCAATTAATGCAGCTGGAGCCAAACATTGCTATCCTTGATGAAATTGATTCAGGGCTGGATATCGACGCATTAAAAGTAGTATCAAAAGGAATCAACCAAATGCGTTCGGATAATTTTGGCTGCTTGATTATTACTCACTATCAACGTCTATTAAACTATATTACACCTGATTTCGTACACGTAATGATGCAGGGACGCGTTGTGAAGTCTGGCGGACCAGAGTTAGCAAAACGTCTTGAAGCAGAAGGTTACGAGTGGATTAAAGAAGAATTAGGAATCGAAGACGAAGAAACTGCAGAACAAAACGCGTAATGTAAGGAGGGATAATCATGACTGTAGAAACAAAGCTTTCATTCAATCAAGAATATATCCAGGCATTTTCCAAAGAACGAAATGAACCCGGCTGGATGGCTACGCTTCGTTCCAAAGCTTTGGAAATGGCTGATTCGCTAGAAATGCCAAAACCAGATAAAACAAAGATTTCAAACTGGAATTTTACAGATTTCCAGCATTCCTATAAAGAAGCGGCAAAAATCGCTTCTCTTGATGAACTGCCTGAAGAATTAAAAGAATACTTCGATGAAGATGCCAGCATGGAGAATCTATATATTCAGCGTAATCAGACAGCTGCATATAACAGCCTTGCGCAGAAGCTTCAGGATAAAGGGGTTATTTTCACAGATATTTTTACAGCAGTCAGAGAGCACAGCGAGCTGGTTGAAAAATATTATATGAATGATGCAGTTGCTGTTGATCAGAACCGTTTAACAGCGCTTCATGCAGCACTGATGAACGGCGGCGTATTTGTATATGTTCCTAAAAATGTACAGGTGGAAGAACCGCTTCAAGCAATCTTCTGGCAGGAAGATAACAGCAGCGCATTATTGAATCACGTGCTTGTTGTAGCAGAAGAAGGCAGCTCATTAACCTATGTAGAAAACTATATTTCTCATAATGATACAGAAGAAAACGTTGCGAACCTTGTAACGGAAGTATTTGCGCATGATAACGCACAGGTTGCTTACGGTGCAGTAGATAACTTTGCTGCCGGCACAACTACGTATGTGAACCGTCGCGGTGTTGCTAAACGTGATGCAAGAATTGACTGGGCACTTGGACAAATGAACGATGGAAATACGGTTTCTGAAAACATTACCTACCTTATGGAGGATAATTCAGCTTCCGAAGCAAAAGCAGTATCTGTCGGACGCGGAAAGCAGACACAGAACTTCACGTCAAGCATTCGCCAATTCGGAAAAGAAACCGATGCGTATATTTTACAGCGCGGTGTGATGAAGGGTTCTGCCTCTACGATTTTCAATGCTATCGGTAAAATTGAACATGGCGGCACAAAATCGAACTCTGAGCAGGAGTCCCGTGTATTGATGCTGAGTGAAAAATCCCGTGGAGATGCCAATCCAATTCTTCTTATTGATGAGGATGACGTAACAGCAGGTCACGCTGCTTCTGTAGGCCGTGTGGATCCGCTGCAAATGTATTATCTTATGAGCAGAGGGTTAGAGCGTGAAGAAGCAGAACGCCTGGTTATTCATGGTTTCTTGGCTCCTGTGGTAGCTCAAATTCCAATTGAGTCAGTACGTAAGCAATTAACACAAGTGATTGAAAGGAAAGTTTATTAATGGATATCAAGGCCATTAAAGAACAATTTCCAATCCTTCAACAGGAAGTAAATGGACACCCCTTAGTATATTTGGATTCTTCTGCGACGTCGCAAAAGCCGATTCAGGTGATTGAAGCGGTGAATGATTATTATAAGCAAAATAATTCCAACGTTCATCGCGGGGTCCATACCCTCGGGTCAAGAGCAACCGATCAATACGAAGGAGCACGCGAAAAGGTCCGGGAGTTTATCAATGCGGGAAGCACGAAAGAAATTATCTTTAACCGGGGTACCACCGCGGGACTCAACTTGGTAGCATCAAGCTATGCCAGAGATAACGTCGGCCCGGATGATGAAATAGTGATTACGCCAATGGAGCATCATAGTAATTTGATACCGTGGCAGCAGGTTGCTAAAGTAACTGGAGCCCGTCTGGTATATCTGCCATTACAGGAAGACGGCTCGATTTTATTAGACGATGTAAAGAATATAGTGAATGAAAAAACAAAAATCGTTGCGATAACACATGTTTCCAATGTTCTTGGAACGATTAACCCAATAAAAGAAATAGCCGAAATTGCACACCAGCATCAAGCTGTGATGGTTGTGGATGGCGCACAGGGTGCTCCACATATCAACGTGGATGTGCAGGATATCGATTGCGATTTCTATGCTTTCTCAGGGCATAAGATGTGCGGGCCGACCGGCATTGGCGTTCTTTATGGGAAGCAGGAGCTTTTAGAAAACATGGAGCCGATTGAATTTGGCGGAGAGATGATTGATTTTGTAAATCTATACGATTCTACATGGAAGGAGCTGCCTTGGAAATTCGAAGGCGGTACACCTATCATTGCAGGAGCAATTGGACTTGCAGCAGCAATCGACTTTCTTCAAGAAGTCGGTCAAGATGAAATACTAGCTCATGAAACAGAGCTGGCAGCCTACGCACTGGAACAGATGCGCACCATCGATGGTATTCAGCTCTATGGACCGGAGAAACGAGCCGGGCTGGTTACGTTTAATCTGGATGATGTACATCCGCATGATACAGCAACCGTGCTTGATGCAGAAGGAATCGCTGTTCGTGCCGGACATCATTGTGCTCAGCCTTTGATGAAATGGCTGGATGTAACAGCAACAGCCAGAGCGAGTTTCTATCTTTATAATACCAAAGAGGATATTGACCTTTTAGTAGCTGGGCTGTTAAAGACAAAGGAGTATTTTGGGAATGGCTTTGAATAACCTCGATACACTTTATAGACAAGTTATTATGGATCATTATAAAAATCCGCGTAACAAAGGAACCCTGGAGAAAGAATCTGTGACAGTAGATATGAACAATCCGACCTGCGGGGATCGTATTCAATTACAATTAGATGTACAAGATGGCATTGTAAAGGACGCGAAATTCCAGGGAGAAGGCTGTTCGATCAGTATGGCATCCGCATCGATGATGACACAGGCAATCAAGGGAATGGAAGTGGAAGCAGCATTGAAAATGTCAGAAGCCTTCTCTGAAATGATGTTAGGACATGACGTCGATTCAGAGGAGATGGGAGATATTGAAGCACTTCAGGGAGTTTCCAAATTTCCTGCACGGATCAAATGTGCAACACTCGCTTGGAAAGCCATGGAAAAGGGTGTACACAACGAATAAGACAGAGCTTTTAATCTGTCAGAGGGAGGTTATTAACAATGGCAAAAAATATGCCGGAAATGGAAGAGTATAAATATGGATTTCACGATAAAGACGTATCTATTTTCCGTACAGAAAAAGGATTAACGCCAAATATTGTTAAAGAAATTTCGAAAATGAAGGAAGAGCCGCAGTGGATGCTGGATTATCGCTTGAAGGCACTGGAGCATTTCTATAGCCGTCCAATGCCGCAATGGGGCGGAGACCTTACAGGTTTAGACTTCGATGAGATTGTTTATTATGTAAAACCTTCTGAGAAACAAGGCAGAACATGGGATGAAGTGCCTGATGAAATCAAGCAGACGTTTGATAAATTAGGTATCCCGGAGGCAGAACAAAAATATCTTGCCGGTGTATCTGCACAGTATGAATCAGAAGTTGTTTACCACAGCTTGAAAGAAGATCTTCAAGAGCTTGGCATCGTCTTTAAGGACACAGATACAGCACTTAAAGAAAATGAAGAGCTGTTTAAAGAATATTTTGGTAAGGTTATTCCTTACTCAGACAATAAGTTTTCTGCATTAAACTCGGCAGTTTGGTCCGGCGGCTCATTTATCTATGTGCCAAAAGGCGTGGAAGCAACAACGCCATTACAAGCTTACTTCCGTATTAACTCTGAAAATATGGGACAGTTTGAACGTACGCTGATTATTGTAGACGAAGGCGCATCTGTACACTATGTCGAAGGCTGTACAGCACCTGTTTATACAACGAACTCGCTTCACAGTGCTGTTGTTGAGATTATTGTTAAAAAGGATGCCTACTGCCGTTATACAACGATTCAAAACTGGGCAAATAACGTTTATAATCTGGTTACGAAACGTGCGACCTGTGATGCGAATGCAACCATGGAATGGATTGACGGAAACATTGGTTCGAAGTTAACGATGAAATATCCTGCTATCCTGCTCAAAGGAGAAGGCGCACGCGGAAATACGCTTTCTATCGCTTTAGCTGGAAAAGGACAATTACAGGATGCTGGTGCGAAAATGCATCACTTGGCTCCAAATACGTCTTCTACCATTGTTTCGAAGTCTATCTCTAAACAAGGCGGAAAAGTATCTTACCGCGGACTGGTACACTTTGGACGTAAAGCAGACGGAGCTCGTTCCAATATTGAGTGTGATACGCTGATTATGGATAACGAGTCTACTTCAGATACGATTCCGTACAATGAAATTCTAAACGACAACATTTCCTTAGAGCACGAAGCAAAAGTTTCGAAAGTATCTGAGGAACAGCTCTTCTATCTAATGAGCCGCGGCTTATCAGAGGAAGAAGCAACAGAAATGATCGTTATGGGCTTCATTGAACCATTTACAAAAGAACTTCCAATGGAATATGCGGTTGAGATGAATCGATTGATCAGCTTCGAAATGGAAGGTTCTATCGGTTAAGTATGCTAAAAAGATTGAATAAAAAAAGTGGCTTCTGTGGAAGTCACTTTTTTTTGTACATTGATGCGTATGATTTATATGATAAAAAGTATTTTAGTAAACGAGTTTGTACATAAATAATCATTCTTAGTAAATCTTTAGGAGCAATTCTTTGTGAGTAAAATATAGAATTATTTCAAAAGCTTTCCAAATACTCAAGTTATTCTGTTAGAATGAACGTATTGTATTTTTTATAAATAAAAATGATGAGGCAGACTAAGGAGGAAAATGGGAATGAAAAAACTTTTATTAGCATTATTCACGCTTCTGCTTGCTGGTATGCTTACGGCATGCAGCGGGGATGAGGACGCGTCTGAAACAGAAAATCCTGCAGAGGAGCCGGCAACAGAAGAGGATGAGGCTGGTGCTGATGAAGCAGAGAAAGAAGAAGCAGAGAGCGGTGAAGGAAAAGGCGGTTTCTTATGGAAGGTAGAATCCGGTGATACCGAAATGTACTTACAAGGAACCATCCATTTAGGAACGGATGACTTTTATCCATTAGATCCAGCGATTGAAGAAGCGTTTGACAGTGCGGATGTGGTACTGCCAGAATTTAATCTGCTGGAGGAAATGCCAGCTCAGGAAGAGGTCTTAGAGTATGCCATGCTGGAAGAGGGGACAACATTGGAAGATGAACTTTCCGATGAGACATATGAAGAGCTTGCTTCTATTTTTGAAGAGAATGGATTAGATTTGGAAACAATGAATGAATTTCAGCCATGGTTCGTAGAGATGATGCTGCTTGAATTTACAACCATGTCCAGCGACGTTGATTCACAAGAAGCTGTTGATTTATACTTCCTTGAAAAAGCAACAGAGGATGAGAAGGAAATTATTTCATTAGAAAGTGCAGAGGAACAATTTGAAGTGCTGAGCGGTTATTCGATGGAAACGCAAATACAGACATTGGAACTAGCGATTGATGGCTATGAAGAGGCTCCAGAAGAGATGGAGGAGCTTGCTGAAGCTTGGCTTGAAGGAGACATTGAAGCGATGGAAACGATGTCTGATGACTATGGAGAAGCTGGAATCAATGCGGAGTATATGGAAGAATTAAATGATAACCGGAATATTGACATGGCAAATAGCCTGGATGATATTTTACAGGAGGATAGCGGTCAGGTGTATTTTGTTTTCGTAGGCACAGCACACTTTACCGTAGAACCAAGTATTATCACAGAGCTTGAAGACAAAGGCTATGAAGTGGAGCATGTGTATTAAGGAAAATTTGTCAGCTTAAAGTAAATTAACTTTTTAGGCACGAAATAGTGGCTTGGAGCGAAACCATTCGCAGTGTGAGCCATTATTTCGTGTTTTTTATTAAAATATAATAACTGAAAAAGTGTCTTTTTTGAAAATAAATCATATCATTAAGATAAGAATACTTTTTTATGAAGTTTGATAGTATAATAAGTAATTAATCAAAAAGAATTGAAGCTCATATAAAGTTTTTTAAAGAGTAAGAAATAAAATGTTAAGGATAGCCGCTCCAACGGGTTTCATGGGGTGAGTAATCTTAGGTCCCAGAAATACACTAAGCTTTCGGTGGGCCCCGAGCTCAGCATTCTTTAAAGAAGACTTGCTGATTGGCAAGCCGACAGGCGCAGACAGAGCTAAAGTCACGCTTATTTCCTGCGGGGTTCTTCCCACAGGGGCTGGGACTGCGGTTACTCGCCCCACCCAAAACCATTGCGATTACTCGCCCCATCGAAAAACGTCGCAGCGGACATCTCTTTGGCAAGGGCACCGATGTTTTAAAGACAAAGTGATTTTCCTGGTTTTTTAACAGAAAATCAAAGCAATTTTCATTACATTTAAAAATTTTTAAATGAGTGATTGACAAAAGGCAGAAATATGGATAGAATACTAATAAATCTTATCAAATTACAGGGAATTGAACTTCCTCAAGCAACGAAAAATAATTAGGGGGAAGATAACATGTCAAAAGAGCATGAAATGGATGATTTTTATGTGAAGTTGAAGGAATTATTAAATGACTTGAATTATGGCACCATAACGATTGTGGTTCAAGATGGAAAGGTAATCCAATTAGAGAAAAATGAAAAAGTAAGATTAAAGTAAACACGAAAAAACACTGCTGACTAGACAACTAGAGGCGGCGTTCTGTTCAGAAGAAAATCTGGAGGAGCGGCGTCTTTTTTAATGGTCAAGTATTATCTGAGAAAGAAGGTTTATGCATGCAATTAACCTATCAAAAAGCTGCGGCAGAGGATTATGAATCTCTGAATCAAAAGCTTAAAAAGAAAGACAGCCTGGAGATATTGAAATGGGCATATCAGACCTATGGTGATGAGCTTGTCTACGCCTGCAGCTTTGGGGCGGAAGGTATTGTTTTGATTGATATGATCCATAAGGTAAAAAAAGATGCTGTCATCGTTTTTCTGGATACCGATTTTCATTTTAAAGAAACCTACGAACTCATTGATCGAGTAAAAGAACGGTATCCGAGTTTACGGATTGAAATGACGAAACCGGAGCTGACACCGGAGGAGCAGGCGGAAGTTCATGGTCCTGAGCTATGGAAGGTGAATCCTGATTTATGCTGCAGCATTCGTAAGCTGATTCCTTTGGAGCAGCAATTAAATCAACACACTGCCTGGATATCCGGCTTACGGCGGGAGCAATCCCCCACAAGAGCTAATACGGAATTTGTTAATCAAGACAGACGGTTTCACTCGATTAAAATTTGTCCTTTGATTCATTGGACAGAAGAAGAAATCTGGATGTATATCCGTCTGCATCAGCTGCCTTATAATGAGCTTCATGATAAAAATTACCCGAGCATTGGCTGTGAACATTGTACAAAAGCGGTGTTGGCAGGGGAAGACGCAAGAAGCGGCAGATGGGCAGACACAAACAAAACAGAATGCGGCTTACATCTGGATAAATAAGCAATCTAGCCAGGATGAAATTGAATATTATTGGAGGTAAACGTTATGACAACCATTGCTCCACATGGAGGAACATTGATTCAACAGTATGAGCCAGACTATGATACACAGGGAATCACACAGGAAATAGAGCTGGATTCCTTTGCTCTTTCCGATTTAGAGCTGATTGGTATTGGGGGATTCAGCCCGTTAACAGGTTTTATGGGAAAAGCAGATTACGAATCGGTAGTCAGCGATATGCGCCTAGCAGATGGAACGGTTTGGAGTATACCAATCACATTGCCAATTTCAGAGACAGCAGCAAACACATTGGAAATCGGAACACGCGCTAAGTTAACTTTTAACAACGAAGTGTATGGTGTCATCGATATTACCGAGGTGTATGAACCAAATAAATGGAAAGAGGCAAAACAGGTATACCGGACGGATGATCAGGCGCATCCAGGTGTGAAGAAGCTGTTTGAACGTCCTGATTATTATGCAGCTGGTCCAATTACATTAACTAAGCGGCTGCAGCGTGATCGTTTTCAAGCCTATTATCTCGATCCAAAAGAAACCAGAGCGCATTTTGAAAAACAAGGCTGGAAAAAGGTAGTCGGCTTTCAAACGAGGAATCCGGTTCACCGGGCTCATGAATATATTCAGAAATCAGCACTCGAAATTGTGGATGGGTTATTCTTAAACCCATTGGTAGGAGATACGAAAGCAGATGATATTCCGGCAGATGTCAGAATGGAAAGCTATGAAGTGCTATTGTCCAAATATTATCCGCGAAACCGGGTATTTCTCGCTGTATTTCCAGCAGCGATGCGTTATGCCGGGCCAAGAGAAGCGATTTTTCATGCATTAGTCCGAAAAAATTATGGCTGTACCCATTTTATTGTCGGGCGCGACCATGCAGGGGTAGGCGACTATTATGGAACCTATGATGCGCAGGTTATCTTCCAGCAATTTTCAGAAGAAGATCTCGAGATTACGCCATTATTTTTTGAGCATAGCTTTTATTGCAAAGCATGCGGGAATATGGCATCGACGAAAACATGTCCTCATGACAAAGAAAGCCATGTGATCTTGTCTGGAACAAAGGTACGAGAGATGTTGACCAATGGAATTACTCCACCTCCTGAATTCAGCCGGAAAGAGGTTGTCGAGGTGCTTATCCGGGGGATGCAGCAGCAAGCAAGTGTGTAAGTAAGAAAGAGAGAGGTGTTTTAGAATTATGCTGGTTGCTGTTGCTTTTATAATTGCTTTATTTTTTGCGATGAACATTGGAGCCAGCGGAACGGCTGCTTCGATGGGGCCGGCTTATGGGAGCGGTGCTATCCCCAAGAAAAGAACGGCAATGATCCTGGTTAGTATTTTTGCTTTATTGGGCGCCTTATCTGGAGGCGAGGTTGTCCGCACGATTGGAAATGGAATCATTTCCCCGGGGGTCCTTGATGTAGAAATTGTCATTATTATTTTAGCGGCAGCTTGTCTGACTTTATTCTTTGCCAACGTATTAGGAATTCCGCTATCTACGAGTGAAGTGGTTGTCGGTGCAATTATTGGAGCAGGTATCGCTTATCAGGCACTCCTATTCGATCAGTTGATTATCATCATTGCATTTTGGCTGATTACTCCTATTACCGCTTTTTTGCTTGGATTGGTGTTAGGGAAATGGATACGCTATGCGGAAAATCGCTGGAAGGAGCTTACAGAGCTTGGTAAATGGAAAAAACCACTGGCTTTTTTGCTCATCGCGGCCGGCTGTATCGAGGCATATGCTGCTGGAATGAATAATGTAGCTAATGCTGTCGGCCCGTTAGTTGGTGTCGGGCTGCTTGATGTGACTATGGCAGTATTGCTTGGCGGACTTTTCGTATCTCTTGGAGCAGTGTTACTGGGAGGCCGCGTGTTAGAAACAAATGGGAAAAAAATTACGCGGCTGTCCTTGCTGCAGGGGAGTGCTGTTTCTTTGACGGGAGGCAGTCTGGTGATAACGGCATCCATTTTTGGCTTGCCGGTGCCGCTGACACAAATAACAACCTCTGCCATCGTTGGCGTTGGAACAGCAGACAAAGGATTTCAAATGTGGCAGCAGAGCATTGTGAAACAAATTATTAAAGTCTGGGTTGTTTCACCGATTATTTCATTAGTACTGTCGTACGGTCTTATTCTTTTATTTAAAACAACGGATTATTATACGCTTTTCGTAATCCTTTCCGTTTTTATTGCCACAGCAGGTGTCTACAGTCTTTATTTGTCTACAAGAGCAGAGCGTCGTTCCACGTATGACGAAGGCGGAGGCATTTAATGTGTTAAACCTTAGTAAATACATCAGAATGAACAGTTATAGAAGGATGGTGTTTATTTGAAACAAGAAACAAAACATATCGTTTGGCATGATACTGCTGTACAGAAACAAGAACGGCAGCAGAGAAATCAGCATAAAAGCTGTATTTTATGGTTTACCGGACTTTCCGGAGCAGGGAAGTCAACACTAGCTAATGCATTGGAGCATCGTTTATTTGAACAAGGTTTAAACAGCTATGTGCTGGATGGCGATAATGTCCGGCACGGCCTGAATAAAGGACTTGGCTTCGGTGAAGAAGATCGAAAGGAAAATATCCGCCGAATCGGCGAGGTGGCGAAGCTGTTTGTAGATGCAGGGTTGATTGTCTGCACAGCATTTATTTCTCCATTTGCAGAGGATCGAAATCGGGTGAGAGCGCTGGTTCAAGAGGATGAATTTGTGGAAATTTATGTACGGTGCTCCTTAGAAGCCTGTGAAGACCGTGATCCGAAAGGGTTGTATAAAAAAGCACGTACAGGAGAAATCAGTAATTTTACCGGTATCAGTTCTCCTTATGAGGAACCGCTGCAGCCGGAATTGGTTGTTGATTCCGACCAGCATTCTATTGAAGCATGCGTTGATCAGATGATTGCATTCTTACGAGAAAGAAATTATTTGCCAGATTAATAGGTTCGCATAACACATTAAGAAGATATTTAATTTGAACACATCCTTTAAATTTAAAATTAATTTTGAGAGGTAGATAGCGTTGCAATTTCAAGTGAATAATAGTCCATTTAATCAAGAGCAGGTTGAGCTGCTCAATCGTCTATTTCCAACATTGACGGAAACTCAACAAATATGGCTTGGCGGTTATCTTTCTGCTTTACAAAATGCCGGCGCCGCCCCGGCTGCACCTGTCGCAGAAGCAGTCACAGCGCAATTGCCAACCGCTGCTGTAACAGAAGCTTCCCCGGTAGAGGTGACGGTTCTTTTCGGGTCACAGACAGGGAATTGTCAAGGATTGGCAACAGAGGTGTCAGGAAAGCTAAAAGAAAAAGGAATGAAGGTTACCCTTGCCTCTATGGCTGATTTTAAACCCAATAAGCTGAAAAACCTTCAAAACCTGCTGGTTGTAATCAGTACACAGGGAGAAGGAGATCCGCCGGATACAGCGCTTCAATTTCATGAATTTCTCCACGGACGCCGGGCTCCAAAGCTGGAGGACTTGAATTATTCCGTATTGGCGCTCGGAGACAGCTCTTATGACCTTTTCTGTGAAACTGGCAGACAGTTTGATGAGAGATTGGCAGAATTGGGAGGAAATCGAATTATCGACCGTGTGGATTGTGATTTGGATTATGATGAAGCGGCTGAGGAATGGCTGGAAAATGTATTAAATAAGCTGTCTGAGTCACAGGAAACGGCTCAGGCTCCGACAATAGCTGAAGCAGCTGCTGCCGTAGAAACACAAGCTTCCGCATTTTCAAGAACGAATCCATTTGAAGCAGAAATCTTTGAAAGTCTGAATATAAATGGGCGCGGCTCGAATAAAGAAACCTATCATATGGAATTGTCGCTGGAAGGGTCGAACCTGGAGTATGAACCAGGAGACAGCATTGGAATTTATCCTGAAAACGATCCGGTCATTGTCGAAGAGCTTATCAAAGAAACAGGGTGGGCTCCGAATGAGCTGATTCCAGTGAATAAAAAAGGGGATGAAGTTCCTCTGCAAGAAGCATTGCAAAAAAATTATGAAATCACTGTACTGACAAAGCCATTGCTGAAAAAAATAGCGGAATTCACACAAATTCCGGAATTACAGCAATTACTGGAGCAGGGGAACGAAGAAGCGGTAACAGAATATATATACGGACGTGATTTATTAGATTTGATTCGTGATTATCAGATAAAGGATCTTCCGGCAAAGGAATTTATTGCGCTGTTACGAAAAATGCCACCGAGACTATATTCTGTAGCAAGCAGCTACAAAGCAAATCCGGAGGAGGTTCATTTGACGGTTGGAGCAGTACGTTACCAAACTTATGGCAGAGAGCGGAGCGGCGTTTGCTCTGTGCAATGCGCAGATCGAAAAGAGCCGGGGCAGACCCTTTCCGTTTATGTTCATAAAAACCCGAATTTCAAGCTGCCGGCTGATCCGGATAAACCAATTATCATGATTGGCCCGGGAACTGGAATCGCCCCATTCCGCTCCTTCGTAGAAGAACGTGAAATAATGGAAGCAAACGGAAAGTCATGGCTGTTCTTTGGAGACCAGCATTTTGTTACCGATTTTCTTTATCAGACAGATTGGCAGCGCTGGTTGAAGAGCGGCGTTTTATCTAAAGTAGATGTGGCTTTTTCGCGGGATAAAGCAGAAAAAGTCTATGTACAGCATCGTATGCTGGAGCAAAGCAAGGAGCTTTATGAATGGCTGAAAGAAGGCGCAGTCGTCTACGTATGCGGTGATGAGAAAAACATGGCAAGTGATGTCCACGATACGCTAGTGACTATCCTGGAACGGGAAGGAAATCTCAGTACAGAAGATGCGCAGCATTATTTAATGGAGATGCAGCAGGAGAAACGCTACCAGCGGGATGTCTATTAGTAAGTAAAGGAGAATCAGAAATGTCAGATAGTAAAACAGTTCATAAACCGGTCCATATTCAGGATGGACCGCCAAGCGATGTAGAAAGAATCAAAAAAGAGAGTAATTATTTACGCGGGACATTGGAAGAAACGCTGAGTGATCCGTTAAGTGCAGGTATCCCGGATGACGATAACCGGTTAATGAAATTCCATGGAAGCTATTTACAGGATGACCGGGATCTGCGTACCGAACGGCAGCGGCAGAAGCTTGAGCCTGCCTATCAATTTATGGTGCGGGTCCGTGTACCCGGAGGAGTTGCTACACCGGAGCAATGGCTGGTTATTGATGAATTGGCTAACACCTACGGGAATCAGACGATTAAATTGACTACCAGACAGGCGTTTCAGATGCATGGCATTTTAAAGTGGAATATGAAAGCAAGTATCAAAGGGATTAATGATGCTTTGATGGATACCCTTGCAGCCTGCGGAGACGTTAACAGGAATGTTATGTGTAATCCTAACCCGGATCAATCGGAGGTGCATGCAGAAGTCCACGAGTGGTCAAAAGTATTGAGTGACTATTTATCTCCGCGCACAAATGCGTACCATGAAATTTGGCTTGATGGGGATAAGGTGGTTGATTCTAAAGAAACTGATGAAGTAGAGCCAATGTATGGAACGGTTTATCTGCCAAGAAAGTTTAAGATTGGAATTGCAGTTCCGCCATCCAATGATGTAGATATCTTTTCGCAGGATTTAGGTTTTATTGCTGTTCTGGAGGATGGACAGCTTCAAGGATTCAATGTATCGGTTGGCGGCGGTATGGGCATGACACATGGCGATACCAATACGTATCCGCAGCTGGGAAGAGTGATTGGTTTCTGTAAGCCGGACCAAATCACGGATGTTGCTGAAAAAATCATTACCATCCAGCGGGATTATGGAAACCGTTCCGAACGAAAATACGCACGTTTTAAATATACGATTGATGCCAGAGGGATTGATTGGCTTAAAAATGAGCTGACGGAACGTTTAGGCTGGCAGCTGGACGAAGCACACGACTTTCATTTTGACCATAACGGCGACCGCTATGGCTGGGTGAAAGGGACGAAGAATCGCTGGAATTTTACGCTTTTTATTCAAAATGGACGTATTCAGGATAAAGAAGACTATCAGCTGATGACGGGACTGCGGGAAATTGCCAAAATTCATACCGGAGATTTCCGTTTAACGGCAAACCAAAACCTGGTAATCGGAAATGTCACCAGTCAGAAGAAAAAGGAAATCATCGCACTTATCGAGCAGTATGGACTGTCAGATGGAAAGGAGCAATCTGCATTACGCCGTAATTCCATGGCTTGTGTTGCTTTTCCGACCTGCGGCTTGGCGATGGCTGAATCAGAGCGTTATCTGCCTTCCTTGATTGAGAAACTGGAAACACTGCTGGAAGAAGAAGGGCTACGTGATGAAGAAATTGTCATTCGGATGTCTGGCTGCCCGAACGGATGCTCACGAGCAGCATTAGGAGAAATTGGCTTTATTGGGAAAGCCCCAGGAAAATATAATATGTATCTAGGAGCAGGATTTGCCGGACAGCGTTTAAGCAAGATTTACCGGGAAAGCATTGGAGAAAAAGAAATTTTAGAAACGCTGCAGCCGATTATTCGGCATTATGCAAAGGAACGTCTGGATGGCGAACACTTCGGTGATTTTGTAGTTCGAAAAGAGTATGTGAAGGCTGTTACTTCTGGAGTAAACTTTCATGATTAAACGTTTTAAGGTTGAAAACTTTAAAGAAGAGACAGGGCTGCGGTTATCGCCCTGCTCTTCTTTAACTTTAAGAAAAGCAGGGCTATTGACTTGAAAAGCCGATTTGATACGAAAAAGCTTAGAAATGGATGAAATGAGGGTGACGAATGATGACAAAACCAGGATGTGTGTACTTAGTCGGAGCTGGTCCTGGAGATATTGGGTTAATGACTTTAAAAGGTTATACGTATTTGCAGCAGGCAGAAGTTGTTTTATACGATAGGCTGGTTAACCCTCTCTTACTGGAATATGCTTCACCGCAAGCAGAATTTATATATTGTGGTAAAATGCCTAAAAAACATATACTGCGTCAGGAAGCAATTAATGAGTTATTAGTAAAGCATGGCTTAGAAGGAAAGAATGTTGTGCGTTTGAAAGGCGGCGACCCAAGCGTATTTGGCCGGGTAGGCGAGGAGACAGCTGCACTGGAACAGGCCGGTGTGCCTTACGAGATTGTTCCAGGGATAACGGCGGGAATCGGAGCTGCTGCTTATGCGGGCGTGCCTGTTACACATCGTGAGCATAGCTTATCCTTTGCTGTTATTACAGGTCATGATAAGTCGCCTTCAGGTGAACCGCTGATTGACTGGCATGCTTTAGCGAACGGGATCGACACCATTGCGTTCTATATGGGATTGGGCAATCTGCCTTACATTTCAGAACAGCTCATCTCATATGGGCGGTCTTCGGATACGCCAGTTTTATTAATTCAATGGGGCACGACCGGAAAACAGAGAACGCTGCAGGGAAATCTTGCAACTATTGTACAGAAAGCAAAAGCGGCACAGTTTAAAAATCCAGCTATCATCTTAGTAGGAGATGTAAGCACACTGAAAAAAGGAGAAAGCTGGTTTGAAAGCAAGCCGCTGTTTAGTCAGCATTTGCTTCTCGGGCGGGCTGGTGAAGAACCGAGTGAAATGGCCCGGCATTTACGGGAGCAGGGAGCAGAGGTTTTTGAATTTCCGCGGATGCAAAAGAAAAAGCATCTGTTGAAAAAAGCCGATATTCCGGCAAATCGGGATCTTCTTTTTTTATCACCGGCAAGTGTGGACATTTTCTTCGAGTCTCTGCAGGCAAATAAAATCGATATTCGAAGGATTCAAGGTGAATTCTATGGAATTTCTAAAAAAACAGTAAAGGCCATAGAATCCTATCATTGTTTTGGAAAAGAAATAGCAGAACGGAGCCCCGACGCTTCCCCGCTGGTAATATTAGGAGACCCGGAAGGCTTCCATCGAAAAGAGCAGCGTTATCCATTCGTATTTGAGCCTGATTTCATTGCTACGCATAGCTTTATTCGTGTGCAGCAGACGGAGCAAACGTTCAGCCGTCTTCAGGAGGAGGAGCGTATCGAAACGATCATTTTTCCTAATGCGCGTTCTGTGAAAACAGTGACGGAAGGGTTTCAAGCTTGTGGAGAAACGCCAGAAAACATTAGTACCTATGCACGCGTGATTTGTTTTGGAGAAAAATCAAAGCAGGCTGCTGTCAAAGCAGGGTATGCTGTTTCGGAGGTATTATCTGAACCGACCGAAGAAGCACTGCAGGAAGTTCTTTTGCAAAAAGAAGCTCCGCTGGCTGCAGCGGCCTTTTCTTAAAATTTTTAAGTTTTACAATTAATATCGTTCATTAAGCAGAAATTTGCTAGACTTGAAAGAGAATGAGAGGAAGGGGAATACAGGATGCAGGCTATTTTATATATCGGGCATGGAAGCCGGGTACAACGGGGGAATGAGGAGCTTCTGGCTTTTGTAGACAGAGCGAAGAAAAAAAATCCGCAGATTCAGATACAGGAAACCTGCTTTATTGAACTTGCTTCACCATCCATCCAAACAGGCATCGATAGCTGTGTCCGGCAGGGAGCAGCACAGATTGCAGTTGTGCCGGTTCTATTGCTTTCAGCTGGGCATGCAAAGCAGGATATCCCAAAAGAAATAGGGCAGGCAGAAAAACGCTATCCAGACGTAACCTTTACCTATGGAAAGGTGATGGGAGTAGATCCGGCAATCATTGATTTACTAAACAAACGCCTGGAAATGGGAGGACTGAAGCAAACCGGTAAACCGCCTGTGTATGAAGAACGCGAACCTGCTTCTGTATTACTTGTCGGGCGGGGCAGCAGTGATCCGGATGCCAATAGCGACCTTGCCAAAATTGCACGCTTATTATGGGAGGCAGCTCCGGTAAATGAAGTAAATACATGTTATCTGGCAGCAACCCGTCCTACATTGGATGAGGGGCTGGAGCAATTGCTTAAAAGTCCTAATTCGGTGGTGTATGTTGTCCCCTATTTGCTATTCTCCGGTGTATTAATGAGGGAGCTGCGCCAGAAATTAGATGAACTGTCTGAACGGACAGATAAACAATTTATTCTTTGTCCGTACTTAGGATTTGATGATCAGCTCGTTACAGTCCTAGTCGATCGAGTCAATACATTGCTGAAAGGAAGAGTCAGCTGATGCACATGCCGCTTTTTTTAGAGGTGAAGAATCAGACCGTCATTGCAGTCGGCGGAGGAGCTGTTGCAGCGAGAAAAATACGTCATTTTTTAGATGCTGGAGCTGCTATCACTATCATTGCGCCGAAGCTTCATCCATTTTTGCAGCAGCTTTATCAAAAAGGAAAAATCAAGTGGCAGGAAAGAGAGGTTCACGAGGGAGAACATTTTAATTGTCTATTTCTTTTATTGATGACAGATAAGAAAGAACTGAATGTGTCCCTTTATGAAAACAAACAGCCGCATCAGCTGGCTTATGTTGCAAATGATGCCATGAAAAGTGATGTATCCTTTCCTGCTGTTCTACAAAGGGGAGCGCTAAGCCTTGCGTTGTCCACCGGCGGTGCGAGTCCAATTTATGCAAAACAGTTAAAAAATAAGCTGGCGGATCAGCTGCCAGCAGAAATAGAAGCTGATCTTATCTTTCTTGATCAGGCAAGAAAAAGAATCCTCACCCTGCCTTTAACACCCGAGCAAAAAAAGCAGATTCTGCAGAAAATTACAGAAGAGGAATTCCTGCGGCAGGGTAACCGGCAGCAGCTTCTGGAAGAAATGCTTGAAACGGTTCAAAAATGACTTAAAAAATTCATAATCGGGATAGAGAATGAGAAGAAAAAGTGGTAAAAGTCATAAAATATCCATTTGAACTTCTTTCTAACCTCCTTTACCATAGAACTATATATAGTTCTGATTTGTTTTTAAACATACTATATATAGTTTTTGAGTGCGTTGAAACGTATTTGCGGAGACGAAGAAGGAGGAATAGAAGATGGCGGAAGTAATGACTGCTCCTGAAAGTACAGAAGCAGATTTAATGCAGGATTTTCAAGAGATTATATCCAGCACCAATCAGGATTTAATACAGGAGAATGCCAATGTGGACGGGAAATCACCATGCGGGCAGATGAACAAGTTTGCTAGTGAAAGTGCAAAACTTTATGCGAAAGAAAAGATGTTGAGCCGAGAAGCGAAGCAGGCAATGGAGGATAATTATATTCATATTCATGATTTAGATTATATGCCCACGGGGACAGCGACCTGCTGCCAAATTCCTTTAGGAAAATTGTTGGAAAAAGGGTTTAACACAGGGCATGGACATATGCGCTCCCCACAAAGCATTCTGAGTGCGATGGCATTAGCGGCAATCGTTTTTCAAAGCAACCAAAATCAGCAGCATGGTGGACAGAGCTTCCAGGCGTTTGATTATGATTTAGCGCCGTTTGTGAAGAAGTCCTATCAAAAGCGGCTGCATAGATTACAGCAATATCAGCTTCCCCTTGCTCCACAGGAATTGGAGAAGTTAGCTTGGGAGGAAACGGACCGGGAATGCTACCAGGCCTGTGAAGCGTTTATTCATAATTTGAACAGCCTCCATTCCAGAAGCGGCGGTCAGGTTCCATTTACGTCAATCAATTATGGAACAGATACAAGCAGAGAAGGAAGACTGATTATAAAAAATCTTCTTTTAGCTACACAGGCTGGTTTAGGAAAAGGGGAGACACCAATTTTTCCGATTCAAATTTTTAAAATGAAAAAAGACGTTAATTTTTATAAAGCGGATCCAAACTATGATTTGTATCAGCTGGCTTTGGAAACAACAGCAAAAAGGCTTTTTCCAAACTTCAGCTTTATCGATGCGCCATTCAACTTCGTTTATTATGAAGAAGGAAATCCGGATTCGGAAGTAGCTTATATGGGCTGCCGTACGCGTATTATGGCTAATCGTCATGGAGAAGAAAATAGTCTCGGGCGCGGCAATATCTCCTTTACCAGTATTAATTTAGTGAAAATAGCGCTGACCTCATCAACCGTCGAGGCATTTATGGCGAAATTAGAGGTCTATACGGAAATGGTCATTCGTCAATTGTATGAACGGTATGTATTTCAGGCAAATAAACTTGTGAATAACTTCACTTTTTTGCATGGAGAAGGCGTCTGGACAGGCAGTGACGAATTAAATCCAGAGGATACATTGGAAGAGGTATTGAAGCAGGGGAGTTTAAGTGTTGGTTTTATTGGCCTGGCGGAGTGTTTAAAAGCATTGACAGGCAAGCATCATGGAGAATCAGAACAGGCGCAGGAGCTGGGAGAAGAGATTGTTGCCTTTTTACGGAAGAAATGTGACGAGGCTGCAGAAGACTATGATTTGAATTATTCGCTGATTGCAACACCGGCAGAAGGGCTGAGTGGCCGATTTGTGAAGCAGGATTGCAAGGATTTTGGAAAAAGAGACGGAATTACAGACAGAGATTATTATACAAATTCGTTTCATATTCCTGTGTACTATCCGATTCGAGCTGTGGAGAAAATAAAACGGGAAGCTGTCTATCACCCATATACCAATGCGGGTCATATCACTTATATTGAAGTAGACGGAGATGTCAGCAAAAATATAAAAGCTATCGACACCCTTGTGAAAACCATGGCTGAAAGCGGGATTGGCTATGGCAGTGTAAACCATCCGGTCGACCGCTGTCAAAGCTGCGGCTATACCGGAACGATCGATAACGAGTGTCCAAGCTGTCAAATCGCGGATGAAAGACAATTTGACCGGATTCGCCGTATTACCGGCTATCTGGTAGGAACAATGGATAAATGGAATACAGCAAAAGCATCGGAAGAACGAGACAGAGTGAGGCATGTATGATGGAAACAGCACGGATTTTATCCATTTATCATGATTCAGTCGTTGATGGAGAGGGCTTACGTACGGTTATTTTCTTTGCCGGCTGTCCCCATTACTGCAAGGGATGCCATAATCCAAGGTCCTGGAATATACGGAATGGCAAGGAGATGGATGTGCAGCAGATTGTCGAGGAGGCATGGAATCCATTGACAGATATTACGTTAAGCGGCGGAGATCCATTTTACCAGGCACAGGCTGCAGCAAGTATTGCCAGACAATTGAAGGCGCTTGGGAAAAATATATGGGCGTATACTGGATGGACGATCGAAGAGCTGCGTGAGAACAAAGATCCGCATCAGCTGGAGCTTCTTAACTATGTAGATGTGCTGGTGGACGGACCATTTATATTGGCTGAGCGGGATTTAACCTTATCCTTTCGTGGCAGCCGGAATCAGCGGATTATTGAGATGGGGAATGAGTAGAAGTAACATCGGCAGAAAAACTGACCAGAGACAAGGTCAGTTTTTTTGATGGGCAAAAACTGACTGTTGCAAAGTCTATATTGGCTTTTGGCAGATTAGAGTATATCCAAGCAAGCATAAAAGGAAAAAGAAGTATATAATAGCTTCCATAGCAGCAGGATAAGTTAAATCATTTTTAAAAGATAAATATGAAGATTTTGTAAAGATTCCTTCTTTTCTGCAGTAATAAGGTTTCAATCGAATGAAAAAAGGCAATAGCTCAAGATAAAGAAAAACCTTTCATTGCTGTATTATTTTGAAAATGGGGATGGAATGTGTTGAAGAATGCAAAATAAACAATAAATGCACTCTATAATTGAAAAATGAACAAGCAGGGAGATTTTGAAAATGGAAATGTATCAAAAAAAAGCTGCAGATGTTTTGGAAGAATTAGAGGCTTCCCAACAGGGGCTATCAACCGAAGAAGCAGCATCCAGACTGGATCAATACGGATATAATGAGATAGCGGATAAAGAAAAAGTACCGACGTGGAAGCTTTTTTTAGAGACCTTCAAAGATCCGATGGTTATTGTCCTGTTAGCGGCGGCTGCAGTACAAATATTGATTGGAGAATGGGTAGAATCCATTATTATCTTTTTGGTTCTGCTGATTAACTCGGTAATCAGCGTGGTACAGACGAGAAAAGCGGAAAGCTCGCTGGAGGCATTACGGGATATGTCTGCCCCTGATGCGAATGTGATGCGGGATGGAACCGAAAAAACAATCGCTGCCAAAGAGCTTGTTCCCGGTGATATTGTCTACTTAGAAGCGGGAGACTATATACCTGCGGATGGACGTATGCTGGAAAGCGGCTCTTTACGAGTAAATGAAGGAATGCTTACCGGCGAATCGGAGGCGGTAGAAAAGAACACCGATATCATTGAGGACGAGGCTGCTTTAGGAGACAGACTAAATATGGTGTACAGCAGCTCTTTGGTTGTTTATGGACGGGGAACCTTTGTAGTTACCGGTACAGGAAACCAAACAGAGGTCGGTAAAATTGCCGATATGCTTTCTACTGCAGAGCAGAAAGAAACGCCGTTACAACAGAAATTAAACAGCTTCAGCAAGAAGCTCGGTGTCGGCATTTTGATTTTATGTATTGCTATTTTTGCTGTTCAGGCAGCTCGTATCTGGTTTGGCGACAGTGAGGCAGATACAACCACTGCATTATTAAATGCGCTGATGTTCTCGGTAGCTATCGCAGTTGCTGCTATCCCTGAGGCTTTGCAATCGATTGTTACTATTGTCTTATCTGTCGGCACAAATAAAATGGCAAAGCAGCATGCCATTATTCGTAAGCTGCCAGCTGTAGAGACGCTTGGATCTACACGGATTATTTGTACAGACAAAACAGGGACACTGACCCAAAATAAAATGACCGTTACCGATGATTTTATCCCTTTTCATAAAAATGAACGTTTACCGGAGAATCCGGATGAATGGGATAAGTCCGAGAGATTTCTTGTCTATATTGCAGCCCTTTGTAATGATTCGTATATTAATCAGGAGAACCAAGAGATTGGCGATCCGACGGAGGTTGCTTTAATTCAATTTGCGGATAAACATGCGCACAGTTATCAGGAATTACGAAAAAAATATCCACGGGAAGCAGAACTGCCCTTTGATTCTGACCGCAAGCTGATGTCCACTGTTCACCATATGGACGGGGAACGTCTGTTATTTGCCAAGGGCGGTCCAGATGTAATGTTTCATCGCGCAAGTCATGTGCTGCTCGATGGTGAGGAACAGCCATTGACCGATGATTTGCTGGAGCGGTTTGAAGGAGCCAATGAAGACTTCTCCAACCAGGCTCTGCGCGTATTGGCTTATGGTTATAAACGCTTGCCTGATAATCAGACAGATATTACGTATGAGGATGAGCGGGATTTTGTGTTAGTCGGGCTGACTGCGATGATGGACCCGCCAAGGGAAGCGGTGTACGGATCGATTGAAGAAGCAAAAGCAGCCGGGATCCGGACCATTATGATTACCGGCGATCATAAAACTACTGCCCAGGCAATTGGGCGGGATATCGGCTTAATGGAAAATGATGATATTGCAATCACAGGAAAAGATCTCGATAAGATGTCAGAGGAAGAATTAGAGGACAAAATTGAGCAGATTTCCGTTTACGCCCGCGTATCACCTGAAAATAAAATAAGAATTGTCCGAGCCTGGCAGCAAAGAGGTGCTGTAACAGCCATGACGGGTGACGGAGTGAATGACGCTCCTGCTTTAAAACAGGCGGATATCGGTATTGCGATGGGAAGCGGAACGGATGTATCCAAGGATTCGTCGGCAATGATTCTGACCGATGATAATTTTGTATCTATTGTTAATGCTGTTCAGGTCGGGAGAACCGTATTTGATAATATTAAAAAAGCAATCGGTTATTTATTTGCCGGGAATCTTGGAGCCATCCTCGCGATTCTGTATGCTGTTATCTTCAATCTGCCGAATCCATTTACAGCGTTGCAGCTCTTGTTTATTAATTTAGTCAATGACTCGCTGCCTGCAATTGCGTTAGGTGTGGAAAAATCAGAGGCAGGCGTGATGAAGCGGAAACCGCGTCCGGTTAACGAAGGTATATTTGCCGGCGGTACGCTGCGGACTGTTTTGACAAGAGGGATTTTAATTGCTGCTGCTGTTGTTATTTCTTTCTATATTGGTTTGTCCCATTCCAATGAAATGGGTGTGGCGATGGCATTTACGACGTTGATTATGTCACGTACCCTGCAGACCTTTGCTGCACGTTCGAATACACAGACATCGATTAAAATTGGCTTCTTCTCTAATAAATATGTGATAGGAGCAGTTGTAATCGGGTTTGCTTTATATGGGATAACGCTGCTTCCTTTTGCAAGAGAGGTGTTTAATATACCTGCTTCCTTTGGTTTCCAGGAATGGGGAATTGCAACAGGACTGGCAGCTGCCGCTGTGGTTTGTATGGAAATAGCAAAAAAGATTTTTCATAGAGCATAAACGAAATGAATAGAAATAAGTTAAAGTGTGTATTCAAAAAGTATTTTTTAACGGGCTTTTTGAATAACCTCTTAAAAAAATATGCCGTTTTACTTGGGATTTTTAGGTCAGGTAAACGGCATATTTTTAACAAATGTAAAGATTTTGTTAAGTTTTACTTGCATCATTATTGTGTACGGAACATCGTGGTATACTTAATTACTTAACAAAAAAATGAGGACGGAACATGCAGATGGACAAAGATTATTTTCAGACAAAGCAGGAGCAGGCAAAAGCATATTTTCAAACGCTGCAGGCTCAAATACAAGAAGAGAATTTTGCGTCAGCCTTGATAGAGACGCTTCATCAATATCAACAAGATAAAAAGAAAACATGGGTAAATATAGATCATTGGAAGCAGCAGCCAAGCAAATTATTTATTTCTTATTTAGCGAAATCAGGCCAGCTTGATGCTTATTTGCATCGAAGTATTTCGTACATTTATTTTCGTGACCTGGGAAGGGATATTACCTCTGAAGCAATGCAGAACAGAATAACTGCTGTCACAGAAGGCGTCAAAAATTACTTGAATCAGAAGGAGCAGCGAGTGCCGTTCCATCTGACAGAGCTTTACCAAATGGCACAAAAAGAATCGCTGGAAGAAGTATTCTTCTGGGTGTCGGATAAACTTAAACGTGTCTCCGCGATACTTCCGGATGGTTTGGATAAAAACGAAGCGAAACGAAAAATAATGAAGATTATTGCTGGTGTCGTTATGCATGAATTGGAAGAATTGGATGGAGAACTGTCCAAAGATCGGAGGAGGCAGCTGTTAGATCAGGCTGTTCGTACAGGATATTATTATGGATTGACCTATCCGCTGATTGATGATGTGCTGGATGCGGATATGTTAACGGCATCGGAGAAGAAGACTTTCGCTTATTTTATCCGGCAGACGTTATTCACAGGGGAGGTGCTTCCAGTAAAAGCTGACGATTGGCAGAAGAATCATTGGGAATTCATTTCTGCTGTGCATCAGGAGCTGTCGGAAGCATTTCATTATTTAAAGTCCTGCCAGCCGGAGGAGAATAGACAGCTTTTCCTGGAAAATGCGTATTTATTTTTCGAAGCACAGGAACTGGACAGGCAAAAGCATTTGGATAATGACAGGTATACCAATGAAGACCTGTATACATCTGTTATTTTAAAATCGGCTTCCTCCAGACTGATTATCCGTTCGTTTAAGCCTTTTTCAGAGGTCGAGAACATCGAAGCAAATATGTTTCATTACGGGATGTATAATCAGCTTGCGGATGATTTAACAGATTTAGATGAAGACCTGGCGAATAGGAATGTCACGCCGTATACGTATTTTGTGACGTATCGTGAACAGAATTCTAATTTAATCAATCCCTTTGCCATGTATTGGTCTGTTATTTATTATTTTATTCATAAGCTCTATCCGGGAAAGCCGGAGATAAGAGATGTTATTTTGGACAGGGCAATAAACGGTTTAAAACGGCTAAAGGCAAGATTGGGAAAAGAACGCTATCAGAAATTGATGCAGCAGTTTTCCTTTGATCCGAATTTTGACAAAGCTTTAGAGAAAACAGTACATCGTACGCACAACGTAGCATTCTTTGATAAATGGATCCGTGATCAATTTTTAGATACATTAAAACAAAATCAGCAATTAAAGAACCAGTTTGTATCGAAAATGAAAGAAATCAAAGAACAAGTAGAAGAACAGCTTCCCTTTGAGTCAGCGAAAAATTCATTAGAAGAAGCGGCAAACGACAGCCTGTCAGGCAATGCCAAGCGTTTACGCCCGATGATGACGTGGGTTCTGGCAAAAGAAGGGCTTCGTCTTCCAGACCATTTGGTCCTGCCCTTAGTAAAATCAATAGAATATATGCATACCGCCTCGCTTATTTTTGATGATTTGCCGTCACAGGATAATGCACCCGAAAGAAGAGGCAAGCAGACGCTGCATGAGAAATATAATCATGCGACGGCGGAGCTGACTGGACTTTGGTTAACACAGCGCGCTGTAGAAGAGCAGGCTGTAATCAAACATCAAGAACCTGGCAGGCTGCTGGAGCTTATTGCTTATTCCACCCGGACCACCCAAAACATGTGTCAGGGACAATTTTTGGATCTGCAGGCAAAAGGAAAGCAATTAACGCTGGATGAGCTGAGAGAATTATCGGTTTATAAGACCTCCTTTGGTTTTGAAGCGGCCCTGATGATGCCGATGATTATGGCTGGAGAATCGGACGAGCGGAAACAGGCAGTCCAGCGTTTCGCGTACCACGCAGGCATTGCCTTTCAAATCAAAGATGATTTATTAGATATAACAGGGGATGCGAAGCTGTTGGGCAAACAGCCGGGAAGAGACGAGCGGAATAACAGCTCGACCTTTGTGTCCATCCTTGGCAAGGAAGAGGCGCAGAAGGAAATGTGGAGACATTATATGGCAGCCAGAAAAGAGTTAGCAACGCTGCCGGATATTGCTTTCTTTTATCAGCTGTTAGATTATTTGATTTTGCGTGACCATTGAGTTTGTTCATATTACTATCGATTTTGTAAATCTGGATGGTCTTTACATACGCTTTATTGTATGTGAAGGTTATCTGGATTTTTTTAGGGATAAGAAAGAAAACAGGTAAAAATGTTAGTAAAAAGAGGGAGTATATAAAAAGTTGGAGTGATTACTAGAAGCTAAAATCTTTATATCAACTTATATAGCTACGGAATCTGTGTTATTATTTTAAAATATACGGACAGTTATGGAGTGTGCTGGCAAAGCTGCACTCCTTGATATGAATAAAAATTATACAATTGTAAAAAAAGAAGCAGTTTGACTGAACAGGGAGGAGGACGAGCTGGTATGCGGAAAAAAGACATGCCCTTCATGCTTCAAATGCTGCTGTTCACCAGCGGATTAATCTGCCTGACGCTGCTTGTTACAGGACTGCTTATTGGATATAATCAAGCAACAGGAACAAAGGAAGCGCTTGCTGATAAAGCGAGCTTGAGTGCAAGTCATTTTGCCCGAATGCCTATCGTTGCGGATGCGCTTGCAGAAGGGGAGGCAGATGACGAGCTCCGCACTATTGCAGCCGAGGTTCGCGAGAATAATAATCTGCAATATATTGTGTTGATGAATATGGAAGGGATCCGGCTGATGCATCCTGTTCCGGAGCGGATTGGAGAACATTTTGTCGGCGGGGATATTGAGAATGTGTTTGAAGGAAAAAGCTATACGTCTGAGGCAGTTGGCACTTTAGGACCGTCGATGCGCGCTTTTGAACCGGTTTATGATCAAGATGGTATGCAGATCGGAGCTATTTCTGTAGGGATTTCCACAGAGGTTATTAATCAGGCTGTATGGGATAGTGTAAAGATAACCATTTACGGAACAGCTGTAAGTCTTCTTCTCGGTTTAGCAGGCTCTTACCTTTTAGCAAGGAGGCTGAAGAAAACCTTATTTAACCTGGAGCCTCAGGAGATTGCCTATCTGATAGAGGAACGGGAAGCAATGCTTGACAGCGTAAGTGAAGGAGTTATCGCTATTAATGCAGACGGTTACATCATTATTGCGAATCCATCCGCGGAAATAATGCTGGAGCGCGCCGGGCTTCATGGGAATATTATTGGACAAAAAATAAGTGAGATCTGGCCTGAACTGTCACTGGAAGTATTCGTAAACGGGGAAAAGGCCGTTTATGATAAAGCTGTCCGCTTCGGTGAGTTAGAAATGATCACGAACAGTGTTTCCTTTCAAGTGGATAAACATAATGTCGGGGCACTTGTCACTTTCCGGGATCGAAATGAGCTGGACGCCATGATGAAGAAGCTTTCTGGAGTAGAGTCCTATGCCCATACGTTACGGATGCAGACGCATGAGTTTATGAATAAGCTTCATATTATCGGAGCAATGGTCTATACCGAATCCTATGAAGAGCTCGCGGAATATGTAGATAGCCTTTCCATGATCTATCAGCGGGAAACAGGGATTATTTCCGCTCATATTGATGATGTAGCCATTGCAGGATATTTATTGACCAAATTGGAGCGCCTGGAACAGCTTCAAATTGATGTGGATATACAAGGGGAAAATAAATGGCCGAGCCTTTCTGATCCAACAGCTGTTGACCGCTGGATAACGATTATTGGAAACAGCCTGGAAAATGCAGTCGAGGCGATGGTCGGTCAGGAAGAAAAAAAGGTCACATTGATTTTTGATGTTTTTGACGGAGCGTTATTCTATGAAATCCGTGATAATGGAGAAGGATTTGATGTCGAGGATTTACCTTTTATCCTGGAAAAAGGCTATTCGACAAAAGGATTGAACCGCGGCTACGGGATGACGATTATGATTAATGCAGTTAAAGCAGGCAATGGAAATTATCATATTCAATCTGAGATTGGTGCAGGCGTTTGTTTACAAATTACGATGCCATATGAATGGAACGACAAAGAGGGGAATAATTCACAATGATACGGATAGCTATTATTGAAGATGAACCGCTTATTGCTAAATTTCATCAGAAGTATATTGAAAAAATTGATGGATTTTGCTGTACAGGGAGTGTAGAAACGGTCGAGGAGGGTATTGAGCTGGCAAGGCGCCCAGATGTTGATTTGATTTTACTCGATATTTATTTACAGCAGAAAAATGGGCTGGATGTATTAAAACAAATCCGTTCAGAAGAAATAAATGTGGACGTTATTTTAATCACATCCGCCAATGATCAGCAATCGTTACAGACTGGTTACCGCTACGGAGTCGTAGATTATCTGCTGAAGCCATTTACCTTCGAACGTTTCCAGGCGTCCCTCCTACGTTATCAGCAAACCATAAGAGTGACGGAAGGAAAGGTGCATCAATCAGAAGTGGATCGTTTATTTCACCCGCATGAACAGCCTGTTGTGTTAAAACCGGAGGATCTGCCAAAAGGAATCACGAAAGAAACATGTCGAAATATATTAACGGTCATGATGGAGCATGAGGATTGGCTGTCAGCGGCAGATTTAAGTGCTCATGCAAACATTTCCCATGTATCCCTGCGTAAATATTTACGTTTTTTTGAGGAAAAAAGATTGCTTGAAAAAAATGTGATTTACCATAGCTTCGGACGTCCGCTGCAGCAGTATAGACTCTCGCAAACAGGAAAAAACAATTTTCGTCATTTCTAGAGGATGTTCAAAAAGTCCAATAAAAATGACACGGCGAATTTCTACGTTGACGAGCTATTTCCGATGGGGTCTGCGATTACTCGCCCCACCAAGACCGTTACTCACGTATTATAAAGCACGAAAGAACTTCTGTTAAGAACGTCCACGTCCTGTGGACAACACAGAAGTCATCACATCCTGTGAAAGTCCGTTCGTAAATAGCTCGTCGCCTTGAACTTCTTGGTCCTATTTATCGAACTTTTTGAACACGTATTTCTAGTTTCGATTAGTTAAAAAATATATACAAACCATAGTAAATAGACGAAAATAAGAATAACCATTTTTGGTAAGCGTTTTCAGAGAGGGGTATGAACGATGAACTATGTAACATCGGCATGGAACGAACTTTGGAGGCAGCATAAACGCACAAAAAGTCTATTAAATATTTTTGCTCTCCATAAAAATGTTACTGAAAAAGATGTTGAAAAACATAAACAAACTTCTGCAAAGGACAGCACGGTTCAGGGGCAGCCTGAAGATTCAGGAGACGAACCTCCAAAGAAACCTTATTCCAGGGCACAAATCGTCGGTTTAATTTTAGGACCGCTTTTATTCGTTTTAACGATGTTATTTTTTCAGCCGGAAGGATTATCAGCCGAAGGAAAGGCTGTTCTGGCTACGACATTATGGGTAGCCACATGGTGGATCACAGAGGCATTGCCTATCCCGGCTACGTCTCTCCTGCCATTGATATTAATCCCGATAACGGGAGCGATGGAAGGCGGAGATGTTGCTTCTGCCTATGGAAATGATATTATTTTTCTATTTTTAGGCGGATTTTTTATTGCCACAGCCATGGAAAAGTGGAATCTGCATAAGCGTATTGCCCTTTTTATCATTGCGGTAATTGGAACAAGTGTACAGCGAATTCTACTTGGTTTCATGGCAGCTACCGGTTTTCTTTCTATGTGGGTTTCCAATACGGCTGCGGTAATGATGATGGTTCCAATGGGGCTGGCGATTACAGTACAGGTAGCAAGTGTGTTAAAAGGAACTCCGGAAGAAAAAGAATTACCAAAGTTTGAAAAATCCCTGATTTTTGGGATTGGTTACGCTGGAACAATCGGCGGTTTGGGAACATTGATTGGAACACCTCCGAATATTATTCTGGCAGGGCAGCTGGACGAATTATTTGGTGTAAATATTTCTTTTGCGACCTGGATGCTGTTTGCTTTTCCCGTTGTTGTTTTTATGCTTTTCTTTACATGGTTATATTTAGGGAAGGTTGCATTTAAAACAAGTATTAAGCAGCTGCCTGGCGGAAAAGAATTAATCCAGCGTGAACGAAGTAAACTGGGGAAAACAGGCTATGAAGAGAAGATGGTCGCAGTAGTGTTTGTTTTTGCTGCATTTATGTGGATTACAAGAGATTTCCTCTGGACAGATGGAAATTTTAGCATTGTTAACGTTCCAGGGATTTCTGATGGGATGATTGCAATTGTAGCCGCAGTATTATTATTTGCTATTCCAGCAAAAAAAGAGGAACGTATTTTATCTTGGAAGGATTCCCGTGATATTCCATGGGGGGTGCTCCTGCTGTTTGGAGGCGGATTGGCAATTGCGGCTGGTTTTACAGAAACAGGCTTATCTGACTGGCTCGGGGAGCAGCTGACTGTTTTAGACGGCTTCCATATTCTTGTGGTTATTGCTGCAGCAACCTTGATGATTATGGCTCTGACGGAGATTACTTCCAATACAGCAACAGCGACCATGATTTTGCCGGTAGTTGGAGCATTGGCGGTTGCGTTAAACATTCATCCGTTTGCGCTGATGATTCCATGTGCACTGGCAGCAAACTGTGCATTTATGCTACCGGTTGGAACACCGCCGAATGCCATTATTTTCGGTACAGGAAAACTGAAAATTATTGAGATGATCAAAACAGGATTCTGGGTCAATATCGTAGGAACAATTATTATTATTTTAGCTGTGTATTATTTTGTTCCAATAGTTTGGGGAATTGATTTAACCTCCATTCCAAGTGAATTCTTGAGCGGGAATTGATTGGAATTAGGCAGCTGGCTGGTATTTATGTATTCGATTTTTACTTGTAAATAGTTCATAACGAAAGCCTCCCTGGAATTCAATTCAGGGAGGCTTTCGTTATATGATGGAGTCTCAGCGATGAAATAACTTTGATTCAGCCTTCCTCTTATACACCAACCTAAGAACGATTTCTGCGATGCCTTTCTTTCCCGCCCTTCATGGCATTTAATTCTTCTTTATTCTTTTTCTTCTTCTTTTTTCCTTTATCTATGCTCATTCCAATACCTCCTTTTTAGTTAGTATGAGCCAAATATCAGAAAAAATGTAACTGCAGGCTATGCGTTTTCATAAGAGAATGAACGGATGAGTTGTATATTTTCATTTCAATTCTGTAAAATAAAAAGAGAAATCATGACGATAACGGAAATGAAAAATCAGCAAGAGTCTTCACTTCAAGTAATGCAACCCAACTAACAGGACACTTGAAGTCTATTACAGAGAATAAAGATAAACAACACAAAGCTTGGAGACATTGTATAATCCGCAGTGGGTTACTTGAGTTTTTTCGACAGATTTGTATGGAAAGATTATATGTAAAAATAAATCCTTTTAAATGAATTAATCATATCGGTTATCTAAATAACTTAAATTGTTTTAAAAACGGAACGATTGTTCATCTAATTTATTCTTCTTCTGATTATATTTAGCCTCTATCTGAGAACAAACTGTTAATTTTTAATAATAGAACTCCCCAGCAATATTATGATATAATTTTCAGAAAAAGCAGGTGAATAACTTGATTGGTGAAAAAATCAAACAATTACGTCAAGAAAAGCGAATGTCGCTATCAGAACTGGCTGAAAAGGCAGGAGTAGCAAAATCCTATTTAAGTTCCATCGAGCGAGACCTTCAATCAAACCCCTCCATCCAATTCATCGAGAAAATCAGCCAAGTGTTAGAGGTTTCTGTGAAAGATTTAATAATTGAAAACAACTCGATACATGAAACAGAATTAGATAGTGAATGGGTGAATATTGTAAAAGAAGCAATGGAATCTGGTGTGTCGAAAGAGCATTTTAGAGAATATCTAGAATTTAATAAATGGAGGCAGGAAAAAGGGAATTAAGTCAGTAAATCGTTCAGCAGCTTTATGGAAATCATCGAGAGTTATTTTATAATCAATTTTTCGCAGTGTAACTGGCTTTAATGAAGTTTCTATTTATCATTTACATTTAATTGTAAGATAAATAAATATAATATGATAAATAGCTATAATAATATCCTTTGAACATAGATCATTTAGCGAAGGAACTGTAAAAAGGCAGAATTGAGTATGTCAGTATATACCAAATGATATGACAAGGAGAATTACATGAATCAGCTTGTAGAGCTAAAGAGTATCAAGAAAAAATACGGGAAGAAAACTATTTTATACGACATGTCACTTCGCTTGGAAGAAAAGGAGGTCATTGCTGTCTTAGGTGGGAATGGCAGTGGAAAGAGCACCTTTTTACGTATGGCAGCAGGAGTAGAACGACCGGATTCAGGGCAGGTAGTATATACTGATAAGAATATCCGGATAGGGTATGTACCAGAAAGGTTTCCAAACTATCTCCGTTTTACACCAAATGAATATTTGCACTATACCGGAAGGATAGGCGATGTTTCAGAGGCTGAGCTCAAACAGCGTATTTCGTCGTTATTGCATCGGTTTCAATTGGATAAATGGAGTGACCGGCGAATTAGCACGTTGTCTAAAGGGAATATCCAAAAGGTAGGTATTATTCAAGCCATTCTTCCGCAGCCAGAGCTGTTAGTTTTAGATGAACCGTTATCCGGGCTCGATTTTTCCGCGCAGCAGGAATTACTTTTGATTCTAGACGAATTAAAGGAACAAGGAACCGCCATTCTATTAACCTATCATGAAGCTCCCATTTTTGAAGAGGTTGTTGACCAAACCTATTACATAAAAGATGGGCAATTAACAGAAGAAAAACTTGTGGAAAAAGATGCTGTGAAGGTGATTGAAGTAAAGGGTTTAACGGATATAGATGTGCAGGAATGGAACGAATTAATAAATAAAGAAAGAAGAGAAAATAGCTTGCTGCTATATGTGAATTCAGAAAATAGCGATCAGCTCCTGTCCAGGATTCTTGAATTGCAGGGAAGCATTGAGTACGTCGGAAACATCGATTATAAAATGGAGTGAAGAACAAACTATGTGTTTGTTCGTTTTACATAGAAGGAGAGATTTATTTGAAAGAAGTCATTAAATACAGCTTGCATGATTATATCCGTTCTCATAAATATTTTCCGCCGGTCTCCACCTTTATTGTGTTAATCGCTGTTTTTTATACGTATAAGCCGAATCCGGTTGTCGATAGCTATGCGATTACAGCATTGTTTTTGTTTGTGGTCTCTGCCTGGTTATGTATGAGCGTCTTGTCTCTGGATTCACCAGTACAAAGACAGCTGCTGGTTTTAAATCTGAGAAGCAGCTATCGATACTACTTGGCAAAATTAGCAGCGGTTTGGCTGATTGCCTTGCTATTGGCAGTGTTTGCCTTTCTTTATCCGATTATATTTCATCTATTTTCTGATTCTGTATCCATGACAGTTGGCTTCGTATCGATAGTGAATCATCTCCTATTGGCTGCGCTCGGAATTTGTATTGCCGCTTTTTTCAGTAGCGTAATGATGGAAAGTGCCATCAATGCCTATGGCGGTTTAGCACTGACGGTCATTCTTTCCATTGCTGCACTAGGTATCGAGAATGCTTTACCGGCATCTCTCAAATATATTACATGGATTATTCCACCGGCCACGATTACCCAGAAGCCGCTATTTCAATGGGAGGAAGAAAACCTGACCTATTTATCGGGCTTTCCATTTTTATGGATAATGATTTATACTGGGATTATTATGGTGCTATTTCTAATAATGGCAAATAGAAAACGTTGATTACTACGAAAAAGCAATAAGAGATTTACAATATAAAAGTAAAGGAGGAGAATCTTGGCAGGTGTATTTTCTTTTTTGAGTATAGTTCTATTCGCTTTTAATTTTTGGAAAAACAGAAAAGAGCTGAAAGCAACCTATTCAAAACTTCATGCTGTTCAAATAATCGGTGTTATTATCTCCTACTTGGTAACGATTGCGATAGCATTTGTGCTAATATACTATGCTGGAAACTGGCTGGTCAGCTTTATTCCATTTGCATTTCTCCGTTCGGCTGCATTTTTTGTAACGATAGCTGTCGTCCTCTTTTTTTGTTTAGATTTGCTTCATAAAGTATTAACGAGGATAACAAAAGGAATTTTGTAGGTTTATGTTCAAAATAGCCCACTGTTTGGGATTTATTTCGGTATATGTAAAGAAAGTATCTTTCGAGGATGCTTTTTTTATTTGTACAAATAACCGTTTTGCAAAATGAGTTTTCCTATCTTGATAAGCATCAATTATTTTCTCTTTCTTTCACGATAAAATGACAGTGTAATCGGATAGGGGGAGAGAAAATGAAGCTGCAGAGTTTCTTTATGAAACATAAGCATCCCGTTGTCTTGATCTGCGGAATGTTGATTATTACAGCATTTATTTCAAAATTTTTATTTGATTGGAATCCGGTATATTCACTTGCAATGGCAATGGCTGCAATTATCGGGATTCCGCCGATATTTATCCAAGCGTACCAAGCACTGAAAGTAAAAGTAATCAGTATTGAACTGTTGGTATCCATTGCTGTTACTGGAGCGTTTATCATCGGTGAATTCAGTGAAGCTGCTATTGTTATTTTCCTGTTTTTGTTCGGAGGGTTATTGGAACAAAAGACATTGGAAAAAACACGCTCTGCTATTCGGGAACTTACCAAAATGGCTCCCGCCAGCGCTTTACGAATCAACGGTGATAATATAGAAGAAATTAATATTGATGACGTAACGAAAGGGGATTTGCTCCTTGTTAAGACAGGAGCGCAAATTCCTGTGGATGGTATTATTCAAGAAGGAAAAGGCTATATCAATGAAGCAAGTGTGACAGGTGAATCCATGACAGCAGGAAAAACAACCGGAGAGAAAGTGTTTGCCGGTACAATTTTAGAAAATGGTACGTTGAAGATAGAGGCGGAGAAAATTGGAGAAGACACGACCTTTGGAAAAATTATTGAACTCGTGGAAGAAGCACAGGATAATAAATCCGAAGCGGAACGTTTTATGGATCGGTTTGCCAAATATTATACGCCGATTGTGTTGCTGCTTGCGCTTATTGTCGGTTTGATTTTTCAGAATGTCCATCTGGCAATTACGATTTTAATTTTAGGATGTCCGGGGGCGCTGGTTATTGGTGTCCCGGTCTCTAATGTTGCCGGAATTGGCAATGGAGCAAAAAATGGCATTCTAATCAAGAGCGGGGAATTGATGGCTGCATTCAGCAAGGCAGATACGATGGTATTTGATAAAACTGGAACATTAACGAGTGGCAAACCGGCAGTTTCTGAAGCGAAAGCATATACGGATGATTTGCAAGAAGCGCTTCGGTTAGCTGCGAGTGTGGAGAGAGAATCAGAGCATCCATTGGGGCAAGCAATCTTAGATTATGTGGGGAAAACCGAATATGCAAAAATTGATAAAACAGAGGTTGTGAAAGGACAAGGAATTATTGCTCACGTCGGTTCAGAGGAAATAATGATTGGTAATCAGACCTTCATGGAGAATCATGCTGTTTGGATAAATAATCAGGCAAAACAGGATTTACTTTATCTTCAACAGTCAGGGAATTCTACCGTATTTGTAGCAATCAATCGTCAATTAACACTGCTGATTGGTATCAAAGACCAGGTTCGGCCAGATGCAAAAAGAACGTTGCGTATTTTAAAACAAATGGGGATCAAGCGTTTTGTGATGTTGACAGGAGATAATCAGACAACGGCAGAGATAGTGGGAAATGAATTGGGTATAACGGAGGTTCATGGGGATTTCCTTCCAGAGGATAAGTCCAGCTTTATAAAACGGCTTCAAGAAGAAGGAAGAACGGTAGCTTTTATCGGAGATGGAGTGAATGACAGCCCTTCTATTGCTTTAGCTGATGGAGGAATTGCAATGGGAAGCGGGACGGATATAGCAGTGGAAACCTCTGATATTATCCTAATGCACTCTCATTTTAAAAAATTGATCCACGCCTTTGGTTTAACAAAGAAAACAACAGCCAATATGAAGGGAAATATCATCATTGCAGTGGGGACGGTGGTTTTTCTCCTCATCGGATTGATTTTTGGATATATCCACATGGCCAGCGGTATGCTGGTACATGAATTAAGTATTCTAGCAGTAGTTATCAATGGCATGCGTTTATTACGCTATCGTACGAAGGATGAAAAACTTGATAGCTATCAAGTACAAAATAAAACTTTAGAAGTACGATAGAAATATAAATAAAAGGAAAGTGGGGATTAATTATGGAAAAAGTAACGATTCAATTAGAAAGCTTAACCTGTCCGTCATGTATTCAAAAAATCGAAAGTGCTGTTCAGAAGCAGCAAGGCGTAGCAAAGGTGAATGTCTTATTTCATGCCGGTAAGGTAAAAGCAGAAATTAATAATAAGGAAACAAGTGCGGATAAATTATCAGAAGTCATTGAAAAGCTGGGGTATACAGTAGAAAATACAAAAGTACAAGGCGTATAATAGCGGAAAGACAATAACATGGCAGCTTTATCTATCTGCTAAAAAAAGCTGCCATGTTGAAAAGGAGGACTTGCCGTGAGCCAGGAGCATTTATGTGTAGCTGCAGTACCGCTTTTCCAGCATTTAGATTTAGAAGATCAAAGGATAATTAACCGGTTGGTAAAGCACCATATTTTTCAAAAGGGTGAACAAATTATTACTCCAGACGAAAACCCGCAATTAGTTGTGATTGCCCAGGGAAATATGAAGGTATATCAGCTTTCAGCGACTGGCCGCGAGCAATTATTAAGAGTTGTCGGACCGAACGGTTATGAAGGAGAAGGATTACTGCTTGGTGCCCAAAATGAAAATTTATTTGGGGAAGCAATGCAGAAAACAGAAGTCTGCCTGTTAAAACAGGAGGATTTTCAAAAAATACTATTGCAATACCCGCAAATAAGCTTGAAGCTGTTAGAAATCAATGCTCAAAAATTGATGGAGGCAGAACAGCAAGCACAATTTTTAATGATGGAAAAAGTAGAAAATCGTTTAATGACATATCTTCTTGATTTATATAAAACTGCAGGATCCAAGCAAGTAGAGATTCCTATGAAGATGAAGGAGCTGGCTTCTTTTCTGGGAACGACGCCAGAAACACTGTCTCGAAAATTGAAATGGCTAGAAGGAGAAAGACTTATTCAGAGGAAGGGAAGTATGATAAAACTGCTTGATAAAAAGGAGTTGGAAAATCGTTTGTTGTAATCGAGAAGACAGGTCTATTTTAAGACCTGTCTTCTCGTGCTGTAATGATGCTGCTCCCATTCTTCACGCAGCATCCCCATGCGGATGGAATCATAATATTCACCTTGATAATACCGGACCTTGCGAATTCGTGCTTCCATTTGCATCCCGAGTTTTTCCGCTACCCGAATCATTCGCATGTTACCGGACCAAGTTGTTAAACCGATACGAACTAACGGCAGTTGATTAAAAAGATGATTGATCCATAGTTTCAAAGCGCGAGTGCCGATTCCCTTTCCCCAGGATGCTGCTTCATGTAAAACAATACCAATCTCTAACCAGCAGGAGGGCTGATGCTCCCAATAATAAGAAATCGTACCAAGAATATGACCATCAAGCTCTACAGCCCAATATTTTTCAGAATTTATCCAATGCGCCTGTTCTGTTAAAAAAGCTTCATATGATTTTGCCTGATGCGGGAAATAGGGGGCATCCCATTTTTTCCATTCTGGCTTTTCTTCCTTAAATATCAACTCCCACAGACGCGGTAGATCCTTTTCTTCAATTGTACGAATGCTTAGATTATTGTCTGTATATTGCAATGGACGAATCTCCTTTTCTATTCCTTTTTATTGGGTATCGCTTTTTTGAAAAATGATTGAAAAGGAACGTGCCTCTACTTTTCAATCACCTGTGTCCTCTGTTTCATTTTTAATCAGCTCCACGAGGATAGCCTCAGCAAATTAAGCTATTTCTCTCTTATTTCCTTTTTTATTATTATTCACCGGTATTTTTGACCAGATGGATGCAAGGATAGACCCGCTGATTACATGCATCACAACGGCAATAGCACCTGGCAATGCAGCCAATGGCTGTGCAGCAAAATGGGCGCTCGCTAAGGTGGTGCCTAATCCAGCATTTTGAATGCCGACTTCGATGGATATTGCTCTTCTTGTCTCTTCATTGAGACGAAGCACTGTGGCAACTAAGAAGCCAAGCAAAAGTCCCGACCAATTATGCAAGAGAACTGTGACAAAAATATGCGCTCCTGAAGATGCAATATTTTCTGTATTTCCTGAAACAACTGCAGCCACTACTCCCGAAATAGCTATAACCGAAATCAGCGGCAAAATTTCTATACTTTTGTCAACTGCCACTGGAAAGAACCTTTGAAAAATAAGTCCTAACACAATGGGAACAATAATAACTTGAATGATAGAAATAAACATGGCAAACGGATTTACTGGGATCCATTGTCCAGCTAGAAGATACAAAAGCACTGGTGTCATAATTGGTGCCAGCATAGTAGAAACAGATGTCATCGTAACGGATAACGCTACATTTCCTTTAGCGAGATATACCATGACATTCGATGCAGTACCTCCGGGAACAGATCCTACTAAGATAATTCCAGCTGCCAGAGCAGGCGGTAAATTTAAAAGTTTTGCAATTCCAAATGCAAGCAGCGGCATAATGGTGAATTGCAGAATAACGCCAATAATAACTGGTACAGGTTTTGTTAACACCAGCTTAAAATCGTTTGGTGTCATGGTGAGCCCCATTCCAAACATAACGATTCCGAGTAATATGGTCATGTAATTGTTTAACCAATTAAAACCGCCAGGCATATAGAAGGCGGCAACAGCGACTAAAATAGTGATGAATGCAAAATACTTATTCGAAAAATTACTGATGTGAATGAATAATTTCATACTTCTATGATACTCCCTTACTTCAATATAATAGAATAGGATTCCGTATTTTATTTTGATGCACATTTTCTGAGTATGTATAGACAAGAAATAAACTTTAAGTTTGGATAGACGGAATAGAATGCACAAACTTTGCGATAAATAAATAATATCGGATTAGTCTGAAAATAATGTTTATGTAAAATATTCCTTTATCCCTTTTTTCGGAAATCCTTCTAATAAATTGTTGACAAGTATATCGCAAAAAATTTAAAAAGTCTATATAAAATTTTCAATGCTAGAAAAGAATAAAAAGCAAACATAAAAAAACAAGCGCCAGGTTGCGCTTGTTTTTTTAACTATTAATTGAAAGATTTTGCTCCAAGGTAATGTTGCTGCCAATAATCAACGCTCATGTCAGCTACAACCATTGCACCGCTGCCGCTGCTTGCGTGGATCATTTGGTTGTTACCAATGTAAATTCCGCTGTGAGATGCGCCAGCTGTATCATATGTTCCTTCAAAGAAGACAACATCGCCAACGCTTGGAGAATCTACATGAACTCCGTCATTTGCCCACATTTGGCTGTGTGTACGGGAAACATCGATGCCTACTTGGTCAAACGTATAGTTAATCAATCCGCTGCTGTCCAATGCAGAAGGATTTGATTCTCCCGGAGTGTATGCTCCAAATTGATATGGGATTCCTAAAGCACTTTCAGCTGCTGCAACGATGTCAGAACCGCTGACAGAACCAGATTGTGTTCCTGCATTGTCTTCGGATCCGGAATCATTCGAGACTTCTTCAATAACAATGTCATTCTCAGTTGTTTCTTCTGTTGCTTCCTCTTCACTAGCTTCTGATTCTGAAGCTTCTTCAGAGCTTGGAGCGGATTCAACAGGAGTACCTAGTGCATCAGAAGTAGCTGGTCCTACAATACCGTCTTCTTGCAAGCCTTGATCAGATTGGAAATCTCTTACGTCTTGTTCCGTAAGCTCTCCAAAAATACCATCTACGTTACTAGAAGAATAGCCTTGATCGTGCAATGAACTTTGTATATTTTCTACCTCTGAACCGGAATCACCTTGTTGAACAAGAGAAGAGTTAACTGTTGCAGAAGGTGTTTCTTCAGAAGATTGTTCCTCTTGAGCTTCAGGGAGGCTACTTTCTTCGTAGGTGATATCTCCTTCTGTTGATCCTTCTCCCGCATTTGCTAATACACTGGAGCCTACTACTGGAGTGAGTGCTAACGTTGCAGCAAACGCAGTCGAAATAACATATTTTTTTGCATCAAGATTCAATGGTGCCAAAAGAATTCCTCCTTAAGAATGTTTATATTATTTTGTTGAAAAACAGAAACCTATGTAGCAAGATTTCGCTCAAATCGTGGTATGGCCGTCCGTTAATCTCCTATTCTATGATGTATTGTATATAGGGGAGTACAAATTGATTGAAACAGAAGATAACGGACTGAAACCAACCCAGACCTGATTCAGCTATATTTTCGCTGAACTTTTATTTTTTCACTATATACAAGGTAACATAGAGATATCACAAGAAGGTGTCCAAATTTTTAAAGGTCGGTAACAAATTATTAAAATATATTACATCAATCGACAGGTTTCGAATCAAGTTCTATCAACAATTTCAGATAAATTTACGGTTTTTTCATTTCATTTTCATTTCGAAAAGCTATTAATATTACAATCTTGTAAAAGAAATCGAAATTTTTAAAAAGGTAATTAGAATTTTAATAGAAAATAAGTTATCCTTATAAGGTAATTGATTATTTTGAAACGTCCTTACCGTTCTGAAAAGGCAGTGAAACCTTTTGTGGAGTTCAAACGTACAATTATTTAAGCGAGGCAGAAAGGATGATTCAGAATGCGTTTTTTTAAAGGCCTTTTTTCATCTGAACGAGAAGCGAAGAAAAACAGACAAAAGCTGCAAAAAAACAGAAAAGAAATGGATAGCGTAATGCGGGAAATGCACGCTAAAATAGACACTATTCAACTAAACATTACCAGAACACAGGAAAAGCTAATAGAGCAGCAAGGACTGGCAGATAAGTTTGCCAGATATGAAGAAAGCTCGGAACAAGCAAATGAAAAAAGCCGATTTCAAATGCAAAAAGAAGCGGCACAGAAAGAAATTGAAAAATTACAACGCCAAAAATATGATTTTGAAACACAGATGGTCCCTTTCCAGCAAAGCTATGACCGAATGCGTCAAACATTTTCAGAAACCTTTGACCAGCTGGATGCTTTAGAGAGGGAGACCTCTGCGAAAGAAAATGAAGCCGATATAATGAAATACACAACAGCACAAGAAGAGAAGATCCAGTTTGAGCTTGCTGAAGCAGAGGCGCTGCTTGAATTGCGATCAGAAAAATGAGGTGAAGACGGATGTTAGTGCATTATAAATGTCCCAACTGCGGGGCGGATATGGAATTTGACAGTGCTTCCGGTCATTTGGCCTGTGACAGCTGCGGGCATGAGGAGCATATTGATACGTATGATGACGTGAATATCTCGCAGTCCTTTGAGGAAGACGAGGCGAAGGAATATCATTGTGAGAATTGCGGTGCTATTGTTTTAACTGATGCAGATACAACGGCGACCTCATGCAGCTTCTGCGGGGCCGGGGTGGTGCTTGCTGACCGGTTATCCGGGGAGTTGGCACCTGCGAAAGTAATTCCGTTTACCATTAGTAAAGAAGAAGCAATGGAAGCATTTAAAAAATGGTGTAAAAATGGCAGGTTGACGCCTAAGGGCTTTATGACTGCAGACCGTGTGAAAAATATTACAGGAATGTATGTCCCTTTTTGGATGTACGATTTAGACAATGATGTAGACGTAAAGGCAACAGGTACCAAAGTACGCACGTATCGGCGCGGCGATTATCGTTATACGGAAACCAAGTATTATCGTGTGCATAGAGATATTGATATCAGTTATTTAAAAGTGCCGGTCGATGCATCAGAAAAAATGAATGATGAGCTGATGGATAAAATAGAGCCTTATGATTATAACAAGCTGGAGGATTTTAAAACGCCTTATCTAGCAGGATACTTAGCTGAAAAGTATAATTATACCGATGATGAATTATTTGACCGGGTGAAGGCAAAAATTCAAGGTTTTATGGATACGTATATAGCTTCCACCATCCGGGGATACAGCTCTGTAAGCTATCAACAAAAAAACATACGCACCAAGAAAGCAAACAGCTACTATGTCCTGCTGCCAGTCTGGATGGTATATTACGATTTTGATCAGCAAGAGCATACCTTTGCAATGAATGGGCAGACTGGAAAAATTGTCGGAAAGCCGCCGTTGAGCTATTCGAAGGCAGCGCTTTGGTTTTCCAGCATTGCTGGAGGGTCTTTTGTTTTATTTAAAGCAATAGCGATGATGCTGGGCGGTGATTTACTATGAAGAAGTTTTTAATTACGGCTGGTATACTTGTACTTATATCTTTCCTAATGCTGCCTGCAGTGTCTGCAGAGAAGCAGTATATTTATGATGATGCAAACATATTTACAGATAATGAGCGGACGGATCTGGAGCAGAGGGCGGCTGAATATAGTGAAGAGAACGAGATTGATATCCTTATATTGACGAAGGATGAGTCTGATGGAAGAGGTATCCAAAAATATATCGATGACTTCTATGATGAACAGGGCCCCGGATATGATGGAGAACATGGAGATACGGTATTTATGGGGCTTGATTTTTCAGGACCTTCCGGAGAAAGAGATATTGCGGTAAGCGGATTTTATAAGGGAGAAGAGTATGTTGGCCCTGAGCGTGCGCAGCAGCTTGCCGATGATTTAGTTCCTGATTTACGAAATAACGATTATTACGATGCCAGCTTATTATATTTTGAAAAGGTAGAGCGATATATGGGTGTGAACCCGAGTATCAACCCGGACAGTATTTTTCTTCAAACTTGGTTCCAGTTGCTGGCTGCTGTTATAATTGGTGCAGTTATTGTAGGTTCCATGATTTTTAATATGGGCGGCCGTGTGACGACGAATGCAAGTACGTATCTTGATGCAGATAATTCAAGAATTAAAAGCAAGTCAGATAGATATTTACGTCAAACCGTTACGAAAACGAAAATTCAGAAGAACAACAGCGGCGGAGGCCGGGGAGGCGGCAGTATAGGCAGAACTGGCGGCGGACATTCCCGATCTTCCGGGCGTGCAAAGTTTTAATTATGGATTGAATGAAGGTATTGAAATAAAGAAAGGATGAACAGAATGATGGGCTTTTTTAGAGGGCAATTAGCAAATGTGATTGAATGGGAATCATTTCGTGATGATATGATCTTTTGGAAATGGAATAACAACGAGGTGAAAAAAGGGAGTAAATTAATTGTTCGCCCGGGCCAGGATGCTATTTTTTTCAACCAGGGAAAAATTGAAGGGGTTTTTAAAGAAGAGGGCGAATATGAAATTGAATCAGACATTATTCCTTTTTTATCTACCTTAAAAGGATTTAAATTTGGATTTAACAGCGGAATGCGTGTGGAAGTGCTTTTTGTCAATACAAAACAGTTTACTGTGAAATGGGGCACAAAAAATGCGATAAACATACCTTCTCCACAGCTTCCTGGCGGTATACCGATCCGTGCTAATGGAACCTTTCAGTTTACAGTGAAAGATTATGTGAAGCTGATAGATAATATCGCAGGCGTCAGAGACAGTTTTCTGGTGGAAGACATTCGCCTGAGAATTACTGCTGTTTTAGATCAATTATTAATGAAGTGGATTACCAGAGAAGGAAAGGATATGTTTAATCTTCAGGCGAATTCCTTTGAAATCGGCGAGGGTATCAAAGAGGATTTAGATAAGCAAGTCAATCAGGATGGTTTTGAGATTAAAGGTTTTCAAATCATGAGCTTTAATTATCCAAAAGAAATCCAGGATATGATTACAAAAACTGCTTCGCATGGCATGATCGGCGATATGGGACGGTATAAAGATGTCGCTATGACGGATGCGATTGCTTCCGGGAAATCAGATGGCGGCAATTCCGCAACAGATATGGCCGGAATGATGATGGGAATGCAGATGGCAAAGGAAATGATGAACGGTACGAATGACCAAAATACAGCAAATCACCAGCAGTCCAATCAGGGCGGACAGCAAAATCAGGGTGGACAACAAAGCCAGAATCGACAGACCGGAAACCAGCAGAATGCTTCTGATAATGAAGGAAGCGAATCAATTCCAAACTTCTGTCCGAATTGCGGAAGTAAAACACAAGGAATGAATTTCTGCGGGAATTGTGGACATAAGCTGGTTTAAATACGAAAAATAGATTAAAAATAAGGGTGCTGTCTTGGAGGAGATAGTATCCTTATTTTTTAGATGGACGATATGAAATGACATGCTATAAAATAAATGTAGTAAAAGAACAGAAATGTTAGATGAGAAAATCAAGAAAAAATAATTAATGCTAAACATGATTTTAAAGTAGTTATTATGTTTTAGCGTAACGTTAAAAGTCTATTTTGTTTACAAGTATTTAACAAAAAATGTATTACATCTAAGAATTAATTAAAGAAAGCACACACCAAAGGAGCAGTTATAATGGGATATCGTATTCGTTTAAAAGAAAATAAACATTCGAATAGAAATCTTGTAAAGAAACACCATCATAAGGTTCACCAGATTCTTTATGCTCTCGAAAATACAGGAGAGATTACATTTAATAATCAAAAAAACACTTTTTTTCAAGATAGTCTGGCATTTATCCCGCCATATTCAGACCACTCTATTACATCAGAGGGGAAAATGACAGTACTTGTGCTTGAGTTTGATGTGCTCCATTTGGATTCGGATATTCAAAAGGTTTTAGAAATGCAGGATTTTAGCAATCCGAGGTTAATTGATTTAAGTCCATTTGAAGCAGGAAATGTAAGACAGTTACTTCGCAGGATGCTTTATGAGCAAGCACAAGGGGATTTGATTAATGTAGTAGCTGTAAAAATCTATCTGGAAGAATTATTGCTGATTTTATTTCGAAGTCAAAAAGAATTAAATATTACGGATGCAAATGTGCTTCGGGCTGAACGTTTAAAAGATTACCTCGAAACACGATATTTTGAAATTAGAGATGCCAATGATTATTCTCAAAAGCTTGGGATAAGTACCAGACATATCAATACGATTTTTAAAGATCAATATGATATGACACCGATGAAATATTTAAATGAAGTAAGAATGGAAATTGCCAAAAAATTACTCATGGAAACCAATAATGATATTGCATCTATTTGTTTTGAAGTAGGTTTCGAAGCAATTTCTACCTTCTATAGAAAATTTAAAGCGTATACGAATATCTCTCCTCAGAAATTCAGGAATAAATATCAATATACAAAGGAGTCAGATAGCTGAAAGAATATGCTGATATTTAGTATATTCTTTTTTTAGTTTATTTAAAAAAAGAAGGTATACACCTTCAAAAGTTTATTTCCGAAATTGAGAATTTTATTCCGCCTTTAATAAGACAGCTAAAAAAATTTTTCGTATGATAAGCGTAAGTTGTTAAAAGAAAGCTATTAAAAAACAGCATACAAATAGAAGCGATTTAGATGCTATAAAACGGTAAGTTATTTTTTCTAGTGGACTAACAGGAAAGAAAAATAAATTTGAGAGGAGGAAAAGGATGTTTCAAATAGGCTTATGTTCTGTAACCTTTAGAAACTTATCTGTAGAAGAAATAATAGAAGCTGCTAAAAATACGGATATACAAGGAATAGAATGGGGCGGCGATATTCATGTTCCGCCTGGTGACTTAGAACATGCTGCGTATGCTGCTAATATAACCCGGCAAGCAGAAATAGATATTATCTCTTATGGTTCCTATTATCGTCTAGGGGTAAAGGAACAACCATTTTCTTTTGAAGCTATCTTAGATACTGCTGAAAAATTGACGGCTCCTGCCATTCGAGTATGGGCTGGAAATATTGGATCAAGCGAAGCAACAGAAAGACAATGGGAAAAAGTGATAGAGGATGCCAAACGAATTGCTGATTTAGCAGAAAAACAAGGAATTCATATTAATCTAGAGTATCATGGCCGAACTTTAACAGATACGGCAGATAGTGCCATACGGCTAATGAAGAAAATTAATCATTCAAACGTTTCCTTATACTGGCAGCCCTCGCCATTTGAAACAGTGAATAAGAATGTGAAGAGTATTGATACCGTAAGACAATGGCTTAGCCATGTTCATGTTTTTCATTGGCAGCTTGTTGAAAATAACGTCATTGTGTATCCTTTTTCAGCAGGTATTTCTGATTGGGAAAAGTACTTACAACAACTAGAAAAGCAACAAGGAATGTGTTATTTAATGATGGAATTTGTGAAAGAAGATAGTATCGAACAATTAAAGAATGATGTAAAAGTGCTTCAATCAATAATTACATCATATTCCGCCAAGTAAAGGACAAACATAAATTTAAATACTAGCTTATTGCAAAACGAAATGCCTGGATTGATTGCAAGGTGTAGGGAATTGGATGGATATCAACTTTATGAAAACAATGCTATTATTTTTTTATTTTAACTTAATATATTAACTGATTAACTAGTTAGGAGGTTATCTTATTTCTATTCCAAAATATCTGCAAATCAAGCAAAGTCTTCTTTACAAGATTAATAACGGAAAGTTTCTTCCAGGAGATAAGTTTTACAGTGAAGCGGAGTTGAAAAGAGAATACAATGTAAGCGGTATTACTGTAATTAAGGCTTTACAGGAGCTGACACAGGAAGGTTATCTTGTACGTTATCAAGGCAAAGGGACTTACGTTTCCAAAGGGAAAAAAGCAAAAGTAGTGCGTTTTTCTGATCAGGAAAAATATCAAGGGAAGCAAGAATCTGTCCGAGTACTAAATGTAGAAAAAATGACAGATCCACGAATAGCTAAAGAATTAAATATTAACAAAGAGGAAGCATTTTACTTAATCAAGCGCGTACGCATGATTGATGATTTGCCGTTGCTTGTCCAATACTCTTATGTTTTATCTGAATTTATTAAGGAAGATATTGGAGAGTTAGAAGCATTTTCCTCAATTTATGAAAAAATAAAACATGATTTTGAAATTAATCTTTTCCAGGCAGATTCGACAGAAATAACAGAAATTTGTTTCCCGACGCCGTCTGAGGAAAGTAAGCTGCTTGAGATTGAAGGCGATAAACCAACTGCGTTCATACGCAGATACACGTACTTACTAGAAAAAAGAGTGGTGGAATATATTGAAACGTATAAGCGTTGGGAGTATTTCAGCAATAAAATAGAACCTTTATAAAAGGAGTTGGACAAATGAATATCTTGTTAGTATCTCACCATGGAGTAGCTGGTGGTCTAAAAAAAGCAGTTGATATGATTACGGGAGAACAAGAAGAGCTTTCTATTATCGAACTTACCGAAGCTGGTGTTCAGGATTTTTCCTCAAAATTGGAATCTTATTTGGAACAATGGAAGCGTTCTAATAAAAAAATAGTGATTCTTGCTGATTTAAAAGGGGGAACGCCCTACAACCAGGCGGTAGCGCTGACACATAAATTAGAGATGGAACAAAACGCCTTTGTTATTAGCGGAGTTAATCTGCCGCTAGTCTTGGAAACACTCTTTTTAGATGAAACTGATTTTATGATTTCTGACCTTAATCGGGTTATTGAATCTTCAAGAAGTGCAATTTTTAAAGCGGATCCACTTGAATTGAATAATAATGATTTAGATGAATAGGGGGCAGTAAGGATGGAGATTGTCTGGTGGCAAGTATTATTAATAACGCTGTATGCAGCATTTGCAATTTATGATGGAAACAACACAACAATGGGATTTGTTAAACCGACAATGGCAGGTTTTTTTGCCGGGCTGATTCTTGGAGATATGCAAACAGGATTGATTGTCGGAGGGACGTTGAATTTACTGGTGCTTGGAGTTGGAAATTTCGGCGGTGCATCGATTCCAGATTATATGACGGGTGCATTGATTGGTACAGCTTTTGCTATCTTTTCAGGCGAAGGAGCTGAGTTTGGGATATCCTTAGCAATCCCGATTGGCTTGTTAATGGTTCAGCTCGATGTTCTTGCCCGATTTACAAACACGTATTTTCAAAACAGGGCAGAGACCTTTATCAAACAAGGGAACCTTGATAAAGCTGCCAGGATGGGGTTATGGGGATTGCTTCCTACTTCTCTGTCTAGAATGATACCCGTGTTTTTAGCACTTGTATTTGGTGCAAGGTTTGTAGAATCTATCGTGAACTATATGCCTGATTGGCTGATGAGTGGTTTGAGTGTAGCTGGCGGAATGCTTCCTGCACTAGGTATAGCCATATTATTACGATATTTACCTGTGAAGGAAAATATCCCTTATCTTATTATTGGATTTGTCGTAGCAGCATATTTAAGTATGTCTGTATTAGGAGCTGCACTTGTTGGACTAGCTCTGGCAATTTTAGGATATCAGCGGTTCACTAAAAATAATGATAACAATGATCCTGCGGTAGCTAATGGAGGGATGGGCGATGAGTAAACGAAAGATGGATCGTGAGTTAAAGAAAGTATTTTGGAGATGGTTTTTCTTTGGACAAGCAAGCTGGAATTATCAAAAGTTTCAAGGGTTAGGATATTATTTCAGTATTTTGCCGTTACTTAAGAATTTATATAAGGATCCCGAAGAACGCAAAACAGTTGCCATGACACATATGCAATTTTTTAACACGAATAATACGATGGCCCCTTTAATATTAGGTGTAAATACAGCTCTTGAAAGAGAGAAAAGAATCAAATCAATGGAAGCAGTAGCTTCATTAAAAACAGGTATGATGGGACCGCTGGCCGGGATTGGTGATACGCTTTTCTTTGTTATACCTACTACCATCATAGGTTCCATTGCTTCCTATTTAGCACTTGAAGGAAACCCAATCGGTTTGATTCTTTGGATTGTGTTTGGATTTATTCGTCTTGGTGCCATGCGTTTCTTTGTTTGGTCCGGATACCAAGAAGGTGTGAGACTCGTAACCGAAATAGGCGGCAGGTTAAAGAATCTTACAAAAGCTGCTAATATCCTTGGAATTACCGTTGTAGGTGCGCTTATCCCAACGGTGGTTACAGCAACTTTTGGATATGAGTTCCAGCAAGGGGAAGTTACACTTTCTATACAAGAGCTTGCTGATCAAATTTTGCCATCCCTAGGTCCAGTTCTTGTTGTTGCAGTCACTTATTGGATGCTGGGTAAGAAAAAGTTAAATTCAACACGCGTTGTCTTTATTCTAATGGCACTTGGGATTATTGCTTATAATTTAAAAATATTTACAACATAAGGAGAGATAGAAATGGAAGGAATTGTACATGTAAGAGTTGACGATAGATTAATTCATGGACAGGTAGCTACTCGATGGTCTACTGGTTTAAGGGTAAACAGAATTATGGTAATAGATGATATCATTGCTGCCAGTGATCATGAGAAAGCGGTATTAAGAATGGCAGCACCATCAGGAGTAAATACATCTATTTTGCCATTTGAAAAAGCAGCCGCAAATATTAAAGCAGGCAACTATCAGGGACAGCGTGTTTTACTGGTTGTTAAATCACCAGAAATCCTAGTTCGTCTGCAGGAGGAAGGATTGGAGCTGCCACAGGTCAATATCGGAAATCTTTCCAATCGTTTTGATACAGTGCAAATCAAAAAATCAGTAAGTCTCTCAGCAGATGAAGAGAAAGCGATTCAAACACTTCTTAACAGCGGGGTGAAGGTGACAGCTCAAATGGTGCCAGATGACCCGGAAACAAGCATTGAAGTATTTTTGAATAAAGCCAAGCGATAAGTAAGAGGAGTGAATGCAGTGAACTATGTCGACCAATTTTATGCGAAAATAGATTATATTTTAAAGAAAATACGAACAGAGCAACGGGAGAATATTGAAAGAGCAGCCGATATCCTGACAGAAACGGTTGAACGGGGAGGTATTATTCAATCTTTTGGCTCGGGACATTCTTTCGCAGCTGCCATTGAAGTTGCTGGCCGGGCAGGAGGATTCGTTAACTCCAAGGCTATCAAAGAGTTTTACGGAATCAATGGCTGGTTTGAGGTAATTGAAGGGGTTGGTGATGCGTTTATTCGTTTAGTCGACCAGCAGGATGAGGATTGTTTTATTTTTATATCCAATTCTGGGAAAAACCCTTTGCACATTGACATGGCTAAATATATAAAAGAAAAAGGGAATAAGCTGATTGTTGTTACAAATTTAAAAGATTCTCAAAATGCGAAAAGCCTGCACTCAAGCGGAAAAAAATTATATGAATTTGCCGATGTGGTCCTGGATAACTGTGGAGACCCTGGAGACTGCGGAATAGATATACCGGAATATGGAATGAAAACAGGTCCTACATCTTCTATTTCAGCAGCTTACTTACTTGATAGTGTTGTTTTACAAGCAATCGAAAATCTAGTGAAAAAAGGTATCGAACCGCCGATAATGAAAAGCGCCAACGTGGAAGGCGGCCGAGAATACAATGAGTCATTAATCGAAAAATATAAAGATAGAATGCATCGCGTTTAAACTAGAATGATTATCTCCATTTAAGAGAAAGGAAGGGCTGCCTCTTAAATGGAGAATAACCAATGGATAAGAAGGCCGTTTCAAACTTTAAACCAATTATTCAAGGGGGATTATGATGATAAAGAAGTATTATCAAAAAGTACAAGAGCAGCTTGAAAATACGTTTAATAAAGAAACAAACGTTATGCAGAAAGTGAGTGAAGTAATCGCAGATAAAATAAATGATGGCGGAGTTGTTTATTTATTCGGATGTGGTCATTCTCATATTTTAACAGAGGAAGTATTCTATCGTGCAGGAGGACTTGCACCGATTTATCCTATATTGATTGACGAATTGATGCTTCATCAAGGCGGGGCAGCATCTTCTCAAAAAGAAAGAAAAAATAGATATGTTCGTCCATTATTAGCGGAATATTCCATTACTAAGAAGGATGTGCTAATTGTCATTTCTACTTCAGGCATCAACCCAGTTCCAATAGATGTCGCATTATATGGGAAAGAACATGGAGCTGTTACAGTGGCATTAACCAGTACAGCATATGCTGAACAGCAGCCTTCCAGACATGAAGACGGGTTATACTTGAAAGATGTCTGCGATTATACAATAGATAACCATGTACAGGTTGGAGACGCAATGTTAAGTAATTCTGACACAGGTATTCGTTTTGCCCCATCGTCCTCTGTGATTGGCATTTCGATTCTTCAAGCTATTTTAGCAGAAGTCACTGATTTACTTATCAAAACAGGGCAAGTTCCACCAGTATTTCTGAGTGGAAATATTACTGGTTCAGATGAACACAATAAAAAATTACTAGATATTTACGGAAAAAAAGTGCCGCTGCTTATTAAAAATATGGAATGAGATTGTCCAGGGCAGGGAGAGAAACGTCCATAAAACAGGATTTTATTTTTCCATCGCTAACTATCTATGTTCAAAAAAATAAAAAGGCAGCTATTAAAATATCGGAATATTTATGGAAAGAAGTGTATGTATTTGGCACAATCCAATCTATTAAAATCTTATGGGCTTTTCTTGCTGAGTCTTTTCATTATGGGACTCGGCATTAGTCTGGTTACACTTGCACATCTCGGTACTACTCCTATTACGAGTCCGCCATATGCATTTAGTCTATTCTTACCTATTAGTTTTGGAATGCTGACGATGCTGTTTAATCTTCTTTTTGTCTTAATCGAAATAATAATGATGGGCAAAAATTTTCCCAGAGTTCAGTATTTGCAATTATTAGTAGGGCCAATATTAGGAATAGCTATTGATTCTTGGTCTTATCTCCTTATTCATATCCCGCAACCTTATTACTGGGTTCAATTAAATATGGTTGTCATTGGCTGTGTTATTATTGCATTTAGCACGGTGATACAGTTGAAGGCACAAGTGGTAAATAATCCGGCTGAAGGAATTGTAAAAGTGATTTCTTACAAAACTTCACAGGAGTTTGGAAAGGTAAAGCTTTATTTTGATATAAGTTTGGTATGCTTAGCAATGTTTATTTCGTTTATCGTATTTGGTTCTGTTCAGGGTGTTCGAGAAGGAACCATTATATCAGCTTTGATTATTGGACCGCTTATTAAACTGTTTCAGAAACAAAAAACAAGCAGCAGTATTTCTGCAATGCGTCGGTCAAAGGAGTAAAAACATATGAGAAAAGGTCTGTTTATAATGGACGAAAATTTGTTTGAAAAAGTCTATACACCTGATATACAAAGAGAGATTTCGCAATATATTGATGTTATTGGAAAACCATTGACCAAATATAATTATCAAGAAGAAGGTAATTTATTAAAAGAAGCAGAGGTTATTTTCTCTGGATGGGGTGCTCCGGTATTTGATCAATCGTTTTTAGAAAAAACGCCATCTTTAGAAGCCATCTTTTATGCAGCTGGAACAATGAAGAAATTATTATCAGACGAGATATGGGAAAGAGACATAAAAGTTACCACAGCTAATCAGGCAAATGCCATTCCAGTAGCAGAATTTACATTAAGTGAAATTCTATTTTCTTTAAAAAACGGTTGGCAGCTATCCAGATGGCTAAAAGAGGAAAAAAATTATATTAATGGTATGTATCAGCCGCTAATCGGCAATTATCAAGCAACGGCAGGTATTATTTCTTTGAGTCAAATCGGCAGGAAAGTAACGGATTTATTACGGCATTTTGACTTGAATGTATTAGCTTATGATCCATTTGTAAACGAAGATGAAGCTAGTAATTTAAATGTAGAGCTTTGTTCTTTAGAAGCGATTTTTAAACATGCAGATGTTGTTTCATTACATAGCCCGCTTTTGCCCGAAACAAAAGGAATGATTAGAAAAGAGCATTTTCAGTCTATGAAGCAAAATGCAACATTTATTAATACAGCTAGAGGTGCTATTGTTCGAGAAGATGAGATGATAGAAGTTTTACAAGAACGTACAGATATTACAGCTGTTTTAGATGTGACTTATCCAGAACCGCCAGCGGAACAATCCAAATTATACACTCTGCCTAACGTTGTTTTAACACCGCATATAGCAGGAAGTTCTGGTAATGAGAGGGCTCGTTTAGGGGCTTTCATGCTGGAAGAAGCAAAGCGCTTTACGGCAGGTGAGCCGCTTCAATACAAAATAACGAAAGAATCATATAGGAATATGGCTTAACTTCAGAAGGGAAACGAGTCATCTTCCAAAAAAAGCGAATCCTGTTCAATCGGATTCGCTTTTTTTGGAAGGTTATTTCGTGCATTGATAAAATCAGAAAGCTAATTCGTGCCAAATGTAAAGGTAGTTGATTTGTTATAAACATCACCTGCTTTTACAACGATGGACGGCAGTCTATCTTGATAGAGTGCTAAAGGTGTATTGGAAGTCTCAAAACAAACCCCATAATGAGCTGGGGCAGTCCCATTTTCTAATAGATATCCTTGTGAACCCTGATTCGCAGTATACATCGTCATACCAGGCTGGTTCGTTTCTATAGATAAGGTTCTCCCACAGGTGGGCTCATAAATTTCTATTCTGTTTTTAGCGTTCTTAAATAAAAAATAATGATCATATCCATCGGCTAAAGCTAATTGTTCAGATTCAGATAATGAATGCACCCCTTCTCCCAAGCGAGCTCCATATCGAAAATCGAATGCTGTATTTGACGTATCCAGAAGCTTTCCGGTAGGCAGCAGATTTTTATCCAATTCTATGATGGTGCTGTCCGGCATAGTGACATGATGCTGATAAATAGAATTTTGCACATTTCCGGTTAAATTAAAATAACTATGATTTGTTAAAGAAAGGGCGGTTGTTGCATCTGGAACGGCTTGATAATGTATAGACAATTCGTTCTTGCTGGTAAGACTATAAGTGATAGAGACATCCAAATTACCAGGGTGCCCGCCTGCAAAAGTGACATCATTCGTCGTTAATTGTAATTCGATTGCCGATTCTGTTTTGTTCACTTGTGTATCCCACAGAATTTGATGAAAGCCATTTGTTCCACCATGCAGATGATGGTTACCTTCATTTTTTTCCAGCTGCCAGCTCTGCTGATTAATCTTAAATCGCCCGTCAGGTATTCGTCCAGAAACTCTGCCAATCAAAGCACCTAAATATAATGGGTTATTTTCATAATCATGATAATCTTTAAAAGTCCATACAATATTTTCCTCGTTTCCATTTCGATCTGGTGCATATAATTTTGTGATGATTCCTCCATAATCCAGAATACTAATTTCAATCGTATCATTGGTTAGTGTGTATTCTTTCCAGCCGTTTACGACTTCTTTTACTTGAATATTCATTTTCTCACCTTCAGTTTGAAAAACAACGCAATGTGTTTTAGATTAGTTGTAATCGTAAAGCTTTTGATGCTTTTATTGTAGAGAAGTAATCTTAAAAATTAATAAGATACCAACTAAGATAATTAAATTAATTAACAAACTAATTTAATTTTAACTTTGGAAGATTGCTTTGGAAATAGGGAAAAAGTATATTTGGAGGAAACCCTTTCGTAAACCTATTTAAAAAAACAGTTTTATCTTGGAAACATGGATTCTTCTATATAAAATAAAATCAATGCGTTTGTAAAAAACTCCCTCGCTTTCATCTATCCAGCAATGTGATATGATTACAGTAGAAAGTTGGTTTGCTGGTGGTATTCGTTATTCTTTTTTTCGGCAGTTAAAAGGAAAAAAACCACGAAATGTAGATGCTTCTGAAAAAGAATTTCGCCAGGCGGAAATGGGAACGGAAATATATACATATAAATTTCAAATTATACCTGCTGTTGCGCTTGGCAACATAGAGTGGGCATATGTGCTTTTCTTTATACCGGGGGAATGGATTGGGGCAAACTGGGTGCGTTCACCAATCAAAAAAATTCAAGTTCGCTCTTAGAGCTGCTTTTGAGAATCTTATTAATTGTGATGGGGATTCGCATGATTTTACAAGGAATTGGTTAGGGGCGATGAAGTATGTCAGAAGAGAAAGTTTACTTTTACTATACAAATGATTTACATAGTCATTTTGAACAATGGCCTAGAGTAACAGCCTTTTTAAAAGAAAAGCAGGGCCTGCGGAAAGAGAATAATGAAGCTGCCTTTACAATGGATATAGGAGACCACGTTGACCGCTCTCATCCAATTACAGAAGCTTCAAATGGGTTAGCCAATGTGGAGCTGCTGAATGAAGCAGGCTATGATATCGTGACGCTGGGAAACAATGAGGGGATAACGCTTTCCCATCAAGAATTATATCAATTATATGATAAAGCCGATTTCCAAGTGGTCTGCAGTAATTTATTCAGCAGAGATGAATTGACGCCATTTTGGCTGAAGCGGACACACACTTTTATGACAGAAAGCGGGATACGGATAGGTGTCTTAGGTTTAACGGCACCGTTTAATGCCTTTTACGAGCTGCTTGACTGGCATGTAGAAAATGAATTTGACATTATTGAACGTTATATAGAAGACTTGAAAAAAGAATCGGATATTATTGTGCTTCTTTCCCATTTAGGAATTTCCGTTGACCAGGAGATTTCCCGGCGTTATCCGGCAATTGATGTGATTATCGGGGGACATACGCATCATCTGTTAAAAGAGGGTGAACTGGTAAATCAGACCTTAATCACTGCAGCGGGAAAGCATTGCTACTATATCGGTGAAGTGGAGCTTATTTGGGATCATAAGGAGAAAAAAGTAATTTCGAAGGAAGCAGCAGCAATCAGTCTGCAGGATACAGGAAAGGATTTGGAGACGGAAGAACATTTACAGCAGCTATTACAACAGGCTGACCAATATCTGGGTCAGGCGGTAGCAAGTGTAGAAAAGCCGCTGGAAGTAAACTGGTTTGGAGAAACCCCCATTATTGATTCACTGACTAAAGTGCTCCGAAGATGGACCAATGCGGATATAGCTATGCTGAATGCTGGCGTGCTGTTAGATTCGCTGCCTGCCGGGGCAATCACAAAAGGGGATATACACCGAATTTGCCCTCATCCAATCAATCCCGTCCTTGTGGATTTAAAGGGGGATCAAATCATAGAAACGGTCAGAGCGGCATTATCTCCTGCTTTTACAGAATTAAAATTAAAGGGCTTTGGTTTCCGCGGGGAAATCTTAGGGAAAATGATTTTTTCAGGCATTCAGGTCGAGACAGCCTTTCATCGGAATGGGGAAGTGTATGTGAAGCGGGTGTATACTGAAGATGGTTACCCTATTCATCCAGACAAAGTATACTATGTTGCTACTGCAGATACTTTTACTTTTGGCCAGCTCCTGCCGGAAATTGCCCGTTCTGCAAAAAAACAATATTTTGTCCCGGAATTTTTGCGTGACTTATTAGTATATGCTGTCAAACAGCATTGATTCATTTCCATTCTATCACGGAGAGCCGTCCGAAAATTCCCGCTGAGTGAAGTTTCGTTTTATGTGTGACGTTCTTTAGCCCCTCTGCATACACTTATCACGAGAGAAAAACAGAGGGGGCATTTTTATGATTACGGTAGAACCTCTTGAGGTGGATGGAATTATTTTTACAGCAGTGAGTGTGGAATTGCCGCAAACAACCTTATTAACAATCAGCAATGATGTAGGGTATATTATGTGTGCAGCGCTCGATGTGGATATTTTTAATGAAATACCTAAGCTGAAAGAAAGAAACGTTGTCGCCGGCCGGGCAATGGGAGTAAGAACCATTGATCAATTGCTGAACGCTCCGTTGCAGAAAATAACAGATGCATCGAAGGAGCACGGCTGGGAAGTCGGGATGACAGGAAAAGAAGCATTGCTTAAAATATCATAATACATGGAAAGACACTTTTTTTGTTCTTGCAGGGGACAGAAGAAGTGTCTTTTTACATGTAAAACCAATCCATTTTCCTTTGTTCTAATTCCCTTCCATAATTGCATAAATTATTACGAAGGGGGTTGTTGCATTGAAACTTAAAAGAAGATATCGATTTCGAAAGCGAACGGGAAGAAAAAGAAGAATGCCCCCCTCTCGACGCTCCATTCTGATGCTGACGTTAATTTTATTCTTTGCAGTAGTGGGCTTTAGTTTTTATTTGATAAACGTCAAAATTGAACCGATTGTTATTGATATTGCCAAACGAAAAGCGGATGAATTTGCTACGAGAGCGATTAACTCCGCTGTATATTATGTAGAGGAATATGGATTTGAGGATATCCTGAACATTACCTATGACAATGAAGGAAATTTAGTAACATATAACCGAGATCCTGCAGTTATCAGTGAAATCAACCGGGTAGCTACTGACCGGGTAGAGGAGTATTTTGCGCATGTGAATCGGGGGGAGCAGCTTGAATTTGAGCATAATCTGCATGAGCCTTATGACTATGAGGGCGGTGCGGATGGCAGGGTACAGATTGATCCTACGCTGATTGAGATTCCTTTAGGGCAAGTAACGGGAAATTCTGTACTGGCTAATTTAGGTCCTAAAATTCCTATTAATATGGAAGTGGTTGGAGCAGTGCGGACAAATGTGGTCGAGGATAAAGAAGAATTTGGGATTAATGGAGCTTGGGTTTCCCTGTATATCAATGTAGAAGCAGATGTACAAATTATTGTGCCATTTACCTCCGAAGTTAGAACTGTACATACCGAGCTTTATTTAGATGGAGGCGCAATTATGGGAAAAGTGCCTGATTTCTATGGCGGGGATGGAAATGCTCCTGATATTGCCGTACCAAAAGATGATTTGCAGAGCGACTGAATATGTAGTATAGTACAAATTAGTTGAGAAGATATTTATAATTGAATAAAAACCTTATCAGATCGGTGAGGTAGAGGCGCAGATTAGATGAGTATCCGGCAGGAGAATGACAACGAAGATTGCTGGAGAAAGGATAGTTTGCCGAAGTATATAAAGAGGTCATGCTTTATATTGCTGGCATATTACTGAAAAAGTATTATGCTGTCATGTAATGATTTACATGGAGAACTACTGATCGAAATGGAGGATAACGTGAATTGGTGAAACAATGATAGGTTATTTTCTATCATTGTTTTTTTGCGTTTTTAAAGGGTAATTTGTATATGTTTTTACTGTGAAACAGTACTTGAGTATGATAGATATCCCTGTGTCTTACTTTCCTATTTCGAATCGGTTATATGCACGTAATTATTTCAAAAGGAACTGCAGTTTCCATTATTCATTACGCGTCGTTGACCTTATTCAAAATGCTTAAATACTCAGCTCGAAAATAAATCGTTGGAGGTCTTAACATGGAAGGTACGTTTTGGTCACTGATACCTGCAATTGTCATGCTGATATTAGTGGTGTTAACAAGAAAGGTTCTTATCTCAATAGGAACAGGGATTGTTGTAGGAGCATTATTATTAAATGATTTCCATATATGGGGAACATTAAAAGAAATATGGACGGTATTTTATACAATTTTTTATGCAGATGGAGCCTTGGAGATGGGGAATCTATTATTAATCAGTTTTCTTCTCTTTCTGGGCGTGCTTACTGCGTTTCTCCAAGCTTCTGGCGGGGCTAAAGCTTTTGGAGATTGGATGCTGCGTCGGGTGAAAACACGTACCGGTGCGGAAATCATGACTGCTGTAATTGGATTGATTATTTTTATAGATGACTATTTTAACAGCTTAGCAGTTGGACAGATTGCAAGACCTGTAACAGACAGGCAAAAAATTTCCCGGGCGAAACTGGCATATTACATTGATTCCAGTTCTGCTCCCGTTACCGTAATCGCACCTATATCAAGCTGGGGAGCCTATATTATTGGTATTTTAGGCGGGTTATTTGCAGCAAATGGAATTACAAATTTGCAGCCGATTGAAGCATTTATACAAATGATTCCATTAAACTTTTATGCGATTGCTTCGATTGTTCTGGTGTTTATTGTGGCGTATTTTCATTTTGATATCGGTCCGATGCGCACGCATGAAAAAAGAGCAAAAGAAAAGGGAGAACTGCTGGATCCAAAAAGAAATCAGGTTTCTGGGGATTTAGGTGATATTTTTGATCCGCATAAGGATGGAAAAGTATTTCATTTAATTGTTCCTATCATTGTCTTATTTATTGTTACCGTCCTTGCTATGATTGTGACAGGGATTATGGAAACAGAAGGGAGCGCATCTATCCTTGATGCCTTTGCCAATACGAATGTTAATCTTTCCTTAATTATTGGCGGTGTTGCAGCTGTTCTTACTTCTATTATTTTTCATATGCAGCAAAGAAAACCGCGCTCAGACATGGGACGTATTTTTATTGAAGGCTTTAAAACCATGATTCCTGCAATTAATATTCTCGTTCTTGCGTGGATGATTGGTTCGATTATCGGTGCTTTAGAGACTGGAAGCTATTTAGCTGGTTTAGTAAATAATTCCTCTATTTCTGCAGATTTTCTGCCGGCTATTCTGTTTATTATTGCCGGTTTAATGGCTTTGGCAACCGGGTCATCATGGGGAACTTTTGGCATTATGCTTCCGATTGCAGCGGAGGTTATGGCGAACACAGATATGGGGCTATTTTTACCTGCATTAGCGGCTGTATTAGCCGGAGCAGTGTTCGGTGATCATTGTACACCTATTTCTGATACAACAATTTTATCTGCAACCGGAGCCGGGGCGCACCATATAGACCACGTTATTACACAGCTGCCTTATGCTTTCATTGCTGCTTTTACTGCTTTGATTGGTTTCTTGGTTATTGGACTAACTCATTCTACGTGGTTAGCTTTAACTGTAACGCTTGTTCTTTTGGCTGGGATTGTCTGGATTACTCATTTCCTGATTAATAAAAATAAAAAGAAGGCATCTTAACAGAAGGCTTGGAATACATTTTAGTATTCCAAGCCTTTTATGATGTAATAAGGGTATTGCAATTAAATCCTGCTATTTCCATAATTAGATATTTGACAAAAATGTCAAAAAAGCTATAATACAAGATGAATAGTCTGAAAGTAATGATTTTTGTTATTATTCTTATTTAATGCGCTTTCATTCTGTTGTTATTCATTAAAAAAGGGGGTTATGATGGATGGAGAGTCGATCACAATGGGGAACAAGGGCGGGGTTTATTTTAGCGGCTGTCGGATCAGCAGTTGGTTTAGGAAATATATGGAGATTTCCTGCTGTTGCTTATGAAAATGGCGGCGGAGCATTTTTTATTCCTTATCTATTTGCTTTACTGACTGCGGGTATTCCAATTTTAATTATGGAATTTACCATGGGTCAAAAGTATCGGGGTTCTGCACCTTTGACATTTCGAAAAATGAATAAGAAAACAGAGTTTATTGGATGGTGGGCAGTACTTGTTGCTTTTGTTATTTCAACATATTATTCGGTAATTATTGCCTGGGCAATATCTTATTCTATCTTTTCGTTTAATCTGTCTTGGGGAGAAGATACAGAAGGATTTTTATTTGGGGAGCATCTTCAATTGGCGGAGATTCCTGGGGAAATAGGCGGATTGGTACCGGGAGTAGTTATTCCGTTAGTGATTGTTTGGCTATTGGTGCTGGGAATTTTATTCCGCGGTGTAAAAAAAGGAATCGAGGTTGCAAACCGGATTTTTATTCCTTTGCTTCTCATCGTATTTATTATTATTGTAATAAGAGCAGTCACGCTGCCAGGAGCAATGAATGGATTGAATGCCTTCTTTACACCTGATTTCAGTCAAATTTTGTCACCAAGTGTATGGATTGCAGCATATGGACAAATTTTCTTCAGCTTATCGATTGCTTTTGCAATTATGATTACGTATTCAAGTTATCTCCCTAAAAAATCTGATATTACCAATAATGCATTTATTGTTGGTTTTGGAAATTCCGGCTTTGAATTATTAGCGGGAATTGGGGTGTTTGGAATATTAGGATTTATGGCATTTTCTGCCGGTGTCAGTGTGGATGATGTCGTCGCTGGCGGGGTCGGTCTTGCTTTTGTTGTCTTTCCGGCCATTATCAATGAGTTGCCGGCATTTAATGGATTGTTCGGAGCGCTCTTCTTTATCTCACTGACGCTTGCCGGAATTACATCTCTTATGTCCATTACAGAAGCGTATGTAGCAGCATTGGTAGATAAGTTTAAAATCACACGATCGAAAGCCGTTCTTTTCGGAGGCGGTCTCGCAGCATTGATTTCCTTATTATATGCTTCCAGAGGCGGCTTGTACTTCTTAGATAATGTCGATTATTTCATTAACCAGTTCGGAGTTGCCATGATCGGTCTTGTCGAAGTTGTCCTGATTGCCTGGATTCTTCGTAAAACCAATATGCTTAAAAATCATGCTAATGAAATTTCAGATATCCGTTTAGGTTCCTGGTGGACAATCAGCTTAGCTATGATTACACCAGTAGTTATGGGTTATATGATGTTTGGGCTGTTTAAGCAGAATTTATTAAGAGAGTTTGATACAGATACCGGGAACTATGAAAATTACTCGAATGCCTTTATCAATAATACAGGCTGGGCCGTAGTAGTAGGTGTGTTAGTTCTTGGAATTATCCTGGCAGCTTTGAAATGGAAGTCAGAAAATTCTCTATCCGATTATGAAGATAAATAGGAGGGAAGATGCGTATGGGTGCTTCAGCTATCATTGTAATGATTATCGGTATTGTTGTGATATGGGGCGGATTAGCAGCTAGTATTTGGAACGCTGTCCAGAAAAGTAAAGGATAAGTGTTACTCTTATTTAAACTTAAGAAAAGCCAAGAGAATAAATTGGTCTTTAAAATACTGGTATTCTTGCCGAGTAGATGTCCGCTCCGGGAAGTCGCTTTCCGCGGGTAACGGCTTAGCTTAAGCCGACGGAAAGCGTAGTGTATTTCTGGGGTCGAAGGTTATTCATTCCATGAAACCCGTTGGAGCGGCTATCCTCAATATTTTATTTAAAAAGGTGTGTATCCTGTTTTACAACTGGGATACACACCTTTTTCACGGATAGGATTGTTATTAATTATTTTTCTCCATCCGTTCCCATTTCGAGATATAAGGATAAGGATCAAATGAAAATTCACTGTATCCATTATCTTTATACATGCCATAATGCAGGTGCGGCGGGAATTTTCCAGAAGTTCCAGGAGGGCCGTAACCAGTAGATCCGACGCTGCCTAACACGTCTCCCGGTTTTACTACCTGGCCTACTTTTACATCATCCTCATAGCCGCTCATATGTCCATAATAATGATAAATATTATAGATATCCCGTATACCAATACGCCAGCCTCCATATAAGTTCCATCCCATCATTTCGACCACACCATAGGTTGTTGAGCGGACAGGGACGCCGTAGGATGCAAAGATATCGGTCCCCTCATGGATGCGCAAGCCGCCAAAACCGCGGCGGTCTCCCCACGTACTGCGGTAACTGTAATTATAATCTGTATCTAAAGGAAAGGCACGATCTGTCAGGTTGATTTCGCCAAAATTTTGAAACACTTTGGCGGTGTTCATGATTGTCTGGACAGTCAAGTCACGTTTATAATGCTCCCAGAGTGCGATTTTAACATCATCCTTATGCAGACCATATGCTAAGATATGATTTGCCATCGTATAAAGGATGTCTTCAGGATCATCGGGATCTGCCTGGCCATCACCATTTCCGTCTTTACCGATTCCGCCAAATTGTCTGATAACTCCCTGTTCTGTTGATTTAGCTGCATTTCCCAGCCCAAACCATGCGGTCTCTTCAAATTGTATGGAAATAACCTTTTCTTCTTCTGAGGAAGAGAGTGTGTTACGTTCGTAATTATCCATTGCAGCAAAATAATACCAAGGGACCTGGGTAAGGCTTTCTACCTTTTTGAATAGAGCCATGCGGTCTGTATATATTTGATCCTCTGATTCTGCATGGACAACAGCGGTGGTTTGCATAAAGGTAAGAAAGCAGCACATAATCAGGACCGTAGTGCGAATTCTAGCCAGATAAATCACCTCCTTATGGGATAAGTATTTTTTAATCATCCTTCTTCATCGTGTCGACAATTTCCTGTACCAGAGGCCCGGTATCTACATCTTCATTCTCCGTCACAGAATAATGCAGGGTTTCAATGTTTTGAATCAAGCTTCTGTTATTAGAAGCATGAATCGTATAATAGCCAGGCAGTACAGACATTGCTGTTTTTTCTGCATTATCAATTGCCATTTCTTTGGATAGGTTATCTGAAGCTTCAAAAGCAATCAAAGCTTCTTCATCCGTTACAAGCGTGGCTACTTCTTTAAAATCAGGGTTCTGTAATAAAATGCGGGTAATCATATCAGCCATCTCTTCCCGGTCTACATGAATCTCTTTTGGTTCTGATGTATTATCTTGATTAAATTCATCCTGAGTATAACGGACAAAACCAAGCTGATCACGAGATGGCGAATTCGTGTTGGATTCCATCTCCGGGTTTCTGTTTTTTGGATCTAATGGGTCAGAATCGGAGTTATTTTGATCTGTTGCACAAGCTGCAAGCGTTATAACAAGGCTTAATAAAATGATTCCAAATCCTTTTTTCATCTTTAAGTCTCCTTTCCAAGAACTATTTCTTACATCTTAGTTTTGGAAAACAAGCGTAAATCATGCAGGTAATTTTTTCTGGTTTTTCTAACTGTTTCTGTGATAAACTAAGAATAATTGATAAGGAGTGTGACTATTCTCTTATGATTGAGTTAAATGGGAAAACATATGAATTAATTGAAGAAAATAAAGAAGGCTTTGAAGCAGAAGCTGTGAAAGAGCGCTATTCAGAGGTTTTATCAAAATATGATTTTATCGTAGGCGATTGGGCGTATGAACAGCTTCGTTTAAAAGGGTTTTATCATGATAATCATGCCAAAGCACCAATAGATGCGAAAATCAGCTGTTTTCAGGATTATATTTATGAATACTGTAATTTCGGCTGTGCTTATTTTGTTTTGAAAAAGATGCAGAAATAAAAGAAGTTCAATCTATCTTCTTATGGCTAAGAAGACATTTTGAACTTCTTTTTTTATACAGCAGGAAAGCTTTAATTATCTTTTTCTTCGAGAGGATGGGCTCCGGGAGCTCTTCGTTGCAGCTTTTTATGCTGTTTTTTGTCTGCGTAGGTGAAGGCACTTGTGCGCTGCTGGCCTTCTTCCCAATCTGTTGACTTTCCAGAAACCAAGTCATGTTCACGAATATCAGATCCAAAAGGCCCTTCGGGAAATTCCTCTGGAATGAGGGCATCATGCTGTTTTTGAACGGTTGAATGCTCTTGATAATCTTTTTTTGGCATCGTTATTTCCCTCCCGTTAGTTTGTAGTTTGTGCAGATGGAGGGAAATCACGCCTTCTAATAATTACCTGTCTGTCACCTCTGCCAGCTTATACCCGCGAAAGCGTTTCGTAAGTAATTTACCCAGACGAAAAATGGCATCCTCATTACCAATACTGCTGATAATTTGTACGCCGATGGGCATGTTTTTCTCGTCTTCTCCAACTGGAATAGTCAGAGCAGGAAGCCCCCATACATTCGCATAGGCAGTATAAGGCATGTATTGCAAATAGGTTTTACGGATAGAGAAAATCTCTTTAAAAACCTGCCCGTGATCTAATGCGGACTGATAATACACGGGCATTATCAGCAGCCTTTTATCTAAATATGTTTTTAACAGCTCGTCACCCTGCTGAATGATATCCATTATTTCCCGGACTCTTTTTTGCGAAGGTTTAAACATTTTTGCTCCAATAATGGCCCAGGATAAATATGGGTGGACATTCGTACGCTGTCTCAGTTTCTCTTTTAAAAAGGAACGCACTAATCCGGAGCGGTCATTATTAAAAGCTTCATCTTCAACCAATTTACTTCCATTAATCGACATGATTTCCTGCCATATTAAGGCACTGTCCCTAAAATAAGGCGGCATCACCTGCTGGACATTGTAAATTCTTTCAAGAAAATTTTCCAGCTGCCCTAATAAATTCCCTGTTCTTGTGGAAAGCGGATAGCCTGGATTAGCTGGTAATATTTCTATTTTAAATTCCTGCAATGTCTGATGCTTGAAGTGGCTTGGAGATAAAATTTCATAAATAAGCTGCATATCCTCTACAGATTTCCCCATTGGCCCGACTGTCAGCATCCGATGCTGCAGTTCATGCTGGACAGACGGAAAATGGCCTTCTGTGGAAATGGTATCCTTCCCGGGTTTGAAACCGATAACTCCATTAAAATGAGATGGAAAACGAATGGAACCGCCAATATCTGAACCAATCCCGACAGCAGACCCGCCGGAAGCAAGCAGCGCACCTTCACCACCGCTGGAGCCTCCAGCGGTTTTGGTGATGTCCCAGGGATTATTTGTTCTGCCATATAACTTATTATCCGTTTCCTGACAGAAGCAAAGTGCAGGCGTATTTGTTTTTCCGAGTATAATAGCGCCCTCCTGCTTTAATTGCTGAACAACTTCTGCATCCTCTTGATAAATAAGGTCCTGACGGTGTTCTAAGCCTGCTGTAGTTTTCATTCCCTTCACATGAAAGCACTCTTTGATGCTGATGGGAACTCCGTGTAATTTACCCAGAGCCCCATTATTCTGCAGCAGTTCATCTGCTTCCTGAGCCTCTTGCAGCGCTTCAGTAAATCTTTCTTCAACAACTGCATTAATGGAAGGGTTAATCGCTTTGATTTGTTCAATAAAAGCTGTTACAGCATCTATAGAGGTTAGATGCTTCTTTTTAATTGCGGATGCTATACCCGTGGCATCCATTTTTAAAATATCTCGCTTTTCCATCCGGCATTTATCTCCTTCACACGTATTAGACTTACTATATCACGTTTTTTGAAAAAGAAGGAAAGATTCGCTTCTTAATTCTATACTTTATCAAGAAAGTTCAGTGAAAATACATTACAAATTATGATATGATAATAGTAGTATGGAAACATCCTTTAGTATAGACGTTTTTGGGGGAATCATAATGTATTTTGTAGATCAGGAAAAAATTAATCAGACATTGACATTTATGAATGAGATTTTAGATACGTTAAAGAATCATTCCTATCACAGCCCAGTAGAATATCTTGCGTTGGAGCGCATGGCGCATGTCTTTATCGAAGGTGTGCTGGATGTAGGAAATATGATGATAGACGGTTTTATTATGAGGGATCCGGGTAGTTACGAGGATATTATTGACATCTTAACAGATGAAAAAGTTATTCCTGCGGAGGAAGAAGCAGTATATAAAGCTCTGATTCATTGGCGTAAACCTTTAGTACATGAATATCAGGCAATCGATCATCAAAGTCTGGAGCAGTTTTTTGAAGAGCACGCAGAGGTATTTACCTATTTTTCAAAGCGGATTCATACATATCTGCAGAATGAACTAGGCGTAGCAAATGCTTTTTCAAATAAATAAAATGTATGTTTAAAAGGGGAGGGCAAGCGGATGGGGAAACGTGTCTCGACAAAGGATAAGGTTATCCAGGTATTGAAAGAACAGGGTACGATAACGATGGATACACTGATGGCCCATTTTACTATCTCAGAAACAGCTGTCCGGAAGCAGATTCATACGCTTGTGCAAGAGGGATTTATTGAGGTGCAGCAGCATAAAAAAGAGATTGGACGGCCGTATCATACTTATCGTTTAACAGAGAAAAGTCAAGAAAGTTTCCCTAATCGCTATAAAGAACTCTCTTTAGACCTGCTCCATGATTTAGAAGCATTACAGGGAAAACAGCTAATCAGCGAGCTTTTAAAAAAACAGTCAACGAAGGAAAAAGAGCAATTAAAGAAGCTTTTAGATTCCTGTTCTACAACGGAAGAAAAAGTAGCTGCGTTAAAGGATTTTCAAAATCGGAGCGGCTATATGTTTCAAGCAGAAGATAAAGGTGCGCAAGGCTTTCAATTAAATAATTTTCATTGCCCTTTTTTAGAAGTGGCAAGGGATTATCCTGTGATGTGCCAGCATGAAAAAGAAATGTATGAAGCCTTGTTTCCGAATCAGGAAATTAAGACAAAAGCGCTGCTGGTTGATGGAGATAAATGCTGTCAATGGCGGATAGCTGCTAACTCAGAATAAACATCGGTCAGTCAAGCGTCTTAAAATAGGTATGATGTAATCGAGATAGAGAGGTAATAATGTGAAGAAATATAAAGGATATCTTATTGATTTAGACGGGACTGTTTACAGAGGGAATGAGGTTATTCCTGAAGCAATTCCTTTTGTAAAGCAATTAGCAGAAAAAAATATTCCTTATGTGTTTGTAACAAATAATTCTACAAAAAGCACCCGGGAAGTAGCTGAAAAGTTAAACGGATTAGGAATCCTGGCAAATCACAAACAGGTCGTTACCAGCAGCATGGCAACGGCGAAGTATCTGCAGGACCAATCCGTAAAAACCTGCTACTGTATCGGGCAGAGCGGTCTGAAGAATCCAATAAAAGAATATGGTATCCAATTAACGGATAGTACAGATGCGGATGCGGTTGTTGTAGGTCTGGACAGGGATATTACCTATGACAAGCTTGCTAAAGCATGCATAGCTATCCGCAAGGGTGCACAGTTTATTTCTACCAATCGGGATCACGCTATTCCAACTGAAGACGGTATGGGACCAGGCAACGGGGCTTTTACTGCTTTGATTCAGACAAGCACCCAGCAGGCGCCTGTATTTATTGGCAAGCCGGATACGGTTATCATGAAAGAGGCATTAGATGTACTCGGTTTGCGGAGAGAGGATGTTGTAATGGTTGGAGATAATTACCAGACAGATATCCAGTCGGGAATCCATGCCGGTGTAGATACGTTATTTGTTTCTACCGGGGTGACTTCCACAGAAGAGCTGGCAACCTTTGAAGAGCAGCCGACATATATCATAGAAAATTTATCAGAATGGACCTTTGAATAGCAAAAAAGCATTCATCCCCTATCTAATATGAGCATAGGGAGAATGAATGCTTTTTTGTGTCCAATGTTTTTTATCCGTCTAATTCTTCATGTTCATTTTCTGCATCTCCATGAGCCAGACGACTGGAGGCTGCAGCTGCGACAGCGCCGACGATATCATCTAAAAATGTGTGGATTTCGCCGCTGCTTTTATCATTCAGTTTTTCTAAGATACCGGGTTTTTGTTTATCGATATATCCAAAATTGGTCAAGCCGATGGAACCGTAGACATTGACAATAGACAAGGCAATGACTTCATCAATTCCATATAAGCCTTCATCAATCTGAATTGTTTCCTGAAGCGGCTCGCTTAATAGCTTTTTCTCCGCCAGCATATCTAATTCAATGCCTGTGATGACTGCATTTTGTACTTCTCTTTTCGTTAACACACGATTTACATTAAAACGGCAGGTATCCATCGTTAAATCGTTATGATATTTTGATTGCAGATAGTATACCAATTCTGCAATATCATCTATTTTGACACCACGTTCTTTTAAAAGCTGTCTTGCTCTTACTTCAAGTTCTGTTTTGCTTGTATACTTCGTCATTTAAAACACACCTTTTTTCGATTTAATATAATTGTATAGTCCTTTCCTTCATATAGTTAATATATACGATAAGGAGGAGTTTGTTGATGCCGATGTCAGAAATGCTCCGCAGTCAATACGCTATCCAGATAGAAGGGAAGCAATTCATCGAAGAGCGTGAGGGTTATCAAAAAGAGCGCTATCACTATTTTACCATTCCTGCGACAAACAAGGAAATGATATTGATGGAACAAGCCACTTTGGCCTATTTCTTAAGAGAAAACGGATTATACAATGTAGCTTACCCCATTCGGAATATCAACGGAGATTGGTTTACCAATTATGGCAATGAATTGTGGATGGTTCTTGTATTAGACGATGAGTCACAAATATCTCGTCAGGAAAGCCCTGGTAAAATGCTCGGTGATATTCACCGCATTGGGAGCAGTTTTCAGTATGAACCGAAGGCGATTTCAAGCTATGGGTTATGGAGAAAGCTTTGGGAAGAAAAGCTGACTTTTTTTGAGGAAGAATTAACAAGACAGGCAAAAGAAGAAGGAGCGAGTAATTATTTATCTGAAGTGATGGATATTTTACCATATATTGTAGGAATCAGCGAAAATGCTATTCAATATTTACGGGAAAGCGAAAAAGAGCAGCGCATCTTACAAACAGATCAGAGTACGGTTGCTTTTGCCAGATGGAATACATCTGAAAAGAAAATTGTTTGGACAGATGAACTCGTATATGACCATCCGACGCGTGATATTGCCGAGTATATCCGTTATGCTTTTTTACAAAATAAATCGGAGGCAGAAATTAATCAGTTTTTAAATGATTATCAAAACTATCAGCCGCTGTCTGTATTTGCGTGGAGACTTATCTTTGCCAGGCTGTTCTATCCGATCCATCTTTACGATTTTTTAGAGGGCGCTTTCCAGTACCCGAATTCTCAAGCGTTAGAGCAATTATTAAAGCATCAAGAGGTTTATGAGAGGAGACTGGCGAGGTTTTATGAAACGGTAGGTGTTGATGTTTCGGATTGGCAGATACCTATGATAAGCTGGTTATAAGCAAAAATTCATTATTTCATCGCAGGAAGGAGAATACTCGTATATGTCCAAGCCAAAGGTTTATATTACGCGCAAATTAGAGGAGAAATATGTAAAAGCTTATCAGGAACAGCTGGAAATCCGGATGTGGGAAAAAGAGGAGGAGCCTGTGCCAAGAGAGACGCTTTTGAAAGAGGCTGCTGATGCAAATGCCTTATTTGCCGTATTAAGTGATTCTATTGATGAAGAGCTTCTGTCTAAAGCTCCTCAATTGAAGGTGGTTGCGAATATGGCCGTCGGTTACGATAACATCGATTTGGAAGCATGTGAGAAGCATGATGTTATCGCAGCGAATACACCGGATGTTTTATCGGAAACGACCGCAGATTTAGGCTTTTCCTTATTGATGGCTGCTGCCAGACGAATTGTAGAAGCGGATGCGTGGGTGAAGGAGGATAAGTGGCAGGCGTGGGCGCCATTTTTCTTTGCCGGCTCAGATATTCACGCAAAAACTATCGGTATTGTAGGAATGGGGAGAATTGGAGAAGCAATAGCGAAACGTGCAGCAGGTTTTGATATGAATATCCAATATCATAACCGTTCCCGTAAAAAAGATGCAGAAGAACGATTGCAAGCAACGTATGTCAGCTTTGAAGAACTTTTGGAGACTTCTGATTTTGTTGTGACAGTAGTTCCGCATACGAAGGAAACGGATAAAATGTTTAACCGGGCCGCTTTTGAAAAAATGAAATCAAGTGCTATTTTTATTAATATCTCACGCGGAAAAGTAGTGGTTGAGGATGCACTTAAAACGGGAGAAATCCAAGCAGCAGGATTGGACGTCTTTGAAGAAGAGCCGATTAGAGCAGATCATCCGCTTGTTGGTTTAAATAATACCGTATGTCTTCCGCATATCGGGTCTGCCAGTGTAGAAACAAGAAAAAGAATGGTAGAGTTATGCATGGATAATATCCTGGCAGTCGTCAGCGGAGAACAAGCAATTACACCAATTTCATAGAACAAAATTTGATTTTAAAAAAATAAAAAACGGAGCAGGGTTTTGATATTGCCAAAAGCCTCTCCGTTTATATTTAATTAAAATACTTGTTCTATTTCTGTTACGCCAGGAACCTCTGCCATCAATGCACGCTCAATTCCTGCTTTTAATGTAATGGTTGAACTAGGGCAATTGCCGCATGCTCCCATGAGACGAAGTAAAACAACGCCATCATCGTCAACGTCAACTAACTCTACGTCTCCGCCATCACGTAATAAGAATGGACGAAGCTTGCTTAATACTTCTTGTACTTGCTCTTCCACAGTCACCTACTCCTTTCCCACAAATCTATTATAACGCGGTTAAGCATAAAAATCTATTTGAAAATGATTTTCAATTAGCTGGTTAATTTTATTTTATCTTTTTACGCTTATTTTGTAAAATAATTAATATGGAGGACAGGCGAGAGGAAAGAGATATTTGGAAGGAGAGGGTGTTAACATGCCGGCAATAACGATAACTGTCTATGGAAGTGAACAAATCTGCGCAAGCTGTGTCGGAGCACCAGGTTCCAAAGATACGTATGAGTGGCTTCAGGCAGCAATAGGGAGGAAATATGCTTCTGACGGCGTTCAATATAATTATATCGATATCAATCAAACGCAACCAGACGCTGGTCAGCAAGCATATGTAGAGAAAATAATAGAAGAAGATCTTTTTTATCCAGTTGTATGGATTAATGATAAAATGGTAGCAGAAGGAATCCCGCGTTTAAAGCCAATTTATCAAGCATTGGAAGAACTGGGACTCGAAGAAATAGAAGGATGAACAGAAGAGGGGAAGAGAAGATGAAAATACCTTTTACGAAGATGCATGGGCTGGGAAATAATTATATCTATATTGATCTTTTTCAAACAGAGCTGCCAGAGAACCGGCTGTCTGAATTAGCTATCAACATGTCAAATCAGAATACGGGCATTGGTTCGGATGGAATGATTTTGATTCATCCGGCAGAAAAAGCAGATGTAGGTATGCGTATCTTTAATAAGGACGGTTCAGAGGGAATGAATTGCGGGAATGGATTGCGCTGTACAGCTAAATATGCTTATGAAACAGGAATTGTGGATAAAAAAGAATTTACGATACAGACAAAAGCTAATATTGTTCGAGCTACTGTGAAAGAGAATGACGAGCAGAAAGTCAACGAAGTAACCATTGATATGGGAGCTCCGATATTACAAAGAGAACAGATTCCGATGCTTGGAGAAGCAGGAACAACTGTTATAAATGAGCCGTTCGAGGTTGCAGATAAGACACTGCATGTCACTGCGGTTTCCATGGGAAATCCGCATGTGATAACGATGGTGGATGCGATTGATGACGCGCCGCTGACAACGCTGGGACCGGTTATTGAAAAGGATGAACGCTTCCCTGAAGGGGTTAATACAGAGTTTATTGAGGTTGTGTCGGATGAGGAAATACATTTCCGTGTCTGGGAACGCGGCTCCGGCGTGACAGAAGCATGCGGAACAGGAGCCTGTGCGGCTGTCGTTGCAGCAACGTTAAATAAAAAAGTAACCAAAGGTAAAAAGATTGTTGTTCATTTAGCCGGCGGAGATTTAATCATTGAATGGAGAAAAGATGATCATATCTGGATGACCGGCGGAGCAGAAACCATCGCAACGGGAATTTTTTATGCTTAAAATGAATTACTTGATTCTGACAAGTTCAGGTGTATACTAAACATATAGGATATACAAGGAAAAAAGGAGGTTCAGAAGATGATTATTGAACTGACTGATCGTGCAAGTGCACAGATTAAAGAAATGATGAGAGAGGAATCAGACCAGGCGATGCTTCGTTTTGGCGTGAAAGGCGGCGGCTGCAGCGGCTTATCCTACTCCTTAGGTTTTGCTGATGAAGTAAATGAGGAATTGGATATTATTGAAACCATTAACGGTATTCCAATCGTCTTTTTTAACCAGGATATTCCAATTATTGAAGGTACCAAGATAGATTATAAAGAAAACATGATGGGCGGCGGGTTCAGCATTGATAATCCGAACGCAATTATTTCCTGCGGATGCGGCTCTTCCTTCCGCACTGCACAAAATGCCGGTGCACCTGGCGATTGTTAATAAAGAAAGATTGGCAGAGAAATACTGCCAATCTTTCTTTTAAATCTTTTATCTAAATTTCTACTAAAAACATCTCCAAGATCCTCAAACTAAACAATGTGGTGTTCAAGCTCTTTTATCCCCAGGATTTAATGAAGTGAACTGTATAAAAAAAGAAAATCGTCTGAAGCAGAGAAAATTCTCATTCAAACGATTTTTCCATCATGTATTCCCCTTTTTAAAACATTGCTGTTGAGTGTTTCGGTTGAATTCTTGCTTTGGGATCGATGTAATTTTTAGCATTATTGATTGCTGTCGGCCCTTCACCAAATCCTGTTGCAATCAATTTAACTTTTCCGTCATACGTACAAATATCTCCAGCGGCGTATATACCAGGAATATTTGTCTCCATTTTAGAATTTACAACGATACTATTTTTTTCAATTTCTAATCCCCAGTTTTTAATTGGCCCGAGACTGGAGATGAATCCATAGTTACAAATAACATCATCGACTTCTAATTCAATCAATTCTTCTTCTTTTATCTTTTGTAAAATAAGCTTTTCAATCTTCTTATTTGCTACAATGGCTGTTGGAGCATATGGCGTCAGCTTTTCTACAGCAGAGGCCTCTAATTGCTCTACACTATGCTCATGAGCTCGGAATTGGTCTCTGCGATGAATCAATGTCACTTTAGAAGCAACTTTTTCAAGCATCAAGGCCCAGTCTACAGCTGAATCTCCGCCACCTAGAATAGCAACATGCTTGTCCTTGTATTTATTCATATCCGTCACATAATAGTGTAAGTTCGTATTTTCGTAGGCTTCGCTGTCTCCTACGTTTAATCTTCTAGGCTGAAAAGCCCCATTGCCGGCCGTGATAATCATTGTTTTTGTCAAATGAACTTCCCCGGTGTTTGACACAAGACGAAAGCTGTCATCTTCTAATCGTTCCACTGTCTCAATGGCTTGTCCAAGTACAATTTCAGGATCGAATAAATTGGCTTGTTCTTCCAGCTGGTCAACAAGCTCCTGCGCACGGACTTTTGGAAATCCTGCAACATCGTATATATATTTCTCTGGATATAGTGCTGTTAACTGTCCTCCAATATGAGGCAGGCTTTCAATTATCTTAACACTAGCTTGACGCATGCCGCCGTAAAAGGCTGTGAATAAGCCAGTGGGTCCAGCTCCAATGATTGTTACATCAAAAACTTTCTCCATACAATACCTCTTTTCTTTCTAGACGTTTACCTATCCTATGGTATCACAAACTTGTTTTAGTTTGAATTATATCGTTTCAAAAGGGAAGAAATTTTCATTTAGATAGTAGCATGTCTAAATGCTTTCTTCATAGGTATAGATAAAAAAGAGGTTTTAAAGCTTGCTATTTTTGATTAAAGCATTTAAGATAAGTTAGTATTATTACAGTTTGATTACAAAACGAAGTTATTTATATGACAAAATGCGTTTTGTTTCGCATTTTAGTGATAAATTACAAAATTAATAGGAGTAGTGAAAAACCATGATTAAACCGCATATTGTAATATTAGGGGCGGGTTATGGAGGTATAATGACGGCAGTTAAGCTTCAGAAACAGCTTGGAAAGAATGAAGCAGAGATAACGCTGGTTCATAAATATGACTATCATTTTCAAGCAAGCTGTCTGCATGAAAATGCTGCTGGTACACGGCATCAAGATCGCTCCAAAATAAAAATCAAAGAAATTATTAATCGTTCTAAAATAAATTTTATTATAGATGAAGTTGTTTCTATCAAAAGAAATTCTAAAAAAATCAAGCTTAAAAATAAGGAATTACACTATGATTTACTTGTTATCGGTCTTGGCTTTGAGCCGAGGGCTGAAGGAATTCCGGGACTGGATGAACATGCTTATTCTATCACGGATATCAACAGCGCCCGTTTTGTCCGTGAGCATATCGAATATAATTTTGCCAGTTATGCGAATGCTGAAAAGAAGGATGAGAGCAAGTTAAATATTGTTATTGGCGGCGGTGGAATTCTAGGTGTTGAATTTGCAGGGGAACTGATTAATCAAATACCAGAGATATGCAGAGAATTTGACATTGAGAAAACGCAGGTGCATATTTCCATACTGGAGGAAAGTAAATCTCTTCTGCCAGGGTTCGATGAGAAACTGGCACATTACGCAGCTACGTCTCTACAATCCAGAGGAGTAGAGATTATCCATCAAGCTAAACTGAAGGAATGTCAGGATAATAAAATTATTTATGAAACAGAAGGGAAAAATCATAAAATTTGTACACATACATTTATTTGGACTGGCGGGGTACAGGCCAATCCTGCATTTGAAAAAGCCGGACTGGCTTTGAAAAATAAAAAAATTGAAGTGGATCCCAATATGCTTTCTACAAAAGATGATTCCATATTTGTCGTTGGAGAATGTGCATATACAGCAGATGAACATGGGGAGGAAGTCCTTCCAACTGCAAAAAAAGCTATCGAGGAAGCCGCTGTAGTCGCAAAAAATGTTTCTTCCAGGTTACGGAATAAAAAACTTACTGCTTGTCAGCCGGTTAAACAAGGAATGCTCGCCACTTTAGGTCAAGAAGACGGAGTGGCGGTCATAAAGAATCGAAAGGTGTTTGGGTGGCGAGCTGTATTAGTCAAACGAATTTACGATAATCATTATTTATTTCAATTAGGCGGATGGCAATTATTACTGAAAAAAGGAAACTTTCATTTATTATAAATAATAATAGATAGAAATATAGTGACAAAAAAGCAAAGGTTGGCAGATGCTGCTTTGCTTTTTTGTCATTTTAAGATAAAATGTGCTTTGTATGCATCCTTAGAAAGGACGGAGGGAAGAGAATGGTTCAACTTGTTGTTTCTGTTGTATTATATTTTGTTATCTTTTTTGGAATTGCATTTATATTAAATATGTTATTAAGAAAAACATGGCTGATGGCGTGCTTATATCCGATTCTAATGATTTTTATTATAGATAATGTTTCTTTTTTCAGCTATTTCACAAGTCCGGGGGAATCTTTTTCGGCGCTTGGAGAACGAATTGTTGCTTTAACAATTGCTGATATTGTGATTTTATTATCTGGTTTTATTGGAACGATTGTATCTGGTTTGGTTATCCGGTTTTTAAGGAAAAGCGGCTATCAAATGTTTTAACAGAGAAACGGGATTACATAAAAGAAAAGACCAATGCTCCCAGCAGGAGCATTGGTCTTTTGGTTCTTATGGATTAATAAGAAAAAAACGGTGCAAGAGAAAAGGCAATAATAATTCCTGTGATGGCGCCAAAAAATACTTCAATCGGCTGGTGCCCGAGTAATTCTTTCAGTTCTTGTATTTTTTCATTTTCTTTCTTTTTGCTCCAGTCTTTGGCGCTGGAGGTAATCAATTGAAAATCACGGACGAGCTGATTAATCACAATTGCCTGTTCACCAGCCTGCCTGCGGACCCCGGAAGCATCAAACATGGTAATGACACTGAATATACAAGCAAGCGCAAATACACTTGATGATACACCTTCTGCAATGCCGACAGCAGTAGCTAACGATGTCACTGCTGCAGAATGGCTGCTGGGCATTCCCCCTGTACTGAAAGCAAGTCCAGGCTGAAATTCTTTGGTGAAAATCAGTTTAATTGGTATCTTTATAACTTGAGCGAACACAATCGCAATGAGTGCAGCCCATAATGGGAAATTCGTTAATAAAGTCATGGATGAGGGAACTTCCTTCCTAAGTAACGCATCAATTTTTGGCAGTTAAAAAAGTATATACTTTCTTACTGCATAAGTGTAACTAAGGTTGTCACCTACAGGCTTGGTGACAATCAAGTTTTCTAATTATTTTACCATAGTTTGTACCGGAATAAAAGGAAGGCTCAGGTGCTATCAGGAATATGCGGTTTTGCAGATTAGAAAAGTGTATTCCTGGAAGTGCTTGAGCCTTCTCTGTAATAATTTATCACGGAGAATCGTCTGTGAAACTCCCGCTGAATGAAGTTTCGTTTTATTGAATAATCGTGTCTAATGCTATTTCCATCATTTCATGGAATGTGGTTTGACGCTCTTCTGCTGTTGTTTCTTCGCCGGTGATGATATGATCAGAAACAGTAAGAATAGATAATGCCTGACGTCCGTATTTCGCAGCCAGGGTATATAATGCAGTAGATTCCATTTCAATGGCAAGCACTTGATATTTGGCAAGTAATTCATTTACTTCTTTGGCATTATCACGATAGAAGGTATCGCTTGTAAATACATTTCCGACACGGAGCTGTAATCCTTTTTCTGTTCCGGCATCATAAGCATTTTTTAATAATTCAAAGTCAGAAATTGGCGCATAATCAATGCCGTTAAAAATAAGCTGATTTATTTGCGAGTCTGTTGTGGCTCCCTGTGCCAGGATTACATCACGGACCTTGACATCTTTTTGAATTGCACCGCATGTGCCGACGCGAATCAGTTTTTTGACATCATAACTTTGAATCAGCTCATTCACATAGATGGAGATAGAAGGGACACCCATGCCGGTTCCCTGTACAGAAACACGCTCTCCTTTGTAAGTGCCGGTATACCCGTACATGCCTCTGACTTCATTATATAATACAGCATCCTCTAAATAATTTTCTGCGATGTATTTTGCCCGCAACGGATCGCCCGGCAATAAGATTTTATCTGCTATTTCTCCCTGCTTTGCTCCGATATGTACACTCATTTTCATATCCCTCCATTATTAGTTTCCGTCTTTAAATTAAAGGTATCATAAAGATTTTTGAAAAACAAATGAATCCATTTTCAAAATAAAAAGCAGAAAAATTCAAAGATTGGAACACAAAGCTGTGTATGTATAGTTGTTTCTAAACTAAGTGTGAATTCAAAATGAAAGCGTATCCGATTCTTTATTTCATAAAAAAAGCAGTTATGTATTTCATATTTCGTGATTTTTGTATATAATAGAACATAGGTTTATGTGAATTAATTAATTTGGTACATAAACGATACAGGTTTTCAAAAAAAGAAAGGATGTTGTATATAATGAAATCGCAAACTTTTACAATCACTGCAGAAACTGGAGTACACGCACGTCCGGCTACTTTGTTAGTAAATAAAGCTGGTCAATTTGATTCAGAAATTGAAGTGAGCTACAAAGGTAAAAATGTTAACCTTAAATCCATCATGGGTGTAATGTCTTTAGGAATTCCAAAAGGTGCTGAAATTGAAGTAAGCGCAGACGGAAAAGACGAAGCGGATGCTTTAAACGGTATCGCTGACGTAATTAAAGAACATTTAGGTGAATAATTTTACATGATGCATAAAAGCGTCCTGATTTCAGGGCGCTTTTATGTATATACATATGGTTTTCAAAAATGCTCATATTTACATGCATCGAATATTTGATATAATTGTCTTCAGAAAGGTGTGAATAGCTTTATGATGCCATTTCTTTATTTCCCGGAAGATAAAATGGAGTATATTCCTGCAGTGATATCACTAATTATTTTTATCGCATTGGCCGTCACAGTGATGCGGTGGATGATGAAAAAGTCGAAAAAAGATCAGGAACGTTTTGAGCAGGAGTACCAGGATGTTTTACAGCAAACGCAAAAAAATAATAATGTGACAAATACCTCCTCTAATCAATAAGATTTGAGGAGTTTTTTGATTAAAAATTACTTCTTTGCCTAAACTATAAAAAAAGGTAAAGGAGCTTATCGATGCGACGACGGAATAAAAAGTTATGGATGCTCTCTCTAATGATGTTATTTTTTTTATCAGGATGCTTGCTGCCGCATGAAAACTCAGAAACGCTGGAGATGTATAATGCGGATGGAGATCGTGTAGGAACAGCCAGATTAAATGAAACCGATGGCGGTGTTTCTGTAAATGTGGAAGTAGAAGGTTTAAGTCCTGGTTTTCATGCAATACATGTTCATGAATACGGAAAATGTGAGGGGCCTGATTTTTCTTCCAGCGGAAATCATTTTAACCCGGATGGGAAAGACCATGGTCTGATGCAAACAGATGGACCGCACGTCGGTGATCTCCCGAATATTGAAGCAGATGCGGACGGGGCTGTTCAAGAAGAGCTGATTATTAATGAGGCAACATTAAAAAAAGGAAAAAATAGCCTGACGGCAGATAACGGAACTTCTTTAATTATTCATGATGGGGTAGATGATGGGATGAGCCAGCCGGCAGGTAATTCAGGAGACCGTATCGTTTGCGGAGTAATCAGCGGAGATTCTCAAAGCGGGGAAGAGCAGGACGCACCGACTGATCCGACGGAAAATAATGATAAACAGAAAAACGAAGAAAACGGCTAAAGATGTAATTGCATTTGGCTGTGAAATATAATAATGTCTGATTTCATGATAATAAAAACTGCATTCTCCCAAGGATGAATGCAGTTTTTACTCTTTTCTAATTAATTAGTAGATGCTCTCCATGCCTCGACTGCATGAATAATTCGTTGTACGCCTTCTTCAATGGTTGCCCGGGGGCATGCGACATTAATACGCATAAAAGCGTCCCCTTCATCTCCATAGTCCTGACCAGGATTTAAGCCGACTCGTCCTTTATCAATCATGAATCGGTTTAATTCTTTTTTATCCATATTCAGCTGGGAGCAATCTACCCAGACAAGGTAGGTTCCTTCCGACTTGATTACTTTTAGTTCAGGTGCATGAGCGGCAAACATTTCTTTAATATATGCTGTATGGCTTTCAACAACTTCGAGCAGTTCTTCCAGCCAAGGCCCGCCATGACGGTAGGCTGCTTCCATAGCTGTAATAGCCATTCCGTTTAAAGAGTTATTTAAACCTTGACGGAGAAATGCTTTTTCTAATTTTTGTTTGTTTTGCTTGTTTGGCGTCACGGCATAGGAAGCTTGCAAGCCTGCTAAATTAAAAGTTTTAGAGGGAGCCATGCAAGTAATGGTTTTATCAGCAATTTCTTCTGATAAACTGGCAATTGGCAGATGTTTATGTCCTTTGAAAACTAAATCAGCATGAATTTCATCAGAGAAAATCATCGCATCATATTGTAAACACAGCTCTGCCATTTTTCGAAGCTCTTCCTCCGTCCAGACACGCCCTACCGGATTATGAGGTGAACATAAAATAAATGCCTTCACACCGCTTGCTAGTTTCTTTTCCATATCCTCAAAATCTATGGTGTAATAGTCATCTTGTTGAATTAATGGATTCTTTACAACCTCACGGTCCAACACCTTTATAATATTATAAAAGGGTGTGTACACAGGTGTTTGAATCATAATCTTATCGCCGGGTTCAGTGAATGCCTGCAATGCCATATGTAGCGTATTGATCACGCCAGGACTGTAGTTAAGCCAGTCCGCTTGGATATCCCATCCGTGCCGGTTTTTAACCCAATCTGTAATAGAAGATGTGACATCTTCATCGATTACTGTATATCCGTAAATTCCGTGCTCTGCACGTTTAATAAGCGCCTGATTCACAGCTTCCGGGGCTTTAAAGTCCATATCTGCTACCCACATTGGGATAACATCTTCCGACTGGAATCTTTTTTGAAGCATATCCCATTTCATTGATTTGGTTTGCTTACGGTCATGTACCTCTTCAAAAATACTCATTCTTCGTTTGCCTCCTTACATGATTTCATTTTTCTATTATAACAAAGATTCCTCAGAAAGATAGAAAGCTGACCAGAAACTTGCAGTTATTCATTTTAGGACAAAAAAAAAGCAAAGCGTGAATACGCTCTGCCTACAGGGGGAATACGAGAAAGCCTTACAATTATAGTAATACCCGCTGTTAATAAAAATAAACCAAAAACTTTTAAAAAAGTTTATTAAATTTATTTTTATTAAAGATTGCTTATTTAACGGTGCTCACAAATGCAGAAAACCTTTCTTTTATGGATTCTCTCCATAAAAGAAAGGTTTTCTATTTTTTACAATCTCTTCTCAAGTTCTTCTTTTTCTGCTTCAAAACCAGCTTTACCAAGCAGGGCAAACATATTTTTCTTATATGCTTCTACACCAGGCTGATCGAATGGATTAACACCAAGCAGATACCCGCTGACAGCACATGCTTTTTCAAAGAAGTATACTAAATAGCCGAAAGTATATGCATCCAGTTTTGGAACCTCGATAATCAGGTTTGGAACATCACCATCTGTATGTGCTAATAAGGTTCCTTGGAATGCTTTATCGTTAATTTCATGAATACTTTTGCCAGCCAGATAATTTAAGCCATCCAAATCATTTTCTTCTTCTTCTACCTTCAAATTCTTCTTAGGCTCATTCACATGAAGGATGGTTTCGAAAATATTTCTTCTTCCTTCTTGGATATATTGTCCAAGGGAGTGTAAGTCTGTAGAGAAGTTGGCAGATGACGGGTAGATACCTTTTTGATCTTTCCCTTCACTTTCACCAAACAGTTGTTTCCACCATTCAGAAAAATATTGAAGCGCCGGCTCATAATTAATGAGCAACTCAGTTACTTTTCCTTTTTGATACAGAATGTTACGCACGGTTGCATATTGATATGCCGGGTTGCGATAGACGTCAGGAACAGCCAGGTCTTCCATGGCAGTTTGTGCCCCTTTCATCATAGCATCTATATCAATGTTGCTTGCTGCAATCGGTAATAGACCTACTGCAGTTAATACAGAATAACGTCCGCCGACATCATCAGGAATAACGAATGTTTCATAACCGTTTTCATCAGCTGTAGTTTTTAATGCGCCGCGTTTGCGGTCGGTTGTTGCATAGATACGTTTTTTAGCCTCTTCTTGACCATATTTTTCTTCCAGCAGCTTTTTAAAGATACGGAAAGCAATGGCAGGCTCTGTAGTTGTTCCACTTTTAGAAATAACATTAATAGAGAAATCTTTATCTTTCAGTATATCTGTCAGTTCACTCATATAAGTAGAGCTTAGGTGGTGGCCAACAAAAATAACTTGAGGTGCTTTTCGCTCTTCTGAGGAAAGCAGATTTTGGAAGGAGTGGTTGAGCATTTCTAACGCTGCTTTCGCTCCAAGATAAGAACCGCCGATACCGATAACAAGCAGGATATCAGAGTCATTTTTAATTTTTTCTGCACTTTTCTTGATGCGTGCATATTCTTCCTGATCATAGTTTTTAGGTAGATCCACCCAGCCTAAAAAGTCATTACCTGCACCAATTTTTTCATGAATCATCTGGTGCGCACGCAATACAAATGGAGACAAGTTTTTAATCTCTTCTTTGCAAAAAAATGAAAGTGCTTTATCATATTTAAACGTAACATGTGTCATTTAGATTTCCCCCTTAAAAATTGATTCCATATCTTATTCTACTTTAATCTATTAATGTGATGAAATCAAGGCTAAGGGTCTGAAAGGGGGGGCCCAAAAGGAAAATAACGTTCTGGAAAAAAGGTTGAAAATAACGGGATGTTCTTAAAAAAGAGGATAATAATAGGCTGTTTAGAAGAGAAACAAAGTCCGAAGAACAGAGGTAACAGAATATGAAAATCACCCAAGAGCGTTATCGCTCTTGGGTGACGATTTTTGTCTTACTTATTCTGTGTCTGGTCAATCCAGTCCTGCAATTTGTCCTTCAGAATATTAAAACCGCTTGAGTCATTATTAGAATCATAATTGTTTGCGGTATTCTCTTGTTTCACCGTCTCTTTTGGTGCTTCCTCGGTAGCGCGGATAGATAAAGAAATTTTTCCTTTTTCTTCATCAATTTGAATGACTTTCACATTAACTGTATCACCGACATTCAAGTGTTCATTAATATCTTTTACATATCCGTGCATGATTTCAGAAATATGAACTAACCCCTGGGTGTCTCCATCAATTGCAACAAATGCACCATAAGGCTGGATACCAGTTACTTTTCCTTCTATTACTTGACCAATTTCTACGTTTGCAGTCACATTAAACATCTCCTATATCTTTTTATACCTTTTATAAGCTATCCAAAGCGGATGGAAAAAGAAAAACCAGATTTTGGTGAGGTTTTTATCAATTTTTGCTGAGAATCAGCTGATTAAAACCGTTATCTTTTTCTGCATCTTTTGAACACGTACTTTTTCAACAATAAAACAGTATATCACAATCTATAGGAAATGGCTAATCTAACAATTATGCTTTCAATGCTGCCGTTTGCTGAGACAGATAAGGGTATCTTTTTCTTCAAGTATATATGTTGTCTCCGGATGAAGGATATAGTCTTTTTCACGAATAATGCCAATTACTAGAATCTCTTTTTCCAAGAAAGAAGTGACTGCTTCTGTATAGGTTCTTCCTGTTAAAGAAGAAGGTACAGCTCGATGAACAAATTTTTGCTGGGTGAGAAGGTGATAAATATCTTCAAACGGTGTCGATTGCACCTCGGGATCCAATTCATGAAAAAACAGGCTGCTCATAAAATCATTTGATCGGATAATCGTTGTTGCTCCTGCACGGGCAGCATTATCAATCTGCTTCTTGGAGAGAATCTCGGAAACGATAGGGATATCAGGGTTATTTCCGCGAACAGCAATCGTAGTCAGTATAGTATGTGTATCCGATTCATAATCTGATTTTTGATTATCTGCAGCAATAAAAACACAGGATGCTGCTTTGATATTGGCCATATGCAGGATGGCATCTTCTGTTGCATTGCCTTTAATGTAATGGACTGGCAATTTGGTGTAAGAGAGGTTATTCAATGTCCGGTCAATGATAACGATTTTCTTATTGTAGTAATATTCGATGATTAAATGGACAAGCTGACGGGTCCGTTCATTAAAACCGATAAAGACATAATGGTCTGTTCCATGAAAAGCGAGCTTTCCTTCCTGTGATTTTTTTTCACGTTTAATAACGGTCGTAGATAAGGATGCAATATAGAATGCAATTAACCCCCCGCCGCTTAAAATTAAAAATGCAGCAAGTAATCTCCCGATTAATGTTGCCGGCACATAATCTCCATAGCCGACAGTCGCCCCGGTGACAAGCGCCCACCAAATACCATCTGTTAATGAAGGGAAGGTTTCCGGTTCAATTAAATAAATAAGGTATCCAAAGAACGGCATCGCGATCAGTACAAGCAGCAGGAGTTTCAGGATATTGGGTATACGATAATAAAGCAGTCTGAAAAAACGTACGTTCATCGGGAGCCCTCCAATCTATATTGGTTAGTATGTGCAGAGAGCAGGGGTCATTATTCGTTTTCTTTTGCAGCTGCCTTGCATGCCCAGGGGGAGTGTTTTTGTCTGGAGCATTTATGAAAAAGAGGAGAGCAGATGTCCGCTCCGGGAAGTCGCTTTCCGAAGCAACGCTTCAGTCTCTTCGGAAGAAAACCGCTTCCTGATCAGGTCTACCTGTTGCTTTTCCCGCAGGAGTAGACAATATCCGCTCCCATCTTTAAAAAAACATCCATTACACAGGTGAATGGATGCTTTTAGAAAATATTATATTGCTTTCAACGTTTCTTTCATACTTTCATAAACAATGGACCAATTATCTTGGTCGTCCCGATAAGATTTGGAGATAAAACGATGCATTTGTTTTTGTTTTTCCTCAAAGTCATCGGCATCCTTAGAAGGAAGCTGCGCACGTGCTTCATCTATATAAGCTTGAATTTTAGACGCCCTCGGTCCCCATTTGCCAGCCTCATTTCCTTCTGAATCAATAAAAATGATAATCGGAATTGATCTTGCTGTTCCGTTTGTCAAGTATTGATCCATTAATTCAAGATTATCGTCCCGAAGCAAAGCTTTAACAGGCATATTGACAGCCTCTGAAATTTTAAGAAGAATCGGCATATTTAACATCGCGTCGCCACACCAATCTTCTGTAAGAATAATGGCTCTTAAGTTCTTATTTTTAACTTCTTCAAAAAAGGCTTCATCAGCTGGTAATGAAAAATTATCATAGATGTATAATAAATCCTCTTTATTTACTTCCATTGCTTCAATGTATTCATCTGGATCAAGTCCTTTGTCATACCATTCGTTTAATGACATCTATATCCCTCATTTCAATTATTTGATATAGTAAGTGTACCTTCTTCTGTAAATTTGGTAAACAGTTGTTACTTATTATGGAGAGGTTCTGTAAATCTTCCTCCTTCAAATGAAGCGTGAATGGTAAATCACTTTAGATGGAAGAATAGGTGATAGGAGGCTATAAAATGGCAGATAAACAATATGATTTTTTAATGGATTTACTTCATACCCCGTCTCCATCAAGTATGGAAATGGAAATTCAAAAGAAATGGATCCACTATGTTAAGGAGTTTGCAGATGAAATCAGAACAGATCATGTCGGCAATGCAATTGCAGTATTGAATCCGGCTGCTCCATTTAAAGTACTTTTAGCAGGTCATTGTGATGAAATTGGCTTAATGATTCAACGCATCGATGAGCGAGGCTTTTTATTTTTTGAAAAAATGGGTGGCGTCAATCCAAAAGCAGCTGTAGGGATGCGGGTAACGGTGCTGGGCTATCAGGAAACCTTTACAGGTGTTGTTGGGGTAAATGCGCAGCATCTCGGCGGAATAAAGGGTGATTTTGATGTACAGGACTTATACATTGATTGCGGCTTCCAATCAAAGGGAGAAGCGCTCAGGAAGGTGCAGGTTGGCGATCTCTGTGTGTTCAAAACGGAGCCGGAAATATTACAGGACCGTTATATTTCAGCGAGAGGATTGGATAATCGTACCGGAGCTTTTATGGTTGCGGAGGTAATTCGCAGGCTCTCTGAAAAAGGTTTGTCCATTGGTGTTTATGGCGCAAGTACGGTCAATGAAGAAACAAATATGGGAGGGGCGTATTTTGCCGCTGCTGGTATAGAGCCGGATTTTGCCATCGCTATGGATGTAACCTTTGCAACGGACCACCCTAATGTGAATACGAAAAAGCAAGTGGAAGTTGAGTTAGAAGGCGGTCCGGTTTTAGCTAAAGGCGCTCCAATTCACCGTAAAATCAATCAGTGGCTGAAAAAAGCAGCGAAGGAAAAAGACATACCTTTACAATATGAGTTAACACCTAAGGCGACAAGTACAGATGCAGATAAAATGCGCTATACAGGCAAAGGTGTGCCAGTAGCGCTGGTGTCCCTGCCGCTCAGGTATATGCATTCACCTGTAGAAACAGTAAGTAAAAAAGATATGGAAATGGAAATTGAATTATTAGTAACGATGCTTGAAAATATGACAGGAAAAGAAAATTTAAACCCATTATATGATGAGAAAAATGGATAATGTGAAGATATATTGAATTAAAAATTTTTCTCTTGTCAAATGCGTTTTATATGGTATACTATACCTAAATTAAATATTCGATTCCAATCTTCGGGGCAGGGTGTAATTCCCGACCGGCGGAAATAGTCCGCGAACTGTATAACGTTACAGTTGATCTGGTGAAATTCCAGAACCGACAGTGATAGTCTGGATGGGAGAAGATGTCGAGCTTATTTTATTCACTATACGTGTATGTTTTTGCGTATTTATTTAGCGATGACACAGAACCCTAAAGCCTCAAAAGCTTTAGGGTTTTTTTAGCGGGATAGGCATGATAATGTTTAGTAAAGAGATACCGCTTTTCTGGGTTATACACAGAATAAAGAATAGCATCGAACCTTCATCACGAGTTGGAATCGGAAAAATGATGGAGGAGGCAGACTGATGCAAAAAAAGAAGAAAAATCAGCTGTTAAAGTTAATTATTATCGCATTATTAAGTACTATTTCACTCGTGTTATTTTTTATCAATTTTCCGTTGCCATTTTTACCAACACCATATTTAAAGGTCGATTTCAGTGATGTTCCAGCGTTAATCGCATCGTTGATATTCTCACCGTTGGCCGGAGTGCTTGTCGTAGGATTTAAAAACTTGTTATATCTGGCTGTATCTGGTTCTGGAGAGCCGATTGGCGTGTTATCTAATTTTGTGGCAGGGGTTATGATTGTATTGCCAGTATCACTCATTTATCATCGGGTCAAAGGCTTAAAAGGTCTTATTACAGGGCTTGCAGCGGGTACCGTTATCATGGCGGTTGGCATGAGCGTACTCAACTATTACTTCATTTTACCGGCGTACGGCTGGTTTATGGGCTGGGAAATGTCTGAGCAAGTGAAGTGGGTTACCGTTATCGGCGGGGTGCTTCCGTTCAATTTTATTAAAGGAATTATTATCGCGATTTTGTTTATCCCGTTATTTAATAGAATGCAAAGCTGGATTCAGCAGCAGCGGACCAGATTTATATAAAGTGAAATTCCTTCAGCCGGGAGCTGTAAAGAAACTTTCCGCTGAAGGTTACATGCAAAAAAAAAGCAGAGACTTGGATAAAATAAGTCTCTGCTTTTTTGTTATTCTGTTTTTAGTCCCAGATAATTATTCTGTGTCGGAAGCTTCTTCCGCAAGAATGCTTGCAGTAGGCAATACCTCAAGTCTTTCTTTAGGGATGGGTTTTCCGGATTTTTCACTGATTCCGTATGTGCCATCTTCTATTCTTTGTAACGCATCGTCAATTTCTGTAATCTCTTCTTTTCGCATTAGATTGAACCCGGCCTCCCGCTGCTGTTCAAACTGCTCTGTTCCTAAATCTGCCGGATGATTATTGACGGAAGCAAGTTCATCATCTTGATTATTATCTGTTTCTATATGGGCTTCCGCTTCCTCTTTCATGTCTAAAAGCCTTTTTTTAAAATAAGTGATATCTTCTTTAGTTAAATGTTCCGCTTGCATGATTACCATCCTTTCTAAATGATTTATCCACAAATGCTTATAAACGATGTTCAAAAAGCCCAATCAACATGACATATCAAATTTCTATCGGACTTTTTGAACAAGCACTTTTCTCACAGAGAACTGTCCGTAAAAACCCCTACTGCGTGAAGTTTCGTTTTAGAACAATCCGGAAATTAACAAAGAGAGACCTAACAGCATCCCGTAAATTGTATTTGTTTTCGCTGTTTTTGCCATTGCCGGCATCATTTCAATTGCTTTTGTCTTCCCCTTAAATTGGATGATGACACTGGCTGCCGGTGGAATACTCAGTAAAGTAAGGAAAGACCATAAGGGCAGAGCGCCTGTCAGTATAAGAATAATAGTGATTGAAAATGAAACAATAAACAGCAAAGCAAGCAGCTTGATTGATTTTGGTCTGCCAAGAAGAACGGCAATGGTTTTTCTTCCGCCTCTCTCATCTCCATCACGATCCCGGATATTGTTGGCAAAGTTAATACAGCCGATAAATATAGTAATTGGAAGGGAGATCCAGATCATTTCCGTCGTCACGGAAGCCGTTTGAATATAATAGGTGATCCCAATAATAACGGATCCCATCAGCACACCAGAGAATAATTCTCCAAAAGGTGTGTAGGAAATCGGAATAGGACCTCCAGTATATAAATAACCGATTGCCATGCAAAATAAACCAATAATTGCAATCCACCAGCTCGATGCGATACATATGTATACACCAATTCCAACGGATATAGCATAAAAAAGTAAAGCAATGTTACGAATCCGCTTTGGGTGCATCCCGTCCCGGACAATTGAACCGCTGATTCCGACCGATTGATCGTTATCTAATCCGCGTACAAAATCGTAGTATTCATTAAACATATTGGTAGCTGCCTGAATCAGTAAAGAGGCAACCATCATCGCAAAAAACAGCAGCCAATCAATGGTACCTTCATTAAAAGCAATCATTGTCCCGACAAAAACAGGGACAAAGGATGCTGTCAGTGTATGCGGCCGGATTAACCGCCACCATTTATGAAATCCTTCCCGTTCATTCAGTAATTCTTTTATATCAGCCGAATCTTTCGTCGTCATTACCTGCTTCCTCCTAAAAAACAATATCGTATTTATTTTAGAGAAGGGACAGAGACGTGTCAAACCTATTTTGCGGGAGGAACAGACAGTTATGGATGGAAAATGAGAAAAGTATAGCAGATTTAAACGAATTAGTAGGCTTTTCTTGAGAAAGTAACGAAAAGGGCATAAAATAGGAGAGGATAAAAAATACCTGTCCAACTTATGAAAGGATGTTCAAGAAGTATAATAAAAAAGAGGTTATCTCTTTTGTGATTCTTGAACACGTACCTATTACGGAGGTTTATCAACATGATCGAAGTAAAAGAAAAACAGTTTACTGCTGAATTGGAAGCTGCTATACAGTCCGTTCATACAGATCAAAAAAACAAACTGTTTAGTTATACGGAAAAAATAAATCCAGTTAATTTATATAGATTTTTAGAAAAAGCGGCTGATTTAAAGCTTCCTCGTACATTTTGGTCCAGTGCAAATGAAGATTTTCAAATGGCGGGGGCGGGGCATGCTTTTGAATTATCTGCTAAAGATTCTCCATCTCGCTATGAACAAGTGGAGCAGGAATGGCATGCTTTATTAAGTGATGCTGTTATTTATAACCCCTATCATGTTTCAGGTACTGGGGTTGTCGCACTTGGAGGTTTTTCTTTTGACCCGTTAAAGCCCCAGACAAAGCTGTGGGAAAACTTTCCCTGCAGTCATTTTTCTATTCCAAATTATATTCTAACTCATGCAGAAGGGAATTATTACCTTACCCTAAATCGCTTCATCTGCACAGACGAAACGTATGCTGGTGTATTGGAGCAATTACAAGACCATCGTCAGACCCTGCTGAATAATGCAGAGAATAAGAGGGATGGATATGTATTGCACATTCAACGTAAAACAGAGATTGATCCGGAACAATGGAAGGAAACAATTAAAAAGGCTACAGATGTGATGAAAAATACGGCAGTTGATAAAATTGTGCTGGCAAGAGAGGTACGGCTGCATTTTAATCAATCAGCAAACATTCCCGACATTCTCAAGCGTCTTGTAGATACGCAGCCAAATACCTATGTGTTTGGCTATGAAATGGGAGAGGATTGTTTCCTTGGAGCAACGCCGGAGCGTCTCGTTAAAGTGAAAGATGACGAAGTACTTTCTACCTGTTTAGCCGGTACAGCACCACGCGGAGAGACAATGGAAGAGGACGAGCAAATCGCTGATAATCTGTTTAGAGACCCAAAAAACCGCGAGGAGCATGATTATGTCGTGCAGATGATCCGCAATACGATGGAGGCTTACTGTACAGATGTTAATGTTCCGTTTGAACCGGCTGTGCATCAATATAAAACACTTCAACATTTATATACGCCGGTGCGTGCAAAACTGAAAAAAAACCATCGTATTTTTTCCATTATCAGCGGTCTGCATCCGACGCCTGCTCTTGGCGGAACGCCGAGACAGGAAGCGTTAGCGTTTATCCGGGAAAATGAATTATTGGACCGGGGCTGGTACGGAGCACCTATTGGCTGGATGGACAGTAATAATCATGGAGAATTTGCTGTCGCCTTACGTTCCGCACTTATCCAAAAGGACGAAGCTTCCCTGTTTGCAGGGTGCGGAATTGTCGAGGATTCGATTCCGGAAAGTGAATATGAAGAGACTAATATTAAATTGATGCCGATGTTATCTGTTTTAGGAGTGGATTAGAGAAATGAATTATACAGAAAGCTTAACACGTTATACTGCAAACTTTATTGACGAGCTGGCGAGGAATGGGATGACGGATGTTGTTATTTCTCCCGGCTCCAGGTCCACTCCGCTGGCGCTGGTGTTTAGAGAGCATCCATCTATCAAAGAATGGATTGTTATCGATGAAAGGTCAGCAGCCTTTTTTGCATTGGGATTAGCGAAAAAATCAAATCGGCCGGTAGCACTGGTATGTACATCAGGAACGGCTGCTGCAAATTATTATCCGGCTGTGGTAGAGGCTTTTTACAGCAGAGTGCCCCTGCTCGTTTTGACAGCGGACCGTCCGCATGAATTACGTCAGGTCGGGGCTCCGCAAGCCATTGAGCAAATAAAAATGTATGGAGATTATGTCAAATGGTTTCATGAGATGGCGACCCCGGAAGGAACGCCGCCAATGCTGCGTTATGCGCGTCAAAAAGCAGCGCAGGCTTTTGCCTTTACAGAGCAGGGGAATAAAGGGCCTGTTCAAGTAAACTTTCCCTTTAGAGAACCGCTCACGCCAGATTTCACCCTTCCTGATATTTGGGGTGCTGAAAAAGAGAAATCTACTGCCCGCATAAATAGAATGGAAGGCATGAAGTATTTAGGCGAAGAACAAATACAGGAACTTACGGCTCTTTTTGGTTCTTCTCGAAAAGGGCTCCTCGTGTGCGGACCAGAGATGAATGTAAATTTCGCAGAGCGTGTATGCGAACTGGCTCAAGTTTGGAATCTGCCTGTTCTGGCTGATCCTTTATCACAGCTGCGGACAGGGGAACATGACAAAACTCATGTCATCGAAGGGTACGATGCGTTCTTACGAGATTCGGAAATCCGTGAGCGGCTGCAGCCGGATTATATTATCCGCTTCGGAGCGATGCCGGTATCGAAAGCATATTTGTTTTATGTCAAAGAGCATAGCCATATTCCGCAGTTTGTTGTAGAAGAGAATGAAGGCTTCCGTGACCCGACCGGCAATGATACAGCTTATATCTATGCTGACCCAAGACAACTATGCAGCCAGCTGATTGAAAAAGCGCCGGATAAGCTTTCAACTGCAGCATGGCTGGATGAATGGCTGCATTATAATCAAATTGCTAAGAATCATTTATTATCTGGAGAAGAAACGCAGGTAACAGAGGGAGAAGCCGCCCGCGGAATAGCAGCGGTTATTCCTGACCAGACAACATTATATGTCGGAAACAGTATGGCTGTCCGTGATGTGGATAGCTTTTTTATGGTGTCTTCGAAGGCTGTTTCCATCCTTTGCAATCGGGGAGCTAATGGGATTGATGGTGTGATTTCAAGTGCTGTTGGTGCAGCAGCAGCTGGCCAGCGGGTTACCCTGCTGATTGGAGACCTCTCCTTTTTCCATGATATGAATGGGCTGCTGGCGGCAAAACAATACCAGCTCCCAATCACTATTGTATTAGTAAATAATAACGGTGGAGGAATTTTTTCTTTTCTTCCACAGGCTAATGATAAGAAGCATTTTGAAGCACTTTTTGGCACGCCGGTTGACTTGCCTTTTGAAAAAGCCGGAGCGTTATATGGTGCAGCTTATCAGGTTGTTTCAACAGAGCGTGCTTTAAAGGAACAGCTGGAGCAAAGTTATCAGCAATCCGGCTTATCCATCATTGAAGTGAAAACAGATCGTGATGAAAATGCTGTTTGGCACCGGGAGAAATGGAATCGTGTTATGGCAGAGATAAAAGAGGGATGGCAATGAGTCCAGCGGGTTTACCATACGAAATCATCGGTGAAGGAGAACCTGTGCTGTTTTTACATGGATTTACCGGAACACGCGAGACCTGGCGCGAGACTTGCTCGTATTTATCCGGCTATCAATGTATTTTAGTGGATTTGCCGGGGCATGGAGAGGCAGACAGTACCATTTCTTCGATGAAAGATTGCTGTACCCTGCTTGCGGAGCTTTTAGATACATTAGGAATAAAAAAAGCGCATGTCGTCGGCTATTCTATGGGAGGAAGAACCGCACTCAGCTTTGCAATGTATTATCCGGAGTATATTGCTTCTCTTATATTAGAGAGTGCCTCTCCAGGATTAAAAGAGGAAGCTGCCCGTCGTGAAAGGAAAGAAAAGGATGAGCAGCTGGCACAGCGTATTTTAGAAAATGGCATCGAAGCATTTGTAGATACATGGCAGGAGCTTCCTTTATTCGCCACTCAAAAACAGCTGCCGGATCATGTGCAGCGGAATATCCGTAATGAACGTCTTTCTCAAAAGGAGGAAGGCTTGGCGATGTCTCTGCAGGCGATGGGAACAGGTACTCAGCCATCCTGGTGGAGGCAATTATCAGAGCTTGCGAAACCGACTTTATTGATTGCCGGCGAAGAGGACGAGAAATTTGTCGCCATAAATCAAATGATGCAAAAAGCAATTCCACAGGCAGCATTCATGCTTTGTCCGAAAGCCGGTCATGCTGTTCATGTGGAAAAATCGCGAAACTTTGGTAAAATGGTAAATGTGTTCTTAAATGAAAATCATATTACGTCATAAGCCTTGCGCTTGAAAGGAGTCATTAACATGACAGTAGAATGGCAAAAAGTGAAGAACTTTGAAGAAATAATTTATGAAAAATACAACGGGATTGCAAAAGTAACGATTAATCGTCCTGAAAAACGTAATGCCTTTACACCAAATACCGTAAAAGAAATGATTGAGGCTTTTACAGATGCAAGAGACGATTCCTCCATCGGCGTGATTGTGTTAGCTGGAGAAGGAGATAAAGCATTCTGTTCCGGCGGAGACCAGTCTGTCCGCGGTCATGGCGGCTATGTTGGCGGCGATGAAGTTCCGCGTTTAAATGTACTTGATCTGCAGCGCTTGATCCGTACCATTCCGAAGCCGGTAGTTGCAATGGTTTCTGGATATGCAATCGGAGGCGGACACGTGCTTCATGTAGTTTGTGACTTAACGATTGCTGCAGATAATGCAATCTTTGGACAAACCGGACCAAAAGTGGGCAGCTTCGATGCAGGCTATGGTGCAGGCTATTTAGCCCGCTTAGTAGGACACAAGCGTGCACGTGAAATCTGGTACCTGTGCCGTCAATATAATGCGGAAGAAGCATATGAAATGGGATTGGTAAACACCGTGGTACCTTTGGAAAAATTAGAAGAAGAAACCTTACAATGGTGTGAAGAAATCTTAGAAAAATCGCCAATGGCATTACGCTTCCTGAAAGCATCCTTTAATGCTGATACGGATGGCTTAGCAGGACTGCAGCAGCTTGGCGGGGATGCAACCCTTCTTTACTACACAACAGATGAAGCAAAAGAAGGCAGAGACGCATTTAAAGAAAAAAGAAAGCCGAACTTCAAACAGTTCCCTAGATTCCCTTAAGTCAGTATGGAAGAAACCTTTGCAGATTACGCAAAGGTTTCTTTTCGCAAGGGAAGGAATATATTTTAATAACGACGGAGGAAGTAAAATGAGTACAGTTATTCCCCATTGGCTTGATAAACAAGCCGATTTATCCCCCGATGAAACAGCCGTAGAATGGAAAGATGGCACTACCGTGACGTTTAGCCAGCTGGCTGAAAACAGCCGGGAAAAAGCAAGAAAGCTTGCTGCCGCTGATGTAACAAAAGGTGATCATGTGGCGGTGCTTTCAGGTAACAGCATCGAAATGATAGAGACCATTCATGCTTGCAGTTATTTAGGTGCAGTGGCTGTTTTATTAAATATGCGCTTAACTGCTTTCGAACGAAAACAGCAAATGGAAGATGCGGAAGTTACGCTGCTGGTTGCAGAAGCAGAGGAGGAGGCTTTGACAGAAATAAAACAGCTGACGTTTGAAAAACTGAATCAGTTAAAAGCCTCTCCTCATATGCAGCTTTTGGAAGAGATAGAGCTGTCTGATGTATTCACAATGATGTATACGTCCGGGACATCCGGTTTTCCGAAGGCTGTCCAGCATACGTATGAAAATCACTGGTGGAGTGCAACAAGCTCCAGCTTGAATTTTGGAAAGCACAATGACGATAAATGGCTGATTCCACTCCCGCTATTCCATGTGAGCGGATTGTCCACGATGTTAAAAGGAATTATTTACGGCATGCCAATTTACTTATTGGAAAAATTTGATGTGGAAGATGTCCACGATGCGATTATGAATAAGGAAGTAACGATTGCCTCTGTTGTCACTGTCATGCTGCAGCGCCTGGTAAGTTATCTGGGGGAATCAAGTTATCCGGAGAGTTTCCGCTGTATGCTTCTCGGAGGAGGGCCAGCCCCAGAATCGCTGCTGCAGCAAACGAAAGCAAAACAAATTCCTGTATTCCAGTCCTATGGTATGACGGAAACAGCTTCTCAAATTGTGACATTAAGTCCGAGAGACGCACTTCGAAAAGTGGGGTCAGCAGGAAAACCGCTGTTTCCGGCGCAATTAAAAATACGCGGACAGCAGGCGAATGAAGTTGGGGAGATACTTGTTAAGGGGCCAATGGTGACACCTGGTTATTATAATAGACCAGAAGCGAATGAAAAATCTTTCTTAAATGGCTGGCTGGCAACAGGCGATGTGGGGTATTTAGATGAAGAAGGCTTCTTATATGTGGTTGATCGCCGCAGTGATCTAATTATTTCCGGCGGGGAAAATATTTATCCGTCAGAAATTGAAAATATATTGCTGCAGATAGAAGGAATTCGGGAAGCGGGGGTAACCGGCTTGACGGACAAGGAGTGGGGAGAAATTCCGGTTGCTTTTGTTGTTACGGACAAAATGATTACAAAAGAGGAGATTCTTTCTTTCTTAAAGGATAAATTAGCACGTTATAAACATCCGAAGGAAATTCATTATATGGATCAATTACCGAGAAATGCTGCAAATAAGCTGGTTCGTCAGGCATTAAAGAATTATCGATAGGCGCATAGCAAGTTTGTAACAAATTTTTTGCTGTTTCTTTACAGTTTCATAAAATAGGTTTGGCTCTTTTTAATGACGGGTAGCGCTAACTATACTGTTTAGAAAGGGGCAAAAATCAATGGAAAACTTTATGAACGATTATTTTACAGCAAACTTTTGGACTGGACTCCAAAATGTGGTTATAGCGCTTATTGTTCTTCTTATCGTATGGCTGCTTGCTAAACTGATAAGCAACGTAGTAGAAAAAGCGTTAAAGAAAACGAACTGGGATGATAAGCTATTTAATCGGTTCCGGTTAAAAGGGGAACCGGTGAAGTCAGAAAAGGTTATTGCAAAAGCAGTTTATTACATACTACTGATTGTTGCATTTATTTTGTTCTTCAATATTCTTAATCTGTCGATGATTGCTAATCCATTATCGGATTTGATCTCAACATTCTTAAATTTCATACCGGCAGTAGTGAAGGCAGCATTAATTTTACTATTGGCTTGGGTCATTGCAACCGTTGTCCAATGGATGATTGTTGAAGGAAGCAAGAAACTGCGCATTCAGCGCCTGTTTTCCAAAATAGGAGTTGCTGATTCTGAGGATGGAATCCGAAAAACAACGGAAACTATCGGGAAATTTGCGTTCTATCTTATTTTACTCCTATTTATTCCTGGTGTACTGCAGGCTTTAAATATTCAGGGGGTTGCCGAACCGTTTAGCGGTCTGTTGGCGTCTGTTTTAAACTTTATCCCTAAACTTGCTGCAGCCATACTTATTTTTGCAGTAGGCTGGTTTGTCGGGAAGATTGTCCGCAGTGTCGTAACGAATTTATTAGACGCAGCAGGTACAGAGAAATGGATTCAAAAATTAAAGCTGTCCAATTTATTTGAAGGGACATCTTTTGCAAAATTTGTCGGAAACATTGTTTTCATTCTTATTCTGATTCCAATTACCATCTCTGCTTTAGAACAATTGGAATTAGCAGGGATTACGGAGCCGGCGATTGGCATGCTGCACAGTGTTGTGCAGATGATTCCGAATATCTTGATTGCAATTGGTTTAATTCTGGTTGGCATCTGGTTAGGTAAACTGATTGGCGAATTTGTCAGCAGTTATCTTGCTAAATTAGGATTTAATCGTTTTGTCTCCACGGTCAGCAATAATAAAGCAGTGGACCAGGCGAAATGGACACCATCTTATATTGGCGGCTATGTTGTACAGATTTTAATTATTTTCTTCTTAACGGTGCAGGCATTGTATATTATTCAGTTGGATTTCCTGGTAGGAATTGCAACCGCGATTACTGCTTATCTGCCAAATGTTCTGGCAGCAGTGCTTATTTTGGGCATTGCTTTATTACTCGGTTCAATGGTGCAAAAAGTATTACTGCATCTGTTAAATGGACCGGCAACTGGTGTACTTGCAGGGTTTGCCAAGTATAGTATTTTGATTCTGGCAGCATTTATGGCTGTATCCCAATTAGGTATTGCATCAACTATTGTAAATAGTGCATTTATCTTGCTGCTGGCCGCATTAGCATTGGCCTTTGGACTTGCCTTTGGTTTGGGAGGAAAAGATTTTGCAGCAAAATATCTGCAGAAATTTGATAGAACAATTGATAATACTTCCATTAATCAGGAGCAGCAGAATCGTACGGATAATACGGACAATAATGATAATCTGTAATAACAGTTTGAAAAGGCGTGTATACCTTCAAAGGTATATGCGCTTTTTTCATATTTAAGAGATTATTTTCGTTTTTTGCGGAGAATATAATCGTGAGGTGATGATATTGGATAAACAAAAATATTTTATCAGTATTGGACAAGGTGAGATTTCCCGGATTCCGTATCAGGGAAATGATGATTTTGTGATTTATGCGACGGCAGAAGAGATATTAATGCTGCGCAGAAAATTTGAAGGACTGCATGAAGCGAGTTTTGACAGCTATAAACGTTCACATATCCCTTTTGTGCCCTACCATTTGGACACTGCCAATGATGTCTATGATGAAACGATGGCAGGAGTGTATCAAGCGTTATATGATCTGGGGGATGAAAATACGAAGAACCATATTCGGACTATGGGAATATTGGATGAAGAGTAGGTAAAAAAGTACTTTGGTATGAAAATGTTTAGATGATATAATAAAAAGGTACAGTATAGTGTATGGAAAATCAGAAATAAAGAATTTTTCATCAGTAAAAACAGGTTTTGTTTAGACAGGAAACATAGATAAGAAGAGGGAGTGCTTGTAGATGAGAAAGCTCGCTTTAATTCTTTGTTTTACAATGATGACAGCCGTTATTTTATCTATCACTGTACCTGGAGAGTCTGCTGGCGAAGGAAACAATCAGATTGATGCATCTGCAGAAGCAGAAGAAATGCAGCCGGATCAGGATGAAGTTATTCGCGTTATGAATGGGTTAGAAGATACATTGAAGCAGGATGCGGATGATTCGTATAAGCTGAAGCATTATGCAACAGAACAGGAGCTTACAGAAGCTTTTGAAGCATATGTTACACCAGAATTAGCCGCAGCCTTTGTTGACTATTACTTCCGGGCTGAAGCGGAAGGCGTTTATGTTATCCCGACACAAACGGAGCCATGGTTTCAAGAAGAAAATGAATATGATATGATAAATATATCAAATCATTCTGTACAAGTAGTACAGGAAAATGAAAATGACATGGTAGGGAGTTACACTCTTGTGGTGGAGATGGCATTTCAAAACGGCTGGAAAATTCAAGATATAAGCTATAAGTGATAACAGCCCTGTGGGAAAGTAGTGGAAGAAGTGAACGTTTTTAAGGATTTTTACAATAATACGGTACAATTATCTTTTTTAGATCATCCATTTTCAAAAAGCCCTAAGCATGTATGGGTGATTTGCAAATATAAAGATAGATGGCTGTTAACGGATCACAAGGAAAGAGGAATTGAATTTCCTGGAGGGAAGGTCGAACCTGGAGAGACAGCAGAGCAGGCAGCTGTCCGGGAAGTTATGGAGGAAACAGGGGCAACGGTAAACAAGCTCCATTACATTGGACAGTATAAAGTGGACGGGCGTTATGAAACAGTCATTAAGAATGTCTACTATGCGGAAATTGATGAATTGATTCCGCAATCTACTTATTATGAAACGAAAGGTCCGGTATTCCTAAAGAATATCCCGGCGAATGTAAAAAGGAAAACGGATTTTAGTTTTATTATGAAGGATGCTGTACTGGAATCCTGTTTGCTCCGGATAAAAAAATCGTATGTATAAAAATAGCAGTCAGCTGAGCGCTGGCTGCTATTTTCGGATCAGCATCTGCTCTATTTTTTCTACGGTTTTGTACATAATCGCCGCAAGGATAGCGATGATGACAAGGCTGGACATAACAAGCGTAAAATCAAATACCTGAAAGCCGTAAATAATTAAATATCCTAACCCCTGTTTGGAAACTAAATATTCCCCGACAATAACTCCTACCCAGGATAGCCCGACATTCACCTTTAAGGTGGAGATAATAGCTGGTAAGGAGGCAGGAAAAACCGCTTCTTTAAAGCATTGCCATTTTGTTGCTTCAAAGCTCCGCAACACTTTTAAATAATTTTGGTCTACCTCGTTGAAAGCCGCAAATACAACAAGGGTGGTAACAATAACAGAAATAATAAATCCCATCGCAATGATGGATAAATAGCCGGGACCAAGTGCTACGATGAGTATCGGGCCGAGAGCCACTTTTGGCATCGCGTTAAAAACTACCAGATAAGGATCCATGACTTTCGCAAAACGATGAAAGCTCCAGAGCATAGAAGCAATGATAATCCCGGCAATTGTGCCGATCAAAAAGCCGAGGATGGTTTCAAGCAGCGTAATCTGAATATGACTGAGTAAGGATCCCTCTAAGAGTCGACTCCATATCGAGCTGAATACCCGGCTGGGCGAGCTGAAGAGCAGCGGATCTATCCAGTAAAACCTGCTGGCTGTCTCCCAGAGAGCAAAAAATAAAATTAAAATAGACAGCTGCCAGGTCAGTACAATCTTAGCCTCTTTTTTTAATTTTTGCTGATAGAGTGCAAATAACTTAGGGCCGTTCATAAGCATCCTCCTCTAGAGGCTTTACTGTATCTTTTTGCTGGTCTAAGTCCGCCCAGATTTTATCGAAAAGCCGGCTGTATTTTGGATGCTTTCTTGCCATAAACGGTGATTCATTTCGTAATTCAACAGGCACGTCATATACTTTTTCAATTGCACCGGGATGCGAAGACATCAGAATAATCCGGTCGCTCATTGAAATAGCTTCCCCAATATCATGTGTTACCAGAATCGCTGTTTTTTGATAAGCTTTTAATAAATCAGCTACCAATACTTCCAGTTTTAGCTTTGTCTGAAAATCCAGAGCAGAAAAGGGTTCATCCAGTAAGAGAATTTCCGGCTCTGTGATAAGTGTTCTGATTAATGCCGCCCGCTGCCGCATCCCTCCTGATAATTCATTAGGGTATTTATCTGCGACATTTTCTAGACCGACTTCTTCCAAAAGGGCAATTGCTCTTTGCTTTAAATCCTCTGGCTGCCGTTTTCTGATTCTGGGTCCAATGAGCACATTATCAATAATATTTTTCCAGGGAAACAGATAATCCTGCTGGAGCATGTAACCGATTTCTAAATCGCTTCCCTCTATTTTCTTACCGTTCACTAAAATATTGCCTTCAGCAGGTTGCAGCATTCCAGAGATAAGAGAGAGCAGCGTAGATTTACCACAGCCGCTTGGTCCGAGCAATGAAATGAATTCATTCTTTTTCACAGAGAAAGAGATATTGTGCAGCGCTTCTGTATATTGTTTTTTGGAGAAGTAGTAATGAGATACCCGGTCTAATGTAAGATAAGACATTGTTGGCCTCCTTTATTCCCCGATAATCCGCTCTGCATACTCTGTGTTGACGAGATCTTCATAGGGAGCGTCTCCAGGGAGTTCTCCAGCTTCATCCATAATATCTTTTAGGTTTTCCCAGGCATCCTCTTTCAGCAGTGGAGATGTCGCAAAGGATCCCTGCTGTTTATAACGGTCGATGGCATTCGCGAGCATTTCTACATCGGTATCTTCAAAATATGGCTCTACCACTTCGGCAATTTCTAACGAATCTGTTTCCTGCACCCATTGCTGTGCTTTATAGATTGCTCTGGTAAATGCTTCGACCGTTTCCTCTTCTTCATCTAAAAAGCTTTGCTTTGCCATGAAGACAGTGTACGGCACTTGCCCGGATTCTTCTCCGAAAGAGGCGACAATCTCACCCTGGCCATTCGCTTCAAAAATACTTGCGGTTGGTTCAAATAACTGCACATACTCATAATCGCCGCTGGCAAAAGCGCCTGGAATATTTGCAAAATCAATATTCTGAACTAAATTTAAATCTTCTTGAGGGTTGATATCATGCTGCTTCAAAACATACTCTCCAACCATCTGGGGCATTCCGCCGACACGCTGGCCGAGAAAATGGCTGTCGCGTAAATCCTCCCAATTAAATTCTTCATCTGCATCCTTGGCTACTAAAAATGTGCCGTCTGTCTGAGTCAGCTGGGCAAAGTTCACGGCGTAATCCCTGGAATCCTGAGCATAGACATAGATAGATGTTTCTGAGCCGACCAGCGCAATATCTGCGCTGTCAGATAACAGTGCTGTCATTGTCGTATCGCCGCCCCATGTTGTTTGCAAATCAACCTCCAGTCCTTCTTCTTCGAAAAAGCCTTTTTCTAAAGCAACATATTGCGGTGCATAAAAAATAGATCGTGTGACTTCTGCAAGGTCTATCTGGGTCATTTTATTTTGATTACAGGCACTAATGAGAAGCAGAGAACAAATCAATAGAATGAAACAAGCAAGCTTTCTCATTTTCTTCTTCCTTCCTTTCTCAAAAAACTGTTCTTGAATATCTTCTATAAATATATGTTTCGCGGGATGATTGTGTGAACGCCTAGAATTTGGAGATTTTGTGAGGTGAAAAGGAAAGAGCAGCAAGAAAAAAGAGTAAATCCAAATTGGAGTTTACCCTTTTAACGCGTGAATATGCTATTTTGGAGAAGCTGTTTGATTATACTGGACGATACAGCGGACCAGCCTGTTGAATTGTTTCGCTGACTTCCGTGAATTTCTCGAAATTCATATGAAATTTTCCAGCTAATTTTTTAGCTTCCAATTCATAACTTTCCTTATCCGCCCAAGCATTTTTAGGAACAAGCACTTCATCAGGAACACCTGGAATGGATTTTGGAATAGCCAATCCGAAAATTTCATCTGTTGTTGTTTCCGCGTCATTTAACTCGCCGATTAAAGCGGAATGCACCATCGCACGCGTGTAGGATAATTTCATTCTCGTTCCCACACCGAACATGCCGCCGGTCCAGCCAGTATTAATCAGAAATACATTTGCATCAAATTTATCAATTTTTTCTCCGAGCATTTCTGCATAGACAGATGGATTTAATGGTAAAAACGGAGATCCGAAGCATGCTGAGAATGTAGCTACAGGCTTAGTTACACCACGTTCTGTACCAGCCAGTTTGCTCGTGTATCCGCTTAAGAAATGATACATTGCCTGCTCTTTTGTCAATTTACTGATTGGCGGCAAAGTACCGGAAGCATCTGCGGTCAGGAAAATAATTGTATTTGGATGTCCAGCCACACTTGGCTCTAAGCTGTTATCAATATTTTCTAATGGATAAGCTGCCCGTGTATTTTCTGTTAACGAAGTATCATCATAATCCGGGACGCGTGTATCTTCATCCAAGGCGACATTTTCCAGAACAGATCCGTAGCGGATCGCATCAAAGATTTGCGGTTCTTTTTCTGCGGATAAATTAATGCATTTTGCATAGCAGCCGCCTTCAATATTAAAGACACCCTCGTCACTCCAGCCATGCTCATCATCACCGATTAATCTTCTGTCAATGTCAGCTGAAAGTGTGGTCTTTCCAGTTCCGGATAACCCGAAAAATAAAGCAACATCGCCTTCATCTCCAACGTTAGAGGAGCAATGCATGGACAGAACATTTTGCTCAGGGAGCAGGAAATTAGCTACAGAGAAGATAGATTTTTTTATCTCTCCAGCATATTCTGTTCCGCCGATAAGCACAATGCGCTGTTCAAAGGAAATGAGAACAAAAGCCTCGGAGTTTGTACCGTCAACTTCCGGGTCTGCTTTAAAACCGGGAGCGGAGATTACTGTAAAATCAGCTTCATGTAATTGCTCCATGTCTTTTTCAACAGGAATAAATAATTGTCTTGCGAATAAATTATGCCAAGCGTATTCATTGATTACCTGAATAGGCAGTTTGTATTTTTCATCCGCACCCGCATAAGCTTGCAGGTGAAAAATTTCCTCTTGGTTATCTAGATAGGCAATCACTTTGCCCAGCAGCTGATTAAAGACTTCCTCTTCAATAGGCTGATTAACATTTCCCCAGTCTACCTTATCCGCTGACAAAGCATCTTTTACAATAAATTTATCTTTTGGAGAACGTCCCGTGTATTTTCCAGTGGTGGCACGGACCGCGCCAGTAGATGTTAATTTTGCTTCATCACGATGAATAATTTTTTCAATAAGCTGGCCAACAGAATAGTTGCTGTAAATATTAGTTAAAGTGAGCTCCTCCAGTATACTTCTCCGCAATATTTTCATAAAGCAATTATTCACTCCTTAATTAATGGTTTAGAATTGATTTTATCTTGAAATATGTTTATTAGTATAACACATTAAATATAATAGTCCATACTAATTTATGAAAAATTATTTTTTCTGTCACAAATGATAATAAGGTTGACAGGAGAGGCTTGTTTCGTTAATCTAAATATTGAACGGATACTCTTATTTGGAGATGGTGGAGGGACAGTCCCGATGAAGCCCAGCAACCTCACTTGAAGTGAAAGGTGCTAACCTGATGCAAGGATCATTCCTTGAACAATAAGAGCGAAAGGCCAATAAGTTTTCCTTTCCTCATATATTTTGAAGGAGAGGTTTTTTTGTTTTTAGGAGACTTTTTAAATATCCTCTAAAAAATGAAACCACATTGGGTGGAATGATAAATTTATATTGAAATAGAGTTCCGTAACATTATTGGAGAAGGGGAGTTAGCCTTATGGCTGCAAATCGTCGTTTATTTACTTCTGAGTCAGTTACTGAAGGGCATCCGGATAAGATGTCTGACCAAATTTCAGACGCTATTCTGGATGAGATTCTCTCGAAGGATCCGAATGCCAGAGTAGCTTGTGAAACTACGGTTACAACTGGAATTGTTTTAGTTGCCGGAGAGATTTCTACAAGTACATATGTAGATATTCCTGCAATTGTACGTGAAACAGTACAAGGAATTGGCTATACACGGGCAAAATATGGTTTTGATTCAGAAACATGTGCTGTATTGACTGCTATTGATGAGCAGTCTCCTGATATTGCCGGCGGTGTGGATGTTGCGCTGGAAGCAAGACAAGGACAAGAAAGCGAAGAAGAAATCGAGGCAATTGGTGCCGGTGACCAGGGATTAATGTTTGGTTATGCATGTAATGAAACTGAAGAGCTGATGCCTTTACCAATTTCTTTAGCACACCGTTTATCCAAAAGATTAGCAGATGTCCGGAAGGAAGAGATTATCGGCTATCTGCGTCCAGACGGGAAAACACAGGTAACCGTTGAATACGGTGAAGATAACCAGCCGCTGCGTGTAGATACGGTTGTCATTTCCGCGCAGCATCATCCGGATATTACGAATGAACAAATCGAAGCGGATATTATTAAACATGTTGTCGAAGCTGTTGTACCCGGTGAATTACTGGATGAAAAAACAAAGTACTATATTAACCCGACCGGGCGCTTTGTTTTAGGCGGTCCGCAAGGCGATGTCGGCTTGACCGGAAGAAAGATTATTGTAGACACTTATGGAGGCTATGCCAGACATGGCGGCGGCGCTTTTAGCGGTAAAGATGCAACGAAAGTGGATCGTTCTGCTGCATACGCGGCCCGTTATGTTGCTAAAAATATTGTTGCTGCAGGTCTTGCTGATTCTTGTGAGGTTCAGCTGGCTTATGCGATTGGCGTTGCACAGCCCGTTTCTATCTCAATCAATACGTTCGGTACAGGGGAAGTCAGTGAAGAGAGATTAGTGGAAGCAGTCCGGGAGCTTTTTGATTTGCGTCCGGCAGGTATTATCCGCATGCTTGATTTAAGAAGGCCAATCTTTAAAAACACAGCTGCTTACGGCCATTTCGGACGTACAGATATTACATTCCCATGGGAAAAAACAGATAAAGTCGAAGAATTAAAAGCGTTGACTGCAAAATAAAAAAACGTCAGGTGTTTGAAGATGCCTGACGTTTTTCTTTGGAATAGGATGGTTTTACTCATTTCCGCCCATGTTTGTTTCTTTTAAATAATATTGTCCTTTTTCCACATAGGATTTACGGATGCGGTCCATTTCTTGATAGTCTTTATCGGTTAATTCACGAACCACTTTAGCCGGCCTACCCATAGCTAATGTGCGGGGCGGTATTTTTTTGCCCGGCGGCACCAGACTTCCTGCGCCGACAAAAGCATGCTCCCCGATCTCTGCGCCATCTAAAATAATGGACCCCATGCCAATCAGCGCATGATGGCGTATAATTGCTGAATGCAAGGTGACTTGGTGTCCAACAGTGACATCATCTTCAAGAATTAACGGCATATCAGGACTTTGATGCAGCATAGAGAGATCCTGGACATTGGTACGCTTACCTATTTTTGTCGGTGCTACATCACCGCGAATCACCGTATGAAACCAAATACTTGCTTCTTCTTCAATCGTCACGTCTCCGTTGATTACTGCATTTTTGGCAATGAATGCGGCAGAATCAATAGACGGGGTTATTCCTTTATATGATTCAATCATTTGTATTCCTCCAACTCAGTCATATTGATTAAAGTATATCAAAGGAAATATTATCTGGAAAGGCAGTTCTAAATGAGTTGATTTTAGTACTGAATGAAGGAGAAAGACTTGTTATTCCTATCGTAATCTCCTAATTGTAGGCATATATTCTAAGTCATTTGTTTGATGTGGATAATAAGTTTGAATGTAGATTTATTTCTTTTTATCCTCTACAGATACGCATCTTTTTATGGTAGAATAAATAAGCTGGTTACTTAAGGATAGTAATAACATAAAGAGATAAACAGAAATGCTATTCTAAGTAATTTCCACGTTGTTGATTTGACAATGGGAGCAGTAACAGATGTTCCAGTCATAACTGGAATAAGTAATTGTATAAATCTGTTTTAATCTCGCTATGGATAATGGGACATCCATACAAACAGGCGGACTTTTACAGAGAGAGAAAGTTTTGCATGTGGCGCAGAGAACTGATTTATCGTTAAAAATGGGGTTGTACTTTCATGTTGATTCAAATTGTAATAGGGATTTTATTTTTTATCGGTGTCTATATACTGATAAGCGATGAGCAAAAATGGCTGCGTCTGACAACATTTGGTTATTTTATTTTGCTAACTATTATTTTTGCAGCCGGATATATGAATCAGTTGAACAGCCTGCAAGACCCTGAACTGGGTGACCTTTCTGCATTGCGCGACTGGGTTTATCTATTTGGATATTTATATTCTGTCCCGCTCATGGTTGTATCAGCTTATATTTGGATTCCCTATCCCAAAAAATATAAGACACTTCGCTCCCGTGTGCTCATGATTTCATTTATTATATTTATTATCATGACAGCCGGGCACTTCTTAAATTTATTCTTTCGATTACTATTTTTAGGAATTGCATAAGAAACGCTCTATGATGCAGAGCGTTTCTTTTTTTCGATAGCAATTAAAAAAGGTGCTTGATTTTGCTGATTGATAAATTGGTACCTGAGCACTTGATATTCTTTTTGATTTAATTGTGAAGCGTAAGAAAGAACCGCTTCTTTTTCTTCCCCGCCGCCCGGGTGTCCATAATAAATAACCAGAACGATCAGACCGTTTGTTTTCAGTTTTTTCAATATCGCTTCAACCGAGGCGATGGTGGAGGGCGCTTTTGTGACTATTGATTTATCGCTTTTTGGCAAATAGCCAAGGTTAAAAATAGCGCCGCCAAAAATTTCTTCTTTAATATTGCTATGTATCTTTTCATGGCTGTCCTGAATAAGGGTTACATTATGACAGTCATTTTCGTAAAGTGTCGCTTTCGTATTTTGAATGGCCTGCTCCTGGATATCAAATCCATATACCTTGCCGGAAGGGCCGACAGTCTGGCTTAAAAATAATGTATCATATCCGTTTCCACAGGTCGCGTCGATAGTTGTATCTCCTTCTTTCAGGCTTTCTTTTAAAAGTGCATGTGCGCAGGTTAAAACATTTAATAGCATGTTACTGTCTCCTTCTGTATTTTTTCCAATGGAAATATGCTGTATTTCATTATAACAAGAAAAACGGTAAAATGTTTATTGCTCCGCTTCCAATTGAATAGTCAACAGTCTGTATTATATTTTTCCTCGTGATATGGTTTCCAATTATAAAAATAAGTGTATACTAAGAAGTAAGATACGTCAGGTCAACTTGACACGGAATATTTATTTCATTATAATTCCAGTATCTATCATAAAACGAAAGACGATGAAAAAGGATTAGTAATAGGTTTTATCAGTTTTAGAGAAGCAGTGGGTGGTGAAAACTGCTACTGATAGACGTATGAACTCACCTTTTTAGTTTGCAGTAATGAAATCAGAGTAGTTACTGTCGTTTCATCAACGTTACCGATGTCAAGCGAGCGCTTCTTAGCGTTAATTTGGGTGGTACCGCGGGAATAAACACAGCTTCTCGTCCCTTCATTGGGATGAGTGGCTTTTTTTATACCTGATTTTATAAGAAATCGGGATATAGATGTCCGTGCCGTATGTGATTGAACGATACAAGAGTCAGGACGAAAGGAAGGATTATAATGAGCTTTCAACATCAGGAAATCGAGAGAAAATGGCAAAAATATTGGGATAACAATCAAACATTCAAAACAAATACATTTTCTAATAAAGAGAAATTTTATGCACTTGATATGTTCCCTTATCCATCCGGCCAGGGGCTGCACGTTGGCCACCCGGAAGGTTATACGGCAACTGATATTTTAGCCAGAATGAAAAGAATGCAAGGATATGAGGTCATGCATCCGATGGGCTGGGACGCTTTTGGACTTCCGGCAGAGCAATATGCCATTGATACAGGAAACAGCCCTAAAGAATTTACAGAAGCAAATATTCAAACCTTTAAGAGACAGATTAAAGAGTTAGGCTTTTCTTATGATTGGGACCGGGAAATCAATACAACAGATCCTCATTATTATAAGTGGACACAATGGATTTTCAAAAAGCTTTATGAAAATGATTTGGCTTATATGGATGAAGTGGCTGTCAACTGGTGTCCTGCTCTTGGAACGGTGCTTGCCAATGAAGAAGTAATTGATGGGAAGAGTGAACGCGGGGGGCATCCGGTAGTTCGTAAACCGATGAAGCAGTGGATGCTTAAAATAACGGCGTACGCAGATCGACTGCTTGCTGATTTGGAAGAATTGGATTGGCCGGAAAGCCTGAAGGAAATGCAGCGTAACTGGATTGGGCGTTCCGAAGGGGCTGAGGTGACCTTCTCCATTGAAGGACATGAGGAAACCTTTACTGTATTTACAACACGTCCGGATACATTGTTCGGAGCAACGTATGCTGTTATGGCACCAGAGCATGATTTTGTTAAAAAAATTACAACCGCAGCACAAAAAGAAGCTGTGGAAAAATATTTGCATGACGTACAAACGAAGTCTGATTTAGAACGTACGGATCTTGCCAAAGAAAAAACAGGTGTATTTACGGGAGCCTATGCGATTAATCCTGTTAATGGAGAGAAGATGCCGATCTGGGTAGCAGATTATGTATTGATGAGTTACGGAAGCGGAGCAATTATGGCAGTTCCTGGACATGACGAGCGTGACTATGAATTTGCTTCTGTGTTTGATTTGCCAATCAGAGAAGTAGTCGCTGGCGGAAATATAGAAGAGGAAGCTTATACAGGAGACGGACCCCATGTTAATTCTGGATTTTTGGATGGACTGGATAAAGATGAGGCTATTTCTAAAATGATTGAATGGCTGGAAGAAAATAAAAAAGGGACAAAGAAAATCACGTATCGTTTGCGTGACTGGCTTTTTGCAAGGCAGCGTTATTGGGGAGAGCCGATTCCAATCATTCATTGGGAAGATGGCAGCATGACTGCTGTGCCGGATGAGGAGCTTCCATTGGAACTTCCGGAAATGACCGAGATTAAACCATCGGGAACTGGAGAATCTCCGCTTGCCACGAATGGAGATTGGGTAAATGTAGTTGATCCGGAAACAGGAATGAAGGGCAGAAGAGAAACAAATACGATGCCGCAATGGGCCGGCAGCTGCTGGTACTTCCTGCGCTATGTTGATCCGCATAATACGGAACAGCTTGCTGATCCAAAAGCATTGGAGGAATGGCTTCCAATCGACATATATATCGGCGGAGCAGAGCATGCTGTGCTTCACTTGTTATATGCACGTTTCTGGCATAAATTCCTTTATGATATTGGAGTTGTTTCCACGAAGGAGCCTTTCCAAAAATTATTTAACCAAGGGATGATTCTTGGAGAAGGTAATGAGAAAATGAGTAAATCAAAAGGAAATGTTGTTAATCCGGATGATATTATTTCTTCTCATGGCGCAGATACGCTAAGATTGTATGAAATGTTTATGGGACCATTAGATGCTTCTGTTGCCTGGTCAACAAATGGTTTAGATGGCTCCCGGCGTTTCTTGGATCGTGTTTGGAGACTGTATATCAATGATGATAATTCATTAACAGATAAGATTACAGATGAAGCTGCAACAGAATTAGATAAGGTTTATCATGAAACGGTTAAGAAAGTGACAGAGGACTTTGAGAATCTTCACTTTAATACAGGTATTTCTCAAATGATGGTATTTGTAAATGAATGCTACAAAGCAGAATCAATCCCGAAAAATTACGCAGAAGGCTTTGTGAAGCTTCTTTCTCCAGTCGCTCCGCATATGTGTGAAGAGATTTGGCAAAAGCTGGGCAATGAAGATTCTATAAGCCTTGCTGGCTGGCCTGCTTACGATGAATCGAAGCTGGTGGAAGAAGAAGTGGAAGTTGTTTTGCAGGTGATGGGCAAGGTACGTGCGAAACTAAGCGTTCCAGCAGGTACTGAAAAAGACGACCTTGAAAAAATGGCTTTAAATCAAGAAAGTATAAAAAAATGGCTGGACGGGAAGACAATTCGAAAAGTGATTGTTGTTCCAGATAAACTTGTTAATGTTGTAGCTAATTAATCCATTTTCTCTAACTGAAAACCGGGCTATAATCAAAATTCGCTTGGCAGAAATTGATTATAGTCCGGTTTTTCTATGTTTTCTTTATAAAAAATACTAACTGGAGGAATTATCCAAACGCGGAAGATCTGTTTGCAAGTCTGTTTCTAGCAGCATCCATTTCCCCTCATCATACATCCAAATCGATTCCACGGTTCCAATTCCGTCTGCATGATAAGCACCACTTATTTGCTGAAAGCTCTTAAGACCTTTTTGACCTTCATCGTCTAAGTCAATGATGTCAAAAAATGCAACAGGATCAATCATAAGTGTTGTAGGTTCCAGAAGTTTACCCTGCTCATCGTATAGCTTTAAACGGATATATTCTTCTTTTTGGCCCGAGACATCTAAAATGATGGGGTCTTCATCTGGAAGCAATTGAATGGACACTCGAAAACCATCCATAAATTCCCCTTTCACGGGCTGCTCTACTGGCAGTGGAAGCTCGATAAAATCATCTTTTTCCCATTGATTTAACTGAGAAGTATATAATCCGCCGCTTCCGCCGGTAGGACTCTGATAAAGAATATCCATGACACCGTTGTGAGTTAATTCTGCAAAATGTAATTCGGGATCGTATCCTCCACCATAGTTTATCCGCCATGTTTTATCAGTAGAGGGGCTGGAAATTTCAACCCAAATATCTTGATAATAAACACCATCTGCAGCAAATAATTTTCCTTTTAACTCTAACAGCTCTTTCTCTCCATCTCCTGTAACATCCTCTTCATACGTTTGGATTAGCATCGCATCATTCGAAGCTGCTTCTGCCGGAGCGAAAAAGAGAGCTAAAAACAATAAACTGATATAAGCCATCAATAACACCTTCTATTCATAAAATAATTAAGTTTTGCCTTAGTTTAATCAAACGATTTGAATCCTATTCATAATGCATTTAATATAATAAAGAAGGAAAACAGAAGGAGATGAGAGAAAATGGCAGATATAAAAGAGCTTACACCGGCAGAAGTGGATACTATCAGAGAAAACGATAATATTCAGTTGATCGATGTCAGAGAAGATGAAGAAGTAGCACAAGGAATCATTGAAAATGCTTTGCATATTCCTTTAGGCGATATACCGGCTGCTTATGAGAAATTAGATAAAGATAAGGAATATATTATGATTTGCCGGTCTGGAAGAAGAAGCCATAACGCAACCGCTTTTTTACAAGAGCAAGGGTTTAATGTATCAAACATGAGCGGCGGAATGCTGGAGTGGGATGGAGAAATTATTATTAAATAATTCCATAAGCGTGACGAATTTATAGACTCTATAGAGGATATTCCGCGGGAAAATAAATTCCCGCGGGATTTTTATGCTGAGCAGGAGTAAGGTAACCAGACAATACGAGATTTATAATTTAATGAAGGGAGTACAAAAAAGGACATAATACAGCTTTATTTAATCCCTTCATTAGATAAAAAGAAATTTTCTCGTTTTGTGTTGACTTAATTTGTCGATAATGCTATAATAAATTTCCAGCGTTGAGTTAGCGCTTTTGTAAAAATAATTTTATAAAAAAGTTGTTGACGCAGCATTGGTTATCTGATATATTAATAAAGTTGCTGATTTGAAACAGCAACAAACAAAATTGCTCTTTGAAAACTGAACAAAACAACCAGTACGAAAGAAGAAAGACA
>NZ_JBVFXI010000029.1:0-380 GCF_055524595.1 Oceanobacillus sp. B139/18 | reverse complement strand
ATGAAAAAACAATTTGAAGGAGCATTTCCAGTATTAATTACACCAATGAATGAGGATTACAGCGTGAACTATGAAGGGTTAAAAGAAAATATCCAGTACTATTTGGATCAAAAAGTCCCTGGAATAGTGGTAGTTGGAAGTACAGGAGAATTTGCATCATTGGATGAAGCAGAAAAGAAGGAAATTGTCAAAATTGCTGGTGAAGTAGTAAAAGATACAGAGACAGATTTATTGGTCGGTATCGCCGATGAACGCACAGACAAAGTGTTAGAATATGCAAAACATGCCGAGGCAAACCATGCAGATGGACTGTTACTAATCAACTCATACTACATGACACCGACAGAAGAAGAGGCATTTGAACAATTTAAAGAAGTGAA
>NZ_JBVFXI010000028.1:0-449 GCF_055524595.1 Oceanobacillus sp. B139/18 | reverse complement strand
TGTAATAGTTTAAATGGCGGAGAGCGAGGGATTCGAACCCTCGAAGCCGCGATAGCGGCTTACACGATTTCCAATCGTGCTCCTTCGGCCTCTCGGACAGCTCTCCATATGGCTCCACAGGTAGGATTCGAACCTACGACCGATCGGTTAACAGCCGATTGCTCTACCACTGAGCTACTGTGGAATAATTCCATAATATTAAAGAAAGAAGTAATTCGCTTGTCCTTAAGGACTTCATAAGAGAATACTCTTGCCTGGCAACGCCCTACTCTCGCAGGGGGAAGCCCCCAACTACCATTGGCGCTGAAGAACTTAACTTCTGTGTTCGGCATGGGAACAGGTGTGACCTCTTCGCTCTCGCCACCAGACAATGTTTTAAAAATCAGTAACAATCAATATTATAATCGTTTTTGAGAAAAAATCAAGTACTAATTTTAAAAAATATGTAA
>NZ_JBVFXI010000027.1:0-543 GCF_055524595.1 Oceanobacillus sp. B139/18 | reverse complement strand
ATGGTGCCGAGGACCGGAATCGAACCGGTACGGTAATCACTTACCGCAGGATTTTAAGTCCTGTGCGTCTGCCAGTTCCGCCACCCCGGCAATATTTTGGAGCGGAAGACGGGATTCGAACCCGCGACCCCCACCTTGGCAAGGTGGTGTTCTACCACTGAACTACTTCCGCATATTGCTTTTTAAATTAAAAATAGTGGTGCGGGTGGAGGGACTTGAACCCCCACGCCCGAAGGCACTAGATCCTAAGTCTAGCGCGTCTGCCAATTCCGCCACACCCGCAAATGGTGAGCCATGAAGGATTCGAACCTTCGACCCTCTGATTAAAAGTCAGATGCTCTACCGACTGAGCTAATGGCTCCTGCAAAAAGGAAAATGGTGCCGGCCAGAGGACTTGAACCCCCAACCTACTGATTACAAGTCAGTTGCTCTACCAGTTGAGCTAGGCCGGCGTAATGGTGGAGGATGCAGGGCTCGAACCTGCGACCCCCTGCTTGTAAGGCAGGTGCTCTCCCAGCTGAGCTAATCCTCCGGATTGATAAA
>NZ_JBVFXI010000026.1:0-1025 GCF_055524595.1 Oceanobacillus sp. B139/18 | reverse complement strand
ATTGCAGTCGTAGATAAAGAAGCAGAGGTAGCGAAGCATCAGACAGGACATAATAGCGGTGTGATTCATTCAGGAATTTATTATAAACCGGGCTCCTACAAAGCGAGATTTGCCCGTAATGGATCGAAATCTATGGTGGAGTTCTGTGAAAAGCATCAAATTGAGTATAACCAATGTGGCAAAGTAATTGTAGCAACAAGTGAATCCCAGCTTGCGAATATGAATAAACTATATGAGCGGGGAATCGAAAATGGATTAGATGTCGAACGTTTAAGCCGTGATGAAGTAAAAGAGATTGAACCATTTGTAAATACAGTCGGCGGGATCCACGTTAAAAATACCGGCATTGTGGATTTTAAAAAGGTTACAGAGAAATACGCCGAGCTGTTTATAGAAAATGGCGGCATGCTGCGGTTACATAATGAAGTGAAAGATATCCAAATGGAAACAGAAAAAATAACCGTAGTAACGAATGAAACGACATATGAAGCGGATTATTTGATTAATTGTGCCGGGTTATATAGTGATAAACTGGCGCGTATGGCGCGTATCGAGACAGATGTTCAAATTATTCCATTTCGCGGCGAGTATTTTGAATTAGATGAGCGTATTGAACATTATGTAAAAACGTTGATTTATCCAGTCCCTAATCCGGATTTGCCATTCCTGGGTGTCCATTTTACAAATATGATTGGCGGCGGAGTCGATGTAGGGCCTAATGCCGTGTTGGGATTTAAAAAAGAAGCATATCAAAAAATTGGTTTTAACTTGAAAGAAACAACGCAAATCATAACCTTTCCGGGGCTGTATCGAATGGGCATAAAAAATATGAAGGAAGCTATCGGTGAATATTATCGGTCATTTAGTAAAAAAGCATTTGTCAAAGAAGCACAAAAATTAATTCCTTCATTAACAGCAGCGGATATCAAGCCGATGGAAGCGGGAGTACGTGCGCAAGCGATGAAACCGGATGGGACCATGCTAGATGATTTCTATTTTGAAGAAAATGCGTCAAGTTTACATGT
>NZ_JBVFXI010000025.1:0-1182 GCF_055524595.1 Oceanobacillus sp. B139/18 | reverse complement strand
AAGGTCAGCCAAAGAAGGTAACAGCCCTGTAATCGAAAAGGAATTTCCTCCGGAGTGTATCCTGAGTACGGCGGAACACGTGGAATTCCGTCGGAATCCGGGAGGACCATCTCCCAAGGCTAAATACTCCCTAGTGACCGATAGTGAACCAGTACCGTGAGGGAAAGGTGAAAAGCACCCCGGGAGGGGAGTGAAATAGAACCTGAAACCGTGTGCCTACAAGTAGTCGAAGCCCGTTAATGGGTGACGGCGTACCTTTTGTAGAATGGACCGGCGAGTTACGATCGTATGCAAGGTTAAGTGGAAGACACGGAGCCGTAGCGAAAGCGAGTCTGAACAGGGCGAATGAGTATGCGGTCGTAGACCCGAAACTGTGTGATCTACCCATGTCCAGGGTGAAGGTCAGGTAACACTGACTGGAGGCCCGAACCCACGTATGTTGAAAAATGCGGGGATGAGGTGTGGGTAGCGGTGAAATTCCAATCGAACACAGAGATAGCTGGTTCTCTCCGAAATAGCTTTAGGGCTAGCCTCAAGATAGAGAGTACTGGAGGTAGAGCACTGATTGGACTAGGGGCCCCTACCGGGTTACCGAATTCAGTCAAACTCCGAATGCCAGTTACTTACGCTTGGGAGTCAGACTATGGGTGATAAGGTTCATAGTCGAAAGGGAAACAGCCCAGACCGCCAGCTAAGGTCCCAAAGTATACGTTAAGTGGAAAAGGATGTGGCGTTGCACAGACAACCAGGATGTTGGCTTAGAAGCAGCCATCATTGAAAGAGTGCGTAATAGCTCACTGGTCGAGTGACGCTGCGCCGAAAATGTACCGGGGCTAAACGTATCACCGAAGCTGCGGATTGTTCTTACGAACAATGGTAGGAGAGCGTTCAAAGTGCTGCGAAGTCAGACCGTGAGGACTGGTGGAGCGCTTTGAAGTGAGAATGCCGGTATGAGTAGCGAAAAAAGAGTGAGAATCTCTTTCACCGAATGCCTAAGGTTTCCTGAGGAAGGCTCGTCCTCTCAGGGTTAGTCGGGACCTAAGCCGAGGCCGACAGGCGTAGGCGATGGACAACAGGTTGATATTCCTGTACCACCTCATGATTGTTTGAGCAATGGGGGGACGCAGGAGGATAAGGAGTGCGCACCGATGGATGTGCGTCCAAGCATGCGAGGAAGTCAGA
>NZ_JBVFXI010000023.1:0-1632 GCF_055524595.1 Oceanobacillus sp. B139/18 | reverse complement strand
ATCCTTAGAAAGGAGGTGATCCAGCCGCACCTTCCGATACGGCTACCTTGTTACGACTTCACCCCAATCATTCGTCCCACCTTCGGCGGCTGGCTCCAAAAGGTTACCTCACCGACTTCGGGTGTTACGAACTCTCGTGGTGTGACGGGCGGTGTGTACAAGACCCGGGAACGTATTCACCGCGGCATGCTGATCCGCGATTACTAGCGATTCCGGCTTCATGCAGGCGAGTTGCAGCCTGCAATCCGAACTGAGAACGGTTTTATGGGATTTGCTGGACCTCGCGGGTTCGCTTCCCTTTGTTCCGTCCATTGTAGCACGTGTGTAGCCCAGGTCATAAGGGGCATGATGATTTGACGTCATCCCCACCTTCCTCCGGTTTGTCACCGGCAGTCACCTTAGAGTGCCCAACTAAATGCTGGCAACTAAGATTAAGGGTTGCGCTCGTTGCGGGACTTAACCCAACATCTCACGACACGAGCTGACGACAACCATGCACCACCTGTCACTTTGTCCCCGAAGGGAAAACTCTATCTCTAGAGCGGTCAAAGGATGTCAAGACCTGGTAAGGTTCTTCGCGTTGCTTCGAATTAAACCACATGCTCCACCGCTTGTGCGGGTCCCCGTCAATTCTTTTGAGTTTCAGCCTTGCGGCCGTACTCCCCAGGCGGAGTGCTTAATGCGTTAACTTCAGCACTAAGGGGCGGAAACCCCCTAACACCTAGCACTCATCGTTTACGGCGTGGACTACCAGGGTATCTAATCCTGTTCGCTCCCCACGCTTTCGCTCCTCAGCGTCAGTTACAGACCAGAGAGTCGCCTTCGCCACTGGTGTTCCTCCACATCTCTACGCATTTCACCGCTACACGTGGAATTCCACTCTCCTCTTCTGCACTCAAGTCCTCCAGTTTCCAATGCACGTTTGCGGTTGAGCCGCAAGATTTCACATCAGACTTAAAGAACCGCCTGCGAGCGCTTTACGCCCAATAATTCCGGACAACGCTTGCCACCTACGTATTACCGCGGCTGCTGGCACGTAGTTAGCCGTGGCTTTCTGGTCAGGTACCGTCAAGGTACGATCAGTTACTATCGTACTTGTTCTTCCCTGACAACAGAGTTTTACGATCCGAAAACCTTCATCACTCACGCGGCGTTGCTCCGTCAGACTTTCGTCCATTGCGGAAGATTCCCTACTGCTGCCTCCCGTAGGAGTCTGGGCCGTGTCTCAGTCCCAGTGTGGCCGATCACCCTCTCAGGTCGGCTACGCATCGTCGCCTTGGTGAGCCGTTACCTCACCAACTAGCTAATGCGCCGCAGGCCCATCTGTAAGTGACAGCAAAAGCCGCCTTTCAACTTTCCATCAGGTGATAGAAAGTGTTATCCGGTATTAGCTCGCGTTTCCGCGAGTTATCCCAGTCTTACAGGCAGGTTGCCTACGTGTTACTCACCCGTCCGCCGCTCGTTCCACGAACTTCCCTCCGAAGAGTTCCGTTCGCTTCCCGCGCTCGACTTGCATGTATTAGGCACGCCGCCAGCGTTCGTCCTGAGCCAAGATCAAACTCTCCATAAAAGTGTTTGAAACATTAGCTTTCAGAAGTCAACTTCTGACTTATTTTTTAAGAAAAACGAGGT
>NZ_JBVFXI010000022.1:0-3513 GCF_055524595.1 Oceanobacillus sp. B139/18 | reverse complement strand
TGGTGCAGATGATCTTGCGCTGGAGTCATTTGTCCTCGGAGCTACGGGTTGGATTTCTGTGGCAGCAAATATTGCACCGAACAGCGCAGGGAGACTGTATGAACTAGTGAAGGAAGGAAATTATGCCGGTGCTAAAGAGCTGTATAAAGATTTATTGCCGCTATGTGAATTTCTGGAGGACTCCGGTAAGTATGTTCAGATAGTGAAAAAGGCCATGGACTTAAAAGGATTAAACGGTGGACCATCAAGAAAACCGAGGCTGGGGCTTGAAGAAGACGAAGTAGAGAAGCTTAAGGGGCTTATGGCGAAGCTAGGTTAAATATTGCACCCTATAGAAAAAGGATTAGTCAGCTTTTTAGACTAATCCTTTTTGCTGTGTGTAAAAAAATGTTGACTTTTCACATGAAGTGAAATAACCTGTTTATTAAGATGGAAAATTAAATAAAATCAGAATTGTAAGCGATTCCAATGAAAAGGAGGATTATACATGAAAAAGTTGGTTATTGGAATGATGATATCCACAATCTTTTTGTTGAGTTCATGTGCACCAATTCAAACTATTCCAGAGGGCGAAAAAAGAGTCTATGAATGGAGAATGGTTACGCATCAAATTGAAGGTACTTCTAGATATGATGGAACAATTATTCCTTTTGTGGAAACGGTGAAAGAAATCACAGATGGTCAGTTAGTCATAGAACCTTATGGATCTGATATTCTTTTTCCGACTACTGATTCCTTTGATATGGTAAAAAACGGTGTTGTTGAAATGGGAGCACTCTATACTGGATTTTGGTCTGGAAAAGACCCGGTTTTTACACTTGGTGGAGGAACTATTCCAGGAGATCCAATCAGAGGATTCGAAGAGCATTTTTATAGAACGGAAAGGTTAGAACCTATCATTAATGAGGCGTATGAACAACATGGAATAAAAAATTTAGGTGCCTTTGATTATGCTCCAGAAGAAGTTTTAATTTCACGAGTACCTATAGAAGGTATTGAAGATTTTAAAGGGAAGAATATCCGAGCGGCGGGAGTCGCATCTCAGTTTTATGGCGCACTGGGAGCGTCATCTATTTCTCTTTCCGCTTCAGAAATCTATACAGGTTTGCAGTTAGGTACTGTGGATGCTGCAGAATTTAATGATTTTCTAGTTAATGGAGAAATGGGGTTAGATGAGGTTACTAGATATATTATTGAGCCGGCAATTCACGTTGGTCCAAGTACAGATAAGGAACTTATTATCAATCCTAAAGCTTGGGAAGAATTACCGGAAGATTTGAAAGCCGCTGTATATGTAGCAAGAGATAAGGTTAGATATGAATCAGCTATTGCATATGGAGTTGAAAGCCAAATTGCTGAACAAGAGTGGAGAGATAATCCAGATATTGAATTTATCGAACTGCCAGAAGAAGATTTAGAAGAAATGAAAGAAATTGGATTTGATTTATTGTTAGATTATAAGGAAGAAAGTGAATTCAGTAAACAGTACGTCGAAGAATATGCCCAAGTATTAGCTGAACTCGGTTACTTAGAGGATGCAGAGAAATTAGGGTACGAAGAATAGGGGGCGTGCACCATGAAGAGAGTTGTTAATGCAATAGAAAACCTATCAAGGATTTCAGGGGAAATCGCAAGTTATATGGTCATTCCCTTGACTCTTGTTATTTTATACACGGTAATTATGAGGAGGTTTTTCGGTAACTCACCAGATTGGGGATTTGAAGTTACTATTTTCCTTTTTGGAATCATGATACTGCTTACTGGCGCAGATACACTAAGAACGAAGGGGCATATTACAGTAGATATATTACTAACTTTTATAAAAGGAAAACCCAAATTGATTCTACTTACTTTTATACACATTTTAGTTATAATAACTTCCTTTCTTTTATTGATAAAAGGGGTGGAGCTAGCGGTAGAGTCCACTCGGATTGTGGAATATTCTGCACACCAGACTTCTTTTAACCCTCCAATTTGGTGGTTTAAATGGTTTATTCCAATTAGTGCACTCATATTATGGCTACAGTCATTGGTTGAGTTGTATAAATTATGGTTCGAGAAGGGAGGGAGTGATTATGGAACTAATCTTTGATTATGCGCCTATCGGTATGTTTATATTGTTACTTTTTTTCTTATTTTTAGGTGTGCCGATTGCTTTTTCTCTTGCTTTTACAGGGGTGTTATATGCTCTATTAATGTGGGGGTATGACAGTGCAGCGTTGCTTACTAGTGGTGCATGGGGAGTGATGAATAACTATACATTAATAGCTATTCCGCTCTTTATACTTATGTCAATCCTTTTGGAGAAATCAAATATTATCTCAGAACTGTTTGATGCAGTTTATAAATGGTCTGGCGGTCTAAGGGGAGGAATAGCCATTACAGTTATCATAGTGGGTGCTATTATTGGCTCTATTTCAGGCGTTGTAGCAGCAGGTGTTATTGGTTTAGGACTTATTGCTCTACCGCATATGAGGAGGTATAAATACAATGAAAATCTGAGTTTAGGAACTATTATGGGAGGAGGAACACTTGGTCAAATTATTCCACCAAATTTAAATATGGTTCTTTATGGAGCAATTACAGGAGTTTCTATATCAAATCTATTTGCAGGGGGTCTAGGGGCAGGAATACTGTTAATTTTAATTTTTATCATATATATATTTATCGTTGCTTATTTAAAACCATCTAGTGTACCTGCTCTTGCTAAAGAAGAGCGTGTTTCACTTAGAGAAAAGCTGAATTCTATAAAATCATTAATACTACCCATGATTTTAATCTTGCTTGTTCTTGGTTCTATTTTCACGGGGGTGGCTACACCTACCGAAAGTGCCTCTGTTGGAGTAGCAGGTACGATTTTAATTGGTATATTTTCTAAAAGATTAAACTGGTGGAAGATAAAAGACGCAATTTTTGAATCTAGTAAAATGACAGGAATGGTTGCTTGGATACTTATTGGGGCAGCAACGTTTAGTACTGTTTTTTCTGGGATTGGAGGAAATCAAATGGTGTCTGAATTGGCAGCCAATGTTTATGGAGGAAAATGGGGTGTGTTATTTTTTGCAATCCTCTTTATCTTTATTTTGGGAATGTTTTTAGAAACAATGGCTTTGATTATGCTGGCCGCTCCAATTATTACTCCAGTAGTAGTCGAAGCGGGATTTGATCCATTATGGTGGGCAGTGCTTTTCATGGTTATTTTACAAATGGCATTTTTAACACCGCCTTTTGGATTTGCTATATTTTATTTGAAGAGTGCTGTAGGTGAGAAAGTGAAAATTGGGAAAATATACATGGCTACTTTACCGTTTATCGGATTACAACTTGTAGCAATTATATTATTAATATTATTTCCAGTTCTAGCCACTTGGTTACCAGATATACTCAATCCCGAATAAATAATTGATTAATTGTATTCTCAACTTCCGCATCCTTTATTTTCAGAAATATTTGTACTTCGGAAGTTTAAATAGAATAGATTTTTAAAAAATTTTGAGAGGAAAGGTGATTTAT
>NZ_JBVFXI010000021.1:0-3763 GCF_055524595.1 Oceanobacillus sp. B139/18 | reverse complement strand
CCAGGAGAGCCGGGAGAAGAGTCGACAGATCCTGAGACTCCAGGAGAAGAGTCGACAGATCCTGAAAACCCAGAAGAATCAGGGGAAGAAGCAACAGATTCTGGTGAATCAACCGCTGATGGAAAAGGCAAAACAGATGGAGATTCCGTTGAACAATCGGGAGACCCTAAAGTTGGAGAAGGTGCTGAGACCGATAAAGGTGATGATGGAGAAGCATTGCCAGGTACAGCAACATCCATGTTCAACTTATTGCTTATCAGCTTAGGATTACTGGCAGCCGGTGCAATTCTAATGATTGTATACCGAGTTCGTAATCGCTCCTCTCACTAGATAGAACGGATTTAATTAAAAAAGAGGTTATTGCCAATTAAAGGTAATAACCTCTTTTTCTGTTTTAAAAAGAAAAAATTAAATGTGACATCTTACTTACATATCGCCTGCATAAAACAATGGCAGAAATTCCTTTCAACAATTACCAATCACCTGTCGTCATATCGAGCTTTCTTTTTGCTCACACTAATGAAAAAGAAGGGAAGGTATTTAAAATATGCGAAAAAGCGTTTTCATCCTCTTACTAATACTGATAACAATACAATTTCATATCCCTTCAACCGCCCATGCAGAACAGGAAATGCCTGTAATGAAGGTGCATTTTATTAATGTTGGTCAAGGAGACAGTATTTTAATCGAGACGCCTTTAGACCGGACTATTTTAATTGATGGCGGACCTCCGGAGGCTGGCGATGCTCTGGTTAACTATATTAAGGAACGGCGGATTAATGAAATTGATTTAATGATTGCTACCCACCCAGATGTCGATCATATTGGCGGTTTAGTAAAGGTCCTGGATGAGATAGATGTAGGCGGTGTGCTTGATATCGGCAAGCTTCACCCGACAAAAACATTTGCAGCGTACATGAACCGGATTCGTGATTTACAAATACCGCTGACGATTGCTGAAAAAGATACTCCGATTGAGATTGATCCAATGATTTCACTGGATATTTGGAATGCAGCGCAGTCTTTGACTTCTCCTAATGCATCCTCGTTAGTTTTAAAGCTTAATTATGAAGAAACAGATATGCTTTTTATGGGCGATGTCGGTAAAAAAGAAGAAAAAGAAATACAAAAAAAACATGATGTCGACGCGGAATTGATTAAAATCGGGCATCACGGTTCGAATACAAGTACGGGTATGTCTTTTTTAGAAGCGGTAGACCCTGAAATTGCTATTTTAACCTACAGCAAAGATAATAACTACGGTCATCCTGTTCCTCGGGTGATTGAACATCTATACGAAATTAATGCGCTGATTTATTCTACTGCTGCTTTAGACAGTATTACAGTTGAAACGGATGGGGAGACGTTAATTGTAAATCCGAGAATGAATCCAATCCAAAAATTTGTGGAGGAACAGGCAGGGTAAACATCATATCTTTTACAATTTAATACAAAAATGATATCATTATAGTATAATAAAGATATGAAGGAGCGGATTTCATGCAGGAACGTAAAGCTTGGAGCATTAATGGCGCAATTGGAATCGGTCTGATTGTTGTTTTACTTGCATTAGGGGTATTCAGTATTGTTCAATCGTATGTTGTTTTAGGGGTTGTGCTTGTTTTAATTGCAGGTATTCTAATTAGCGGGATAACCATCGTGCAGCCTAATCAATCGATTGTCGTTATTTTCTTAGGTAAGTATATGGGAACGGTACGGCGTGAAGGAATTTTGATAACTGTGCCATTTTCTGTGCGCAGAACAATCTCCTTGAGAGTTCGTAACTTTAACAGTAATCGATTGAAAGTAAATGATGTAAACGGAAATCCAATTGAAATTGCTGCAGTGGTTGTTTTCAAAGTGGTAGATGCAGCCAAAGCCGTTTTTGACGTAGATCAATATGAAGATTTTGTGGAGATTCAAAGTGAAACAGCTATTCGCGCTGTGGCAACAACGTATCCATATGATTCTTTCACCAATGAAGAATTAACCTTACGTGGAAATGCAGATGAAGTATCAAACCAATTAACAACAGAGCTTCAAGATCGTCTGCAGGTTGCCGGAGTAGAAGTGATTGAAGCGAGGTTAACACACTTAGCATATTCTACAGAAATCGCTCAGGCGATGCTGCAGCGTCAGCAGGCAAGTGCAATTATCTCAGCCCGGGAGCAAATTGTTCAGGGTGCTGTCGGAATGGCTCAGGATGCTATTTCCCGCTTGGAAGCAGATAATGTAGTGGATTTAGATGATGAACGCAGAGTGGCGATGATTAATAACCTGCTTGTTGCCATTGTCTCCGATCAAGGAACACAGCCGGTAATCAATACAGGATCGCTTTACCAATAAGCAGGGGTTACTATGGCGAAGAAAAAAAACTTTCCATTACGTATCGATCCGGAGCTTTATGACATATTGCAGCGCTGGGCAAAGGATGAGTTTCGCAGTGTCAATAGCCACGTTGAATTTTTGCTGAGAGAATCTGCTAAACGAGCGGGAAGGCTGCCGAAAAAACAGGATAAGAAAATTGGGGAAGATTAAAGAATTTCGATGGAAATCCCAAACGAATAGCCTTAAGAAATCATCAGAAGCTGTTATTTCTTAAGGCTATTTTATTTAGGATACTTCCTCATCAGAGTTGACAGCAGCTTCTGAGTGAAATTGCTGATAGGACAAGTAATGCTTTTTTGTAATCACAAATAAATCATATATTGCTTCATTAGAATGTGCATTAATGCGTTTATACATAGAGTCGTATAACTCATTTGCAAAAGTAACGTAAGGAAGCTTTAAAACAGCTTTTAAGGAACGTTTGTTACTTTTTTGCACTTTCATAAAGATACCATCAATGCCTTTAGTAGTAAAAAGTTCATGAAAGAAGGCATCTTTTGCTTGGCGATTATAGCCTTTACCAAAATACGGCTTACCGATCCAAGTAGCTAAAAATCCATAATTATCCTCTATATCAAAAAGATTAATCGTACCAATTGGCTGCTGATATTCATCTAAAATCGTTCTGGAAATTAATTCTCCACGGTCTTCCGCTTCTATTGTCTGCTTGGTTGAAAAGTAAAATTCATCCACGGTTGCAGCTTTTTGCCTGACAAATGGGTATACCTCGGGGGCTGTCATCAATTCATATAAAGCTGGCACTTCCATTAAATCACGTATTTTAAGCATAAAAATACCCTCCTTTTTCCAGGCGGGTACATTCATTAGCAAAAAAGCCGCAGCTAGTGAGTCACCCGCCCTCGAATTTTTATTTTTAAAGTAGCTTGGAAACAAAAATTCGGGGCGGGAATCGAACCCGCTAGAACCAGGAAACCCCGGTGGCGCACCATTTGCCTTCCCTATTTAATTGATCTTCTATCAATACAGCCGAATAGGCTGTTCATCAGCTCTTTTCAAATTCATTTTTGATAATTTTATTGTATGATTTTTTTGGTAAAATGCAAGTGTTTTTTTAATAATAAAGCATGAAATTTTTGTAAGTATATTTTGGACCAGCACAGCAGCTGCTGATTCGAAACTAGAAGGAGAGAGAAAGAAGCAGGAGAGAATGGTTACCGCACAAAGATAAGAAAATAGCATAAAAAACAACTTGGTTTAGGAACATTTGTTCTGTATGATTTGTTTAGATAGCCATCTCAGAAACTCACCTTATCAAAATAAAAGGATGTGTTTTTTATGCCCCAAATATGTCTCCGAAAAGTATACTCCTCATCAGAAACACCCTCTCTGCATGTACAGGAAGAATCCAGGTCAA
>NZ_JBVFXI010000020.1:0-8070 GCF_055524595.1 Oceanobacillus sp. B139/18 | reverse complement strand
AAAAAAGAAGTTCGCTTTTTTTCTGCGGGGTCTTCCCTCCGCGCTTTCCCACGACGGACAGGACGTCCTAGTGTCGGTCGTTGGTCACAGGACGTGACCGTTCTTAGCCGACCAGGAGTCTCCATGTTTTTCTTCTGGGACTGGGACTGCGGTTACTCGCCCCACCGAAAACCATTGCGATTACTCGTCCCATCAAAAAGCATTCGCTAGTCTCTGTTCTCAATCATCATTTCGTCAATGTTATAAGAAAACAAATGGCTATCTAGTTGTATCAAATATCACATTTAAAAATTCATTAACCTGATAACAATGCTGGCATTACTCGCTCCATCGAAAACCGTCGTAGTGGAGATCTTCTTGGCAAGAACACCGATGATTTAAAGAGCAAGTAGTGTTCTTGTTTTTTCTTATCTGTGCACAAATTCAGTTTTAGTAATATTTTGCTTAACGTACCTATTTAAACTATAGCAAAAACATATTCGTCCATCCTCGAATATGTTTTACTCTGTTTTATTTACAATGTCGATAATATGCTGCCAGGTCTCTAGGCGCAGAACATCTAATGGAGATCCGTCGCCAAGTACAGCAAAACCAATCATTAGGCCAATGATGAAGGCTGCTGCAGCAAAAATTGTGATAACAATGATACGCAGCCAAATCGGAAAAATACGCAAACGCGGTCTGCTGCGTTTCTCCTCACGTTTACGCTGCTGTTTTTCTTTTTTATCTGTTTTTCTAGAAATATCCTGTTGTACTGCTTGTTCCTCACCAGCTGCTGTCTCTTGCTCAGCTTCCTGTGAGGTATTCTGTGAAGATGGATTATTCGTCATTTCAGTAACTCCTTACAAATGGATGTTCAAAAAGAGCAATCAAACAACGCATCCTTCTTGAACACTAACGGTATGTAACTGCCATCGTCTCAACCTGAATCAGGAACGAATGGTATTCACTAACCCAAGCATTTGGTCGCCCATGGTGATGGAACGTGAATTAAATTGATAAAGCCGCTGTGCTGCCATCATATCTGTCATCTGCTGCGACATGTCCACATTTGATTGCTCCAATGACTGCGGATGGATTACAGCGCCCTCACCAGCATATGCTTGTATGATTTCGTCTATATCCGCTGCTCCTGAAACAGTAAAGAAATTATCTCCTTCTGCTTCCAAAGCGCTGGGACGTACAGCTTCCACAACAGCCAATTCAGCTTCTGCCGCCTGTTCACCGTCTCTGGTGACCACCAATTGACCTTGATCATTTAATTCAATGGCATCAAACCCGTCTTGGATTTCAATCGGTCCCTCTGTCCCGATAATAGGGTGACCATCGGAAGTTGTCAAGGCAACGCCCCCTCCTTCAACTGGAGAAAGGAAAAAGGAACCGTCTCTCGTATAGACTGTATCCTGCTGCCCATTTTCTACGCGGTTCACTTGAAAAAACATATTCTCTTCCGTTAATGCAGCATCTAAGCTGCGGTCTGTCTCTATCATGCTTCCCTGCAACTGGTTCAGGTTAATAGCACCTAACCCCGCCCCTGCTCCCACACGTATTCCATCGGGAGTCAGTCTGCCTTCTGCATTTTCAGGAGCATTCAAATTATCAATTTGCTGGCTTAGTAAGGAAGAAAATTCAACTTGTCTGTTTTTATATCCAGTTGTGTTGCTATTGGAAATATTATTGCCAATAACATCAAGCTTGTGCTGGATTTGGTTCATGGTTACTGCTGATTGATTCATAATACGTGACATGTTCAATTTCCCCCTATCCTAATCGGCCAACTTCTGTAACAGCTTTTCCGAGACTCTCATCATATACCCGTAAAACGCGCTGATTACTCTCAAATAACCGATAAGCATTCATCATATCCGTCATGGCTTGTTCGGTATTGACATTCGATTGTTCTAATGCCCCCTGGTGCAATACATACGCTGCATCTGCCGGTACAGCCTCTGCATCCCCTTCAAAAAGATCATTTCCTTCTTTCGTCAGTGTGTTTGCATCCGCTGCATACTGCATACCAATTGTCACATCGCCGCCAGTTGTCGGAATAACGCCCTCTGGGGTAATAGTCTCTATCGTTCCGTCTGTCTGAATATTATTCCCGTCTTCATCTAAAACATAGTATCCCTGATTCGTCACAAGGAAACCTTCTGCGTCAATCGTAAAATTACCATTTCGCGTATAACGTACATCTCCATCTTCATTTTGAACGGCAAAGAAGATAGCCCCATTTTCATCTGGAACATTTCCCTGCTCGATCGCAACATCTGTCGGCAGTCCCGATTCGTTGATATCCCCTTGCGCAAAATGAGGAATCGTTTCTTGAACATATACGCCTGTATTCATACCGCCCAATTGACGGGATAAAGGAATATTGAAACCTCCTTGCGTGGTCGGGATGGTGTTCCCGCCGCTTTGCTGTATCAATAATTCCGGAAAAGCACGAATTGCCGTTTGATCGGCTTTGTATCCTGGCGTATTTGCATTGGCAATATTATTAGACAATGCTTCCTGCTGCCGCTGCTGCGTTATCATACCACTTGCCGCTCCATATAAACCTCTTAACACAAAGCTTCCTCCTCTGTATGTAAAAGATTAGAGCTGGCAGGGTAATAAAATAAGCAACACATTCTGCCAGCTTCTATTAATGATTAGTTTACACTTCTTTTTTCAAGCTTATCAATATTTTCAAGCATGATTCCCGTTCCCTTTGCAACACAATCCATCGGATCCTCTGCAACAAAGATAGGAACCTTTAATTCTTCCGCCAATAATTGGTCAATTCCATGAAGCAGTGCGCCGCCTCCAGTCAGGATAACGCCCCGGTCAATGATATCTGCGGATAATTCGGGAGGTGTCTGTTCCAGAACTGCTTTAGCTGCCTGAACAATAAGTGCTACAGATTCCATCAACGCCTGTGAAATTTCCTCTGATTCAATCGTTATCGTTCTCGGTAAGCCAGATACCATATCCCGGCCTCTGATATCCATGGATTCTTTACGTGATCCAGGGAACACCGTAGCGACATTGATTTTAATATCTTCTGCAGTACGTTCACCAATAAGCAGTTTGTATTCCTTTTTAATATATTGCAGAATATCCCAGTCAAACTTATCTCCAGCCATTTTAACGGATTGCGAAGTAACAATGCCGCCCATGGACAACACGGCTACATCGGTTGTTCCGCCGCCGATATCTACTACCATGTTTCCGCTTGGCTGATAAATATCCATTCCAGCGCCAATCGCAGCTACTTTAGGCTCTTCTTCTAAGTATATGCGCTTTCCGCCTGACTTCTCTGCTGCTTCTTTAATGGCTTTTTGTTCCACTTTCGTTATGTTTGTCGGGCAGCAAATAAGCATTCTCGGCTTTGACAAAACACCTTTGACATTAATTTTATTTATAAAATATCTTAACATGGCTTCTGTGACATCAAAATCAGCAATAACGCCGTCCTTTAACGGGCGCAGCGCCTCTATATTACCCGGTGTACGTCCAACCATACGGCGGGCTTCTTCTCCAACTTCAAGCACACGGTTCGTATTTCGATCCATGGCAACGACAGATGGTTCATTTAAAACTATTCCTTTTCCTTTTACATGTATCAACACATTTGCGGTACCAAGATCAATCCCAATATCTCTGGAAAACATGAATCTAAATCCTCCTAGCGTTACTATCTTGCACCGTCCTAAGACAAAATGCTACTAGTATACTATTTTACCACAAAACCCGGTAATTAACTGTATGAAAATAAGATTTTTTTATTTTTTTAAGTCGCTTCACCAAAATATCCAGAGGACAAACTACTTTAAAATGTGAAAGTGGAGTAATTAAAAAGGCAAAGTTGACATGATATTTCCTATGTCAACTTTGCCTGAACAATTCTTTGTATTTTTTTAGGCTATGCGTTCCGCTGCAGTTCTCCGGCTGCTTTCACTCTAACCCGTGTGGCATTTCCCGGGAGATAAGCTAAAGGAACGTCCTCTACATCAACAATCACAAGAGTCTCCGGATCTGCACCTGCATTTACTGCTGTTGCTTTTGCCTCCGATTTTGCCGATTCCAGTGCATGCTCCCGTCCTACCTCATCTAATAAGTAGATTCTTTCTACTTGTCCGCTGACCTGAGAAATCGCTGAACCAATGGCATTAGCAACACCGGAGTGTTCTGGTCGGAGGACGCGTGAAGCCCCTTTTAATTCAGTTGGTAATAAAATACTCCCGCCGCCGACAAGAATAACAGGAATGGGATCCGCGGTTGTCTTCATTTTGTCAATAGCCTCTTCTACAAGCTCCACCATCTTCTCATAAACTTTATTCAGCCATGACTTATCCAGATGAGCCACTTTGGATGCATCACCTAAATCAACTTTACCAAGCGCTACTGCTACATCTGTTGTTGTCAGTGTATCACCGCCGAAAATCATTGCTTTCTCAGGCAAACGGTACCCGACGCTGTCCGGACCAATTGAAAATGCTTCGTTTTCTTCTGCATGGATAATTGTTCCTCCGCCGAGTCCGATAGAAATTAAGTCAGGCATACGGAAATTCGTTCTTGCTCCTCCAATTTCTACTTCCAGAGAAGATTCCCGCGGAAAAGAATGAATTAACACACCAACGTCTGAGGTTGTACCGCCAACATCTACAACAATAGCATCAGACAGGTTCCCTAAATAGGAAGCGCCGCGTAAAGAGTTTGTCGGACCACAGGCAACTGTAAATATCGGGTAACGAACCGCGTAATCAACAGACATTAATGTTCCGTCATTTTGTCCAAAAAATACTTTTGCATCAATATTTTCACTTTTTAACGCATTGATGAACCCGTCTGCAGCTGTTTTCGCTACACGGATTACGGAAGCATTCAAGATTGTTGCATTTTCACGTTCCAGCAGACCGACAGAACCAATTTCAGCAGATAATGAAATGGCCACGTCTTCTCCTAATACTTCTTGAAATATTTTCTTTGCTCTCTCCTCATGGTCGGTAGATACAGGAGAAAAAACAGAAGTGATTGCAATAGAATCTACCTCTCCTTTTACTTCATTGGCAATTTTGTATAAATGTGCTTCATCTAAATCAACGATTTCCCTGCCATCAAATTCATGTCCGCCACGTACAAGGTAAACATGCTTTCCAAGCGCCGCACGAAGGTCATCCGGCACGCCTACCAGCGGTTTCACTGCCAATGTAGCCGGGGCACCAATACGAACAGCAGCAATGTTGTTTAACCCTTTCCGCTCTACAATAGCGTTTGTACAATGCGTTGTCCCAAGCATGGCATAACGGATATGTTCAGGAGACACATTTGCTTTTGTAATCACTTCATGCATCGCTGTATAAATTCCAGTTTCTACGTCCTCTGTTGTGGATGATTTTGTTTCGGAAATCACTTGATTATCCTGATCCAGCAAAACAGCATCCGTATGTGTTCCACCTACGTCAATTCCAATACGATACGTACTCATTATTCCGTCTCTCCTTTACGAACTAATTCTTCCACCGGCGTATATTCGACATCGTAGCCAAAATATTTGGGTCCGACTGTTGCAATCCCTTTTTCCGTTCTCCATTTTTCATGGCATGGTATACCAATAACGACACATCTGGAACCATAACGGATTCCTTCTGTAGTAATTGGCAAACCTGTTTCTGCATCCAGTACGGCAATTAAATCCGGTGTCACACAAAGCAATCGCCGATCTGTTTGAGCAAGAAGATGCTCATTTTGAAAACGAAGCTGAAGCGTTTCTTCTTTATAGTCACCGATTCCTTCAAAGGATGCTGTACCTCTCGCAAAACCAGTTTCTGTTTTCCGATCGATATCTGTTACTTTTCCACGGAATAATTCAAACCCGCCCACTGTTTTCAAAACTTCCTGAATCGCATTGACATTATTTGCTTTAGCAAGGCGAATGGTTTTTCCAATTTCCTCTTCCAACTTTAAAATACCGGCAATTCCGCTATCTTTTAGATTTTTACCTCGCATGGAATACATGGCATTCATTACAGAGCCGCCCATTTGAATGGCAGAGGCGCGGGCAATGCGTTCTGTCCAGACGTTATCAATCGTGGATAACAGCGCTGTATTCCCTTTTTCATCGCCGATTACTGCCGGAGTAGCCTGGATACCATCTAAATAGAATGTAACCATCTGCAGTTCAGGAAATGCTCTTCCCATTCCATCTGCATCAATAACAGGCAATCCCCGTCTTGCAGCGAGCGCAAAAGGCAGCATGGAGTTTACTCCTCCCGCTTCAATCGGAAAAGTTGCATAGATGTCTTCCCCAAGAAATTCTTCCAGTTTCCCAAAAACCTCCATCGCTTCTTCTCCACTGGGAACTTTTTCAAGCATGACCGTGGGAGCCCCCATCATGGAAGAGGGAACAACCAAAGCATCCTCTGGAACTTCATCTATTTCCAATAAAGTTACTGGTCCATTTTCTTCGATTGCCTGCAGCGCCATCAGCTTTCCGATATATGGATCTCCGCCTCCGCCTGTTCCAAGCAGTGCTGCACCAACAGCGATATCTTCAATTTCTTGTTTGCCTATTTTTCTCATTTTTTTAAGCCTCCATGTTTCCAGAATATAAGATTTGATTTGTATTATTTCTTTTTTCTAAAGATAAGGGACCCGATATAATAAACGATTCCGCTAATCAATAGCGAGTTAATGGATGGAATACCAATTGTGAGGATATACCCTGCAGCAAAACCTGCTGCCCAGGCAATCAGTGTAACAGGATGCATTTTTTCAACATCTGTGGGCAGCGTCCCTTGTTCTCTGGATTCATCCAAACTTTTACGGTGTGTTTTTAAAATAAAGTACTCTACCACCATAATTCCCGCAATTGGCGGAACAAGTACGCCGAGGAATACTAAGAAATCAACAAAATAATCCAGCATTCCAAGCACGGAAAGCACCGTTCCAATAATACCAATCACTAATGTAACCTTTGCACGGTTAAGCTTTATTTTAAATACGGAATCAAAAATATTTGTAAAGCCGAGAGACGAAGAATACAGATTCAAATTATTAATTTTAACTGTAGATAAAACAACAGCAAATGCTCCAAGCCAGCCGGATGCTTGTACCATAATACTCACTACATCATTCGTCCGGGCAGCAAGTGCCATCAATACAGCTATCATATTGATTCCAACTTCCCCAATCAGTACCCCGATGGTAGCCATCCAGAATACATCTTTACCACTTTTAGCAAATCGGGTGAAATCTGGTGTAATAACAGCTCCAATGATAAATCCGCCTGCAACCATTGTAGCAGCTGCCCCCATTGTTAAAGGATCACCAGCCGGAGCTGCAGAGAATAATCCATTGATAGAATGCTCACTAAATACATAATAAACACCGACAGCCATTGCTAATAGAAATAATGGTACGGTAATTGTAGCTGTGATACTCAATAATTTAAAACCGAAGATAACGAGTACAGTAACTCCTAATCCTGTAATCGTAGCAGCAGCTGCATGCGGAAGTGCTCCTCCGGTAGCCTGTACCAGACCATCGGCAAACACAGAGTTTTGAACCCCAAACCACCCGATACAGGAAATAGCAATGACGCCTCCGATAATGCTCGATCCGTATCTGCCGAACCCTGTCCATCTTGAAAGCAAACTGGTGGAGAGACCTTCTTTAGCACCTGCATACCCTAAAAGAAAGCTGATAACCTGTAAAATAACACTTCCCAGCATCGTTGCCCAAAAAGCTTGCCAGAATGTCATTCCATAACCCAGCGATGCACCTAAAATAAATTGGGAAATGGTTGCTAATGCTCCTACTCTAATAATCGTAATACTCCAAAGAGACTGCCTTGCCGATCTGGGTACTCTGGATAGTGAATAATCATCTCCAATATTGGTTTTATTCCCCATTTTTTATTCCTCCTTCGTCATTTCATGCTGTTATGATTGGGTTGTTCAGGCAAAAGCTGCTGTTTCGTCCAGCTCATTAAAATGTTATTTCTTTCATTCGCTGTAGAATCCTATCAGAGCGCAGGCCAACCACGCAGACTCCTAAGTGGTTGGCAGGCTAAACCCGTGACTCCTG